>JBKDRU010000011.1:0-39069 GCA_046341215.1 Vampirovibrionales bacterium | reverse complement strand
GTCTTGTTCCTCCTCCCTTAGGGCGGAGGCTCGGAGGAGGGACTCGCCAGCTCGGACTAAACAGCCTAAGTCCCTCACCCCATCCCTCTCCCGAAGGGAGAGGGAGCAAAGCCATTTTTCTAGAGCAGCCTACAATCTTTTTGTTTTTATAAACGAATGTAACAATTTGTCAATTCTCGGGTGACGGGAACCTTTATTAAGGCACAAGCGCTTTCAACGAAAAGCGAATCCCCTTTTGTTCACCCCCCCCCTTAACCCCAGAGAGAATATAATAATGACTAACTTTTTAAACAGTATTTTAGGTGCTTTAGGTAATACCACCAAAACACCAGCCAAAACTGGCGCCCAGCTAAGCTCTGCTGAATTGAGAGAGTATAACCGTCAAGCGAAAGCGATAGTAGAAGAATATGATACAGACGGTAACAATTACTTAAGTGCCGCAGAAGCAAAAAAAGTGCCTTTGTTTAAAGGGCAAGACTTAAGTACCACAATGTTTGACAAATTATTTACAGGATTAGCTCAACGTGGCATGAGCTATGTTGAACTATCTCGTACACTTCAACTCATGGATACAGATCGAGACGGTGAAGTCGCGAAGGAAGAACGTAAGAGTTTCTTGGAAAGCGTACAAACCGATCTTGAAAATGGTGTAAACCCCAATAAAATTTATGCTGAACTTTCTGCCAAAGCCCTTAAAGCAGGCGGTGCTAAAAGTACGGATGATGAATTAAGAAACTTAAAGGCTCAATTTGAAAAATATGGTATCGACCAAACGGATTACACGCCTGACAAAGATTCCACCGACACCGAAGAAGGCGCCACAGGTTTTGAAAAATATGCCCCCTTGATTGAAGCAGGCTTGCCGCTATTGCAAGGTTTAATTGGTAACAAAGCCGACACCACCACCACCACCGATACGACTCTAGATCAAGCTCAAGCCCTTAAGTTACAACAAGAGATTGCACGACTTAAAGCATCCTACAACCCACCGCCGTCATTATCGTCGCCGTTAGGTTCACTTCCGTCGAGTTTCGCTTCTCAGTTGCCGCCGCCATTATCGTCGCCGTTAGGTTTACTTCCTGAGTTACCGCCGGATCAGAAGTCACTGTTAGGTTTGGGTTCTAATCCCCTCCTCCCTGCAGCAGGCAATAACATTTCACCTACTCTAATGCCTGCTCAAACGACCTTCGCTCCACCCCAACAACCGCCGTTCACCTTCGCTCAACCTGCTCCAACCGTTGCCACGGCGCCAGCGTCTACAGCATGGACGGCTCCTGCCCCTGTTGCACAAGATCCAGCCCCTTCAAACTGGAACCCTCTCCCCACGACGACCATCGCTCAAGCCCCTTTGCCTTCACAAGCAGTCAACGGCGGTTGGTAATCCCCCCCCCCCAATATCACATACGCCTCCTGTCAAGACAGGAGGCGTTTTGCCTTGTCTTTCTCGCTCTTTTGTACGATAATGGACGCATGATTGTGTGAAAGGAAATGGGCATGTCAAACCAAGCTTTTTTTGAAATCGGATGCGAAGAACTCCCTGCGGGCTTTTTAGCCACCGTGCAGAACGCCTTAAGCCAAGCCATTGAAAAACGCTTGGAAGCGGTTGGACTTGTCGCCACAAGCATTCACATCGAAAAAACGCCCCGTCGCTTGGTGATTCGCCTAAACGGACTGCCTGACGCTCAAGCCGAGAGAAACGAAGTCATCAAAGGGCCGCCCGTTCAAGTCGCTTTCGACGCAGATGCTTCCCCCAGTAAAGCCCTTGACGGCTTTTTACGCAAAAATAACGCCACTTTTGATGCCTGCGTTCAAGAAGACATCGGCGGCACTCGCTATGTGGTCTTGCATCAACGCCATGCAGGGCAGGCCGTTAAAGAGCTTATCGGCTCGCTTGTTTTGGATGTGGTACTATCGATTGAAGGGCCTCGCTTTATGCGGTGGGCGAACAATTCACGCCTCTTTCCTCGCCCGATTCGCTGGTTGCTTGCCTTTTGGAATGATGAGCTTCTGCCTCTTTCCCTTGATTTAGGGGACGACACCCTGCTTTCTCAAAATACCACGCGTGGGCATCGCCTCTTGGGGCAAGCCGACATTGCGGTGAAGTCTCCTGCGGATTACGACGAAAAGCTGGCCTCTTTAGGAAAAGTGATTCTGTCCACCGAAGCACGCATGGCAACGGTCAAAGAACAGTTGGCGGAAGTCGCCAAAGGCATCGGGGGGGTGGCGATTGTCGATGATGAACTCCTTGAAGAAGTCGCCAACATCCTCGAATACCCCAGCGTGATTGTCGGGCAGTTTGACGCCAGCTACTTGAAAATCCCCAAGCCCGTTCTCATCACCGTGATGAAGGCTCACCAACGCTACTTCCCTGTGGAAAGTGAATCGGGCGAACTTTTGCCTTACTTCTTGGTCGCCACCAATGGAGACGTCCGCTTCGCGAAAAACATTATTGCAGGCAACGAACGTGTTTTGGTCGCTCGCTTTGAAGATGCCAAGTTCTTTTATGAAGAGGACATCAAAACCCCTTTAGAAGACAGGCTCACCGCTTTAGACGGCGTGACCTTCCAAAAAGGCTTAGGCTCCCTTAAAGCCAAAACCCAGCGGATCCAACGCTTAAGCTATGCTTTTGCCGAAGCGTTAGCCGTCGATGCGGAAACACGTCAAGCCGTCGAACGTGCATCCTTACTCTGTAAAACCGATCTCGTCACCTCGATGGTCTTTGAACTCACCGAACTTCAAGGCGAAGTCGGGATGTATTATGCCTTGCAACAGGGCGAATCCCCTACTGTAGCGACCGCCATTTTTGAGCATTACCTGCCTCGTTTTCAAGGTGATGCCTTGCCTGAATCCCCCACAGGACTCATCATCAGCCTTGCCGACAAGCTCGATACGCTGGTGGCTTTATTCAGCCAAAGCAAAACGAAAATGCCCAGTGGCTCCAAAGACCCTTTAGGCTTGCGTCGCTTGGTGAATGGTGTGTTGTTGAGCATTTTGGCGTTCAATCTTCACAATAATTTACAAGTCTGGTGTCAACATAGCTATGAAAACTTAGGCGATTTGGCTCAAGAATCGTGGGATGCCACGTGGCAACGCATCGAAGGATTTATGCAACAGCGTTTGGCGTCTTACTTGCAAGAACAAGGCTATAGTGTGGATCTCATCCAGTCGGTGCAAGCCAGCTTTAGCCCGTGGGAAGATCTGCCCTTATTTGTGGCTAAACTCGACAACCTGAAAGTCAAGCGAGATGATGCCCCCGACTTATTCGATGCCTTGTACACGCCTGCCAACCGCATCGACAAAATGATCGCCAAGCATTATAACCCCAATGCGACCTTGGCGAAGGTGGAAGAATCTTTGCTCGAATCGGAAGCAGAGCGTGCCTTGTATCATGCCGCAAATAAAGCCCTGATTCAAAATAGCACGGTGGCGATGGCGGAACTGGCTCCTGTGGTGGAACGCTTTTTTGAAGAGGTCATGGTGATGAGTGACAATCCAGCGATCCGTCAAAACCGCATCGATTTGTTGTCGGCCTTGCATACGGCGTATCTGCAACGCTACGGTCGTTTGAGTTTGCTCGTTTTGGCTTAGTTTTTACGATTTGTAAAGCGTAAAGGTTGACACTCGAGCTTTTATGCGTCATAATTCGAGAGATTTATTGTAAACCTTTGAAGACTTCACACCAATAGACGTCAACGCACTAAATGCGAGTCTTCCGAGACATTTTGAGGACGTCGTGCAACGAGAATGATGCGACGAGGTGGGGTTTCAGGGGGGATTTTCAAGGGGGGACGAAGGGGAGGAGAAACGCAATACGTCCTCCCCCGTCCCCCCTTGAACCGCCTTTGGGGGTTTGGGGAGTCTTTGGCGGCACAAAGACCCCCAAGCACCAGCTCTAAAAGGAGTGAGAAATCCAAAAAACAGGAAATCTTAAAAAATATCACTTTCTAAACATAAAACAGGATAAAAAGATTCCCTTGCGAAAGAGTTTGAAAATCGCTACAATATAAAGTAGAGTGAATCTAAAAAAGGGGAAAATATCATGCGTTTGAAGATAAAGGTCTTAATTGCAGGCACTGTAGCGTTCACTGCTTTAAATTGCAGTTCCCTTGCGTGGGCAGGTGTGCCAATCATCAACCCGCCTGCCCCTAAAGGCTTGTACACCCATGCCCATGCCTATATTGCTGAACAATCCTCTGAATCGAACCACCTAGATGATGCTATTTACTATTACCGCTTAGCCGCTCAAACAGCGGAAGCCCCCCATGTGTTTTATGAAAAAATTGCCTTGATTTATATGGCCAATAACCATCCGTACCAAGCATTGACGGCTTGGAATCAAGCGTTGGAAACCTCACCCAATGATGCTGAACTGCTGTACCCTAAAGCCTTGTGCTTGTATAGACTAGGACAGCTAGAACTAGCCACCAAAACACTGGAACAAGTCATTGCCCTTTCCCCCAAAAAAGGCGAATACTATTTTCAATTAGGCTTATGGTTTGCCGAACAGCAAACCTTTACAGCATCGGCTCAAGCGACCGCTCAAGCGATTGCATTGAACTACACCCCCGCCATGGCTTACAACAATTACGGATACGCATTAACCCACTTAGGACAGTACAAAAAAGCTGAAAACGCGATTGATGAAGCCTTAAAACGTGAAGCCCCTCAAGAAAGTGCCGCTACCTTGGATTCTAAAGGTTTTGTGTTTCACAAGCAAGCCAAGTATGCGGAAGCGATTAAATGGTATGACAAAGCCCTTAAGGTGGATCCCAATATAAGCGAGATCTACCTGCACAAGGGCGAAAGCTTGGAAGCATTGGGTCGTTTAAAAGAAGCGTTGGAGGCTTACCAAACTTATATTCATTTAAGTG
Organism: Vampirovibrionales bacterium; assembly: GCA_046341215.1. Lineage (GTDB taxonomy): Bacteria > Cyanobacteriota > Vampirovibrionia > Vampirovibrionales > JAJTHC01 > JAJTHC01. Next base: position 34,198 of record JBKDRU010000011.1, on the reverse strand, counting down.
AAAGTACCTTAGCCTTGGAAGGCGTGGTTAAAAAAGCGGATGCCCTTAGACAGCAACTTCAATCCACCGCCATAAAATAGTCGTAGGGTTTGGTAAAATTAGCTAATTTTGGGCTAGAATAGGAATATAATTCCGTTTCCTTCAAGTAGATAGGTTTTTTCTTAATGGATTACAAAGATTACTATGCGATTTTAGGCGTCCCCAAAACCGCCGATGCCAAAGCCATTAAATCGGCGTATCGCAAAAAAGCCAAGCAGTTTCACCCTGATTTGCACCCTGAACATGCCGACAAGTTCAAAGAACTCGGTGAAGCCTATGAGGTTTTGGGTGATGAAGAAAAACGCCAACGCTACGATATGCTCGGTTCGCAATGGAAGCAAGGGCAAGGCAATCCTTCACAGGCCCAATATCAACAGTGGGGCGGCGGTGGCAACATCAACTATGAAGACCTCTTCGGGGGTGCTGGTGGTGCTGGCTATGGCGGAGGAGCCTCAGGCTTTTCAGACTTCTTTGAAGCCTTCTTCGGGGGGCGATCTCAAGGGGGACAGTATGGACAAGCTCAGGCACGGCAGAATCCGCAGGCTCGGCAAGCAAGCCCCAAAGAAGATTTAGACTTAGAACAAATGATTCAAGTCACCTTAAAGGAAGTCATTAAAGGGGGGACGCGTTCCTTCTATTCCAACGCCTTAAAAAAAGACGTCACCTTCAAAATCCCCAAAGGCATTAGCTCGGGGAAGAAAATTCGTGTGCAAGGGGCAGGCAAGGCGTCCGACTATGAACGTGGTAAAAAGGGAGACCTCTTGCTCAAGGTGACGATAGACGTACCTTCAGACACCACAGTAGAGGGTTTAGACATTACGCAACATTGTAAGATCCCCTTGGTGGATATGGTTCTAGGCGGCGAACATAAGGTGACGATCCCTTCGGGGGATGCCATTAGCATCAACATTCCGTCCTATAGTCAAACAGGGCAAAAACTCCGCATTAAAGGGGCGGGCTTGCCGAATCTCAAGTCCCCCGAAAAAGAGGTGGGGAACTTATATTTGCGTTTAATGCCTGTTTTGCCAAAAGAGCATGACGCACAAGCATCGGCACTTTATAATGCCATGAAAATGCTGAAAGCGGGAGCCTCCACCAAATAAGGGATATTAGGCGAAACGGCTTTTGAAAATATCGCTCTATGGCATAATTAAGTGCAGTGTTCAAAGGACTCTATGTCAAATGTAACGAAACTACATTGGGCATTAAAGCTCTTGAAACATACTGTCGATACCTAGACTAATAATAAACGTCCCTTTACAGGCAAGCGTTTTAAGCTGTTATTGTGTGTGTTATCTATTATGTACCTTAATTGGAGGAATCTATGAACAATCGTTCACTTCAGGGTTTTACCCTTTCAGAATTACTCGTTTCTTTGGCAGTCTTGGGCTTAATTGCCGCCTTTGCCATTCCTAAAGTCTTAACGGCTGTGGGTGAATCCAGTTCACGTGCCATTGGTCGTGAAGCTTTTGGTATGATTTCCGAAGCCTACCAAGCCGTTCGTGCGAACAACAATGGTAACGTCCCTCGTGCAACCAGTGCTCAGACATTAAGAGACACCCTTAACTATGCCAGATTAGGCACGGGTGGTAATGGTGGAGCCACCACCGCAAGTATCGTATTACAAAACGGTGCTCAAATTGGGTTTGTTTTGGCCGACAGTTTTGCGGACACATTAGGTAACGGTGTGGGTGTTATTGGTTTTACTGTTGATCCTGATGGTTCTGCCACCAGTGGTGGTTCAGCCACTTCAGCTAACGGTCCTGTGAGTGTTTTCTTAGGTGGAGACGGTCGTATTTGGGCGGGTGACGAACTCTACCAAGCGGGAGCAGGCACAACCCCTTCACCCTTTAATGCCACCTATGGTGTGGGAACAGCCAATACGCCTGTTACAGCCATTGCTCCTAACAACACAGGCAATGCAAACTCTTCAACCACTTGGTTTAGCTAGGTCTGAATTGATTGAATTTAAGAAATGGGATGCTTAACAAAGCATCCCATTCTTAATTAGCACCCTATACCTGTAGGAGATTTTCAAGTCCTCAGTGCTAAGGATTTCATTCGAAGCGTATAATACTTAAAGTATCTTACCGTAGAACATTATAAGTACTCATTCAAAATTAATTGGAGGAATCTATGAACAATCGTTCACTTCAGGGTTTTACCCTTTCAGAATTACTCGTTTCTTTGGCAGTCTTGGGCTTAATTGCCGCCTTTGCCATTCCTAAAGTCTTGACTGCTGTGGGTGAATCCAGTTCACGTGCCATTGGTCGTGAAGCTTTTGGTATGATTTCCGAAGCTTACCAAGCCGTTCGTGCGAGTAACAATGGTAACACACCTCGTTCAACCACTGCTCAGACTTTAAGAGACACCCTTAACTATGCCAGATTAGGCACGGGTGGTAATGGTGGAGCCACCACCGCAAGTATCGTATTACAAAACGGTGCTCAAATCGCTTTTGTTTTGACCGACAGCTTCGCCGATACCTTAGGTAACGGTGTGGGTGTTATTGGTTTTACCGTAGATCCTGATGGTTCTGCCACCAGTGGTGGTTCAGCCACTTCAGCTAACGGTCCTGTGAGTGTTTTCTTAGGTGGAGACGGTCGTATTTGGGCGGGTAACGAACTCTACCAAGCGGGAACAGGTACAACCCCTTCACCCTTTAATGCCACCTATGGTGTAGGAACAGCCAATACGCCAGTTACAGCCATTGTGCCTAACAACACAGGCAATGCGAACAGTTCAACAACTTGGTTTAGCTAGGTTTAAAACGATTTTCAAACCCAACAGGATGCTTTCACGAGCATCCTGTTTTGGTTTGGAAAGAAAAGACGAGATGTAACAATACGTTACGCCGTATTATAGCTTTAGGCGTGAGCGTCCGAAACATAAACGAAAGCCTCCGTATAAGTGATGATAAGGATTTCTTCCCATGCCTGTTGATTCTGCGGCGATGTGCCGTTCTTTCTTACCGAATAACCCTCGATTAGCGGAAATTATTTTAATCGTCTGTAAAGAAACCTATCGTGTACGCTTTTTACCCAAAAACTTAATCCGTGCCTTGGTTAACCGTGCCATGGAAGAAATCAGGCGAGGGGGTCATGAAATCATGAAGGAACCCATTTTTAAGAGCAAAATGGAAGAACATGCCCGTAGCCTGCATAGTCGTTTCAAATACGACATTGGACATTTGAACAACACAGGAGTTGGATCTAAAGTTTAGCGACGAGTATTGCCCTGTTGAATGAGATTCATCGCCATTTCGATCTGCTCTTCTTGACTGCTCTGTTGAGACATTAAAGGCAATTGTTGGCTCGCCACTTTAGGACGAGGCTGACGCTTCACCAGAGGACGACTCACTTGTGGATGCCGATTCGCCACATTTTGTTGAGCCAACAAACGTTGTTGCACAGGCACATTCGCACGTTCTTCATTCAATTGAGAAGCCCCCAAACGCACCTGCTCATGTAAGTCCCCCAAGCGTGCTTCCATGGTGCCTAACAGTTCAGCCGCATAGGTTTTGGCGGAATAGCGAATCATGGTCGCTTCTTCTTGAGCCGTGTGACGTAAGCTTTCGCATTCAGCCAACGTATCTTGCTTTAAGGTGTTGAGTTCTGCAATCATTTGCGAGCGAATACGCTGGGCTTCTTCTTGAATGGCTTGCATTAAGGAGGCTTCCGACAAAATCTGTTGTTTTTCTTTTTCCGCATTTTGAAGCAAGGCAATGGCTTGTTGACGAGCTTGTTCAATAAGAATATTTTGATCGTTCATCATGTCTTGAGCGTCTTGAATCGCTTGGGGCAAATGCTCACGCAAACGGTCCATCAAGGGCAAAAGCTTATCAGCATTCACCATCACCCAAGGCGTTAGGGGAATGGTAGGGCTACCTAAAAGGAGATCTTCCATGTGGTCTAAAATTTTAATAAAGTTGCTCATTTAAATTATCTCCTTTCAAAAGCTTTAAACGATGTATGTTAGGATTCAATTGTTTTCTGCGGGAACTGAACGATAAATATCTTTCAACGCCTTGGCGACATGGGGGGAAACGTAGGCACCTACAGGTTCATGATGGCTGGCGAGTTCACGTACCAAACGAGAGGATAAAAACTGAAATTCAAGGGAAGGCATCATAAAAAAGGTATCCAAGTGAGGGTTAATTTTGGCATTGGCTTGGTACATGGAACATTCATATTCAAAGTCGGAAATAACTCTCAAACCTCGAATCAAACAATCTGCACCAACCGATTTAGCAAAATGCACGGTTAACCCTGTGAAAGAGGTCACCGTGACGTTTTGAAGTCCCATTTTGACGATACTTTCATTCAGCATGATCATACGGACTTCGGGGGTGAATAAACTATTGGGCTTTGCAGGATTGTGTGCCACAGCGATGATGAGTGAGTCAAACAGGCTAGCACCGCGACGAATCAAGTCTTCATGACCTTTTGTGACGGGATCAAAACTGCCTGGGTAAAGTGCAACAGTCATCGTGCATCCCCACATAGTTTACTACACATTTGATTATACTACAAGGACTATTGAATAGGCAAGCCTATCTTTCGATTATTTTTTTCATTTTTTTTGAGTATTTTATGCTAGATTAAAAGAGTTGACCCCTATCGTAAAAGGATGCCTTTACCATGACCCTAAGCTCCCCCACAGTCCTAGCCGAATACTCCCTAGAATCTATTGCCCATCGCATTGAAGGGGCGTCTGTCTTAGGGGATGCCTCGCTTTTGGTGTCGGGCTTGGTGCATCCTGCCTTAGTGAAAGCCCCCTCGCACATGGCCTACATCGCCAGCGAAGGAGCGTGGCAAGCCCTTTTAGGGGGAGCAAAACTAGGTTTAGTGGAAGAAAGCCTCGCCATTCCTGATGCCGTTCAAGCCAAAATCGACGCTGGTGAAATCGCCTTGTTGCTTGTGCCTAGAAGCCGTGTGGCTCTTGCCGTTTTACTCGATGTCTTTGAGCGTCGAGCTTTGCTAAATGAAGGGATTCATCCCCAAGCCTTTGTTCACCCCACCGCACGTCTGGGCGAAAATGTCCGCATCGGAGCCTTTGCGTCTGTGGGCGAAAATAGCGTCATTGAAGATGGCGTGCAGATTTACCCCAACGTCACGGTGGGAGCCAACGTGCAGATCGGAGCAGGGTCCATTTTGTATGCAGGCGTCCGCATTGGAGACCGCTGTGAACTCGGCAAGCGTTGCATCCTACAACCCAACGCCGTCATTGGAGCGGATGGCTTTAGCTATGTCACCCCCAAAGAAGCTCGTCACGAAAAGAAGAGTAATGCAGACACGGCGCAAGGCGTGGAAGCGATTTTGCGGATCAATAGCATTGGCAATGTGGTTCTGGAAGACGATGTTGAAGTGGGGGCCTGTACCTGTATTGATCGAGGCACGTTGGCGGAAACACGCATCGGCAAAGGTACAAAGCTTGATAACCTCACCCAAATTGGGCATAATAACCGTATTGGCGAACAATGCTTAATCGTCTCACAAGTGGGCATTGCGGGTAGTTGTAAAATCGGTAACGGCGTGGTCATCGCAGGGCAGGTCGGCGTGGGCGATCACCTTAATATTGGCGACAATGCCATTGTCATGGCATGTTCTGCGGTCATGCGAGACATCGACGCAGGAGCCATTATGCTCGGCTCACCAGCCTTGCCTCACAAAGAAGCGATGGCGAACATCGCGGCGATCATGAAATTAAGGGACGTCATTAAAGGCGTGAAAGGCATGCAGTCGAAGCTTAAAGACTTTGAAGAAAAAGCCGCTCAAATCGATGCCTTACTCGCCATGATTCCCGAAGAGATGAAGGCGTCTTTAGAAAGTGCTAGCGAGTAAAACCTTAAGCTGATTCAAGGCTCGCCCACGATGGCTAATCGCCGTCTTTTCAGTCATACTCAATTCCGCCATGGTTTTTGGGGAAACCTGCCCTTGCTCATCCACATAATGCACCATCGGATCATACCCAAAACCGTTAGCCCCCACCAACTCACCGTCTTGACGTATCCACAAGGGACAGACGCCTTCGACTGAAAAAACCTCGCCAGTCGCCACTTCAATCAACGACATGGCACAGACAAAGCGAGCCGAGCGTTGGGATGAATCCCCAAGCAGGTCGCAAATCCCACGACAACGATCCGCATGGGTGACGTCACCCGCTAGCCAGCGATTCGAGCGGACCCCTGGGAAATCCGTCAAACCCTGATGCCCTGCTAAAGCTTCGACGATAAAACCTGAATCGTCCCCCAAGGTAAACGTGGCGAGGCGTTCTTTGGCTTCGTCTAACACAAAACGTGCCTTAATTTCCGCATTGCCCAAAAACGTGGAGGCATTCTCATCCAAGCCGTCTAAATTCGTGGCAGGCAAAACGGCGACGTCTAAACCAGACGCTTGAAAGAACGCCTGAATTTCTTCCACCTTATGCAAGTTCCCACTCGCCAGTAGAATCGTTAACTTATTTTTTGGAGCATCCATAGGAACCTCTTTTCTTCACCACATTTCATAAAACGGGTTTCGACTTCTAAAGCCTCGACATGACGAAGGATGCCTTGCCCTAGAGGCAAATCGGCTTCTAAAGCCTCTAAAATTTGTCGTTGTGCGTGGACCTCGTCTTCACTTAAATTGCTGATGAGTAAAAAACCATTGGGCTTAAGCAAATCCCACACGCTTTTAAAGAAGGCTTGCGGATCAAACTCCTGCTTCGGCAAACCCCACGCCGTATGCTCTTTCGCCAAAACAAAGGGCAAAAAGCAGGACACCACATCCACTGTTGCAGGATGCGTTTGGGCATAGTCGTTCACATCGCTTTCGACAAAATCGAGCGTCCCCAAGGCTTTTAAAGCAGGGGTTTCGGCAAAGGCTTTCACCAATCCACGAGCATAGTCGCCTCGGGTGTAGCCATCCAAATAATAGCGAAAGGTGTCGATTTCAAGCCCTGTGACCTGCACGGTTTCACCCAATTGAGCCGCCACTGCAAGGCAAGCCCCTAAGGTGGCGCCGTTTTTAGAGCCAACATCCACCCAACGGCAGGTTTCGCCTTGCGGTATCGGATGTGTTTCGAGTAAACGAGCGATTTGATCCAGCTGGTAAAGCGATTCCAATTTCACCCACCCCCACGAAGGAGGCAAGTCCTTAAAATGAGGAAAGACTTCTAGCAACTGCGTTTGGCGGAGGGTTAAATCAGGGTTCGACGGCTCGGTGTAGGCAGGCACATCGAGGTTCATGAGCCATTGCGAAGGGGCAACGGCTCGTTTGAAGGGGCAAAGCATTTGGCGGATTTTCCAGTGAAGCAGGTCGAACATTGTAGCAATTAGTCCTTTTTCGTCTCATAACAATCCTTCGGACGCCTTTTTAAACAGACGTCAACGCACTAAATGCGAGGCTTCCGAGACATTTTGCGGACGTCGTGCAAAGGCATGATGCGACGAGGTGGGGATTCAGGGGGGATTTTCAAGGGGGGACGAAGGGGAGGAGAAACGCAATACGTCCTCCCCCGTCCCCCCTTGAACGCATTTAGAGGTGTCGGAGACCCTTTGTGCGAGCAAAGGTCTCTGACGTCACCAGATAAAAACGGATCTAGAAACCTTCCATTTGACAAAAAGTCTTCAAAAAGCTTACAATACGACTATATCATAAGTGGGATAAAAGGTTTTCAGATGTCCATAATCGGTTCACATGGCAAACTATAAGGGACTCACCAGCGTTTTGGTGGTGGCTGGTGAAGCAGGAAGCGGAAAATCCACCTTTATTGAAGGGCTTTTTAGCCTCATGCACAACAGCACAGAACCGACTTTGTGGGTGGATACCACGGTGGACTGTGGCATTTTACGCAAGCTCAAAGGCGAAGCCTCGCTCAAGGCGTTTCAAGGGGCTTCGCTTTATGAAACGCTGGTGCAGTTGCATGAAAATAAGGTGAATCCCAGTGCGGAAGTGGATTGGCACTTGGCTGAAACGCCCTACCTGATTCAAGGGGTGCATGAAGGCTTGAGCCTTTACCCCAGCCAGCAAGATGACCACCTGACCGAAGCCACCGATGCTCTGCTTGCGGATGCATGCATCCAAAAAGCCTTGCGATACGGCTGGCCTCGATTGCTAGCGAAGAACTATCGTTATGTGGTGATGAACGTGAGTGATGTCAGCTTGGTGGAAGCGTTGTTGCCCCACTTGAATGTGAACTTGATTTACCTCACCACCCCCACACAAGTGGCAGACACCGACACCCTGTACGCGTTTACGTGTTTAGGGCAGTGGCATTCCTTGAATGTGTTGATGACGCAAGCCCCGCCTCGCTCGAATTTGGATGAATCGTGGCAGGCGTGGTTGGTGAACAACCCGAGTTGGCTGTTTTTGGGGCGCTTGCCGTATTTCGCCAGTGACGTCGACTGGCAAGGCCGTTACCAAGCCCAACTCCGCACGAACTTGGCCCGACTCAACTGGGACGCCGTGGCGTTGTTGAAGGGCTAGAAATCAAAGAAGGGCTGATAATCGTGTGGCAACATCTCAGGTCGATTAAGTCTCATTAGGGCGTGTTCTAATTCTTGTAAATGTCGTAAGAAAGCTAGAGTGTTTGGGTTAGGACTAGAATCATCTTGAAATTGGGCGAGTTTAGTAGCGAGGAGTTCAACGCATTCTACAAACGCTGCTAAAGATTTTCCGTGCCGCCACATATATAAGTTCCATGAATAGTCGTTTTTAGATAAACAAAGCGTTGTCAGTCCATCGTTAACGATATTTAGAGAGAGTGAGGGTTTCCTAAGCCCCTGTATCTGAGATAAGGCCGTTCCAAATCTATCTTTAAGATCTGGTGTGTGGCCTGTGGCATAAAGATTAAAACGCCTGTTCAAAATCATTTCAACCCCCTCACCAAGCTCTAACCCTTGGCGTTGTTGATTCAACACTTCAGGGGAGTAAGAAGCGCGAGGAAGCGTATGCTTATGAAGGGGTAAAGGACTTTGAATTAGGGAGCGTATCACTGGGGTATTCTTCTAAAAAAGGGATTTCTGTAAGCGTACACGTTCATAAAACAGCGTCAAGCAAACGTTGTGCGCTTTTCACCCCACACAAGCACGTTGTCCTCTAAATTGTTACATCGTTTTTGTGCTAGACTGGGCTTAGCACAAGCCCCCACAAAAGCACAAGGCTCCCATGATGACGACCTCTCTGCCCCCGAGTGAGGTTGGGGTTAATTGGCAACGGGGTCGTATGTGTTGTTGGGAGGTAAAGCGTGGGTTGTCGCCGATAATGACGGTGGTTTAATATTAAACGCCCCTTCATCCCGTCAATAATGACACGAATCACAATTTTAGGCATTTTTCTGTATCAAAAGTGTAACATGAGGCAATTCTGCTTTAGAATTTTCGTTTATTTATGAGAGGGAAAGATTCAGAAGCTTCTTAAAGATTAAATAAATAGGGGAACTAGATTTATGGGAAATGGTCTTAATACAAGTATGTTGGGATTAATTGGGATGGGACAAATGAGACAAGTACCACAATATAACAGTCCCAATTCCAATGGAATTTTACCTACAACGCCAGTTAAAACCACTCCCCCTAATGAAAAAGCTAGTTCCGCTTTAAAATCAGGTACAGCTTCAAATATTGATTCTAATGCAATAACACTATTAATAAAGCTGATTGTATTATTACTTGGTAAAAATAACACATCCCCTTCTCCAGCTTTGCCATTGGATCCAGCGCAAGTAAAACCTGTTGAGATTTCAAATGATAAAGTCATATTTAAAGGGAATACTACCATCTTTAAAAATCCTACGTCACCTAAAGATCTTCAACAATTACAAGGAAAAATTAATGAAGACCTTAATGGCAAATATCTACCACGTAGAACCGATGAGCAGGCCAAACAATTTACGGACTGGCAAACACGTTTTGACAGTAAAGTAAACGTGAATACAGGCTCCGTTATTGACAAAATTTTAGCTCCCAATGGTAAGACTGGTCCAGAAGAACGACTTTCAGCTTTATATGCAGCTGATATTTTAGGTAATGCAGATGGAGAAGTCACGGTTAGTGAATTTAATGCATTTATAGAAAAATTACAGTCTGAGGATAAATCATCAAAGCAGACCTTAAAAGGTATATTCGATCAAACGCATCAAGCTCTTAATCAAAACGATTGGCTTAGAAAAGTGAATGAGGCTCACGCTACAGGAAATCCTAAGATATTAGGTTAGTTTACAGGAAATAAAGCCTAGTGGTGCTATTGTGAAAAAATAAAGCCTCTCGCTCTTTATCTCTACCTTAACAAAATGTCTGTTAGACCCATCGCCAAAACAGTAGGAGCCTCACCTCCTACTGTTTTGGCTTGGATTAGAAAAAGTATTAGACGGCACAACTGTATTACCCGTCACAGGTTGGCATGCAGGAGAGGGGAAACGATTGCTTTTTCAAGGTGTACCCAGATGGCGCGTTTTTCACCACACACAAGCACGTTGTCCTCTAAATTGTTACATCGTTTTTGTGCTACACTGGGCTTAGCACAAGCCCCCCAAAAAGCACAAGGCCCCCTTATGACGACCTCTCTTCCCCCACGTCGCTCGCTAAGCGCCCCTGCACAACGCGCCTTTCAAGACGCCGTGCATCAGCGAGCCGTGGCAGTGGCGTCGCCCTTTCTACCGCCTGTTGCCACTGTGTTTGACGTCTGGTCTCACGTCGTTCACACTCAAGAAGAATACAACGAAGGGGCCTTCCACCACTGGCCCGAAGAATTCGTGGCGTACTTCCCCACCCACTGGACGCTTGCCCAAATTGAAACACACCTCGCCCTTCACAATCAAACGCTACACTTGGCACTCCCCCCCGAATGGACGCTCGCTCAAGCCTTCGCCTATGCACCACCATTGCCTTCTGATGCGTGGCAAATGCCCTTACGCAAGCGAGTCTTGGGCTTACATTGGCTGGATGTTCAAGGACAAATCATCAGTTCAGGTGGACGAGTCCTCAAAAATGTGACGGGCTACGATTTGCACCGTCTACACTTTGGCTTTCACGGTACGCTAGGTCTACCGATTGGCGTCTGTTTAAGGACGTCCGCCGTATCGAAATTCCCCAAACGCTTTTTTCAGTGGGAAAGCTCTCAAGGCGAGTTTAGCTTACTAGAAAAGGGGCTGAAAATGTCGCCTCCTTCAGGTTTAGAAGCCTTGAACTATGCGGAAGAAACCGTCTACCTCACGTGGCAAGGATCCGACGAACTATTAAACACCTGCTTTTCGGGACTTCCTTTAGGCGAGCAGGATCAAGCATTTACAGCCCCATTGGCTCCCTTGTGGCGAGGGGATGATTCAGCGTTGTGGCAGACTCAAATCCCTGAAGTCTTGTGGCAACAGTGGCGTGACCTGCGTCGTGCGTGGGGGATTACGCCTGAACAACTGCGCTCACCGTACTTTGATGAGGGGGTCTATCATGCCTAACACGCTAGAAAAAGATCTTGAAAAAGCCTTTGAAACCTGCATTCATTGTGGTATGTGCTTGAGTGCCTGCCCAACTTACGTCCACACAGGCGATGAATCCCAAAGCCCCCGTGGACGCATCCACCTAAGCCAAGCCGTCCATGACGGGCGCTTGCCCTTTGCGGACTTAGTGCCTGCCCTTGAAACGTGCTTGGGGTGCATGGCGTGTGAAACGGCGTGTCCGTCTCAAGTAAAGTATCACCACGTGCTAGAAGCAGGGCGTTTGACGTCGCATGCCCAAGGGCTAGGACGTTTTAGTTTGCTTGCTCAAGTCATGCAAGCCGTCTTAAAGCAGGATACCCTTTTGTCGCTTATCACCTTTGGCATGAAGCGGGGTGATGCACTCGGCTTTCGTCGTCTTTTACAAGCCTCGTGGATGCCTCGTTTTATTTCAGAAAAAACACGCTTTTGGATGCCTCTACCCCAAGAACGGCTCGATGCACGCCTCACACAGGTGGATGCGGATGCCGAACTCGCTCTACACTTGGGTTGCGTGATGAAACATTTGATGCCTGATGTGCATAATGCCTGCCTAGACGTTCTTACGGCGATAGGCTTTAGCGTCACAGCAAGCCCCTTGGGCTGTTGTGGCGCCTTGGCGGCTCATCATGGGCTGGCGAAAGAAACAGAAGCTTGCATGACAGAAAACGCCCAAGCATGGCAAGCGTCTAGCAAACAAACGACCCTCTCTAACGCTGGCGGATGCGGTGCCATGCTGAAGGATTACCCCCATTTAGGGGAAAGTCTTTCCTTGCCTGATTCACCGTCTGTTTTGGCCGAAATCGCCCATGCCGCTGAAGATATTCACGCCTTTATTGGGGAGCATCTCCAACGTTTGCCATCTTTAGCACTCGCTACAGCTAAGGTTGTGACGTATCAGGCGTCTTGTCACTTAACGCATGCTCAAGGTATTACAGAAGCCCCTTTGGCCTTGCTTCAACAGGTCAAAAATCTGACGCTTGTCCCCATGCAAAATGCAAGCGGTTGTTGTGGGAGTGCGGGCATCTATAATTTAGAGCATCCCGAACTGGCGGAAGCGATTGCTCAAGAGAAGGTGCAAGCCATTTTAGCCACAGGTGCGGATGTGGTGGTCGTGGGAAATCCCGGATGCCTCATTCAGATCAAGGCATCACTGGCGGTTTATGCCCCAGATGCAAAGATAGAGGTCTTGCATCCCATGCAGATTTTAAGTCAAGCATTGCCTTCATGCCATTTAAGCGAATAAATGGTATCAGCCTAAATTTCGCCAAGCATTTAGACGCTGGCGTGGGATCCATCACAAAAGGGGAAGTTCTTCGAATGTTTGCATCGGCATAGGGCGACGGTTTCAGGCACTTCCGTCACTTCAAACACTTGTGGGCGAAACGTCGTCCCACGATGAGACGCATCGCAGAAGGTACCATCGGCACTTAAACCACAGGTACAAAACGCATATTTTTTCGGTTCAAGGGTCAGTACATTGGGGCTTGTCGCAGCGACTTTAGGCAAGTTTTCAGGGGCTTTTTCTTCAGACATCATCAGTATTTTTCCTCATTAACATTCATTCAGACCACTCTATCATAACCTATTTATGTGGAAAAGTCTTCAAGATACGGTACGCCGTATTGCGTTGAGCAGCATCCCGCCCCAGCGGATGAATGATTTTCAACACCTCATCCACCCCACGATTCACATGGGTAATGCCTGCTTGGGTGACCACATTTTCTTCTAGCACCAAACCCCCCATGTCATTGGCACCAAAGCACAACGCCGTTTGGCAAATTTTTTCGCCTTGTGTGAGCCAACTGCTTTGAATGTTCGGCACATTATCTAGCACCAAGCGAGCCATCGCCACAACTCGCAAGAAATCGACGCCTGTGGCTTGGTATTCAATCGGCATTTGCTGTAATTGCGTAAACGGGGCTTGAAACGTCCATGGGATGAAGGCGGTGAATCCGCTGGTGGCGTCTTGCAGGTGACGAATTTGAAACAGGTGGTCGATGATATGCCACGGTTGTTCCGTCATGCCAAACATCATGGTGGCGGTTGTTTTAAGCCCCAAGTGATGCGCCACTTCCATGACTTCAAGCCAACCATGCGTATTGATTTTCTTCGGACTGACACGGTTGCGAATATCATCATGCAGGATCTCGGCTCCAGCCCCTGGTATGCTGTCTAGCCCCGCATCAATGAGGCGTTGAATCACGTTAAACAAGGAGGTTCCTGTCATGTGAGCCAACTGCGAGATTTCAGACGTTGAAAAGGCGTGCAAGGTCAAGCTGGGGAAATCCGCCTTCAAACGAGCCAAAACATCTGTGTAATACGAAAAAGGCAGGTCGGGATTGACACCCCCTTGAAGCAAGAACTGCGTGCCATCCGCATCCACGAGGCGTTGGGCTTTTTCAGCGATTTGATCGTAGGTCAAGACATACGCATCGGGGGCATCGGCGTGGCGGTAAAAGGCACAGAATTTGCAATCCACGTTGCAGATGTTGGTATAGTTCACGTTGGCATCGATGACAAAGGTAATCGGGGCATCAGCGTTGTGATACACGGCTTTCACCGCTTCGGCTCTGGCACCGAGTTCGTAGAGATCGGCGTGTTCAAAGAGTCGCAAAGCTTCGTCGAAATCCAAGCGTTGGGCTTGAAGCTCTGTAGGCAAGATATAAGGCTTGGCATGACTCACAAAGGCTTCGGGGGCTTGGGTGAGTGCGTTGAGCTGCGGCATCGTGGGACGGACGTCTTCAAGCGTGGTCATCATCTTTACTTTCTATGCGGTAATTTATGCAAGACTTCTAGCAGAACGCTTAAGCGTCGGACGCATCAAGGTCTTTACCAAAGTCGGGTGTGCAAACGCCCCATGATGCAAGTCAACATTGTAATACTTTAATGGGTTTTCCGCCGTTTCTAAAGACGCCACATAATCCGCCGTAACCGACTCCCACGGATTCACGTCGGCGGACTTGGTGCAGAAGCTCCACGTCCACAAATGCCCTGGGTAGGTGGGGATTGTGCCGTAATAGCCTGTGACGTGATCAAAGACATCGTGCAGAACATCGTAAATGCGAGACATGCCGACGTGATCCGCAAAAGGCGATTCGGTTTGAGCTGTCAAAATCCCGTGAGGCGTCAAGGCTCGCTTGGCGTTATTGTAAAAGTCCTGCGTAAATAAGCCCACCCCTGGCCCAATGGGGTCGGTGGAATCCACCAGAATGACATCAAAGCTTTCAGGTTCGGCGTTTTTCATGTAATCGACACCATCGGCGACCAAAACCGTGGCTCGGGGGTCGTCGAAGCAACAACCGATCGTGGGGAAGTAATCACGCCCTGCTTGGATGACGGCTCCGTCGATTTCACACAAGACCGCCTCTTCCACGCTGGGGTGACGTAAGACTTCACGAAGCGTCCCCCCGTCACCTCCACCGATGATCAGCACGCGCTTGGCAGGCTTGGATAAAGACGACAACGGCACATGGGCGATCATTTCATGGTAAACGAATTCGTCACGCTCGGTGGTCATGACCAAGCCGTCGAGGAGCATGAGATTACCGTAGGTGGCGGTTTTCAACACATCGAGCTTTTGAAACTCGCTTTGTTCAGAATGCAGGACTTCTTCAATTTTAAAGCTAAAGGCGGTGCCTTCATTCCGTTCAGTGACCCATAAATCCATGCCGTTTGACGGCGTTTCATTTAAGCTTGCTTGCATGTGAAAGACTCCTTCACCCTCGTTGTATTGAATGTCTTTTATTGTAGCAAAAACAGCGTGACTGTATAGCCCGTTTTGTAGAGAACGTTTATCTAATTTGTTTTGTTACGATCGTTTGTCTTTTCGCATGGATGCGGTGTATAATAGAAGCACACTGCATTCTATAGACGTCTTTCTCTTGACCATTGTAAGGATCCCCCTCACTTGCACATCCAACATATTGAAATCGACAACTTTAAATCTTTTCACGGTAAAACCGTCATCCCCTTTAGGCGTGGCTTTACGACGGTGTCTGGTCCGAATGGTTCGGGCAAATCCAACATTGTGGATGGCATCTTGTTCTGTCTCGGCTTGTCGTCGTCTCGCACCATGCGAGCTGAAAAATTGACGGATCTCATCAACAATACGTCTCGCCGTCGTGAAGCGACTGTCACCATTACCTTTAACAAGGGGGGGCATGAACTGCCTGACACCGTGCTTGAAGGCAGTTTTAGTGACGATGAAACCCAAAAAGAAAAGACCCTTGCCTTGCTCGCTTCTCTGGAATCGAGCGATTTATTGACGGTGGCTCGGCGGATTAAGGCTTCGGCGGCGAATTATACGTCGACCTATTACCTCAACGGCAAGCCATCGACCCTTGGCGAAATTCACGAGGTGTTGGCCCTCTATAATGTATCCCCAGGATGCTATAACGTCATGATGCAAGGCGATGTGTCGGCGATTGTGAACATGTCGGCGTTGGAGCGTCGTAAAATTGTGGATGAACTGGCGGGTGTGGCCGATTATGACCGCAAAATCGAACAGGCGTTGAAAGAAATCGCCACAACAGCAGACAACATTGAACGCAATGAGATTTTGCTCGGTGAAATCAAAGGGCGTTTAGCCGAACTTGAAGGCGAGAAAGACAAAGCCTTAGCCTATCAAGCCTTGCGTCAACAGGTGCAAGCCTTTGAAACGCAGTTGGAAGTGGCAAAACTTAAAAGCCTGGTGAACCAGCTCGAAGCCCATCGTGCGGCGTTGGAAAAAGCAAAAACCGCTCGTGGGGAGTCTCAAGAACGCCTAAAGGCTTTGAACACACAAATTAAGGATGCCACCACTGAACTCAAGCGTTTGGCGGAAGAAATTCGCCAGCAGGGAGAGGCTCAATACGAAGCCTTGCATGCTCAAATGGAAGAGATTTACAGCCAGCAAGCCCGTAAAGAAGAAATGTGTCGTGGTTTGGGGCAACGCATTGAAGATGCCGATGCCTTAATCAAAAAGTTGGATCGTGAAAAAGAGCAGATCCAATCGTGGTTGACCGATACCGCCACGGAAATTGATGTGTACAAGGTTCAAGAAAAAGAATTGACGGCTTTATTCACGACGCAGAAAAAACGGCTCGATACCGCCAATGCTCAAATTGAGCGGTTGTCTAGTCAAGATTCGGAACTCATTGAGGCTCGGCAAGCCTTGCGTCGCCAAGCGGAAAGCTTAGAAGACGACATTGCTAGTATTCATCGTGAACAGTTGGGCGTGGATTCTGAAATCGCTCGCCTTCGGGATGACTTGGCTCGTCAAGAGCAAGGCATGTTGTCGTTCACCACTCGTAAGCAGTCGGTGGAAAAGCGTCAAACCCATATCGCTGAAGAGTTTAAGGGCTTGGCGGAAGAAAAAGATCGGCTTGAAAGCTGGGTGAATCAAGCCATGGGCGATAGAGCCTCCCTTGTGGCGAATCTGAATAAGGTGAATCAAGCCTTATTTCAGCGTCGTGAACGGCTAGCAACCCTTGAAGCCCAACGCAACGCCTATGAAGAAGTCAGCCATAGCCGTAGTGTCAAAAGCATTTTAGAAGCCGACTTAAACGGTGTGCATGGCACGCTGGCGATGCTTGCTTCGGTGGAATCGACCTATGAAACGGCGTTGGAAATCGCCTTGGGTGGACGCATGCAAAACATCATTGTCGATGATGAAAACGTCGCCAAGCAAGGGATTCAAGTCCTCCAGCAAACCCGTTCAGGGCGAGCGACCTTTTTGCCGCTCACCCGTATTAAGCCCAGTATGGCGAATACGAATCGGGCGCCGCAGGGGGCGGGCATCTTGGATTTTGCGATTAACTTGATCGATTATGACGCCCGTTACGACACGATTTTTCGCTTTGCTTTAGGCGATACCCTTGTGGTGCGAGACATTGATGCGGCTAAACCCTTGATGAATCGTTTTCGTATGGTGACTTTAGACGGTGCCTTACTCGAAAAAACAGGAGCGATGACAGGCGGTAGCCAATTTCAAGGGCGAGGCAATAAAAGTGGATTTGGCGGTGGTCAAAAAGATTCGCAAAGTGATGTGGAGATTTCCAATCTGCGTCACGATGTTCAGCGTTTGGGCGAAGAAAAGCAAAAGGGCGAAGCGCATCTGCAAAAGCTTGAAAATGCCTTGCAAGAAAAGCAAAGCACGCTTTCGGTGGTCATTCCCAAACATAGTCGCTTTGAAGCTGAACTCGATTCCCTTAAAAATCAGCTGGATGCCATGCTTGAAGAGCAGAAAGCCTTGCTGGCAAACGTCGATTCATCAGACGCCAACGCGCCTTTAAAGGAACGCCTGCTGGAAGCGGAATTAAGCGTGGTGAGCTTAGGAGAACAGCGAAGTGTCTTAAAAATAAAGCAAAGCGAACTCAACGCCCAACTTACCGCCTTAGATGCCCAATTGAGCAATGAAGAATTAAACGCCTTAAAAGAAGAGATTAGTGACGCTCAATTTCAAAAAGAAGCCTATGACGCCCAACTCAGAGATGTGCAAGGGCAGTTGATGACCAAAAATAGAGAAGTTGAAATCCGCCGTACGAGCATTGATGAGAAAAATGAGGCTCAAGCCCAACACGCCCAACAACAAAAGGCATGGCATGCCGAAATCCAGACCCATGAAGCGGATATTTTGACCCTAAAGGCTCAATACAAGGCGGTTGAAGCCGAAGTGGACGCTCTAGGGGCTGGTGTGAAAGAACTGAAAACCGCTCAAGACGTCATTCAAAAACAACTAATTGGCTTTGAAAAAGAAAAGGTGAGCGTCGAGCGTGCCTTGCATGAAGCGGAAGAAGACATCATCCTCAATCAAGCCCATGTGCGAGAGCTTACCCCACAAGTCGACGATTTAAAAGAGCAATTGCTCAAGATCTATCCTGATTTAGACGAGCAACTCAAAGAAGATAGCCTCAAGGGGCAGGATGAAGTGACGCAGAAAATCGCCAAGCTCCAGCGTAAAATGGCGGACATGGAACCTGTGAACATGAAGGCGATCGACGAATTTGCCACAGTGACTCGCCGTCAAGATGAACTCAACGAAAAGGTGCAAACCCTTTCCAGCGAACGTCAAGTCCTCAACAGCCGTATTGAAGGCTATGAAGCGATGAAACGCCAGTATTTTATGAAGGCGTTTGACAGCGTGAATCAGCAATTTCAAAGCATTTATGCCGAACTGTCAGACGGTTACGGGCAGCTCATTCTCACCACGCCTGACGATCCCTTTCAAGGGGGACTCACCATCGAAGCCAGTCCTCGTGGGAAGAAAACGCAACGCATCGAAGCCATGAGTGGTGGAGAAAAATCGCTCACCAGTTTGGCGTTTGTTTTTGCCTTGCAACGCACCATGCCTGCGCCGTTTTATGCCTTGGACGAAGTTGATCAAAACCTCGACGGCATCAATGTGGAAAAGTTGTCGAACATGGTTTTGCGTGAATCGAAGCATGCTCAATTTGTGGTCGTGTCCTTGCGTAAGCCGATGATTGAAAACTCGGATCGCACCGTGGGCGTCACCCAACGCAAGAACGGCATTTCCAAAGTCACAGGCATTCAATTGCGTGCCTTGCTTGAAGGTAAGTCGAGCGAAGCCAATACGTCCCAAACGCCTATTTTGCATGACGAACTCGATGCCCCCATTAAAGAAGTCGACGGCTCCCATCATGACGCCCGTCAACCGTTCACCCAATCCGCCAATAGACCCGCAGGACGCACCCGCTCTGCCAAAGTCTTAAAATAAGGAGGCCTTTCGTGAACGCAAGCCTCATGCTTCCTACAAACGATGCCTTGCCCCAAGCGTCTGAAGGTATTGAGATCCTGCTGGATCTCGCCAAAAAAGGGAGCATCGATCCGTGGAATGTGGACATCGCCAAAGTCACGGACGAGTACCTCGCTTATGTGGAACGCTTGAGTGAAGAAGCGGTTTTAGAACAGCAAGCCCTTCATGCCAGTTCCGCCTCCACGCTTGCCTTAAACGTGGGAGTCATTGACGCCAAAGCCCAAGCCTTCATGCGATTAACAGGCAAAACGCTTTTATATTTGGCGGTTTTGCTTCGCATGAAAAGCGATTTACTCGCTGGTTTTGACCCCTTTGAGCAAGATTATTTGGAAGATGCCGATTTGTTGGACTTGCAAGAATACGACGAAGACGGAAACCCGATTGATGTGGCATCGCTTAATACGGACATCAGCCTGCGTCTGCATCAGGCGGTGAAGGCTCGTTACGGTAGTCTTAATGAGGTGTTGGAGCGTCGTAGTAGTGCCAAGCAAAAACGCATCCGCCAAGTGACCTTGAACGACTTGATTAGTGAACTTAAAAAGTACGAAGCCCTTGAAAAAGAGCGGACGGCTCGGCATAAAATTGAACGCATCGATCGCCGTCGTGTGGGGATGCGTGACTTTGCGGATCTTTCCACCGAAGACATCACCGCACTGGCGCACGACGAATTTCAAGAAGAAACCGTGCATTGGGTGCATGAAGTCTTGGGGCTTTATTTGGATAAAGCCGACAAGGATGCTCAATTGAGTTTAAGTAGCTTGTCGGATTTGGCGGAAACGGACGTGGTGTCTTGCTTTTTGTCGCTCTTGTTTTTGGAAGCGCGTTATGAAGTGGTGATGGAACAGCCTGACTTTTACAGTGATGAAATCTATGTGCGGTGGTATACGCCGCTTGATGAGGCGGCTTTAGACAAGCAGATCGCCGAAGCTTAGCCCGTCTCGGCTGGCTTTGTCCCCCCTTTTTTGGATTTTTAGCTCCGTTTAACGCTGGTGCTGTCAGAGACCTTTGGCAGAGCAGAGGTCTCTGACGACGACCAGCTATAAATGGGCGGCTAGAAAACCCAAAAAATATCTAACGAGGCGATCTAAAGGTATAGCTTATTTTCGCCTCACCTTTAGCCGGCACCACCGCACGAAACGCCACAGGCACGCCTTCCACCTTCACCGCAGGTATTGAACTTGAAATCAGTTCCCACTTCTCATACGGATACTCGTAGACATCCACCGTAACCGCCACAGCCTTACTGTTTTTGAGCAAAATCTCATAGCTTGTACTTATGGTGTGTGGGGTTTCCACATAGCTGGTTTGACTTTTACTTGCTCGTACATTGGGGGCTTCCCCTAAAGGGAGTCGTAAGGCTTCTTTCACGGCATGATAGCCCTGTTGCCCTTCGCTAATCAATTGCTCATTACCTTGAGCGTCGCTTTGATACACCGTAAAACGACCAACAGGCAAGGCGTCTTCAAACGTCGTACTTTCTAAAAAATACTGCACGGCTTGATTGGGGGCTTCAAATCGAGCATTTTGGGATTGGTACCACCAGCCATTTTGCGTAGGGGCGTAAACATAACGAAAACTGGTTTTGGGAGCAAAAGACTTCCATACATAAGACGATTTTTGCTGGCGTTCCAAGTCTACCGCTTGATTGAGGCGAATCATCATTAATTCACCCACATTTTGCATACTGGGCGACTCATAAGCAGCGTCTGATGCCACATTGCTGGCATAGGCTTTTGCCATCATGGCGCGAGGGGCGTAGTCGGCGTGACGTTGCGTGGCACCAAACAGGGCATTGACTTGAATGTGACGCAGCGCTACAGCACTTTGATTTTCTAAAAGTACATAGGCGTCTAAGGACGTAGGACTTGAGCCTTCTTGCGGCAAATGCCAAACGTAGTTCATTTCGGCTCTAAATCCAGACATTTTATAAAGCATCGTGGCATGAGCGTTTTGAAGGCTGGCACTTTGAAATTCTGCGACATAAGACGCTGGTTTTTTCAAATCGCTTAAAGCCCCTATTTCTCTTAATACGAGTTGAGAACTCGACACTTGCCAAAGTTCATTGCCCACTTGCACCACGGCAAGATCTCCTTCGGGGGAAAGGTGCTTTAAGGTGGCTTTGACGTATTTGTCTGTGACCACGTCTTTCGCCCAAACGGATTTATGGAGATAGTCTAAAGCAGGGAATTCAACGCTTGTAGGGCTTTTAATGCCGATGAGCTGAACGCCTTTTTTCCATGTGTTGCCTTCAGGAAAGAGCTGAACATCGCTGGCTTGCGGAAGGTTTAGAATCGGGATGCTTTGTTGCCCTGCTTTTAAAGACAGGGACAGCGTTTCACTAAAAATCGCCTTGCCTTCAGGGTAAAGCGTCACTCGTTGGGGGTCGGCTTGAGCGTTCAATAGCAATGAAGCAAACATTAGAGCGAATAGGCTTAGGGTGCGTAAGGGCGTGCTTAGGGTCATCCACATGATAAATTATCTCCTTTTTTAGGGCTTCTGACTTTGTTTAATAAAGCATAGATTACTAAAATAAGCAAATCACAGTGCCTAAAATCCTTCATGCCTTATGTGTCGCTTGTTTTTTAAACTTGTGTTAGAATCACTGGAGTTAGTCTTATTGTTTTAGTCTTGTTAATTGTGGAGATTTTTTATAATGACAACATTTATTGAAGATATTCAAGCTCGTGAGATTTTAGATTCTCGTGGCAATCCTACCGTTGAAGTTGATGTATACCTTTCTGGTGGAGCTTCTGGTCGTGCGGCTGTGCCTTCAGGAGCCTCAACAGGTTCTCGTGAAGCCCTTGAAATGCGTGATGGCGATGCGTCTCGCTACGGCGGGAAAGGCGTTTTACAAGCCATTGCCAACATCAATGATGATATCGCTGATGAACTTGTGGACTTAGACGCCACCGCTCAAGCTGATATTGATACCATTATGCTTGAAATGGACGGCACCGAAAACAAAAGTAAGCTCGGTGCTAATGCCATTTTGGGTGTTAGCCTTGCCACCGCTCGTGCAGCAGCGAATGCTTTAGATGTGCCGTTGTACCGCTACTTAGGCGGTGTTCGTGCCAACACCTTGCCAGTTCCCTTGATGAACATCATCAACGGTGGATCTCATGCCGACAATAACATCGATTTCCAAGAGTTCATGATCGTTCCTGCGGCGGCGGAAAACTTCAGCGAATCACTTCGCTGGGGAACCGAAGTCTTCCATAGCTTGAAATCCGTTTTAAAAGGACGTGGCTTAAACACAGGCTTGGGCGATGAAGGCGGTTTTGCCCCTAACTTGCGTTCTAACGTTGAAGCCGTTGAATTGATTTTAGAAGCCATTGAAAAAGCAGGCTTTAGCCAAGATCAAGTTAAATTGGCTTTAGATGTGGCCGCTTCTGAATTTTACAAGAACGGTCAATATGTCTTAGAAGGCGAAGGCAAATCGCTTTCTTCTGCTGAAATGGCGAACTTCTTAAATGATTGGACTCGTCAATACCCCATTCTTTCCATTGAAGACGGTATGGCTGAGCAAGATTGGGACGGCTGGAAGATTCACACGGATCTTTCAGGCAAAACGACGCAAATCGTGGGCGATGACTTATTTGTCACCAACCAAGCGATTTTGGCGGAAGGCATTCAAAAGCAAATCGCCAATAGCATTTTGATTAAAGTGAACCAAATCGGTACGTTGACCGAAACGTTGGCAACCATTGATTTAGCTCATCGTTCAGGTTACACCACTGTGATTTCGCATCGCTCTGGTGAAACCGAAGATACCTTCATCGCTGATTTAGCGGTGGCGGTGAATGCAGGTCAAATCAAAACAGGTTCGGTGAACCGTTCTGAGCGTGTGGCGAAATACAACCAGCTCCTTCGTATTGAAGAAGAGCTTGGTTCAGCGGCTCGTTTTGCTGGGTTGGATGCGTTTAAAGCAACGAATACCCCAAGTACTAAAACCGCTTGCAGTATTGGTTAATTAACGTTTTCCATCAGTTTAAAAAGCCCCCTTCCTAGAAATAGGACGGGGGCTTTTGGCATTAACGAGCTGCCACAGATTTTGCCCATGACCTTTCGTGTTATGTAGGGATTAAGCGGAATGCCTAAGCAAACAGGCTTTCCATAACGGACACTACAAATGCTTTAAGAAACGAAAGGCATAAGGCGGTAATCGCAAGTGACGTTCATTGATGACCTCATCATTCAAAAGATCCACAAAATCAAAGTGAGGCTTGCTCTGTTTTTCTAAATCAAGCATCAGGGCAGAAGCACTCAGGTTAATCAACACCCACACGGTTTCATGTTCGCTTTGACGCTGAAACGCAAGCAACGAGTTCATCGCTTCTCCCCCAAACGTCAGAGGATTCAAATCCCCACGTCGTAAGGCTTCACTCGCCAAACGTGTTTCAATTAAACCTTGCATTTGCTGAAATAACACGCCTTTGTCGTTGTGACGGCGTTTAAGGACTCGATTCAAGGTTTCGGCTTTTAAGGGCGAACGGTTGATGTCCCGGCTGTCATAGGTCGAGCTTAAGGCGGTTTGCCCTGTGGCTTGAATCATCGCCAAGCGTTGGGCGCAAGCGTCTTGGGCAAAGCTTGAATTATTCACTTCGCCGAGTTCATCCCCAAAGTAAATAATGGGTAGCCCAGGTAAGCTTAATAAAAGGGCGTATGCCTTAATGATGCGACGAGGGTCTTCATCTAAGAAGCTAGCCAGTCTGCCGCTAACGCCTAAGCCACTTCTAAAGCTTTCGCCTTTGCTTTCAAGCTTTTCATACAGGCGTTTACGGGTGTCGACATCCGTCATTTCAAGGGTCAATTCATCATGCACACGAAGAAACATCGCCCACGCACAGGTACTGGGAATGGCGGGCGTTTCTTGCATCGCTTGCCAAAAAAGATTGGCCTGCTCTTCAAGCAAGCTTCCCCAAATCGCAGGCATCACAGGAAAGTGATAGCACACTTGTACTTCTGAACTACGATGCGTGGGAGAATCCGCCGTGCCGAAATACGGCAAAATATCTTGAGGCCATTGGCAGGCTTCCGCTTGAAAAATCGTGCTAGGGGCGAGCAATTGCAAGAAGCAACTCATGGCTTCCACCACCGAATGGGTGCGTGGACGATTTTCGCCGTCGGTGCCGAAGTCTTTAATCAGATAAGGAATGGCATCCAAACGAAAAATATCAACGCCTTCATTCACCCAAAAAGCAATGACATTCAAGACATCGAGCATGACATGGGGATTTTCCCAATTTAGATCCAGCTGAAACGGGTAAAACGAATGATAAAAGTAGTAGTCCTGCCCATTAATGTCAATATGGCGGTAATGGCATTCCACTTGATCAGGGAACATTAAACGGCGAGATGAAATGGAACCATCGGTTTCGGTGTAATCGCAGACGATACCTCGTTGTTCATCCCGATATCGCTTATAGATAGGGGCTTCTTTACGAGATACAAAGTAATCGAGCTTTTCAGGGTTGCCTGCTAAGGCTTGCTGAAACCAAGGGTGCTGATCGCTAATATGGTTTAAAATCAGATCGGATTTAAGCTTAAAGCCCATAGCAGAGGCCTTGTCTCTAAAACGACGAAAGGCATCGAGCCCCCCTAAATCTTCACGCACATTGGTGTAATCAGACACATCAAAGCCGGCATCCCCAAGGGGAGACGACATAAAGGGCAAGATATAAAGCGTGGTCACGCCCAAACTTTTCAGATAAGGCAACTGCTCACGAATGGCGTCAAAATCGCCTTGTCCGTGCCTGCCATTACTTGTATTGCCTACGCCAAAGCGTTCAGGGTAAAGCATGTAAACCACTTCATCTTTCACCCAATCCACGGAGCGTTGATCGTCTAAGGCTTGACGGGCAGCAGGTCGAGTCTGACGACTTTTCTGTAATTGCTGAAAGATGACAGGCATCAAGGTCGCCACGGTGGATTCGCCATAAACATCCACCAAAGCCTTTTGCATCCGTTGCCACAAGGCTTTAGGACTGCCGTGAATGGCTTGTACTTGCGGGCTATACGTCCATGAATACTTCAATTTAGTCGTGCTTGTTTGAAAAAGCCGTGTGCGTATGCGTTTACGTTGCGTCGTCGTGGACATGGTCTTCCTTTATTTCATTAAATACGAACGATATATACATTTATAATGTCTTACTGATATAATGGAGTCATGAATACAGTCGCCAATACAAGTCACGCCTCTTATACTTCTTATTGTACACACGATATGGACGCTGGCAATACAGCAATCAAAGTGTTTTTTCGGGATGCTGAAAATCAGGTGCGAGTCCGGCGTTTTTCAACGCAGACTATCTTAGAAAATGCCACGCCCTTGCTGGATTTCCTACACGCTCAGGTTGCTCCTGTCATGCGGTGGCGGTCGTCTTTACCAGAAGCCTCTCAAGTGATTTTGAAAGAGGCGTTAAGCTTTTGGGAGCTTCACCCTCTTGAAAAAGTGTCTCTGTTGCCTGCTTTAGATGCTTGGCATTATGATACGGATCAGTTGGGCTTAGATCGTATGCTTCACATTGTGGCGGCTCGTCAGGGGGAAGAAAGTCCTTCGCTTGTGGTGATTTCGGCAGGTACGGCCACGACGGTGGATTTCATTTCAGCCAACACCCACATTGGGGGATGGATTCAATCGGGTTTCGGTGTATGGCAAGAGGCTCTTTTTGAAAAAGCCCCTCATTTAACGCCCTCTTCACAAGAAGGGGCTTCATTGGATTTGGGTATCAATACATCTACCGCTTTGGCGTATGGGGGGCATCGTCCTTATGTGTTGGGCTTGGCTCATGCCGTGCGTGAGCAGGTGCTGGCTCATTTTGGGGCAGGGACACCCACGGTGATTTTGACAGGTGGATACGCCGCCGCCTTGCTCCTTGCAGGCTTTGAAGAGGATCTTGGCATGCCGTGTTTGGTGGATCCTTATTTGGGGGCGTTTTGGTCGTAAAAGTATTAAGAAACTTCCTTTCCCCCTCTCCTGATTTTAGTAGGGGGGGACAAAGCAAAAACTTGCCGACAACGCACTAAATGCGAGGCTTCCGAGACATTTTGCGGACGGCAGGAGCGGAGGGACAGCGAGAGGGGTGGGATTCTTAAGGGAGGGGGGCGACCAAGACCCTCCCTCCCTTAAGCGCATTTAGAGGTGTCGGAGAACCTTTGTGCGTCCAAAGGTCTCTGACAGCACCAGCTCAAAACGGAGCTAGAAATCCCGAAAAAACAACGGTTTAGACCCTCAATATTAAAGAATTGTTAGGGTTTAGTGCAAAATACAAAAAAGGATGCTACACTGTATTATGCAAGATTCTGATCGACAACATCACGAACTATAATGTTACTTCACAATAACGGAATAAGGAAATCCCATGGATTCATTTTCACTGATTCAAAACTTCTTTACCCAAATGCAATGCCCCCAGTGTGGTCAACATTTAGAAGAAAATAGCGTCAGGCTCCTTCGTGAAGATGCTCACATGTTCCTCGTGCATTTGGAATGCCAACACTGCCATAGCGATATTGGTAACGCCATGATTGGTGTTGAAACTAGTTTGAGCCAGATTTTGAAGCATCAGCAAAATAACCCCGATGCATCCATTATGATTGAAGTCCAAGAACACGACGACGACAACGATTTTGAGTTCGACGACATCGAAGACGGCGATGACGTGGATTTAAGCACCTTAATGCAAAACATCGAACGCTCGCAAAAAATGCCTCGTTTTGCAGGTGGTGTAGGCTTAAACGGCCTACGTCGTCGTTATAAAGACCCTGAACTCACGCCTGAAGAAAAAGAACGGCTCAACGATTTCGACCCTATTGGCTATGACGATGTGCTTGAAGCTCACCACTTTTTTGAAAACCTCGGTCGCAACTGGCAGTCGCTTATTCCTGAAGAAATGCGTCAATGCCAAATAGCGTGTGAAGCGGAACCCCAACTTGAAGAAAACGCTCCCTAGCCCCTGCGTGACGATCGACTAACGCCAGCACGCCCACAATATCGATGTGGGGGAACTGTTTGCGAATCACCTCGATGGCTTTAAGGGTGGATCCGCCTGTGGTGACGACATCTTCGACCAAAATTACACGGCTATAGGCATTTAAATGCCCTTCGATTTGCTTGGTGCCTCCGTGGGCTTTGGCTTCTTTACGCACCAGAAATCCGTTTAAAGGGTTCCCCACAAAGGCACTGTATGCCGTAACGCTGGTGACCAAAGGGGCTGCGCCGAGTACCATACCCCCCACAGCGGAAGTGGGACGTTCAAGCTGTTGCAACGTTTGATAGAAGAGTTGCCCAATGAGTAGTGAGCCTTCGCTGGAAAGGGCGGTCATGCGGCAATCCATGTACCATGTGGAAGAGGCTCCGCTAGCAAGGATGAAATGTCCACGCTTAAAGGAATGCGTCTTTAAGGTTTCAAACAATCGGGCTTGGCTAATACGGCAACTTTCGGGAAGCACGACGCTTCCCCCCCATGCGTTGAGGGCTGCTGAGCTTGTGCTTGACGGGCTTTGTGTTGGGGCGTTCATGTTGTAAATCTTCCTGTAATTGCAGTCTTCGTTGACTAAAGGCTTGGTAACGGTCTGAACCTAGCACGTCTTGCCCAAAAGCGAGGGCTTTTTCCATGCAGTTCAATGCCCATTCTACACCATTTACCGAGTCAAAAGCTAGTTCCCCGAGCAAGAAAAGTGTCGTGGCTTGCCAAAACGCCTCGTTTTTCGCTTCGGCGTGATGCAAAACCGTATTCAAGCGTTGCACCGCTTCCTTCGGATGCCCCAATTCCCACAGCGTCAAGGCAATACTATGTTGCGTCTTCCATTGAAGGGGAAGGTCCTGATGAAGGGGATCCAACGTTTCAGCTTTTTCAAGGCAGGACAACGCTTTTCCCGCATGACCTGCTTTCAATAAAGTTTCCGCCAGCTCATGCAAGGTTTCAACGGCTTGAGGGAAGGCTGCTGCTTCAAGGAAGGCTCTGACGCTGAGAGACAGGGCATCCGCTTGTTTAGCGAAAGGCGTCTCAAGGGCTTGAGCGAAAAGCGTCAAGGACTTTGCCCAAATCACTCGTTGGGTTTTGAGGATATCTGAAAGGGCATCGTTGTGAGAGGGTTTCGCCTTCCACGCCAAAAACGAGGCGTTCTCTTCAAAATACTGCCTTAAAAACGCCTGAACGTTTTTATCTTGAAGGATGCTCGCGTCTTTTTCATGCAGATCGTTCAACCGTAATAAGGTCGAAAAGGCGATGTTGTCGGAATAATGAGCGTCTTGAATCCCCACAAAGACGCCTTCTAACAATACTAATGCCTTTTTGTAATGTTGATGATGAGTTTCCACCAAAACCTGCCTTAGGCTCAGTTCTGCCAAAACGTTTTTAGAAAATAGTCGTTGAAAAGGCTTAAGGGCTTTAAGCGTGCTTGCTAAAGCGGAGATATTATTCAAATGTGTGTAAAGGGTGGCGAGTTCCAGCAAGGCTTCCGCATAGGGACGGCTTAAATCTTGAGCAACAGGCGTCTTTCCTTCTGGTGGCGTCACCGACGCTAAAGCCCCTCGTCGTTCGTGTTCAGGCAGTCGAGGCTTGACTTCAATGGGGGGCTTGTCAGGAAAAGATGCCGAAAAAGCACCCTTGACCTTGGCACTGTCTTTGGCATTTGGACGAGTGGTTTCGCCTGCTTTCGGTAGGCTTGCCGTAACAGGCGGTGAGCCTTGAGCCGAGGGGTTCGCACGGCTTTGCAACGGCATATAACCTTTAGCACTTTTAAGGACGTCCGCCGAATACGCCTGTTGAGGAGCAAATGCTGATACGCTGGTGGTTTCCAACGCTTTTTCCGCATCGTGATGAAAGCGTGCTTCACGCTCTAGGGCGAGGGTATCGCTTGCCAAAAGCAGACGGTATTTCGGATTTTTACGGGCTTCTTCTTCATAAAAACGAGCCAAACGATGGTGCCAATAACGTTGCAATTCCACCGCTTGCAAGGCATTAAAATACGGTTGAATATCGTGATACAGCTCCAGCAACAAAGGCGTTTGAGTGGCATCCAGCGTCGGAACGGCAGAGCTTTGAAGGTGCTTGGCATTCGCCTGATTCATACTCAACGCCAGCGTGTGCGGATTCACCGTAAAACGCATGAGTGCCTTAAACAAGCCGTGCTTCATGGGTTTGGTGAGCGTGTCGACGTCGGTTTGGGTAATCTGAGCCAGTGTTTGAAGGCTCAAGGGTTGACGCATCACACTCAATAACGCCAATAAAGACAAAGCTTCTCCGCCATAGGCTTCCAAATGACGTTGGGTGACAAAGGCAATGATTTTCAGCCAATCCGTCGCTTGAAGGGGGGCTTCGCCTTCTTCTGCTTGCAAGAAGCGTCCTTCATCTAAAATGTCTTGCATGGCTTGGGGATTGCGTTTGTCTACGTTGAGCATCGCTTGCCATAGCCACGGCATTGCTTGAAGGCTTGGTAGTAGTTCAGCCAAATGTTCAGGCACGAATTCGCTTAACGCCGTGGGTGTATCCAAACCCTCAAGCGTCAAGGTTTTTAGTCCTTGTGGGGAAACATCCAAGACATCCACACAGGGATGTTCCCCCGCCAAAGCCAATTTAAAGGAATCAAAGCTCAACAAAAAGTTCAGCACTTCCACAAAAGCAGGGGCTTGCAGGGTCTTTTGATGTCGTTGCAACAAGGCATCCAGCCCATTAACGACGATCAAGGTGGGCGTCGCATTCAGATGCTTAAGCCGTGAACGCAGGGCTTCAAACAAATGTTGACGAGCATCCACCGTGTGAGCTTCCCACAAGCTAGGGTGAATCGCAGGTTCTAAACGCTCTTCAGGGGTGCGTCGTTCCGCCAATTGGCAGATCTGTTTAAGCATCAATAACGCCAATTCAACGCTATCGCCATAAGAAGGCACTTCAAACCATAACAGCTCCGCATAGCGAGCTTCCAACAATTCCGCCAGCCCTCGTAGTAGACTCAATTTGCCGACGCCTTGCTTACCGACCAGCGTTAATACTTTTGAATAGGGTTGATTGAGAAAACGAGCGATGTTCACCAATTCAGCGTGACGATCTCGAAAAACGGCGGGTTGATAGCGAATATAGCGTTTGGTCAATGCCAAAGGCGATTGAGATTCTCGCACATCGTCTGTTTGTGCGCCACTTTGTCGAACAGGTTGAAATTCCCCGTTTTCTAGGCGTTTAAGCACCGCAGGCGAAATGAACGTACGCAGGCGTCCACGCCGTTCCACCAAACGTGGCACGTGAACATTTTTTTTTTCGCTAGCACGCTCTTCAACCATTGTGAATACTTCGATCTTAATTCGTTTTAGGCGTCATGCCTTTGTGGTATAGTTTAATTTCAGTATAAAAGTTTTATGAAAGTGCTTTCCAATAATGACCCTTGATTTACCCCACACAAAGGAGGCTCAAGCCTTTTTCGCTCACACCGAAACTCTAGGGCTTACCGTGAATGACGCACAATTTCAACGCATCTGCCAGTTTTACACGCTTCTGCTGGAGAAAAACGAAGTCATGAACCTCACTCGCATCACCGATTGGGAAGGCTTTTTGACTCGCCATATTTTAGAAAGCTTGCTCTACAGTCTGTTTATCCCTCAAGATGCCAAAGTCCTCGATGTCGGCTCAGGCGGAGGCTTTCCGCTGATTCCACTCGCCATTTACAGACCCGATTTAAAATTATTTTCGATTGAAGTGGTCAAGAAAAAAGCGGTGTACTTAGATGAAACGCTTCATGCCTTGGGCATTACAGGCGTGAAGATCTTGTCTGAACGGGCGGAAGATCTCGGGCATAAACCGCATTTGCGTGGAGCCTTTGATGTCGTAACCTCTCGAGCGGTGGCGAATCTTCCTGTTTTGGCGGAATACTGCTTGCCGTTTGTGAAGCGTGAAGGGCTAATGTTGGCGTTGAAAGGCCCAAAATGGGAAGAAGAGATGCTCAAGGCGGAAAATGCGATTGAGCGGCTCGGTGGCGAATTTGTGGATGTGTTCATCCCCGAAGGCGTCGAAGCATTGGAGCAAACCTGCTATATGGTGCAGTTGATGAAGGTCGCCAACACCCCCCGATTGTATCCACGCCAAGCAGGCACACCAGCGAAACAACCTTTATAAACGTCCTGTCGAACCGAAGCCCCCTTGACGAGAGTCTAGCGTAAAGGTTTCGCTCAAAACTTCAATCGGCAACTGCGTCACAGGAGCAATCACGGCTTGGCAAATGCGTTCCGCTGCTTGAATGGTGTAAGGCTCCTGCCCCAAATTTATGAGAGCCACCTTCACTTCATGACGGTAATCACTGTCAATCGTGCCAATGCCGTTGACCAATGTGATGCCGTGCTTAATGGAAAGTCCACTTCTAGCCCTTAATTGCACTTCATAACCTTCAGGAATATGAAAAATCAAGCCTGTCGGGATCAAGCGTCGTTCAAAGGGAGCCAAGGTCACAGGGGCATCAAGGGCGGCACGCAAGTCCATACCAGCACTGCCTGCGGTTTCGTATTGGGGGAGGTCTTCTAAGGCGTGTTCTAATTTAAAAATGCCTAAGGTCACGGAGGGAGCGGTGCAAATGGTCATGGGGATGTCCTTTTAATTTAATGATTGATTCAATTTTACCTGCGATGCTAAAAAATGAAAAGGCTTTGTAACAAACGGTTCCCAAATAGAAACCTTGACCTCCCTCCTTGATACGTTAAGATAAAGTTCATCACTGTTGTGAGACTTATAGATCGGGCCGTGGCTCAGCTTGGTAGAGCGTTCCCTTGGGGTGGGAGAGGTCGCAGGTTCAAATCCTGTCGGTCCGATATTTTTTATTGGCTAGGCATTGCTTGCAAAAGCTATGCTAAAATAGGACTACCCCTTTGTATTAAGAGAGAAAGAAATAGTCTTATGCCTGATTCCCCCTATGTCAAACGTATCGAAGCCTTGCAAGCCGTTTTGAAGCAATATCAGTGGGATGCCTTCTTGCTCCCCCATAATGATGTGCATTTAAACGAATACCTGCCTGAACACGCCAAGTTGCGGGATTTTCTCATCGGGTTTACAGGTTCAGCGGGTGATGCCCTTGTGCTTCAGGACAGCGTCTATCTTTTTGCCGACGGGCGTTATTACGAACAGGCGGATGCGGAAGTGCCGTTAAGCCATGTGAAGGTCTCAAAGCTGGGGCTAGAGGGCAATCCCACCTTAAAAGAACTCTTGATGCTTTTACCCCAAGGTGGAGTCGTGGCGTATGACGCCCAAACCGTTACGGTGTCTACCTTAGCGGGGCTTCAAAAAGCCACCGCCTCTTTAGCACTGCGTTTTGTAGCGGTGGACGAAAATCCGATTAGCTCCCTGTTCCCTCCGACGCTATCCACAGATCCGCTTCCTGCTTGGCAAGCCGTAGACGCCAGCGTGCATGGGCGTTCCACCAGCGACAAGCTCGCTTGGCTACGAAAGGCGTTAGAAGATGCTTCTTGTGACGGCATCATCGTCAGCAAGCTCGACGATATTGCGTGGTTCACCAATACCCGAGGGCGAGATATTCCCTACAACCCTGTCTTTCATGCCTTTTTGTGGATCGATGCCAGCCAAGCCCTGCTCTTTGCGGATGCCCCTGATGCGAGTCCTTCCACCCAAAATGCGTTAAAGCATCTTGAAGAAAATGGCATCACGCTGAAGCCTTATGCCTCGATTTGGCAGGACTTGCCTACGCTTGCTGACAATAAAACCGTGTACTGGACGGCATCGGCTCATAGTCAAGCCATACTCAATGTGTTGTCGAAAGACGATATACGCCTAAAAGACGGGCATAATCTGCTTCAACATGAAAAATCAGTCAAAACCCCTGAAGAATTGGCAGGCATGCAAGAAGCCAACTTGCGTTCTTCGGTGGCGGTTATTCGCACTTTGGCGTGGTTGGATGCTCAAGCCGACGCAGGCAAACCCGTTTCTGAACTGGATTTGGCTCATACCATTGAAGGCTTTTACAAAGCCGAAGGAGCCGTGGATTTAAGCTTTAACACCATTGCAGGCATCGCAAGCAATAGTGCCGTGATTCACTACGGCACGCCGTCTGCGGATGTTCAAGCTTCCGCAGGGGATTGGATCTTGCTCGATTCAGGCGCTCAATATCCCTTTGGCACCACGGATATTACTCGCACCACGACCTTTGCTCAACACGTCCCCAGCCAAGCCCATAAAGACGCCTATACCTATGTGCTAAAATCCCATATTGCAGGGGCTTCGGCGATCTTTCCCAAAGGCACGAGTGGTGCTCAGATCGACGGGATTTGTCGCCAACCCTTGTGGCAGGCAGGCTATGACTATGGTCACGGCACAGGTCACGGCGTGGGATGCTTCCTCAACGTGCATGAAGGCCCCAACGGCATTTCAAAGGCGTATACGGAAGCCATGAAGCTTCACACGGTCAATAGCATTGAACCGGGCTACTATGTGCCAAATTGGGGGGGGATTCGTTTGGAAAACCTTGCGGTTGTGGCGGAAGCCAGCGTTTCCTTGCAAGCAGGGACGCCTCAAGGGGTGTGGTATGGCTTTGAGCTCTTGAATTGGATCCCCTTTGCGCCGCATTTGATTGAAGAAAGCTTGCTGTCTTCGTCTGAAAAACGATGGTTGGCGTGGTATCACGCCACGAGTCTGGAAAAAATAACCCCTCGTTTGGCAGGCAAGGATGAATCCGCTCTAGCATGGTTGCATCGGGTGTGTGTATAGCTCTGTTCTTTTTTGGATTTTTCGCTCCGTTTAACGCTGGTGCTTGGGGGTCTTTGTGCCCAAAGACCCCCAAACCCCCAAAAGCGGTTCAAGGGGGGACGGGGAAGGACGCATTGCGTTTCTCCTCCCCTTCGTCCCCCCTTGAAAATCCCCCCTGAATCCCCACCTCGTCGCATCATTCCTTTGCACGACGTCCGCAAAATCGCTCGGGGATTCGCAGTACGCTCACCCGCTCGGATTTAGTGCTTGGACG
>JBKDRU010000010.1:0-77026 GCA_046341215.1 Vampirovibrionales bacterium | reverse complement strand
CTAAGCCAAGAAGTTCAAGGTATTCGCCTTAGCAGGACTAGCCCCAAAGGTCGAAACTTCTTTGGCGACAATGGGGTTACCCTGTGCGTCCGTTTCGACATCTTCCGCAAATTCAATGGCATATTGCGTGATTTTGTCTGGGGAATCTTTCACCGTTTTCGTCCAGTCATCCACCCCGACATAATTTAAGAAATCCTTGAGATCTTCGCCGTCCGCATAAATACCCAATCTTATATCAGCATTAGGTGATTGAGCATTAGCCACCACTTGATTCGGTGCTTTTAGAGGATAAATAAAGGAAGCATCCTGACCAAAAACCCCATTTCGAGTCGCTTTTCGGGTATCTACATATTTATAAATCGTTTTACCCACATCTGATTCAGGCACAATATAAGTTAAATTGTTTGAACTTTCAACCACATTAGCCGTTAAGTTTAACTGACCGTAGGCGTCCTTACTCTCCTTATGTTTAGCTAAATTAGCTTCAACATCTTTTGCTTTACCAATATACATTTCAAAAACACCACTTCGTTGCACTGAAAGGGGTGTATTTTGATAAGAAGCAAGGGACGAAAACATGAGCAAGGAACCTATTCATTAAAAAAGCCTGCGAGGCTTTAGCGAAGCAAATAAAACAAAACCCAAAAGAGCTCAGCATATATGAAAAAACGGATCTTAATTTAGTCCCCAATTATACTTGATTCAGCTTACAAGGTCAAGTCTTTAATAAAAGTAGCGTCTTTTTTGTAACGAATTATGAAGAAGCCTTTTAAAAACGAAATGCTTGACGATACTTTTTTCATCGAAAGATACATAAACTAAAAGAAGAGAATCTATCATGGTTGCCAATAGTACATCACCCATCGCCCCCAGTCGTCACAGAGTCTTGAGTAGCGGAAGCTTACTCATCAAAGGAAGTTTTGCAGAATCCAATCATGCCGTTTTAGGTGCTAGTGATTGCGAAGGACTCCCCCCACAAAATCGTGAAAAACAAGAGTCGTCAGAGCAGGACTCTCAAAAAAACGAAACGATCTTGATTAAAGACACGGTTCAAGTGTCAGCCTTGTCCACAGAAGCCCTACGCAAAGTCACCACAACAACAGAAAACGCCATTTTAGAACCCTCTTCTATTTTAAAACAAGCCTACCGTATGCTTACGCCCCTTGAGTCTAATGCCGTAGAACTGGACAATAGTCTTGCCCAAAGCAATTGGTCTGTTTATTCCGCCAAGCTAATGTTGTGATTTAACCCACGTTAGGTTGCGTCATGCTTTCGACAGACAATATCTCGTTTAAGCGAGCTTCATCAATCTTAATACCAAACTTGTCGGTAATGTCCAGCTCCAACGCCACTTCACGGACGGTTTTGCCTTCACCCAAAACCTTCTTCGCAATTTTTGCGGCATTCGCATAGCCAATAAAGGGATTCAACGCCGTTAACAAAATGGTCGAGTAATTCATACGATGCTCGATGAACTCTAGATTTGGCTCAATGCCAGCAATGCAACGTTCTGCATATTCACGCAAACCATTCGTCAACCAGCGTTGAGATTCCGTGACTTTCGTTAGAATCATCGGCATCATCACGTTCAACTGCCATTGACCGTTTTGACAACAGAGCGAAATCGTTAGATCGTTGCCTTGCACGGCGTAAGACAGCTGATTCATCAATTCAGGCAAAACAGGATTCACTTTACCAGGCATAATAGAAGAACCGGGTTGCAAGCTAGGGATGAGAATCTCGCCAATCGCCGTTTTAGGACCCGATGAATAGAGCTTAATATCTTGCGTGATTTTCTCAAGCTCAATCGCAACGGATCGCATGGCGGCGGAATAATCGCTAAAATGCCCAAAGCTCGATGTTAACTGGAAGTAGTCCTTCGCTTGCTTGAGAGGCATTCCCGTGTATTCAGACAGATATTTCACCACACGAGGACGATATTCCTTGTGAGAGTTTAGCCCTGTTCCCAGAGCGGAAGCCCCTAAGCCCAAGTAATGCAGGTTTTCAGCGGCAGCTTCAACCTTCAAGCGAGCATCTGTTAAGGCGTTGCCATACGCCCCAAACTGTTGACCCAGCGTTAAAGGCACAGCATCTTGCATATGGGTGCGTCCGCAAATGAGCACATC
Source organism: Vampirovibrionales bacterium (assembly GCA_046341215.1). GTDB lineage: Bacteria > Cyanobacteriota > Vampirovibrionia > Vampirovibrionales > JAJTHC01 > JAJTHC01. Next base: position 74,900 of record JBKDRU010000010.1, on the reverse strand, counting down.
TTTAAACTCAATCGCTTTCTTTTGGAAGGTCTCTTCCAATAATTTAATGCTAGCAACCAAAGCAGGATGCTTCTTCAAAAACGTCAAGCGCAAGACGGTCGGCGTGACATCGTTGGTGCTTTGCCCGAAGTTAGGGTGATCGTTGGGGTGAACAGGGGTATAGGTGCCTTTTTCACCGCCGAGCAATTCGTTGGCACGATTCGATAAAATCTCGTTGCAATTCATGTGATTGCTGGTGCCTGTTCCGCCTTGGTATACATCGACGATGAATTGGTCGTTATAGCGACCGTCTGCCATCTCGTCGCAGGCTTGAATCAGGGCATCGCCGATTTTGTCGTTGAGTTCGGCGTTGGTGGGATCCAACAAGCCGAGTTCTTTGTTGACTTGTGCGGCGGCTTTTTTAATTTGGCTAAACGCCCAAATCGCTTCAGGGTATTGTTGAGGGGGCGTAATGCCTGAAATCGGGAAGTTTTCGGAGCCTCGTAAGGCTTGAATGCCGTAGTAGGCGTTAGCAGGCACGTTCCGTTCGCCTAGGGAATCGCTTTCTACTCTAAACTCTTGTTCCAGTACAGATGTGGTCATGTTATTAGCATCCTCTCACCAATTAAAATACTCTATTAATTCTAGCGTAAAGGCGTGTTCTAGGCAAGTGAGGTTTGCTTAGTAATCCTTCTAAAACAGGTCTAGGGGGTTCATTTCCTTAGAGACACCCTGCCCCAACACGGATGCTTGGGGCAGGCTAAACAACGGCAATTGTGCCGTTGTTTCAGGGTTGATGCCACAGACTTGGCTAAAGCGACAGTACTTGTCTGGGCAAGCGGACGGCAAGGCAAATCGTTTTTCCGCCAAAATACGAGCCAAGACCTGCTTCAACAGCCCTTCCGTTTCGGCGATGTAGTCGGCATCAATGGTGACATCATAGACCTTGACCGCTGGCTGACGATTCGTTCGCACATCCACATAATAGAAACTCATCCCCAAGGACGCTTCCACGCCTAAGGCGTCTCGCATTTGCCAAATGGCGTAACTGTACAATCGAGTTTGCCACGCCGTGGCATAATCATGAGGAACCGCCGTGCCTGTCTTCCAGTCAATAATAGCCAGCGTGCCGTTGTAAAGACTAATACGGTCGATACGTCCTGTTAGCGTGATATGCGAAAAACCTTCGACGTGAAACGGAACGTAGAACGCATATTCGCTCGCCACGACGGGGGCTTTGGCGAGTGGATGCTCCACCAAGGCATCAAAGTGGGCGAGGATATTGGATTTTAGTCCCACGCGTAGATGATCCGTCGGCATACCTTTGGCGTGCAGATCCATGAGGGCGTGGACGGCTTTGCCTAGCTCGAAATTGCGTTCGTCGCTGAGCCAGCGTTGTTTTAGCACGGTTTTGTAGTAAAACTGGGCGTGGCACTTGTCCCATTCCTTAAGCTGGTTCACGGAAACAAACCAAGGATATTCAGCAGTGGGGATTAAGCGCTTAGAGGTGTTCAACATGCAAATCATCCCCTTTAAGATTAGGTTTTTCTAGAAACGCTTTAAGCTCCTCAAATGACTTCGTGGGATGCGTCTTCTGCATCTTATGAAAGGCATTGCGGTACTGGTGATGACTCGATACAAACAAGCCTTGCATGGCTCGAGTAAAGCCCACATACAAAAGCCTTGCCTCTTCTTCCAAATGCTGACGCTTGAAGGCTTCCACCGCATCATTTAAAGGCATCAAGGGCGTATCTGGTTGCTGGCGTTGCACCGCCAAGCGTTGAATGCCAATGAGTGCCTTTTCCGTGTCCCGCACCTTGATTTGCTCCAAGGCATCGGGGAAGTTGGCTTGGGTGAGGGCAGGCATCCACACGAAGGTGAACTCCATGCCTTTGGACTTGTGCAAGGTCATCACTTGCACAGGAGGCGTTTCCACCTCCACGCTCGTCGTTGCCTTCACTGTCGGATTCAACAGCTCTTCGGTGAACATCTGCAAATTGCGACGGCTCGTGGTCAAGCTCTTAAAATAGCGATGCACCACCTCTAAGGGGGACAGGCTCTGCACGGTGGCAAGCAGGCTCAACTGTTGCGATTCGCTTTGCTCTAAACCCAAGCCGTAGCGTTGCAAAATGCGTTGGGCGTGCAAGGCACATAAAAAGCCGTTGCACCGCTCCAACACATGAGCTTCCCCCATCGACTGCGTTTCCGTCACTCGCAAAATCCACGACGGCAAATCTCGCACGGCGATGTCTCGTTGAAAGTCGTGCCAATCGTAATATAGTTGCTGAAAAACCTGAGGCAAGGCGTCCAGTTCTTCCACAGGCAAGGCAAACAACGGCGTCGAAGCGAGCATGTCTCGCAATTCGATGAACGCCTCTTCTTCCAAGGCGTGCAAGGCATGCGTCGGAATCTCACGCAAGGTTTGCAATAAGTGCAAGCGAGCCTCCGCCATTTCAGAATACAACAAGGCTCCTAACCACGCTTCCACCAGCTTAAAGCTGGCGACGTTTGGCAGTCGTTCGGTCATCGAAAGAGTGGGGATGCGTCGTTCCAAGAGCTTTTGCGAAAACCGTAACACATCACGATTGTATCGCCACAAAACGGCACAGCTCGCTTCGGGATGCTTAGCCTGCACCGCCAAAATCGACTGAATCAAATACTCTTCTTCTTCGTGAGCATCGGCAAAGGCACGGGCTTCTATCGGATACAACAAGGGCGGATTCACGCCTGCTAAACCGTGCATTTCAACAGGCACAAAAGCGTCTTTAATCGTGCTTTCAGGACGGCTGACGTCGTTTATCCACTGGTTCGCCACGTCCATAATTTCCCTGGCACATCGACCGCTTTTACTCATACGGACATGGGCATCGGCGTGGGCGATGAAGTCTCGAAAGACGGCAGGTTCTGCGGCACTAAAAGTGGTGGTAATCGACTGGTTGGTGTCTCCACAACGCACGAGGTTCGGCGTATCCCCCCCGAGAAGATTTAAAAATCGTTGCAATAAGCGAGACGAATCTTGGGCTTCGTCTTCCATAATCACCCGAAACTGCCCTTGAAAATGCTGGCGAATATCGTCGTGAGCTTCGAGCAACTGCACGGCATAGACGATTAAATCCGTGAAATCCAAGGCATTACGGCTTTCAAGCAATTGCTGATAACCCTTCATTGCTAAACCCATGGCTTCAAGGCGTGTATTCTTGAGCGTTTTGGCGTCTTCGATTAAATCTGCCCAAGCAAGCTCCAAACTCTTGGCGTGATTGATGGCTTGGCTCACGATGCGTTGCCAAGCATCCAAGCTTAGATCCGTGTCCGCACTAGCCAACGGGTAAACCGCAAGAGCCGCTTGCTTTTGAAGGGCGTCTTGCTCAGTTTCATCCACCATGCGAAAGTGGGCGGTATCCAACCCCAAACGCCTAGCATGAGACGCTTCCCCCAAGATTTTAAACGCCAAAGCGTGAATCGTGCAAACGGTGGGCAATTGGTGAATACCCGCCCCAGCCAGCTTCGGTTTGAGCCTGCCCAATAACGTCCGTGCCGCCGATTCCATGTAGGTCAGCACCAAAATCGAGTCAGGGGGCGTGCCTGTTTTAATGAGGTGCAAAATCAGCTCAACCGTCACGAAAGTTTTGCCAGCTCCCGGCACTGCACTAATCGCCAGCGTGCCTGCGGTGTAATCCAGCACGCCTTTTTGATCGTCTCGCAGGGTGGCGGTGGGAATGGCGTCGAGATCAGGAGCGGTCATCAAAGGAGCCAGCGATTGCGTCAAGGCTTGAAACAAGAGCGGTTCCTGTTGGGATTGATCTCGTCCTTCGGCGTCCAATTCCGACGAAAACACGTGGATGCTTTCGCTTGCCAAATACGCCAATTTTCGCAAGACATGCCCTGCCCTTTGTCGACGTTGCGTTTCGGTCAAGGCAATGACATCCAGCGATGGACGTTCTTCTTGGGAGACTTGGCTTTCCGCTTCCGCCTGCAAGCGTTGCCACCCTTGAGGCGAATGCACCGCACTATGATACAAGGGGGCTTCATCGCTTTTCGTCCAACGAGGGCTCTGCACATCCAGCCACAACTGATGCGGACGCTTTACCCCAAAATCGATGACTTTTTGAGGCGTGGCGATGATTAAGGCTTGCGTGTCGACATCCTTTGGGGCATCGGCGGTGTCGGCGATTTGTCCGTATTTAGATTGCCAAAGCCATTGTTTAGAACCTTCAGACAGGGCAATTGTCGGCATCTGCTTTCCTTCGCCTGCTTTTGGTGAAAGGTTTTGGAGCATTTTGAGTTGCCGTTGCCAGCTCCGATAAATCAACTGTATCGCCGAATCCGACTCGCCTTCCGCCAACTTAGGGTAAATCCACTTGTGGGCAATGGCGTTTAACTGCTCTTCTACAGATGCTTCGGCAAGATTAAAGAGATCGTCGCAAAACGCATGATAACGCCCACGACTCGATTCATAGACCAGCAAGTCTTCAGGCACCTCACGAGGCAGGCTCATCGCACCGCTATGCCCTTCGCTCAAGCGACGCATCGCCGATTGCGTCACAAAATCGCAAAAGGCATCCAATGTTTTCGCTTCGGTGACTTGCAAACTTAGGCAAGTCGTGAAAATGGTTCGCCATTCAAAACGGCTCAAGGGCAAGCCCCATTCATGGCTTCGCAGGGCTTGAATCAACAGCAACAATAGCTTGCCTTGCAGGGTATCGACAGGGCGTTGCGTGCCGCTCAAGACTTGAAAGGGAATCTTATGCTGATTAAAAAAGGTGGTTAAGGGAGCCAAAGTCAAGGCGTTAATTTCAGGCATGACCAGCACCACCTCTTGCGGAGGGAGGCTTTTCAGCGTGGCACAGGTGGCATCCCACATTTCGATCAGGCTCCGCTGCGACGGATGCAAACGGAGTTGGGGACTTGTCACTAAAGGCGTTTCATCCGAAATGCCTTCAAAAGCTTGACACAGGGCATCGCCAAGGTGGAGGGTGACTTCTTCTGAAAAAAGAGACGGCTTTTCAACAGCTTGAGCTTGAGCTTGCCACGCCTCGATCAGCGTTTTCGCTCCTTCGGGATCCGCATTCAAATAGCCCCGTCTCGCCCCGCCTTGCGGATCAAAACTCACGATAATCTGCGAGCTTTTGGTCGACAAAAGACGTAAGAGGGCTTGTTCGGCAGGGGTGCTTTCATCGGCATCCAACCACACCAAGAGTTCAGGCGTAAAATCAAGCTGGTCGATAAGTTCGGGGCTTTCTTCTAGCAAACCCAAGGCAATATCGATTTGCTTGGTGGAATCGAGCCATCGCATTTCCAAAGCACTGACATCAAAGGCTTTTTCTAAATGGTGAATCAGCGTTTGTTCGGGAATCTTCAAGGCGACATCCATGTCTTGCATTTGGGGGCGAGTCAAACGCTGTTCGGCACGTAGGCGTTGACGGCGTATCAACTGGCGAATGAGAGACGCCTCATCGAGCTTGAGGGCGTCGAAGGCATCGGCAAAGCGAGCGTCGGATTTGGCTTGCTCAATCAGCAAACGAAACAAGCGTTCACTTTCTTCAAGCCCCACCAGTTCAGGACTTAAACGAGTCGCATGAACCTTTTGAGGAAATGCCTTCTGCAACTTGAGTTCGGCGTATCCCCATAAGGACTGCACAATTTGGCGGATCAGCCCATTAAAGGTGAACACCGGCAAACGACTCATCGGTTGATGCCAGCCTTGAATCAAGGCGTTTTGCAACGCCTTTTGTTGCGTCGTATTCTTCACCAAAATCAACGTTTTTTCAGGCAAATGCGGATGCTGTTGCCATGCTTGCAAAACCGTTTCAACAACATCAAAATCCCCCAATTGCAAGGGATTGCCTTCTATCAGAGTCAGACGCTCAAGCGTACTCATGATATTTAAACGCTCACTAGTGTTGGAGGCGTTTTGCATCGGCAGGCTGCCGACCCTTGCCCTGCTTCGGGTTCCGTAATGGGGACTGCTAGCATTCTATCGAGTGTCAAACGAGCCTTTTCAAAGACATCCGCAGGGATTTGGATTTCTTCCACCTCGCCTCGTAAGGCTTTGGCGACATTTTCTAGCCGAGTCATCTTCATATTGGGACACAACGCCTGTTGACGAGACGGCGTGTAAAAGGACTTTTGCGGAAAGTCTTGAATCAAGCGTTGAGCCACGCCATCTTCCGTGCAAATAATGAACTCATGGGCGTGACAAACGCTCGCTTGTTCTAAAATGCCTGTCGTCGAACCGATATAATCCGCCACATCTTTCACTGCTTCGTCACATTCAGGATGCACCAGCGTCAAGGCGTTGGGATGCTTAGCTTGCAGGGTTTTGAGATCGTCTAAATCAATGCGTAAGTGCGTCGGGCAGAAGCCATCCCAGCAGACAATTTCAACATCGGGCAACTTGCTCTGCACATAGGCACCGAGGTGCTTGTCTGGTACAAAAAGGACTTTATCCACATTCAAGGAACGTACGACATCCACGGCATTGGCACTGGTGCAACAAATGGTGCTTTCGGCTTTCACGTCCGCACTGGTATTGACATAGGCGACGACTGGCACATCGGGATGTTCCGCCTTGAAGGCTCGTAATTGTTCTGCGGTAATCATATCCGCCATGGGGCAACCCGCATGCGGATTCGCCAAATACACCGTTTTTTGTGGACTCAACAATTTCGCTGTTTCCGCCATGAAATGCACGCCACAAAACACGATGGCATCCGCTTCAGTCGCCGCCGCTTGACGGCTCAAACCCAGCGAATCGCCACGAAAATCGGCGAAATCTTGTACTTCAAGGCGTTCGTAGACATGAGCGAGTATGACCGCATTTTGCTCGTGCTTCAAGCGTGCAATCTCTTGCAGGAGTTCGGCTTTTCGACTTTGCTTTAAAGGGGGCGAAAAAAGAGACATGGCAAACGTTCACTTCTGTTGAGCATCATTTGAGCTTGACTATTTAGTCTAGTCAAAACAGAAGCAAAAAGCTAGTATTTATTTAGAAGGATTTCAACCACGTTTTTTGTATTTAGCCTTAATGAGTTGACTTCTGATCCCAAAATGCACACGCACCGAAGGTTGAGCATTCGGCTCTACGGCATCTCGTTCCGTCAAGCCTACGCCAAAATCCACAAAGCCTTCTAGGGTGTCGTTAATGGCTAAACGTAAACCTGCTCCTGTACCGACAAGCGTTGTATTCCCACGGTTAGAAGCTCCTGCAAGCCTTCCGCTGGTATTTTTAGCGACCACGACTTGGCTGGCATCGACAAATAAAACCCCTTGCAGATTTTCCGCAAGCTTAGGTGCCACCTTCGCCAAGCCCCAAATCGGGTAGCGATATTCCGCATTCACGGTGAAGCCTCTATCTCCAAATAGTAAGCCTTCCGTGAAGCCTCGAACGGAAGAGGAGCCTCCGATTTGCATTTGCTCAAAACCAGGTAAAGGCCCTGAAGAAAGCATGCTATAGCCATTAAAAACAAGGTACTGATTCTTCGGCAGGTTAAAAATACGAGTGCCTGCTAGTTCGTATTTCATGAAGGTGTTGTCGCCTCCCCAAAAGGCAGCCCCTGCGGTGACGGTGCCGTTGAGGTTGCTTCGTCCCACTTTATCGGATTCGTCCCAATTGAAGCCTGCGGTTGCACTAGAAACATCACTTTCGCCTGATTGCACGCCGTTGTCGAATGACGTAATTTTACGTAGGTTAAGTCCCGTACTTAAAGAAAGTCCCTTAATTTGTTCGACGTTTTGATTTAAGAAAACACTATAATTGTGAGCAGTCCCCGTTAAACGATCAGGACCTTTACGGTTCTGCACATGAACGTATGCAAAGCTGTACGCCACACCCACGCTGGTGCCTTTGCTGTTTACAGGAATGGTATACGCCGATTCAGCGATGGTGGTGCCTCTTGCCCCTGTATAGCCCAAGGTGAGCTTATCGCCTTTGCCGAGGGGATCGGCATACTCAAACTCAGTTCCCCAGCGAGTTTGCCCAATCAGCGGACGCCCACGATTGTCACTAAAAACAGACAATTTAAAAGGTAAGCGTTCTTCGACTTCATAGGTCAGGACGCTTTCGCCTGCTTCTTTACCTGCACTCAAACGAGCCTTGACCTTATATAAATCTTGCGAACTGTTGATGCTTTCAACATTTTCTTGCAACTCCTTGAGGTTCAAAACATCACCTTCATTAAGTTTGAGATCTTTTAAAATGCGTTTGTCTTTTTTGAAATGGTTGCCGTCAATTTCAATGTGACCCACACGCCCTTCCACCACTCGCAAAACCAAGGTATGATTCGCTTCGCTTTCAAAAAAAGTCTTGCTGGTCAGGTAGCCTTTTTCGTAGTATTTACGATCAATCTGGTGAATCAAAGCTTGCACATCTTTAGTGCTACGACTGCTGGCTAAAAAGACGTCCACCAAAGGCTTGAAATCGGCTTGAGTAAAGACGCTGTTGCCCACAATTTGAAGATGATGCAAGTCATCATAGATTTGAAAAGACGGCGTGCCAATGGCATCAGGTAGGTCAAGCTTGATGACTTCATCGGTGGGTTTAATTTTTTCATTTTCCACAATGCCGTAAATCGGATTTCGATCAAGGCGATTTTTTTTATTAACTTGTTCCAAACCTGTATTGGTCAACGAACCAGGGTTACTAGTGGGGGAAATACCTCCCACATCGTCGGCAAAAGCAGGTAAACAAGTTAAGCCAAAGGCTGAAAGTAGGGAAATGAGGTAAGCATGACGCTTTAAAGTTTTAATGGGCATGGTTGGAAAGACCGTCCTGTTTAAAATACGATAACTTCTAAAATATGATCAATAATGACTGTTTAAAAAATCATATAATAGTAAAACGTATTAGGACTTAGAACGTACCAAAAACCCATTATTTGAACTAGATTATTTTCAATAAGTAGTCTCTAAAAATCAAAGTTAATGACATTTTTGTCGTCAGCTGAAGGAGCAAGCCTTTTATAATTCGTATTCACAAAAGAACCTGAAAAAACCAAGGCAGATTCATCCCACTTCCAAGGTACTTCGTTAATCAATAACCAATGGGATTGGGAGGCTTCTGACTCTTCGTTTAATGCCATATGTTCGACAGTGGCACGAAGCTTTGAGCGTAAAGATGTCACTTCGTCAATACCAGTGGCGGCTTGACTAATAGGGCTACTGACGAAAAGGGTAAGTAGGGCAAAGCTAAGGATTAAAGTAATTTTCATGTGAATCTCTCCTTTGTGTTATCTCCAAAAAGGTATCTTCCATTTATGGCTTCTTCTATAGAGAAATTTACGATTTGTTACATTGTGTGTTGAACCTCGTCCATAACTTAGCTATACTGTTTTTTATATGAAAAACACTGTTGCGACCATTCGGCTCATTACACATATAGGGCTTGAAACCCTCTACCGCCTACAAAAAGGACTCAGTGCCTTATTGCTTGTGGGCATCTTAGGCTTTATGTGGGGTGTGCAGATCCAAATGAATCCCCTTGATCTAAGCCCTTGGCTCTTGAAGGGAAGCTGCCTCTTCGCCCTTTTTAGCATTGCGTTTTGGGGAAAGTTCCCCCTCTGGATCAAACGCTTGGGGCTTGCTGGACTTGTCGCTATACTCGGATTCATCCTCGCTTTGCTTCGTTTTCAACCCGTCCACGTCCCCGATTACTTGGACGCTCAATACCTAAGGTTACCCGGTAAAATCCTACCCCACGAAAAAGGGATGCTCCTTGAAACAATTCACTTAGACACCACAACGCCTGTGCGTATTTTAATCAAAACACGCCATAATACCCCTCTGCCGCTTGGCAAGCTAACCTGTGTTTCAGGCTATTTTCAGATCGGGCATGCCCCTCGCTTTTTGGGGGATTTTAATGAAGCCCATTACCTAGAAAGCATGGGCATCGCTGGCACACTCAAGCAAGCGACTATCGATGAAGACTGCCTCGAACGCCTCCCCCTTGAAGCGTCTGACAAGCCCCCAACGTGGCTGGAAAGGCAGAAGGCAAGGCTTGAATCGGTGATTCTTGACAAACGTAACGGCTATGTGGCGTTGCTTGAAAAAACGCTCGGCATGGATGCAGGTCGGCTCATGGGAGGCATCGTGCTAGGCGACAGGGCAAGTCCCTTGCCGAGCCAGCTCAAGCAGGCTTTTATCAGCACAGGGCAGATCCATTTGGTGGCTGCCAGTGGCATGAATGTGGCGATAATCGCGGCGGGCTTGCTGTTTTTGCTACGCCTCATCCCCCGCTTCCCACGAGGCGCTGCCTTTGGAATAGCCAGTTTGGGCGTGCTTGCCTATGGCGTGGCGACAGGCTTTCCGCCGTCTATTTTACGGTCCGTGGTCATGTGGTTTTTCGGCTTGTGGATCAAATATCTATTCAAGCCCTTGAGTCCCCTCTTCTTGCTGATGCTGGCGATAAGCGTGTTAAGCCTTATGCAACCTTACTTATGGCTCAACCTCGGCTTCCAACTCTCTGTATTGACGACCTTTGGTATTGTGACTTTATTTACATCGCTTGAAGAACTGCTTAAACAAAAAGGGTGGAATGCCAAGCGAAACCTGATTGCTGGGCTTCTTTCCGCAGGATGCCTCACCGCGGTTGCTCAACTCTACGCCACGCCTCTGATTTTACAGGTCTTCCACAAAACGCCTTTACACGCCGTGTTAATGAATCTATTAAGTGGGATTCTAGTCGCTCCCCTTACGCTATGGGGATTCGCCAGCTTTGGGATCTATACCCTTTCACCAACCTTAGCGAGCTTATGTCTCGTACCGAGCCAAATGCTTTTAAATGTCCAAATCGCTTGGACGCTATGGGGGGCAAGCTTACCTCACTTACAATTCATCGTTCCCACGCTCCCCAGCTCATGGATGTTGATCGCTTACGCCGTTTTACTCAGTCTACCTTGGTGGAATGGCGGGTCGTCGTTTTGGGAAAAACACCCCCGATTCAAAGTCCTGAGTTTCAGTGGGATTGGCTTAATAAGCCTTGCCCTAATCCTCTTTCCGATCTATTGGAATGCCTCCCGTTACGATAGGCACCCTCAAAAAGCATGGGTGTCTTTACCCATCGGTAAAACCCTGCGACACGACGGGGTGAGACTCCTACATTATAAAGAAAATCAACAGATTCACAGCATTATTTTTGTGGAAGCCCCATTGTCAACATTTGAGCTAGGGGACGTGGCTCGTTATTTGGACGCTCAACACCTCAATCCGCCTGAAGAAGTGGTGTTCTTGGACGCTTCCACCCTAAAGACGATACAAAAGAAAAGCGAGAAGAAGCCCAAACGTAAGCCTCGTAGAAAGGCGACGGAAAAAAGAAAATTAAGCACGGCTCAAAAGCAACAAAACCGTATCCAGAAAACGGTAACAACCCTTGCCGAAGGGGATGTCTCTTACTTGAACTCCTTCAGTCAAGCCGAGATGAATCAACGTAAAAAAGACCTTTTAGCCTCTGAAGATGCCGTATTCACCATAGCCTTTTTTGAAGATACCTCCAAATATCTAAAAGCACCTAAATCCCTTTCAAAAGCGCAAACACTATTTACCACTGATCCCTTTGAAGACTCCATCCTTCCCAAGCAAAGCTTGGAAGTCTTGAAGGCTGCTAACGAAGGATCTACAGGGAAACTCTCTTCTGCTTCAAGAACCGAAAAGAAACGGCTCAAGCCAAAGAAAAAAACGAGGAAAAAAACGAAGCAGACTATGGCGAAAACAAAAAAGAAATCGCCTTACTCAACACCTAAAAAAGCGAAAGAAACACGTTTGCAAAAACAAAAACGACATGAAGCAAGCCTCCAGCGTTTTGAAAACGATTTACATCAGCAGTGGAAGAATACCCGTCTGACGACGTTGGATCGTCATACGGCTTCGCTTTTGCAATGGCAGGCGAGTCCTAAAAAGGCCTATGTGTTGACGCTGGCCCGTCTTAACTTTCGACTTGAAGGGCATTGGCAGGCGTATAAAACCGCCAAAGGTGTTCGATTTCAGTTACTTTGGCGACAGGTATAGACCGCTTTCACAAACTTGCTATATGCTTTCTCTATATTGAATACTTGTTGATTTTATTTTTTAGCGTACAATAATAAACATCGCCATTTCTCAAAAGGGGATTTATTCATATGATGAGTTTAAAAAACTGGTTTGAACAACGTCGTAAGCAATCGACCGCTCACCTAGATGCCGAAGGCATGAACCGGGTGGAAGACGCTCAATACGCCAAAATATGGACAAAGTGCGTCAGTTGCGACGCCCAACTCACCAAAACCGACTTGCGAGCAAACCTTAACGTTTGCCCTAAATGTGGCTATCACCACCGAATTTCAGCCAAACGACGCATCAAACAACTCACCGATGCCTTCCACGAACTCGATGCCCAGCTTTCCCCGCTGGATCCCCTGCACTTCACCGACACCGAAGCTTACACCGTGCGTCAAGCCGACGCCGAAAAAAAGTCTAAGCTTAAGGATGCCGTCATTACAGGTATTGCCAAAACAGGGCAAGCCATTTACGCCCTTGCCGTCATGGATTTTGGCTACATGGGTGGGTCTATGGGATCCGTCGTAGGCGAAAAAATTACCCGAGCCGCCGAAAAAAGCTTAGCCTACAACCTCCCTTTAATTGTGGTGACCGCTTCAGGCGGAGCCAGAATGCAAGAAGGCATGTTTTCTTTAATGCAAATGGTGAAAACATCCGCCGTATTAGGGCGCTTGCATGAACGAGGCTTACTCTATATCACCTTACTCACCGAACCGACCTACGGAGGCGTCACGGCTAGTTACGGTACGCTAGGCGATTTAATTTTAGCCGAAGAAGGGGCCAGAATAGGTTTTGCAGGACGCCGAGTCATTGAACAAACCATTCGTCAAAAATTACCGGCTGATTTCCAAACCGCTGGTTACTTACAAGAATACGGACAGGTGGACATGGTCTTACACCGCCATGATCTTCGCCAAACTTTGGAGCGCTTGATTTTATTACATCAAGCCAGCAGTCAACAGTACCCCACCAAAAAAGCCCTAACGCTTTTTAACCATGAACCTGTCATGGTTTCCTAATTGGGCTTTATGTTACACGGAGTTTCTAAACGATGACCAAAACAAAAGAAAAGGCGTCCCCTAAAATTCAATCTCTAGATTTTGAAAAACCCCTCATTCAACTTAAAAAACAGATTGCTGATCTTGAAAAAGAGAGCACTTTAGACGTCCGCGAAAATTGCCAATCCTTACGCCAGCAACTCACAGAAATGGAAGCCCAGTTGTACGAACAGCTTACACCTGCCCAAAAATTGCAGATCGCACGTCATCCGCAACGGCCTAACACGCTAGAAGTCATTCAAGGGCTTTCACCAGACACTTGGTTTGAACTCCATGGCGATCGCATGGGTAAAGACGACAGGGCTATTGTCGGCGGTGTGATTGAGCTCGACGGCAAACCAGCGATGATTCTAGGCACGCAAAAAGGCCGTAGCATGAAGGAAAACTTGGTGCATAATTTCGGGATGGCCAACCCCGAAGGCTACCGCAAAGCCTTGCGTTTGTTTCAACACGCTGAAAAGTTTAAAATGCCTGTGATTACCTTGATTGACACGCCTGGTGCTTACCCCGGCATTGAAGGCGAACAGCATGCGATCGGTCATGCGATTGCCTTAAACATTCGTGAAATGTCTCGTTTAAATGTACCGATTATTTCGATTGTGATGGGCGAAGCCTCTAGCGGAGGCGCCTTAGGCATCGGGATTTCAAACCACATTTACATGCTAGAACACGCTCAATACACGGTTATTTCCCCTGAAGGTTGTGCGTCGATTCTTTGGCGGGACGCCAGCTTTGCCACTACCGCTGCGGAAGCCCTTAAAATCACCGCTCAAGATTTGTATCGTTTTGGCATTTGCGATGCCGTGATTGAAGAGCCTCGTGGAGGGGCGCATTATAACCCCGAAGTGACCATTGCATCGATTGCTCAACAGATTCATTTGGGGCTAGTCGAACTCAATGCCTTAGATATTGAAACGCTGAAAGAGCAACGTTTTCAAAAGTACCGCCAAATCGGTGCGGTTGGAAACGGCTAAGCGATCAAACGCAAAGCTATAAAGGGCTAAACATGAACGCCGAATACCGACGCATCTTGGCGATAGAATCGAGTTGTGACGACACGGCTTGTGCCATCGTGCAAGATGGTCGAACAGTGTTGGCTTCCGTGATTGATAGCCAGTTGGATGTTCACGCCCGTTACGGGGGTGTCATTCCTGAACTGGCGGCTCGCTCACACATTCATAGCGTCAATGCCGTCGTTGCCGAAGCCTTAGCGCAAGCAGGTTTGAGCCTTAACGATATGGATGCCATTGCTAGCACCCTTGGACCAGGTTTACTCGGTTCCTTGTTGGTGGGGGCGAATACTGCCAAAACCCTTTCGCTTATTGCGCAAAAGCCTTTCTTGGGTGTGAACCACCTAAAGGCTCATGTGGCGTCGAACTACTTGGAAAGCGACTTAGAACCGCCATTCATAGGGCTTTTGGTGAGTGGGGGACATACGCAATTATTGCAAGTGAACGCCTACGACGATATTAAAATAGTGGGTGAAACGCTCGATGACGCGGTGGGGGAAGTCTACGACAAGTTAGCACGTGAAATGGGCTTGGGATTCCCTGGTGGAGCGGTGCTCGACAAGCTGGCTCAAGCTGGCAACGCCAAGGCGTTTAGCTTGCCTGTCGCTCGAACGAAAAACGCCTATGACTTTAGTTTTTCAGGGCTTAAAACGGCGGTCTTAAAAGTTTGGCGAACCGAAGCGGAGCCGTATTTGTCCACCCAAACGCCTGTACCGCTTCAGTTGGTTCAGGACATTTCCGCCTCGTTTCAAACCACGGTCGTCAAAACTTTAATACGAAAACTACTTCAACTCTCTGAAGAAACTAGTGTCAAAACCCTCACACTGGCGGGAGGTGTTTCCGCCAATAGTGCTTTGCGAAAAGCGTTTTTAGATTTAGAAGCGGACGGTTTTCGCATCCACATACCCGCGATGCGTTTTTGTACCGACAACGCCGCCATGGTGGGAGCGTCCGCCTATTTCAACCCACTTAGTGAAAACCAGCTCAACATCGATGTGTTTTCACGGTAGTCGTAATTTATGTCTTGAAAGCGATATTTTAAAATTCACTATTTTTTTGAACTTCTATCTTCGTTTCTAGCTGGTCGGTCGTCAGAGACCTTTGCTCCGCCAAAGGTCTCCAACACCTCTAAAGGCGGTTTAAGGAGGGGGGAAGAGAAGGAAGTTGTTGCGGCTCTCCTTCTCTTCCCCCCTCCTTAAAAATCCACCCCCCATCTCATCCTCTTCGCTTGCTCCACTTCTTCCTGTGGGACGTCCGCAAAATCGCTCGGGGGTCGCAGTTCGCTCACCCGCTCGGATTTAGTGCTTGGACGTCGGCTTGTGCAACGATGTGCACATCTCACCTTATTATTTGAAAATAGCGACAAACCCTACTTTTTCGGCACACACGCTTCTGGGCCTTCTCGGCAGATTTTCGCCCTAAACGGCGAGCGGGGGGCGAGGCTTAAATGCTGTCGCCACGCCGTTTGCATGCCTCGATTGTCCCCCAAAGCGTTGTAAAACAAGCCTAACAAAAACCACGCATCCGCATGGGGGGGGTTGTAGGCGACATAATCCACCAACGCCTTGAGCCTTGGCTTGACTTGATCGTCTGAAATGTAAACCCTCACCAAGTTTTCATAATACACCACATTCATCGGATGCAACCGTATCGCCGTTTGAAAACTCGCTGCTGCCAAAGCGGGTTGCTTCATCGCCACATAATTTAAGCCCAAATTATTGTACCAACTTGCGGTGGCGGTTCCCACAGGATAATAGCCAATCGCTTTGGTATACGCTTCATACGCCTTAAGGTATTCCCCTTCATCATGGAAGGTATCGCCTTTACGTGCTTCTTCTTGCGCAAGACTAGCATACCACTGGGGCGAAAGCTTGGTGTACGCATCGGCAGGAAGCAGAGGCATCCACAAAACTAAAATAAGGAGCAAGGTTTTGATTAAACGCATTAGACGCTCGCCGAAAATTCGTGGGACGCAAACTTAATCGGCGCGTCATCTCCCAAATGAGCCATGCCTCGCTTGAGGTGTTGGCAGGATGAACAGGCGCCACAATGCAAATCTCCATTGCCGTAACAGCTCCAAATATGTTCAAGGGGGGCGTGTAAACGCATCCCTCGACGCACAATATCCACCTTGCGAAGGTCGCCCACAGGGGCAAAGACCTTGACGCCTGTTAAGGTCGAACGCTTGAGGCTTTTGTTCAACACATGCCAAAACTCTTCGCCATTATCGGGGAATCCTGCTTCTGCTTCGTCTAAGTTTGCTCCAAATGCAACGCCAGACGCTCCTAAGCTTTCGGCGATGCTCGCTGCGATGTTGAGCATCACACCGTTACGGTTCGGCACCCACACGTCTGATATATGTGTAGCGGTACCTTTGAATTCGGCGGTGTATCCTTCAGGAACGAGGGCTTTAAGCCAATCCAACTTAATAATTTGTAAAGGCAAGGCATAATGCAAAGCGATATTACGAATGGCTTTGAGTTCTTTGTTCCAGGAGCGTTGCCCATAATCAAAGGCTATGCAACGCAAGACCTCTTTGGTAGGGTCGTTCATCAGCGTGGCAAGCGTCACCGTGGAATCGAGTCCGCCTGAAAGTAAAACCAACACAGGTTGTTTAGGCATTGGGAAGCAACCCTCCAAAAAACACATCATGTATTTTAAGTTTAACACAAACTATTGAACTGGGTAGGGGTTCAAACCAGCCGTATAGGCATACGGCATAATCACCCTTGGTGATGCGTCTTTTCCCACTTAAAAGGGGCATTCGGCTTAAATAGGACCTTCCCAAAACTATAAAACACAATCGGAAACCACACCGCTGTCATGTAAATGCCTGTCATCACCGCAGCCTTCATCGCTTCCACACGAGGCGGATGCTCAAAACGACGGATCGCATTATATAAAGTGGGAATAAACGCCACACCAAACATCGGCAATAACGCCACTGCTAGTAGCTGATGCAAACGAGTCGCCTGACCAAAGAAGGTGGCTCCCCCCACGACGAAAAGTTCCAAAACCATTAAAATGGGGAAGAGAAAGTTAATCCAATACGCAAACATATCGGTGCGGGTACGTAAGCTGGCTTCTTTTGAAAAAAGAATGGCGCCACCAAAATCCAAATAACGACGCAACGACCCTTCTGCCCAACGTTCACGTTGCTTGAGCAAAGGCTTAAATTGTGTAATACCTTCTTCATAAACGCTGGCCTGGTGGGCAAATCGAATCAACCAGCCCTTTAAGTGCAAGCGAGTCGAAAGATCTAAATCATCGGTGATGCTATTTTCGTTCCACAAGCCAACATCTTCGATCGCCTCACGCTTAATGAGAAAGCCGTTGCCTCTGAGTTCTACCGCAGAACCTGCCAAATCACGACACCACTGAATATGGGCATCGAGGGTATATTCCCACTGCTGGCACTTGGTCAAGAGGTTCGTTTCAGCATTGCTAATCATTTTACGAGCTTGAACCGATGCGATGCGTTCGTCTTGCTCTAAGTACGCCAACATTTGAGGAAAAAATTCCGCTTCAATACGAGCATCAGCATCGAAAATAGCGAGAATGGGACTGGTACTTAACGCAAGGGCATCATTCAACACAGCCGATTTCCCTGCCACCGCTTCAGGCGGTCGATGCACAACGTTTAAGCGTTCCTGCCACTGCGGATTCGCTTCCAGCAAAGCTTCTAAGACCAAGTGGGTGCCGTCGGTGGAACGATCGTTCATGACCCACAAGTCATAATGATCTGGAGTATTGTTCATAAAATGAGCCACACTTTCGGCAATAACGTCCACTTCATTATGAGCGGGCAAAATCACACTAATACAGGCATCCACAGGCACTTGTTCAGGCACAATATCAATAAGATTTAAGCCTTCTTTTTTGGCTTTAAAGCGTTTAACAACCAAAATACCCGTTAAGAAAATCGAATAAGTCACCATAAAGCTAATTAGCCCAAGGGGTACAGAAATTTGAGGCACATAAATTTCAGCCGTCACGAAAATACCCAAAAGCACCGTCAACCAAATGGCTAAATTACGTTGTACACGGCGATGTTGAAAGTAAGCCTTGATACTTTCTCGTGTAGGCAAATGTTGAATCGTAAAGGGGGGTTTTAAAAGCATGGGCAAGGACATAGTCTCTTTTTATAGATATAAACTTTATCATAGCATACTATGAAAAGTTCTGCAAAACACTACAACACCGATTCAATCGCTTCTAGGAGGGCTTTCGCCTTTTTAAGCGATTCCTTCCATTCTGCACGAGGCTCTGAATCATGCACAATGCCCGCCCCTGCCTGTAAACGCATGCTGTACGGCTGAATGCCCACATCCGAAGGCTTGTATTGAAATGGCTTTATCGGCAGTAAATGAATCGTGCGAATCAAGATGTTGAAATCCATACGTTGATGCTGAACATCTAGGTAGCCCATGCTCCCTGTGTACACCCCACGAGCCGTTTGCTCCAATTCGGCGAGCTTTTGAATGCAACGCAATTTGGGGCATCCTGTAATGGTGCCACCGGGGAAGAGGGCATCAAGTATGGCGACTTGCGAAACGCCTTCGGCTTGCCTGCCTTGCACGTTAGAAACCACGTGGGTGACGTGCGAATAACGCTCCACACTCATCAATTCATCGACGTGAACCGTGCCTGCTGTACAGACCTTGCCAAGATCGTTACGCTCTAAGTCCACCAGCATGAGATGTTCGGCACGCTCTTTTTCAAGGCTTAGGAGCTCCGCTTCAAGCAGACGTTCGGCTTCTGCGGTTTGCCCTCGACTGCGAGTGCCAGCAATCGGACGGGTCGAAAGCACACCAGCGTCTTGCTTAATGAGCCGTTCAGGCGAATTACTCAATACCCATCCCTGCGGACTCTTCCACAAGCCTGCAAACGGCGACGGGTTACGATGCGTGAGGGCTTCAAATAATCGCCAAGGTTCTAGGCTGGCTTGGCGTTTCCACTGAATCGACAAGTTGGCTTGATAGAGTTCCCCTGCTTCAATCCACGATTTAATCCGCTCCACGCCTGCTTCAAAGTCCGTTTGATTTAAAGACGGCGTGTAAGCCTCCAACCAAGAGGCTTGAAAGTCTTGAAAGACAAAATCGGGCGTGGGGGGTTCTTCTTGAAGAAGCTGTTTTATAGTCGATGCGATACGAGCCTGTTCGTCTTGAGACGGCGTAATCGCATAAAGCTTGCCTGTTTGATAGTCCATCACCAAGCGATGCGTATAGCGAATGAATCGATGCGTGGCGACCGCTGGCTGACTTTGAGGCATGGCGGACAGTGACGCCAACTTGTCATTCCAAAACCACGACGCTTCATAGCTCAATTGAGCAAAAATCCCCGATGTGCTAGGTAAAAAATCAGGTAGAAAGTCTAAATCAGAAGGAGCGTCAAGGGATTGCGTCTGTTCGTTTAGCCAGTTTTCAAGCACATCGTTCAAGTCACTCGCTTGATGAATCCTCACGCCTTGGGCTTGACCGTTCACATACACCTGCTGATGCACCACATCCAAACGTTGAAGGCTGTCCGAATTGCCGTAACCAGCGAGTCCCCATTGGTGCAGGGGGGAGGCTTCACACAAAGGAGCATCCAACAAGGTGACATACGCCATCGATTCGCTGAGGGCTTGGGTCAAACGCATCAAGAACAGCGGATGCGTCTTTAAATCGACATCATACGCCTGCCACAGCTTCGTTTCGCATGGTTTAGACGGCACAGGCATTCCACACCGATTCGGGAATATCCGCATTGTGATAGACCTTGTTCACATCGTCGTGATCTTCAATCAAGCCGATGAGCTTAATCAAGGGCTTGGCAATGGCGAGATCGTCTACCACGGTTTCAGTGCCACAAATCCGAGTGAGTTCAACCGTTTCAGGCGTAAAGGGAAGCGTGGCAATTTCCGTTAAGGCTAAACAAACGGCGTTTAACGCCTTGGCATCCGTGATGATTTCAACGAAAATATCGCCGTCTTCGTTGTGGGTAAACACATCGTGAGCTTCGGCTTCGATTGCCCATTCCACCCACTGATTCGCGTCGTCTTCGTTTTTCGCTTGAATCACGATGCGTCCGAAGGGTTCGAACATAAAGGCGACGCATCCGTCCTGCCCCAAATTGCCATTTTGCTTGTTGAAATAACTGCGAATGTCGCCTGCGGTGCGGTTGCGGTTGTCGGTTTCGCATTCAATAAAAATAGCGATGCCTCCTGGACCGTAGCCTTCATAGCTCAAGGATTCGAGATCGTCGCCTTTTAAGGCGCCTGTCGCTTTGGCGATGGCATTTTCGATGTTGTCTTTTGAAAGCCCACCTGCTTTGGCTGCGTCAATGGCGCCTCGTAGGCGGAAATTGCTAGACGGGTCGCCTCCGCCTTGTCGAGCGGCGGACATAATTTCTCGAGAGTAGCGAGCGAGTGCGACGCCTTTTTTAGCGTCGGATGCGGCTTTTTTGTTTTTGATTGCCATCCAGCGTCCCATGGGGGTGTCTCCTATGCGTTGGGGGGGAAATTCCTCTCTCATAAGGGAATAAGGAGAAGACTTTATTTGATTATACCAGCTCCGTAACAGAATGTAACACCCCTTGCAGAAAAAGTGAGCCTTGTTCGATACTCCATTTGTAGGAGGCATCCACCACCGCCCAACGTTAGGGCAGACGTGGCATGCCCTTTAATGGGAGGCTCCTTGTTGATGTCGCAATCTATGAACATCCACCAGCTCGAACAACTCTTTCTTCAACCTAGTACGCCTGTATGTGAACCCCAAATCCATTTGCTTGAAGCCCTACTTAATCACTCAGATTCTTTAGTGTCTCAATGGGAATTGCAGCCTAAGCATGAGTACGGCCAAAACATTTTAAGTCAAATTAATGAACAATGGTACGGCACCTGGCAGCAGGACGCCGTTTTGTCCCTGTATTTCACCCTAAACGGTGAAACGCTAAAGGGTCAACATCATGCTTACCAAGCCCTTAATCGAAAAGAAGACACCCACACGTCGCAATCCCTTTCACTTGAATGGGTCGTACATTTGAGCTTGGCTCATATTCACACGTTGGCAGGGCATTATAACATTGCTCAAGGGCATTTAAATCAAGCTAAAATCCCCAAACGCTTTCATCACTTAGAACAGCATCACCACAACTTGCAACGCTTGGTCTATGAAGAAGGCTCCCCCTACCTAGGGTTCGATGCCCTTCAGCTTACGTGGAAGAAAAACGTCTTGACCCTTGCCCACTTAGGCAATTTAATGACGCATTCTAGCCCTCAAGGGTTTTGGAAATGTTTGCAAAGCACGATGGAAATTTTGCAGCTCTTTGCCAGTGAAACATTGAAAGCCCCTGTTTCTTCGATTTTGGCACAATGTTCGCACATTCAAAAATCGGTGTATTTAAGCAGTATTGTCATTCATGCCGCCCAACTGGAAGTCAGCCACTTGGAATGGTCGTCTGCCTTAGTGCGTTTAAAACGAGCCATTCGCCGTTTGCCGTCTCAACCCCTGTTGTGGTATGAACTTTCCCATGTGTACGGTATGTTAGAAGCCCATGACAAAGCCAAGCACGCCCTTGAAAGAACGGTGACCTTAATGCCTTCTTTGTCGATGGCTCAACTCGAATTAGGCTTAACCTATTCGGAAGAAGGCAACGCCTTTGCAGCGATCGAACGGTATTTGTTGGCTTATGTGTATGCTCAAAAGAAAGAAAGCAAGCGTAAAATCGCCTTTGTGATTGCCAGCTTTTTAGAAAGTCCTGTCTTTATTGAAAGTTCGTCTCAATTTAGGTACGAAGAATACGGCGCATTCTTAAGTGCAGAAATTGCGTTGCTCTTAAAAATCGAACAAGAACAAATGATGACCCCAGCCACCTTGAGCCATCTCGCCAAACTTGCCAATACCTTAGAACAACATGACTTAGCCATGGCACTTTGCCAACTGGCCTTAACTCACGAAGGGGCAAAGAACCCCCAGTGTGTGGTGAACTTGGCGTACACAGCTTGGCAAGCCAACGCTTTGCAACAAGCGGTTTACTACTATAAACAAGCCTTATTGTTGGATCCTGACAATGCGGTCGCTCACAATAACTTAGGTTGTATTTACTTTGATGAGCTGAATCATGAAGCCAAAGCCTTACAGCACTTCGAAGAAGCGGTGGCACAAAATCCGCATTATGCGATGGCTCACTTCAATCGCGGACGCCTCCTTTCCAAGCAAGAACAGTTTCGTGAAGCGGCTTTAGCCTTTACCTGTGCCAAAACCAGCAATGTCATGACACAAGAACTCGATGCTGAAGAAATCAATCAGTATCTAGAACGCTTGTTCAACGAAATGTAAATTTACGAATAAACCCACCTTTTTGTTTACCTATTAAGAGAGAGAGAGTCGCCTGGTCTATACAGACCGGGCCTTTTTTTTGAGTGGTGGTGTTAAACGCTAAAAAATCGAGAGGGCGTAAACCCTCCCGATCGAATCGAAAAACCCTTCCCAAAACCCCGACAGGAATCACATCCTTTTCCGAAATCGTGGGTTTTAAAGACTGGAAAATGTTTTAAAAAGCGGTCATACTAAAAAAGAGTAGTTCATTGAAAACCGACCCTTTCGGCTCCTTTGGGAGTCCTTTCCCACTCTTTTCAGTCGTGAGTATGTGTCAAGAAAAGGGGTTTCGTGTGTCGGAAATGGGGATTTCGTGTGTCGGAAATGGGGGTTTCGTGTGTCAAAAATCGAATTTTGTGTGTCGGAAATTAAGGCATTATTTATACGACAGCACCTTTTCAAAATTAAACAGCGTCTCAGCTTTAAGCTCACCCTCCTAAAGTCAGGAGAGGGTATCAGGAGTTTGCTTTAAAATCGCGACGTAAAAACCATCGTGTAAGGCGGTCATTGGCAACGTTGATTCACTCACCAAATGCCAATCGGTATGGGTGTTTAAAAAGGCTTCAATCACCTTCTGATTTTCCGCCACTCGCCATGTGCAGGTGCTGTAAATCAAGGTGGACGACGCATGACACACGCTCGCCGCCTGAGACAAAATCGCCAACTGCAAGGGAGGAAATTCCTTCAAGCTCGCTTCACTACGGTTCATCCACAAATCAGGGTGATGCGACAAGGTGCCTAAGGCGGAGCAAGGGGCATCCACCAGCACGACATCGGCAGGCGTGGCAAGCGTGAACGTCGTGGCATCGGCGGTATGCACGGTGACACGATCGCTTAGCTGAAGCCGTGTCATATTTTCCGACAACCGCTCCAAACGCTTGGCGGAAACATCCACCGCATGGACATGACCGCCGTGTTCAACGGCTTTCGCCATCCACCATGTTTTAGAACCGGGAGCGGCACATAAATCCACCACAATAGGGTTTTGATACATTTTTACCCTTTCGCACGCCTGCTTCGCCACCCATGCGGATCCATAATCTTGCACATACCAAGCCCCCGAATCCCAGTCGGGTAGGGTGGTGATGCCTCCTTTTAAGGCATCTGCAAGGTGGATCGCTTGGGGAAAATCGGGCAAAAACGGCTGATGCGTCTTGATGCCTTGCGAAGCGAGCGCTTCCAAAACAGGACGCATCTCCGCTTCGTTTTGGGCTTGGGTATGAAAGACGCTCATCGGCTGTTTGTGGTGAGACGCTTGAATGTAAGCATCCACCGTTTCAGCATCCGTCGCATGCTGGACTTCCTTCAACGCCCATGTCGGCCATCCGCTGGCGAGGCTTTGGCGTTCAAGGGCCGTCCCTTTAAAGCCTGCATCAACGTCGCCTAATGGAGCCAGCTCTTCAGACGCTCGACGCAAGCAGGCATTGAGCATCCCCACTTGGGCAGGAGCCAATTTACACGATTTCGCCAATTCAACCCATGCTTGCACTTGGCTGTAACCACGTTCTTTTTCACGTTCTTGCGGATGCAAGACACTCAACAAGCCCAGCAGAAGCAGGTGTCTCAACGGAGCTTGAAGATCTTTAAAGCGTTTTTTGGTGAGGGTCTTGATTCGACTTTTCAGGGTCAAGCTCCACCGCAGGCTTTCATTGACGAGCATCGTGGCAAGCCCCCGTTCTTGAGGCGTCAAACGGTCAAAGGGAGCGTGGCTTAAAGCGTCGTAAAGGGCGTCATCCGCTTTGTCGAAGATGCCTAAATCCATGCCGTAAATCAGACGCAACGCCAAGGCATGTGAGCTAGGAGGCAAGTTTTTCACACTCGAAGGAAAGGAACGGCTCATCATAGATCCACCACGGCATGAGAAGGATCCACTTTCGTCGGAGGGCTTTTGCCTTCCACAAACAAGTCCGTGCGATGCGTTTCTAAAAAGTCAAATAATAACGTGTAATTGCGAATGTTCGCCTTGAAGAACACATCAAAGACATCGCCCAACACAGGCACGACGCCGATGATAAAATCAACGGCGATATTGCCCAACATTTTCAAGACTAAGGATGTGGGGACTTTATAATAGACGGCAAGGGTCAACAGGTAGCCTGAAATTAAGAAGGTCAAGGCATCGCCAAGCACGGGAACCGCACCCACCAATGCATCGAAGCCGAAGGTTTTTTTCGTAAAGGGAATACGAAAGGCACTGTCCATCAAAACACTTAAAGCTTTGGCGACTTTTAAGGCAGGAGGCGTTCGCTTTTTGAGGATGGCTTCGTCGTCGAAGAAGGGCGATTTCATCACGCATTTACCTCGTCATCGATTACATCATCAACAGGGTATGGTAAGGGGTTTTCAAGGCGTTCTTGGTGATAAATATCCACATATTGAGCGGCGGTGGTGAGATTGCCAGCAGGTCGAAAAGGGATTTCAAGGACTCGGGCTTTAACGATTTTATTGCCGAATCGCAGTTCAAGATCATCGCCGATTTTCACGGCGGTGGCGGCTTTGGCGACTTTACCGTTGAGCATCACGCCCCCCATATCGCACAAGTCGTTGGCAAGGGTGCGTCGTTTAATGAGCCGTGTCATTTTCAAGAACTTATCGAGTCGCATCGTGGGTACGCTAACCTATTTTAAACCTTGACAAGGCTTAGCATATCACGAAAGTAGCAAAAGTTCTCTTTGAGGAGCTTCTACTTTGGAGGCTTTTGCTTCTTCAGCCAAACGAACCGCCGCTTCTATAATTGGCGTAATAACATCAACCCCTGTTACAGTTCCAATTTTATCACCTGGCGAAGCGTTGACTTCTAGAATACTAACCGTTCCATTTCCTTTAGGAATAAGATCCACCCCAGAAAAACCCAGTCCCATCTCTTGAGACGCTCTTAAGGCTAGGGCTTCTTCCACAGAGTCTATAGGATGTGGGTAACCGCTACCGCCTTGCCCTAAATTGGCACGAAAATCTTTTTCTTTGGCTTTACGTCTCATTGCGGTGACGACTCGACCGCATACCACGAAATAACGTAAATCCTCACCACCCGCTCCTGCAATAAACTCTTGGATTAAATAAGGTTTACCTTGTTTCTCAAGTTTCTTAGTTAATTTGCGAAACGCTGCTATGTTTTTAACCAAATGAACACCATTGCCATGACTGCCATGTAAAGTTTTCACAATACAAGGGAAGCCCCCCACATGATCAAGGGCATCACTTGGTTTATTCACGCCTACTAATATATCTCCTAATGATTCGACACCTGTTGTTATATATCCTGTTTTGGGAATAGGTAAGCCATTCCTATCTAAGACTTTCAGTGTTTCAAGTTGATTAGCAGCTAATTCTATAGACCTACGGGGGTTTAAAGAAGGTAAGCCTAAATCTTCTAATCTTCCCAAAAGCTTAAGAGAAGATTTTTTTTTAGAACGTCCAATTACAACGTCACAAGTGTTTTGTAGCCTCTCTACTAATGCTTCAAATAGACTAGAATTGTCGGGTCTTATTTTTCGAAACGGAATGGTAAGTAAAGAATGTCCTAATCTTTTAGTAGGCTCTTCAAAAAAAGTAAGCTTGTTTGCTTTTTCTGTCAACAGTAATATATTCGCACCACTGCGTTGCGAACTAGGGGGTAAAGCCCCTCTATTGATTGGAAACATGGGTTCTTCTCCAAGACAAAGCGTAAAACGACAAAAAACTGCAAGAGATTTTAAAAAATCTAAAGCCGTTTCAAAATATCAAAAACATTTACAAATACAATCATAGGGTGTAAAAAAAATACTGTCAACCACTAATTCGTAATAGGCAGATGGATCCCCAACCAGTCTAAGCAAACTTTCCCCACATGATGAAAGCCGTCGAGCGTGCCTAACACGCCACCAGCCAAACTCGGGCTGTATGCCACGTACGGCACATACTCTCGAGTGTGGTCGCTCCCCGGAGCTGTGGGGTCGCATCCGTGATCGCCTGTAATCACGAGCAAGTCGTCTGCGGTCATCGCTTCAATAAAAGGCTTGAGCTGAACATCAATGGCTTCTAAAGCCTGAGCGTAACCCACAACATCCCGACGATGCCCATAATTCATATCCGTTTCCACCAAATTATTAAAAATCAGTTGTGGCGCGTTCGGCTCAAAAGTGGACGTCCCCAAGGCATAAGCCGACAAATCGGTTTTACCTTCCACGAGATCCTGCATCAGGGCTTGCCCATGGGCATTGTCTCGACTTTTCAAACTATGGGTGATGCCCACGCCACAAAAAATATCGTGAATTTTACCAATGCCAATCACTTGACCGCCAGCGTCTTCTACCGCACACAAGTAATTCCCTGCACGAGGCGGTTCCACCGCATAGTCATGCCGTGCGGATCCAAGTCGCCGAAACGCACCGACCTCTCCTTCAAAGGGTCGTGCAATCACGCGAGAGAGTTCATCTTCGCCTCTTAAAATCTCACGAGCGATTTCACACCATTTGTAAAGCGTTTCAAGGGGGACTTTGTCCACATGGCAGGCAATCTGCCAGACGCTGTCCGCACTGGTATACACGATCGGAAAGCCTGTTTCAAGGTGCTGCTCGCCCAGTTCTTCCAATATTTTCGTGCCACTGGCAGGTTTATTACCCAAAATATCCACACAGCCTGTTTGCTGAATAAAGGCCTGCACGAGTTCATCCCGAAAGCCGTCGGGGTACGTTGGAAACGGCGTTTCAAGCACGATGCCTGCCATTTCCCAATGCCCTGTTGTCGTGTCTTTACCTTTAGAGCGTTCCGCTAACTTTGTCACCGTCGCCAAAGGGGTTTCCACCGCTTTGACGTGCGTTAACGGCAAAATATGTCCCAAACCCAAGGCTTCTAGAGTGGGTAGGTTCAGACTTGGCACGTTGGCATCGATGTTGGCGAGCGTGTTTGCTGTCAGGCTGTCGTTGTAGTCGGGGGCATCAGGCATGGCACCCACCCCTAGGGCATCGATAACCAAGATGAAGGCGCGGCGTTGTTTTGTCATGATGGAGGCTTTCTTTGAAGATTACGAAAACTAAAGTAGCCTTATAATCCTATAAACCCCCTCAGAATGCAACGACGTTTCATGCCACTTAAAAGAATGAGGGGTGTCAGACTAACGCAAATAAATGGCGTCAAAAATTGTTTGATTGTTTGCATCGCTAGGCTTGCATTCCCCTGGCCTTAAAGGATTCCCCAAAAAGGTCACGGTGGCATCATTTAAATTACAGGTCAATTCCAAGAGATCTGGCAAATCAGGACTGGCTGAGTCATTGGTAGATTCACCGTCTATGCGTGCATCGATTCTAAAGCGAAGCAAGCCGTTTCCGCCCAACGCCTCAGGGATCCAAAATCTTGCACCAGAAGGTAAAATCCAACGTGCCGAAGTCCCTGCCACCGCCGTGGGTACAGCTGCCCCAGTGCCCCACTCCATTTGGCAATTGGGGTTGGTGGTATTGCCGTCTTCACAAGGCGTGCCGTTAATTTGACGTCCAACATAAGCGGTTAATCCATCCGTTGAGGTGGCCACTTCGAAATCTGTCAATTCGTTAAAATCGGCGTTGAGCATGCCATTAGAAACAATTTTCTGAACGGTTTCAACAGTCGTTTTGTAGGAGGTCCGCATGCTGGCTTCATTCGTTGCGTGTAAGATCTTGGGAACCGCAAAGGCGACAATTAACCCTAGTACGGACAAAGATACCAGTATTTCAGTAAGTGTAAAGGCGGTTGCTTTACTTGAGATAAACCTAGACATGGGCGTTTCCTTTTATTACATCCGCTATTTCTGTACTTCGGTTAAAGAACGTTAAACTTAAGGGAATGGTTGAACGGTTACATTTATAGCCAACTATGCAAAAAACGCTAAAGACGGCTATATGAAAGCTCGCAAAAGGTTCCAAAAAATGCTTGGAGCCGTTTTATTTATAGTATAGACTATTTTAAGGGATTTTGCATGAAACCGTCTCTTTCTCAACAATCCAGCTTGTATGCCCAAGTTTACAAAGCAAAAGGCACAAAAGGTGCCTTGGCTCCTGTAGGGTCGAAGCGTAACGAAAAAGATACAAAAGCCAGTCCCCAAGAAAATCAAAAAACATTTTCTCCCACCAAGGCAATTGCCCTACTAGGCGGAGGGCTGCTTGGGCTTACAGGGCTTTATATGGGGGTGGGTCAAAAAATTAAGACTTTTTTGTTTGGGGAAGCGTCTAAGCCTGCTGCTCCATCTATTCCACCCACGCCTGTGTTGTTTGAGGTGGTGGAAGACGTCCCCGTTCCAGAAAAAAATCCTGTGGCAAGAGCCGCAGAAGCGGTGGGAAATAGCTTGCAAGCAGGCTTAGGAAAGCTTAAACAGGGGGCAGAGAAGACAGGTTCGGCGATAGTGCTTGTCGCACAAAAAGGCGTTCAAGAACCGTTTCAAGCAGGCATAGGTCGTCAAGAGAGAGCCTTTAATTGGCTTGAAAAATTGACATTAGGCTTACATAATGCCACGCTGGGTAGATTAGTGAGACCTCCAAGTAATGCTTCGCCGTTGGTTGCGGAAATAGCACCAATTGAAGTCCCTCCTCCAATATCACCTCCGACGTTAAACGGTGCTTTAGAGCAAGCGACAACTACTCTTGGAGCTGCTGTAGAAGGCATTTCAAACGTTGAGGAGGAGCCCGTTATTTCACACAAAATGACTAACATGACTGAATTTATTAAAGCTGGTTTTGAACGAGAGCAGGACTTATTAGAATGGGCCGCAAAAGCTTGGGAGCAAACAGGATATGACCCACTTACAGGCAAATGGAAGTCTAAAGCAAAGGCGTCTGCTCATGAAGTAATTGATGTGGTCGCAACGCACATTCCAGAAACGGCGGAAGATGGTGCTAAAGGTGCGATAAATCAAACCCGAATAATGCAAAATAGCGCCACCCGTATGGCTATAGCAGGGGCAGAATATATGCCAACGATGACGACAGGCTCCGTAGGCTTCGACTTATTAGCCATATTTATGCATGTCCTTTATGGACTAGGTACAAAAGCAGTTAGGACACGTTAAGATTCCCAAACCCTAGCAATCTCCTGCCGTTAAAGACAAAAGCACTTGATTCAACCCTTTTATTAAGGCCTTAAAAATCAGCGTCCAGCGAAAAGCTACGCTCGTCGGTGGATTTGTTCATCACACCTGCTTTTTGGTATGCCCCCACACGGGCTTCAAAGAAGTTTGTCTTATTTTGAAGCGAAATATGTTCCATAAAGGCAAAGGGGTTGGTCGAGCCAAAGACTTTGGCTTGCCCAAGTTCACCCAGTAATCGGTCTGCCACAAACTCAACATACTGACACATCAAACGGCTGTTCATGCCAATGAGTTCAACAGGTATCGCATCAGTGACGAACTCTTTTTCGATCGAAACGGCTTCTGTCACAATTTGGCGAATGCGTTCTGGCGACAACTTATTTTTCAACATACTATATAATAAGCAAGCAAAATCGGTGTGCATGCCTTCATCTCGTGCAATGAGTTCATTACTAAAGGTCAAACCAGGCATGAGGCCACGTTTTTTGAGCCAGTAAATCGAACAAAAGCTCGATGAAAAGAAAATGCCTTCCACACAAGCAAAACCAACCAAGCGCTCAGCAAAACTGTCTGAATTATTAATCCACTTCAAGGCCCAATCCGCTTTGGTTTTGACACAAGGAACGGTTTCAAGGGCATTGAATAGACGGTTTTTTTCGTAACTGTCTTGAATGTACGTGTCAATCAAAAGAGAATACATTTCAGAATGAACATTTTCCATGGCGATTTGAAAACCGTAAAAGCAACGTGCTTCAGGAATCTGTACTTCTGTGGCAAAACGCTGTGCCAAGTTTTCATTAACAATCCCGTCACTGGCAGCAAAAAATGCTAAGATGTGCGAAATAAAGTGACGCTCATCATTATTGAGGTTCTTCCAATGATCCATATCTTCAGAAAGATCGACTTCTTCAGCCGTCCAAAAGGAGGCTTCAGCTTGTTTGTACATGTTCCAAACGGCGTCATGTTTAATGGGAAAAAGGACAAAGCGACTTTTATTTTCCACCAAAAGCGGTTCAAATTGATGTTCCACAAGCTTAACTTTCTCTAAGTTTTGGAGGGGGGCTTTTGAATTAATTTCGGTTTCGGCGAGTGACATCATCATTGGACTCCTTCATCATCTCACATAATTATTTAACTTAACTACTAGTATAGGCTAAATTTAAAAAAATGGTGTAAAAATACATGGCTGAGATGTTACAGTTTTTAATTTTTTTCTTGACTTTCTTTGAAAAGGGTTCCAAAAAAAGATTCATCCTGTTTTATAAACATAAGTCCATTACACATAACGGCCTGTCGTGTGCAATAATGAAGAAAAATAAAAAGATTCAATAGTAGGTGGTCTTATGTATTCTTTAATGATGAACCCTTTTTTGCTCAACGGTTATGGTTCGGGCATGATGAATCCTATGATGATGGGTGGCTACGGTATGGGTGACTACGGCATGGGTGGCTACGGCATGGGTGGCTACGGCATGGGCGGCTACGGCATGGGCGGCTATGGCATGGGCGGCTATGGCATGGGCGGCTATGGCATGGGCGGCTATGGCATGGGCGGCTATGGCATGGGTGGCTACGGCATGGGCGGTCTTTACAGTGGCCTCTGGGGTGGAATGTTTGGCTATGGCAATCGTTTTACGGCAAATTTGTTTAGCAAGGATGGGTGGGTAAATCCTGTGCCACTGACCCCGACGCCTCCTATTCTGCCAGACCCTGCGGATGAGCCCTATCACGACAGTTGTTTGAACGGACTATGGGGAAGTTTGCATGAAAAATTGCCGTTTGTTCCTCCCCCCAAAGGCTGGAGAAACCGGATGCTCCCAGAAGAACCGGGGTATTACACGTCGAACTATTGGGCTTAAAGACTAAAGAAGATTCTACAAAAGGCGGATGCCCCCTGATTCCACCTGCCAAGAACTCAAGCTTTCCTTTTTTTCAGCAAGCAAACCATGAAACTGATGTTGCGTGTCCACATAAGGCGTCGTCAAAAAGACTTGCGACGTCTGCGGAAAAATATGCAAGAGTTGAGCTTGCCTGTCCGCATCCAATTCCGCCATAATATCGTCCAACAAAATAATGGGAGATTGACCTAAACTCGCTTCCAGCATCGCCAGTTCGGCGAGTTTCAAGGCAATCACCACACTGCGTTGCTGCCCTTGACTGGCGTACGTGGTGACGTCCACTTTTTGGGCATTTTCAACAAAATGAATGGCAATATCATCCCGATGCACGCCCCACGCCACTGTTTGCCGACGCAACTCTTGAGGCATCACCTCTCGTAGGTGGAGAATACACGATTGCACCCATTCTGCTTCATTTAGGTTCGACAAAAACGACAGACCGTCCGTCCAATTATGCAAGGCATATGTCAAAGTTGGTGTACCGTCATGCCCTTGACTCAAGCCCTGATACAAGCTCGGCAGATGCGTCTGTAAAAGCCGAAGGGTTTCAAGGCGTCCTGTTAAAATACGCCACGCCACCGCCGCCAGTTGGTGATTCAACACATCCAATAACTCAACCTGTTCGGTCTGTGGGGTGGGGAAGTCCATTTGCTTGAGTAAGGCACTTTTTTCGCTGATGGTTTTCTTCCAAATTTGCAGATGCTCCAAATGCAAGGGAACCCGTTGCACGGTGGCGAGATCCAGCCAGCGACGGCGACTTTGTGGCATGCCTCGCACAATATCTAAATCCGACAGATAAAAAGACACGCTCGGCAAACGCCCGATGATTTCACTACGAGACTTACAACGTTGTGAATCAATCAAAAATTGCGTCTTCCATTTTTGACTGGTAAACCCTGTGGGAGACGTCACCTTGTCAGGCTGAAAGCGGGCTTCTAAATCGAGTCCCCCTTGCAAATGCAACGCCACACGAGAGCCTTGCCCCAAAAAGGGATCGTCCACCGTGGCATCGAGCAAACCGCCTCGTGCATGGCGGATGAGTTCCGTGTCTCGGCTACTGCGGTTGGAGCGTCCGTGAGACAAGTAGTAAATGGCTTCCAGCAGGTTGGATTTACCTTGCCCGTTCTGTCCCACAATCAGGTTGATCTGATTCAAACCGTCCCAACTCAATTGAGCGAAATTGCGAAACTGCCATAAGTCCAGCCGTTCAATATAGAGCATTAGTTGGATTCACTATGTAAATACGGCAAGCCCTTTGCCATGCGTTGCAAGCCTAAGGCAACGCCAAAGACCAGCGAACCTTCCAGCATCATGAGCGTGCCTGTGAAAATGCTAGGGAAGAGGGCTTCTTGCTTGAGTAAACCGAAACTGAGCAAAATCAGCATGACAAAGGCACTGAGCGACACAAACTTGTAGCCCCCTGCATACGGATACCCATAAAACTGCCCCGAAAACACAAAGTTCGTCACCGTTTGAATCATAAAGTAAATGCTCAAGGCGACTCGTTCGTCCAAAAACGAATCATGCGGATACACCGTCAACAAAGTACCAATCACCAGCGTTAAAACGGCAGAAGCCAAGCTAGGCAAGAATCCGGGTAGTTCACGAGCCTGAAAACTGCGAATGCCCTTCATCATGCCTGCCATAATGAGTAAGGCTCCGACGATTTCTCGAAAGAAGCCTTCACCTGCTAAGGCAGGAAGCGTGAGGGATCCCATGCCTAGTGAAAACAAGACCAAGCCTTCGGTGTAGAAAAACGGCCAGCATTTTTCGAGCGTTTCATCGACGATTTCAGGCTCTTCAATGCAGGGAGCTTGGATTTGAGGCGATTCAGGCTTGGCAGTCGTTTCGCTAGCGTCTTGTGTTTTAGGGACAGCAACAGACGAGATACCTTTAGCCTCAACTGAAACGACTTGATCTTCAGGCGGTAAAACCGCTTGTGAAAAAGGTGGCGATGCATCGGTCATAGAAAACCCCTTCTTAATAGGAATACGGCTTATTATAGCATAATTGTATCTTTTAGAGAACGACTCGCATCATTTTAAACGGCTTGGGTTTTATGCTCATAAGCTTTTCTTTTTTAACATTATTTTAAGGATACGTTTCATGAACGCACTCAATACGGATTTCAATAACCGACTCGCACTCACACAAAACCCACCCGCTTTGCCAACACCAGCCAATACGTCGGATCCTCAAGCGTTGGAGTCCTTGAAAAGCTACAACTTTTCACAAGTGAATCCTCCTGTGGCGGAAGATCACTTTGTGAGTCAAGACTTTGAAAGCAAGCAAAAGAAAGACGTGAAGAAAAAAGAAAAGAAACCCTTTAACCCATGGAAGTGGATGATTTTAACGCCTTTAATTACATTGGTGGGGCTTCCTTTTGTGGGGATAGGTGTGGCGGGTGCGTGGTTTATGCACACACCTTCTTCCATCAGTAAAAGCATGAAGCCTGAAACATTGACGAAAATGTTAGAAGCTTATAGTCGTAAAGAAGCTGTAAAAATACCCGAAGGTTTAAAAATACCCACTTACACAGGTACAACTTTAAAAGACGGTGCCTTTATCAGAGAAAGTATGATGGGTATAGTAAAAGCCTTACGCCACTTACCGAAAGACAATAAATGGGAAATTCTGAAATATGTATTGAGTCCGAAAGGTATTAAAGAATTTATTCAAGTACCTTTGGCTCTTTATGATGGTGTCACCTTAAACTTTGAAAGCTTAAAAACAAGGGATCTCTCCTTTATTGCGAATGTACTCGCTAAAGGCGGCACGATGACCAAGAAATATGGACAAGGTCTTGCCGATGCCGTTAAACGAGATGTTATGTCTTCCCACGCTCGTGTACTTGAATTAGAAAAAACCAAAGCCCCGATTGAAGAAATCAAAAAGGCAAAGGCTGCATTTGAGTCCAGCCGACGTTTTTATAAGGCGATTTCTCAATTGCAAAGCCAAGAAGTACAGCTCACTAAAAAGCAAGAAAAACATTTTACACACTTATATGAACTCGCTATTGACGCTTATAATAAAAAGAATCCGAACAAGCCTCTTCAAAAACAATCTTTAAAGTCTTTGAAAAAAATTGAAGCGTCTACGGCTATTGTTGTTTTGCAAGACGGGATTGCCATTAAATTACAACGTGCCGATGCACGAGCCGATAATGCGGTCAGTAATTTCGAACTAATGACCCATTTTAGTGCGATTGAAGAAGCGATTAAAGCGATTTTGACTAAACAAGACGCCAGCCTTGCGTCTAAAGACGCTGCTGTAAAATCCGCCACCGAAAAAGCGGGGGCTATTTTAGAAGGAGCCAACTTCCATAATGAAGTAAAAGGACTAGAAGCCATTCGTGCCTTACAAGAAGAAGCGGGCGTAATAGAAGGCTTGGCTCCTAAACCTCACCTTTCTGAAATTGTGAAAGGTAAGGATGGACATGATTACGGCATTGTGGTGATGGACAAAATTGAAGGGCCTGGTGACTTGTCTAAAGTCATCTTAAATGCCGTGATGTCCAACAATCCCTTCGATTTAACTTCAAAAGAATGGAAATTGTATCACCGCTTTATGCAAGAAGATGCCCTTGCGACAGTCGGCATGCAATCTTTACGCATCCGCACGACCGATGGACATGGCGGTAACTTCTTGCTGAAAACAAAACCTGTTTCACAAGGTAATAACGGCGGAGCAGTACCCATTGACGTAGCAGAATACTTAGAAGTCCCCCTAGAGAGTATGAAGCAAGTCGCCAATCTCTTTTTAGCTTGTGTTAAAACAGGTCACTTGCAAGATCAAAGTGCTAAAAAAACCTCTCGTTCAGAAGCAATGCAACTACTCAATCAATTGCTTGATGCAAAAGGACAAGCCGTACCTGATTCTGTTAAAAAAGACTTGCTTATTCAAATTGAAGCCTCGCCTTTACGCATTTTAGGAAAACTCTTCAAAAGTCATGAAATAGCGGAAAGCTTAAAATTCCCTAATGCAAGAGGTTTAAATGCCAATAACGTAGGAAGAGCTGAAAGCAAATTTAATTCTTTTATAGAGACATTAGGAGCGTACGAACGTAAGTTAGAGGCTTCTTCTCCTGAAGGGCAAGCATTTAAAGCGTCTAAGGAAAAAGCGGCGGAAACACTATTTGCACAAATGGAAAACTATGCAGGTAAAACGGTTAATCCCAGTGAAAGATCCGCACATATCGACTATGTACGTCGTCGCTTTTTGAGTTCTTACGGTTCGGGTAATGAAACCAGTCTAAGTGATCTTCAAGAAGCCTTAAAGTGGGCAGAAGCAAGAGTCGCCTCTATTAAAAAGGAAATTGACGAATTCTAGTTTCTTAAACAGTCCTAAAATTTCTGTCCCACGCCGAAGCTGAAGTTCTGCTGGTAATCTCTATTCGTAGTGACCAGCGGAATGGCGTAATCAAAGCGTAAAGGACCTACGCCTGGAACAGTCAAGCGAACGCCCGCACCAATCGAAGCCCCATTGCCATTACGAGCAAACAAGGTATTGACTTGACTTTCATTAAACAAGGTACCCGCATCCATAAAGCCCACAACGCGTAGGGTTTCTAGGAAAGCGATATCCTTCAGTTTGCCCCAAAGTGGGAACTTGGAACGCAGTTCAAGACTGGTAATCGCTTGCCCTGAGCCAATACCCAAACCACCTTCTTGGTAACCTCGAACAGTAAAAGGTCCCCCTAGACGAAAGGCGTTAAAGTCGGGAATATCGTTAAATAAGGACGAAGACAACTGTCCGTTCCACGCCAAAGACAAGGTCTTATTAAGTTGAATGTACTTACGTAAATTGACGCTTGCCGTACCGTAACTGTCGGCTCCTAAGCCCAAGGTTCCACCAACGGAAGCCGTGTTAAACCAGCCTGATGTAGGATCATAACGGTTGTTGCGGTTGTCAAAGGCAATCGTGGGGCCTAAGCTAACAAAGGTTCCGCCTTGTGAAAGTTCTCTGGCTCGTTCAGTGGGGCTAATATTAAAAAAGGCCAAATTAGAGTCACTACCGCCTTCACGCAAGGCGACATTTTCAACTTTTAGACCCAAACTTGCAGAAACGTTGTTATAGCGTTGAATGGCTCTAGAAATGGTGGCTCCCCCACCGATGCGACGCTCTAAAGCAAGTGGGATGTTGAAACTCTGTAAATCACGCCCAAACAGGTTGACGCTGAAGGCATTGTCCGTACCTGCCAAATAGGGCGTCGACCAACCCAAATCAATTTGATAGGTCGGGGTTCTTGCTTGGGTGCGAGTATCCCGGCCGATAACGCCTGAACCCACCCCAATTTGCGTAGTGAGGTTTTCACCACGCCCTAAAAAGTTGGGGTCACTATAGCCAACAGATCCAAAGAAACCTGTGACGGTATCGATCCCACCACCTAACGAAAAAGCACCCGATCGTTTTTCATCCACTTCAACGACCAAGTCATACTTTTCAGGGTGTTTCGCACTAGGCGTCAACACACGACGCACATCATCAAAGGCCTGCAAAGAAAATAGACGCTTTAAGTCATCGTTCATGGTGGTGTCGTTATAAACGTCGCCTGTTTTAAGCACCAAGTTTTTGGTTACCACAAAGTCTTTGGTTTTACGATTACCCACCACTTTAATACTGTCAATCACACCTTCATCGACTTTTAACACAAGCGTGCCTTCAGGGGTGTCGCTAATGTCGACGACTTTCGCCAAAATGTAGCCATCTGTGACATACTTTTTTTCTAGCTCCGCGATGCCTGCATTTAGGGCTTCAATGTTTTGAGGCAAACCGATTTGATCAGCAAAAACTTTTTCAATATCAGCATCTGTAAAGGCTTGATTCCCTTTAATATCAATGCCTGTAACAGGCGAATTTTCTTCTAGTGTGATGTAAATCACAATGCCGTCTTTTGTGGCTTTAGGTACCGCCTTCATTTGTTCCGTGAAGTAGCCTAGTTCATAAATACGTTTTAAATCGGTTTGTAAAGCCGTTTTACTGTAGACGACACCAGGGCGTAGGGTCATCACATTACGCAGGCGAGCAGTATCGACCAGCGTATTACCTTCAATGTAAACATGGTGAACCGTAATGGATTTGTCGTAATTAGGGATGCCCCCTTCAACCGAAGAGCCTTCATTGAGGGTTTTTTGAATCTCGGTCACCGTCGTTTGGGCCAGAACAAGCGAAGGAGAAAAAAGACAAGCCACCAGAAGAAATGCCATTACAAAAGCACTATACCCATTTAAATAGGGGATAATCCTTCGCATATAGGAGGCATTTTCAATCTGTTGCAATGAGGTTCCCTCGAAAAATAGTATACACAGTTTAATTCTAACACAAAAAGAATGAACGCAAACAAAGAAGGTTTCAATCCGCCCTTGATTTCACCTTTCAAGGGGACGAAATCCGCTTTCGCACAAGACAAAAATCTTTGTTTCCTATAGAATAAAAACGTTTTCTTCTATAGAAGGGTTAAAATAATGAGTGCTAACTTAATCGAATCGTTCCCAGCGTGGAAGGTGCTGGCATTATATCGATTTGTAACACTTGAAAACTTGGATGCCCTTAAGGCAAGCCTGCAAGCTCGCTGTGATGAACTCCAGCTTTGTGGGACTTTACTGCTGGCGTCTGAAGGCATTAACGGAACGATTGCAGGGACTGAATCCGCCATGGCTGCTATTTTAGAAGATTTAGAAACCCTTTTCGGTGTGAGTCAAGGCGAAGTCAAAAGTTCTTACGCTGAAGGAAAGCCTTTTCGACGCATGAAAGTGCAGATTAAAAAAGAAATCGTGACCATGCGAACGCCCAAAGCCACGCCTGCGGAAGTGGTCGGCACCTATGTGGAGCCAAAAGACTGGAACGCTCTATTGGAAGATCCTGATGTTTTGGTGCTGGACACTCGCAATGAGTATGAAATGACGATTGGCACCTTTAAAAATGCCGTTAATCCACATATTGATGCCTTTACAGAATTCGTGCCTTATGTGGAAAATCAGTTGGACCCCACGCAAACGAAGAAAGTCGCCATGTTCTGCACAGGGGGCATTCGTTGCGAAAAGGCGTCGAGCTTTATGCTCAATCAAGGCTTTGAAACGGTGTATCACCTCAAGGGAGGCATTCTCAAATATCTGGAAGAGATTCCCCCAGAAGAAAGCTTGTGGGACGGGGCGTGCTTTGTCTTTGACCGTCGTGTCGCCGTGGGGCATGGCTTGGCCGAAGAGGGTTACGAAATGTGCTTTAATTGCGGATGGCCTTTGAAGCCAGCCGACCGTACGCTAGCATCCTTTGAAAAGGGTGTGTCTTGCTTGCATTGCGTAGACTCACTCACGCCTGAATCCACCGCTCGCTTGCGGATGCGTCAACGACAAAGTGAGGCGGGTTTGTTTGAGTAGAGGCTGCCTCTATTTTCTTCATGCTAAACTAGGCATACCCTCACCTATAATAAGGTATCCTCCGCCATGACAAGCACGCTCCCTACAGAAGAAAACTCGACTTCCACCGACTTTGTGGGAATGCTTGAGTCGTGGGACGATTACGAAGTTCGCCCCATTCAAATCCGCATGATGCAAGCGGTCGAA
This sequence comes from Vampirovibrionales bacterium, assembly GCA_046341215.1. GTDB lineage: Bacteria > Cyanobacteriota > Vampirovibrionia > Vampirovibrionales > JAJTHC01 > JAJTHC01. The sequence goes on along the minus strand of JBKDRU010000010.1, from coordinate 35,979 downwards.
AACGCCTTACAGCAAGGGCATCACCTTATGGCGGAAGCTGGGACAGGGGCGGGTAAATCCTTTGGCTACTTATTGCCTGCTTTGCTAAGCCCCAAGCGTCCGATTGTGATTTCAACAGCTAGCATCGCCCTGCAAGAGCAACTCTTGCACAAAGATGTGCCAGCTCTCGCCAAACTCATGTACGGCGACGAAAAAAAACTGAAGGTTCGCTTGGTGAAAGGGCGTGGCAATTACCTATGCATCCACAAGTTGGAAGAAGCCGAAGAGGGTCTCGGCACCGCAAAGCCTCGTGAACACATGGAAATCAAGCAGGCTCGTTTGTCGTTTCAGCAATTGCGTTCCGCCATGTATGAAGGCTGGGAAGGCGATCGGGCGGAGCTAGACAATGAAATGTCGAATAAGATTTGGAAAGAAGTCGCCAGCGATGCCGAAGATTGCCTAGGCTGGCAATGCCGTTTTTACGATCAAAATCCGTATCGCCAAGCTCGTGAAGCCGTCGACAAGGCGGATGTGATTATCACAAATCACGCCTTGTATTGCCAAGATGTCATCAGTGGCGGAGGTCTGTTGCCTCCGCATGAAGTCGTGGTCTTTGATGAAGCGCATAGCCTTATTAGCTATGCGCTCAATGCGTTTTCGGCCCGCATTGGGCGGTATCGTTCACAACAATTGTTGGGCAAAATCAACAAGCATTTACTGCCCCTGCCTGATGATCTGATTTGGCAATTGAAAGAAGCCGAATCGTCGTTGATGCACCAGTTGCTTCAAAAAGCCAAGCATCAACACACCATACGCCTGTATCCTGATGCCGATCTCGACGAAACCACGTTGCAGATTCGTGATGTTTTGAAAAGCGTCTTACAATGGGTGGAAGATATTGATGTGCCGAGCCTACCCGATTTTCCCAGTGAGCTTAAAAAGCAGCAAGCCAAAGAGCAACAACACGCTAAAATCAAAGAGCAGTTGAAAAACTTGGTGGAAGCATGGGGCTTTTTCGTCCATGAATCGCATGAAAGCAGTGGCGTGGAACGGGTGAATTGGGCGGAGTTAGATCACGAACGCCTGAACTTTCAGCTCATTTCAACCCCCTTGGATGTGGATAACATTTTGCGTCAACAGGTATGGTCTAAAAAACTAGGCATACTCACCAGTGCGACGCTTTCGGTGCGTCAACGCTTGCAGTATTTCAAAAACGCCTTTGGCTTAGAAGGCATTACCTTTGATGAAGACGGGCAGGCGATCGACATCCACACGGATGAGTTGATTTTGCCGTCCGCTTTTAAGACGCAAGAAAAAATGTTGTGCTATATTCCGCCAAGCGATCGTATTCCTGAAACGCCCCAAGGGGATGGCTATTGGCAAGCCTTGGCGGAAGAAATGGTGGCTCTTTTGGAGGCGAGTCGAGGGCGGGCGTTTATTTTATTCACCAGCCATACGGCGATGGATAAAATGGCGTTGGAACTCAGTATGCGTACCCTGTTTCCGATTCGCAAGCAAGGCGATTTCCCACGGCATCGCTTGATTGAGTGGTTTAAGGAAACCAAATCCCCTGTTTTACTAGGCACCTACACCTTTTGGGAAGGCATCGATATACCTGGTGAGCAATTGTCACTGGTGATTATTGACCGTCTGCCGTTTAGTCCGCCTGATGAGCCGATTCATCAAGCCGTCGTCGAGCGGTTGAAGGCTCGTGGCACGGATTGGTTTGGCGGATACGTCGTGCCGAATGCGATTATCAAGTTGAAGCAGGGCATCGGACGTTTACTGCGAACCACAGACGATCGTGGGGTGATTGCCTTGTTGGATACTCGCTTGAGGACTAAAGGTTACGGTCGGACGATTCTAACCAGCTTGCCGAAAATGAGCGTCACCGAAACGATTGACGCAGTAGCGAACTTTTTTTCATATAAAAATTGAGGTACGGAAGTCCTATAGCTTTCCAAGTCATAGAGATGATGCTATAATAACGACATGTTTAAATTTCTTCAAAAAACCATTGCGGCAAGCAAACCTAAAGTTTTGCAAGTGTCTAAAAACTTTTCAGTTCCTTTGGCAGACTTTCTTTCCACAGGGGAACGAGATGCTATTTTGGCGTCTTCAGGCATGGGAAAATCATACTTAACAGGGGTCTTACTTGAAGAAACACTCGAAAACGGGACACTCGTCTGTATAATTGACCCAGAAGGGGAGCATTTCACACTGGCAGAAAAGTATCCTTGCTTAATTATTGGCGGAGAACACGCCCACGTTCCGTTTGATCCTGCAGGCGTTGAACTTTATATTGAAGCCATGATTACCACAGGGCTTTCCACCATTTTTGATTTGTCGGATTTTATCGACACCGAACAGCAAGATTATTACGCGCTTATTGGCGATGCCTTGTTTCGCTTGGCACAAAAATACCGCCGTAAAGTCCGACTCGTGGTGGAAGAAGCTCAAATTTATGCCCCACAAAACGGAGGGGGCGGAGCAGCCAAAAAGAAAAACAAGGGTCTTGATGCGATTACAGTCTCTCAACGCATTGCCAAGCGCGGACGTAAGCGAGCCTTAGATAGCCTTTGGGCAACCCAGCGTCCTGCCAGTTTGAGTAAGGATATTTTGTCTCAATGCAACCGTTTTTGGTTTGGAGGCATTACCTCTGAACTCGATTATAAAGCGATTAAGCCCTTTTTAACGGAAGCAGGTATTAGCTTTCAAGATATTAAAAGCCTGCAACCCGGTGAGTTCTTCTACTACGCCAAAGGCAAAACGACTCGTATTAAAGTGCGTAAACGCTATTGCAAGCACGCTGGTGCGACCCCTGACGCTGGTATGACCTTTAGCCCAGCTACCGACAAATCCCTTGAAGCGGTAATGGGCCATTTGGCAAAGAAAATTGAAGCCAAAGCCGAAGAATTGAAGCTTGAACAAAGTGAAATTCAGCGTTTGCAAGAATTGCTCCGTAAGCAGGAACGCAAAATAGAACAATTACGTGAAGAACTCGAACGGGAACGCATGGCAACAAAAGTCATCGAACGCTTGGGCGGTAACGGTATGCAAGCCACAGGGGAAGCCTTAGCAGGCATGGACTTTGATGAACTCGCCAGCCTAGAAGCTGGCACAGCGAAGCGGAGCCGTCGTCGCAAGTCGAAAGATTCAGGCGATATTGCCACTGCAGCCAGTGATGTAAGCCTTTCTACATGGGTAGAACCCGGTAAAATCCAACTTTAAGTTTCCGTATAAAGGCGCTTAATCATATGTGTTACCACCACATTTTCAGAGTTTTGGGTAATGGCTCCTGGGGTCGTTACACCATTTGTAGTGGTGCCTACCGCCTGGTTCAAGACCAATAAAGCCACTCCAATAATCGGACGATCCGTAAAGTTGTCATGGGTAGGCCGTAGATTGTCAATCCGCACGTTAAGTTGGCGATTGGCATTTTCAGCCCTGTATTCCATAAAATTACTGCCATTGGTGAGTTCTTGCACATTAGAAGCGATCGGGTAAACCCTTAAAATGGCGTTTGCACTGGTTAAAAATACCCCAAACTCCAAGCTATAACGAAACGAAGAATTGTTAATGTTGGTGTTAATCGTGTCTGAAGACACAGGCATCACCAAACGAGCATTGGCTCTTGGGTAGGGAGAAGCATTAGGTTCTTGATTAGCACGATCGAAAACTAAGCCTGTATTGAAAAGTGGGTTCAAAGAAACAGGCAAGATGCCTCCACCTCCAACAGCACCAACGACGTCATAATCAAACATGCCCGCTACATCAATATCCGTAGGGGTTACAATGCCCCCCCACACGTTGTCGTTTTCAGGATTATAAAGCGCTAAATTATTTTGCTGGGCTGGCATAGTTCCCCCACTACCCGTATAAGCCGTAGCAGAACTAAAGGCCCGATTCGCTGCTGAAGTCGTGGTGGCAACACCTGCATAAGTAGCCGCCGTCGCTGCTGGAACAGGGATACAAGACATTCCGTTATAACGAATGACTGCCGTAGCACCGTAATTGTGGCATTCGTTATTGAGATTCATTTTACGTTGAAAACGTCGATACACCTGATTGGTATTGAGACGCTTATAGAAGGTGAGGTCTGCAATTTTAATATCGGGGAAATTGGGTTCTGAATAGACATTTAGGTCAAAATACAATTTTTTGGAATTAGCCGCATTACCATCACTGGCAATGATGATTTGTTGCCTGGTGGGAGAAATATCGTTACGAGCCTCAACATCCAAACGGTAAAAATCGATTCTATTTAACACTTCATTGGCAGCAGTATTTTCCGCATGCACTTGAGATGCTTCTAAATTAGCGGTAATAATGCTTTGAACACCCAACAGTAGGGCTGAAAAAGAGATTCCAAAAAAGGTGAGTGCCAATGCCACTTCAATTAAATTAAAGCCGTATTGTTTGTGTGAAAATCGACTTTTAAAGCTGTGACGCATGACTAAATAATCCTTTAAGCACGTTCTGTAAGTCGTCTATCGTGTGGAGCTAGACGCTTTAGTTTATACTGTCTTTATAACGATCATAAAAGGTTCGGACGTATTTACGTTGATCAGATCCCCAATGCTTGGTAGCCAAATCAGCAACCGTTTCGATCTTACCTGTTTGATCGTCAATGTGAATCAACACCACATCCGAATTAAGGACTTTAGCCTCCCCTGTTTCAGAAACCTTAGGCAAACCTGTCATGGTGCCACCGGGGACGGCTTCAACAATCATAAACTCACGACGGTTATAGCCCAAACCTTCAAATTCAGCAATGGTAGCTTGCATCCATGTAAACTCTTCAGGGTACAGCCAAACTCGAATGTTACTAGGGTACTGTAAGAAAGTGGCTCTACCGTTAACGGTATTAGGAACGACATCTTGCCTAAAGCTGGCGACGGAATCAAAACTTCGCACAAAGTTCGGCACACCGGTCCTGAAGTTAGTCTGTTCTTCGGTGGCACAACCATCCCCATCTAAATCGACGTTTAAAGGCGTTACGCCGTATGTGGAAACGATTCGTTTGTGAACAGATCCCAAGTGTTCTAAATAGGTATCGACTTTACGCCCTAACACGGTGTCTGATTTATTGGGATTCAGCAACTGAAAACTCATGGCAATCAAAACCCCTAAAATTAAGAGAGACACCAAGATTTCAGTCATGTTATAAGCATTTTGAAAGGACTTTAATTTCATAAGGACACTCCACTTGCATAAAAAAACCTAAAGACGACTTCGGTTAAACTGCGGATAACTTTAAACAGGTCGTTTAAATGTGTTACCTTTGTTACATACGGAAAATGTGCTACAATAAAACATATATTTTAAAGGAAAATTAAAGGGAATTGTATGATGTCTCGCTCTGCCTATGAAAACTACAACCCATTTTTCAATGGAAGTTCCGCCAGTTTGGCTCCCCTACCTGATTACTTACAAGCTGTTTTGGATGACGTGTCTCAAGCCAAAAAAGACGCCACCTTAAATGCTGAAAATCTAGGTCGTTCCGCCTTAAGTCACGTGGGCTTAGTCTTATTACTCCTGTGTTTTTTAACAGTGAGCAGTCTTTTAGGCTTGAACTTCAATGAAGTCACCCCACCTGAACTCGCCATAGACAAGCAAACCCCCATTGAGTTTGTCATCGTCAACAATACCAAGCCTGAAACGCCACGCAATCTACAAACACGCAACCGAGCCAAAGTCGCCTCTCGCAGTGGAGGCGCCAAAACAAACAGCCAAAACAAGCGTGAAGCCACACAATCTTCAGGTGGACGTCCTTCAGTCGCTCAATCCGCTCAACGGCAAGGTTCTAAAGCCCCCACGCCGACGCAAGAATCCGCCCCTAAAGCTCAAAAACCTGCCAAAAGCCAAAAGCCTTGGTGGCAGATTGAGGCTCCCGCTAAAAAGCGTCCGATTGGCGTAAAAAAAGCGACGGCAACAACGGCAGGCGGAGGCGGCAGCCCACAATCGAAAAGCCCAGCCGGGCAAGGCGATGATGATTTAGCGCCATTGACCAAACCTAGTTCTACCTCGGGTGGTAAAGGCACCGGCACCGCAACACGCATTAAATCCGCCCAAACAGGCAACGGCGATCGTAACCAAGTAGCTACTGCCACAAGCGTTAAAGGAGCAGGAGGCAACGGCAAGTTTAGTTCCAAAGGGCAGAACGGCGGAGGCGGTGGACTTGCAGGCGTGGACGCTGTGGTGGATGTCGATATGTCGCCTTATATTTCAAACGTGCAACGCCGTATTTACCGTAATTGGCGCCCCTCCTTAGAGTTAAGCTCACTCACATCTGAATACACCCTAACCATTTCACGCACAGGGGCATTGGTCAACTATCGACTCAAACGCTCTAGTGGCAATGCATTATTTGAACAATTGGCGTCTTCAGCGATTACCGCAACAACGTTTCCACCATTGCCAGCGGGCTATCGAGGGCAGTCTGTGGTCATTGATTTTTACTTTGATTATGACAAAAAATAAGCGATAGGATTTTTCAAACAATGCCACAAAGTTCTCTTCAAACTCGGACTGATTTTCAAACCGTTCAAGAACTAGACCTCCCTTTTGAATCCTTTTCATCGATTTTAAGGCACTTGCTTCAAAGTCCTCGCAACCATTATGACGCCTTTGTCACCAGTGACTATCGTTTAAAAAACGATGAGTTCGTGCAACAAGTTATTGGGCTTGCCACCGCACTTAAAAAGGAATGGAAGCTCAAGAAGGGAGACAAAGTCGCCTTATTATTTTGGAATCAACCCGAATTTTTTGTGAGCTTTTTTGCTCTTCGTCTTATTGGTGCTGTGCCTGTACCGATTAACATTTTAATGACGCCTCAAGACATGGGCTATGTACTTCAACATGCCGAAGTCAGTGGGATTCTAGCCACCGAAATCTTAGCGGTGCAGCTGGCGACACAAATGAACCTTTCTATAGAGCAAGTGCCTTTACCGCTTTTGATCGCCAATGCTGTCGTTGCTGAAAATAGCAGTTTTGAAAAGAAAGTGGTGTTTTACGCCCCAGAGATCCATACCCTTAACGAAGAATTGGATGCCTTTGACGACTTAATACGTTCAGAAGCATCACACAATAACGAATTGGCGTTTTTGATTTACACCTCAGGCACCACAGGCTTTCCCAAAGGCGTGATGTTGAGCGAACGCAATATTTTAAGCAATTTGGCAGGCTTTCAAACCGCCCTAAACATTAAACGAGACAGCGAACGTTTCTTATTAGGTTTACCTGTTTTCCACTGTTACGGCTTGATTTGCTCCTTGTTTGCCATTACGGAACGTGCCACCGTGATTTGTGTGCCTCGCTTCAATCCCAAGCAAATCGTCGAGTTCCTTAAAACCGAAGCGGTCACCGTTTTACCATTGGTGCCGACCATGTTTACGGTTTTATTGCAAGCGGCTAAACGTAAAAATAAAGAGTTTGAAGCGTCTACAGAAAAGCCCTTTCCGACCCTGCACACCTGCATTTCAGGGGGAGCCGCTCTAGCTTCAAGTTTATTGGACAACATTCAAGAAACCTTAAACGTGCAAGTACTTGAAGGTTACGGATTGAGCGAAACATCCCCTGTGATTGCGGTTAATACGGCGAGTCGTGGGGCGGTCGCAGGAGCCGTCGGTCAACCGTTGGTGAATTTGCGTCTGCGTTTGGTGAATCATGAAACAGCTGAAATCTTGCCTATTGAAATAGGTAAAGCCAGTGCGGAAGGTGAAATCCAAGTCGCTGGCGACAGCGTCATGCTCGGCTATTATAAAAATGAAGATGAAACCGCCAAAGTTTTAAGTGCCGACGGATGGTTTAAAACAGGCGACTTGGGGCATATTGATGCCGAAGGACTCTTGCGTATTTCAGGCGGTCGCTTGAAGGATTTGATTATTCGAGCAGGGGAAAACATTGCTCCCTTGCCGATTGAACGCATATTGTCTCAACATACGGCGGTGGCTCATGTGGCAGTTTTACCGTTGAAGGATGAAAAACTTGGGGAAGCTTTATGTGCTTGCATTGAACTCATGCCTGAAGCGAAAGACACGAATCAAAAAGCCCTTCAGCAGGACTTGGCTGCTTTAGTGAGAGAACATTTGTCGGCGTCTTACACGCCTGATGCCTATCGCTTTTTTGAAGAATTGCCGAAAAATCCCACAGGCAAAATTGTCAAAAAACAGATTCTGCTAGACTAGGAACTTATCGCTACGTTTCTACTTCTATGAACCGTATTTAGATTTTTGGGGTTTCTCGTTTCATCGAGATCTCAGAAACCTTTATTATGCTAATACCATTTAAACGCACACACCATACGACACTTAATCGTTTAATTGGTATCAGCTGTTTTAGCGGTCGAAGCCACGTCCCCACCAATATAAAGTGTCACTTGCTCTGAACCACACATCAACGGCGTCAAGCTCGATGTACGAGGCACAAAAGTCACGCGAGCCTTATTCAATAAAGGCGTGGAACCTTGCAAGCTTTCAATACCTGTTTGCGTCAAACGCAAGGAGCTGTCTAAAATCGATGTACCAGGTACACTTGCTCGTTGACGACACACAACCTTCCAGCCCAAAGTTTCTAGTTGCGTTTCAATGGCGGTTAATTGTTCCGCAGGAATACTACGAGAATACAAAATACCCACTTTTTTCACGTCACTTAACGGTTCACCGTCTTCGGATTCACTGACCAAAGGCACACCATAAATTAAGCGACTAAGGACTTGTTCGGTTTCATCTTTATCAATAATCCAGTAGCTGGTGCCTTCACGAGACGACGTATGCCCGGGTAAGGTGGCAAATCGCATATCTTTAGAAGGGATTTTCTTGGCATAATTGGCAAACTGCAACAATTCAGCAGGATTCATATTCGTATGCACATATTGGCTCATCACTTGTATAAGTTCAGGCAAACGTAACACCACATCAGGCGAATTTAAACGCTCACGTATCGCTGCCATAAACTGCTGTTGACGACGCACACGTCCAATATCTCCATAAGGATCATGACGAAAACGCAAGAAACCTTCAGCTGTTTTACCGTCCATGTGAGTCCAGCCTATGTCGAGCTTAATTCGCAATTTGGCGGTGTTGTCGGTGTATCTCATGCGTTGAGGGACATAAACATCAATGCCCCCTATGGCATCCACCATGGCACGCACGGCTTGAAAGTCTACCGCTAAGTATTTTTCTACAGGAACACCAAGAGAATCCGCAATGACGGTACGGGTTTTATCAGGACCACCCATAGCATGAGCCGCATTCAACTTACCCACACGAGAATGTTCTTCATCCAAATACACTTTAGAATCACGAGGCAAGGAAACAATGTTTAAACTTTGTTCTTTAGGATTAGGCTTAACCAGTAACATGGTGTCGGTACGAGTGCCTAAATAGGTGTCGCCAACACGGCTCCCGTTACTGTCCACACCCATGACCAAAACGGTTTGTGTGGGGTCGGCCCCTGGCAGCATACCAAAAGTGGCATCATCAACAGAAGACTTATAGGCATTGGGCAAAGCAAATCTCAAGACATAAAGAAAAATCAATAAAGCGGTTAAAGCTCCAGCCAATAAAATCCCCGAACGTAGCAAGATATTCACCCAAGGACGAGGGGCTTGAGGTTTCTGCGGAAGTGCATTACCCTCAAACGCGGAAACTGTAGAAGGCTTATGTAAACGTTGAAAAGACGCAGGCAATTGAATCTCTTCCCAATTATGTTCAGGCATATCACCTGCATTAAACGACAAGGGAGGGAACGTCTCAGAAGTAGACGACCCACTTTGAGGATCTCTGGTTTCCGTAGCGGAATTGTTTATTAAAGGGCTATTGTCGTTCAAAGGGGTGGACTCCTATTATTTCAAGAGGGGGGAAAGCGAAAAGAACTACTTATATTAAACAAGGAGCATTTTTTTTGATGCTAGCAGAGCTGTCATTTTTTAAAATCACCTAAATTAGATTGTAGCACGAAAAAGCAAGACACAAGTCTTGATTTAAGAGGATTGTTTTAGAGAAAACCACCTAAGGTCTATATTGTGAAGCATCCACATTAAACAAGGAATCTTGAGCAACGACCACTTTTTGAGCCTTTATTTTAGCCACAATCAAATCATTTTGGGTAATAGACGCTTGAGGAATTAAGATCGTTTCCATCACGGTCATAGCCAGCATCAAAAATCCAGCAACCAAAAAAACAACTTCACTCAAAGAAGGGCGAGTCAAGGATTTAAAGGCCGGCTGATATAAAATTGACGACAAGGGAAACATGAAACAAAGAATTCCTAAAAATAGGTTTATTAAAACAAAACAAGAATCTACATCATACAGATGAGATTACTTGACTAGTTCCATTGTGTTACGAATATTTTTTAAGACAAGTCTTTTTGAGATTTTATTCTGTTTTTGTAACGTAAGCGTAACATTTACACTTAGCTTAGCAGTTAGGCTAGATGTGTTCTCTATTTTCTAAAACAACTAGTTCTTAGATACTTTTATCCCCCGAACTCCTTATGTTTATAAAAGATTTCACTGATAGAAGTACAGGATCTTTATAATACTATTAAGAAGGCATAGAGAAAGTCTTTGTAAAGAATTAAGAATCTACTTAAAGCCTTCTCTGCAAGGTGTCGAAAATCAAAAAGACCCTCCTCCCCATCCCCCTTAACAAGGAAAAATCCCTAATGAATAGTAGCATAGCCACCAACACCACCCCAAGCTTAGACGGTTTACTTAGAGATGTTATTGACAATGGTGCCAGTGATTTACATTTGTCTGTAGGATCTGCCCCCATTATTCGGGTCAATGGTAGCTTGATTCGCACGTCTTACCCTCCGCTAACGAAAGACGAATGCCAAACCCTTATTTTTACCATGCTCAACAACGAACAACGCCGTACTTTAGAACAAAATTGGGAACTTGACTTTGCTTACGGTTTAAAAGGTATCGGACGCTTTCGTGTCAACGTCTACCGTGAAAAAGGTAACTACGCTACAGCCATTCGTACGATTAACTCCACCACGCCTTCGTTAGAAGTCTTAAAATTACCTGATGTATGCCGTGAATTGTGTCACCGTACCAAAGGCTTGATTTTAGTAACAGGGCCAACTGGTTCTGGTAAATCCACCACACTTGCCGCCATGATTGACTATATTAACGAAACCAAGTCTGAACATATTTTAACGATTGAAGATCCTGTTGAATTCGTTCACCGCTCTAAAAAAAGCGTGGTGCATCAACGTGAATTAGGATCCGACACCAAAAGCTTTGCCAACGCCTTAAAGTCCGCCCTTCGTGAAGATCCTGACGTCATTTTATTGGGAGAACTTCGAGATCTTGAAACCATGTCGCTGGCGATTTCAGCGGCGGAAACAGGTCACGTGGTGTTTGGCACACTTCACACCAGCAGTGCCATGCAAACCGTTGACCGTATTGTGGATGCCTTCCCCGCAGGGCAACAACAGCAGATTCGTGTGCAGTTGTCATCATCGCTTGTGGCGGTTATGTCTCAAGTCTTGTTACCCAAAACCAACGAGTTCAAAGAAGTCAAGGGACGCACCTTGGCTCAAGAAATCATGGTGGTCACGCCTGCTATCGCGAACTTGGTGCGTGAAGGAAAGACGGCTCAGATTTATTCGTCCATTCAAACAGGGGCGGAAATGGGCATGACGACGATGGAAAACTCTTTGTTTCGTTTGATTGCGTCGAATCAAATTACCTTTGAAGATGCGATGCGTAAAACGACTCGCCCTGACGAGTTGAAACGTTTGTTGGGTCAACGCTAATTTATAGGCGTCAACGACAGCAAGACATCCTGTCCGAGGGGACGCACACTCGCCAAATGCAAGACCGACGCCTCACCCATCGATGTTGGTGGCTCTTCCGTATGCAAGTGCCACGCAGGAATATGCTGATGCGGATCCCCCAACAACTTCGGGGCAATCAACACATTATATTCATTCACCAAACCCTGTTGATGCAAACTTGCCGTGAGGCGTCCACCTGCTTCCACCCACAAGGCTCGAATACCTAGTGTGAACAGCCATTCCAACAAGGGAGCTAACGCCTTTCCCTTAAACGACATGGCCTTCACCACCACACCCAAATCGCTTAAACGCTTGTAATCCCCTTGTTTTGTAGCTTCGGCGAGTACGTCGACATCCACCAAAAGCCACGTTTCCGCTACCGTCGTGTCAAACAGCGGATGCGACTCCACATCTGCCAAGCGAAAATGCCGATCTAAAATCACTCGCTTTGGGGGAATGCCTCCGTCTTGGGCGTAATTCCATAACGGCGAGCGTACCGTGAGTTGGGAGCGATCCTTCAAGACGGTTTCAGCCGTGGAAAGAATGCCGTCAAACCCCCCACGCATTTCATGCACCCACGCTCGAGCAGGTTCACTGGTGACCCACTGGCTATGCCCGTTGCGTGTGGCAATGGCAGCATCTAGGGTTTGGGCGGTTTTTAAAGCGATGTAAGGACGTTGGTTGACGCATCCCCATAAAAACGGGGGATTCAACGCCTTGGCTCCAGCCACCAGAGCTTGAGCATCTGCCGTGTCGTCGGCTTCTAAGCAATGGACGTCTATGCCTGCGTCTTTCAAGCGTTGGATGCCTTGCCCAGCCACCTTCGGATTGGGATCCGACATCGCAATCACGCAACGGGTGATGCCTGCTTGAATCAAGGCATCCGCACAAGGAGGGGTCTTGCCTGTGTGGCTACAGGGTTCAAGCGTCACATAGGCGGTTAAGTGTGAATACGTCTGTTTTTCGAGTCCCTTTAGGGCATTTACTTCGGCGTGAGCCTGCCCATAAAAGGCGTGAAACCCTTGGCTTACGATGCTCTTGCTGGATTCATCCACCAAAACACACCCCACCATTGGGTTTGGGCGAGCCGCAAACCAGCCTTTTTCCGCCTCACTTAAGGCGATCCGCATGAAGTAGGCGTCTGATCCGACGGCAAAAGCGTCTAAGGGATGCGTCAGGCTCCACTGGTGAAAGGCTTCAAACATGGCATTCACCTTGATAGTTCGGTAATGGCATTAGGACAGTCGTCGAGCGAAAATTCACAGGGCTTAAAAGCAGGAAGCATCAAAATCACGCATTGACGCACCACATCCCATAGATCAAAGGGATGCAAGGGATTCACGACTTCGTAGAAGTCTTCTTCCAGCAATTCCACTTGGTGTGCCTTGTCTTTTTCCTTGCCGATGCTTTCTAGCACATAATGTTCTAGCACATCGCCTTCAAAGTCGCTCCATAAAGTCGCATAACAATCTTTACAAGGGACTTTCCCTTTGCCTGAGAGCTTGCCTTTGACGACAAAGCCTGTGGTGTCTTTCGTGAGCTTTAAATCCACATCCAAAACCGCCACCAGTTCAGGCGTGTCAAATTCAACGGCATCAAAATGCCACAATAATTGCGGATCTCTTCCGTAGAGAAAAGGTCGTAAATCAAGTTTTTTAGAAATATCCATAACTACTGCCTTTACAAATGTTTCTATCATACTATAGAATGGGCTGTATTGATATGCTTTTTTATATAACTCTCTTTAAGCAGAATAAAATTCAATCAAACTCCAATGGGGAAAGCTTTCGAAAGAATCGCTACAGCAGTAGTGAAAATTCTTAAAGCAATGACATAAAACCCAGATACCTTAACCCTTCCGTTTACCAATTGGATTCATTCTGGCTTGAAAGAACATAGAAATATAAACAAAACCTAGGTATGAATCTCTTTGTAACAAACTGTGAAGCACTCTAAAGTTTTTGAACCAAGCTTACGATACCTTACTAAAGCAAGGTGGTCATGAATATAACGAGCATTTCTCCGATAAGAAATGTTTAACTTATGAATGACCGTGAACACTCCCCGTGTTTACCTTGGCATAGTCAGAATGTTTACAAGGGGCTTCTCCGTCAAGAGCCCTTTTTTCTTGTCTATTTTTGAACTGACTTTCTTAAAACCTATGCTATGTAACGGTTTTTAACATTTTGAAACACGTTTTGAAAAAAGTACTTGCCAAACTACTACAGTTTAGGTAGAATCAGAATGTAAAGGGATTTCCCTTTTGACAATGTCGTGTATCATGTATCCCTAGTATAGTAGATGTGTTAAGGAAAATATCGTATGGCTCTTTCTGCTTCTTCTGGATTAACAGGTGGCTTAACCCCTCTCAATCAGAACAAATCTCTTAAAGCTGGTTCGCAAAAAGCCCAACAAAGACAGTATCGCTTAACGATGTTTGGCAATACGTTTACAGGGGCTGAAGGTACGCCAAAATCTCAATTTAAAAATAGCAGTGGTGTTACCGCAGCTGAACATTCTCGTCAAGGTGTTTTGGCTCACGAGCGGGCACATGACAGCAAAGCCAAAGCAGCTGGATTGTCTACTTCAGGCCCTGTGCTTGAAACGCAAGACGGCTTAACAGTGGCAGGGCATGTGAGCCTTTCGGTTCCTCAACTGGATGTTCAACAGGCCGTGATGAATCCTAGTTATTTATCTAACTTCAAGCGTCAAAGTGAAGGGCTAATTAGCTCTGCGCATGCTCCTGAAGGGGCTGGCATTGGTGGTTATGGTCAAATGTCTGGAGCCGATCACAACGTGGCGGCGATGGGACGTGCCAACTTAGCCAAAGCTTCGCAAGTCGAGTCTCAAATACCCGCGATTTCTAAAGCATTGGCAGCGAAGCAACAAAAAGCGGCCTTTGGGTATCATCCTGATTTAATGCAGGCACACAACGCAGGTACGATTTCCTAGTCTTTTCTCTTCAAACTAGAAATTGATATTTACGTAAATAAATAGCATCCTAGAACAATTACGGTCTATTCTGATGAGGACTCATTGTTGTTAAGTTAGGGTGCTATTTTTATATACGCTCAAAGACTCTATCATAAAGTGTTACAGAATCTGCATCTGCAGGCAATAATTGCCCAGGAACCACTTTATACCCTTGCCCTAACAAGGCTTGCATAGTCACATTACTTTGACAAAACGCTGTTGTCGTGCAAGTGACTAAATTGATTTGATCCACGCCTACAAAATTAGGACCCGCCACACCATTAGCATCAATGACAAAGAAAAGGAGCTGATCGACTGGCAATACCGCAGATTTAAAGCCTATAATGGCAGCATTATTTTTTAACAAAACACCTTCGTCTGTCACATTAGGAGCCAACGCTTGTTGCGACGTCGTATTCCAACAACCGCCCGTTGTGGCGGTATTAACAGCACCTCCACAATTTCGAATAGTCGTCAAGCGTTCAACGGCTTCATCCAATAAATTGGTACGAGCAAAGGAAAAGGCATCTTCTAAAAGACTGTTCGATGCTAAAATACTCGACTTAATCACATAAGCACAATTATTTCTGGTTTGATTTTCAATAAAAGACGGCACAAGTATCGCACTAAGTAAGCCCATAATGCCCAATACAATTAATATTTCAGACAAGGTAAAGGCACGAGCAAAGCGGTTAATACATGAAAGTTTCATCGTCTATTTCCTTGTATTTGGGCTTACCAAGGTTGTGGTGAATCGGTATATTGGGAGGAGCTTAATGATTCTTGCAAGCGGTCTTTAATTACCAACAAGGCAATCACGTACAAAACGGCAAAGCATCCTAACAAAAAAAGTTGACCACTCGTTATATCGGCCCAAATCTGAATGGCTTGAGTAAAATCTTTAATTTGTAACGAAGTAACTTTTTTAGCCACATTCACCAATCCATTGATCACAAACAAAAAATACACCACATTCAAAAGCCTTAAATACCCCTGTTCTTCTAAGTGAGCAGAAGCTCGTTGATGAGATTCGGCGAGTTCTGGTTGCGGAGAAATTTCCTGCGAAGAAGCGATAAGGATTGCTTTTTTACGAAAGGCATTGCCTAGTAAATTAGAAAAGGAACAGCGTAATTGCCAATAAACCACACCATAAATAAGTAACGAACTGACTAAACTCGCTAAAAATACATACACTTGCATAAGATTTATCTTCCTTTAGCTGACCTTCTAAAGGGAAGGCACCTTGGTCTCTTCAAGAATACGTGTCTGCAAGTCCTGAAATGCTTGAAGTTTTTCACTTAACGCATCTGCTGAACGTACTTGTATTAGTGTATCATATTTCACACATCGAGACAGTGCCTTATACTGTAATTCCTTTGAAACCTGTATGCAGGTTTCCCCTGAAGTCGAAACCCCTACAAGCGTTTCGTGGGGTTTGATTTCATAACGTTTTGCAAGATGGGGAGTTAAAACCAGTTGATAATCCACAGACTTAAGCCAATCACACGCCAACCAATGTTTTGAAACAGCACTCAACTGCCTAATATTACTCAACTTAAGATGAAACACTTGACGATTATAAGGGTGAATGGCCGAAATAACGGCATCTCTTTGTCGAAACGGGGTCAAGGCATACGGCCTTGCCCAAAATGTAGCAATCTTCGTTTGAATTTGCACATCATCATACAACTGAAACTCTAAAATTTGTTTAGATGCAATGGCGTCTTGTAAAAGCTTTAAATGTTCTTTACCTTCAAATAACGTGAGGGATGAGGCTTGATTATACGCAAAATGGGGATCCCAAAAACCAATACGAAAAGGAGGCGACACCAGCATCATCACCTTACGGTAAAGCAAGCTGGATTTAGATAAAGACGTCACCCATTCTTCAAAGCCTTGGGCATGTTGAACACTTAAATCCAAGTGAAATTTCGTATCATTTAACAGATAAAAAATAGAACCTTCAAGACGTTTTCTTACGATATCAAAGCCCGCATAACGTAAGGTACGTATGTATTTACGCAAGGTATTATAAGGCACAGGTTCTTCACCTTCAGGGCTTAAATTTGCCATTAAAACCGATTCTTCCACTTTGAGACGTTCAAGTAGAATGAGGATAATACTCAAGACACGTTTGGCTGTGGTATGCAAGTCCGAAGACTGCAGAAGGCTAGGGGCTTGCTTAAAGGGATCCGAAACGCCTGAAACGTTCATACGCTTATCACCCTTTCTTGTTCGTGGCTTTCTTTCTTTTCAAACCTCGCTTTTTCTTGGCTACTTACAAATGCTTCAGAGAAAGCAGGCGTTAAAGGTATGAGGAATCCACCTGACGCTTTTAGAGACTGCATGAGGTAAAACAAATGCGTGGTTTTAACCGTGTATTGAACGGCATAGGCTTCTACACCATAAAAGCTCTGAATATCTCGCCAGAAAGGTAACGCTTCCTGTGTGTCTTCACTTAAAAACACAAGGCGTTCACCCCTTAAACGAGGCGAAACAAAGTTAATCCCCTTAGGTAGGACAACGGCACAACTTAATTCAGGTTCTTCATCAATGTATTTTAAAATACGACGATGTGTCGATTCATAGGTGTTAGACTTAACTTCAGGAATTGGGAAAATATTACGACAGCGATCTATACGAAGCATCAGCGGTGAAATATCTCCTGTTTCAGGGTTTACCTGATAACATAGCCAATACAAGCGGCGATGATCTAAAATTAACGTGTCATGCAGAACCTGCCATTCATAAACGGATTCTTTACCTTGATACTGCACCAAAAACCAGGTATTCAATTCCGATGAACGTTCCAAAATTTTTAAATTTTTAAGTTGAAAAGGCTTAATATAACGGTTCAATAACGTTTGTAATTCTTGCTTGGCTTGTGGTGTTAAAAACTTTTGTGAAAGGAAATACTCCGCCATTTCATAAACACGAACAAAACTCGGTATATGAGATGTCCTCAATTTACTGTCTAAACTATGCAAAAATAGCTTCCATTCTTCGGAAGAAAACTGGATCCAAAACGGTGAATAGTTGAGTTTGTATTGAAAATCATTGCTTTTGTCTGGGCGCTGGAGTAAAGAACCCATTTCTTCAAGGGCATTGGCGTACAAACGTAATGTATCGGTTGAAAGTGGGGAAAGGCAGTCGGGGTCGTGCTCAAAGAGACTCTGTAACTCCGCACGTTTCAGAGGACTTAGTTCCAAATACGACAAAAACTTCAGCAGATAAAGCGAGCTCGTATGGTAAGTATTCTTTAAGGTTTGACGAACCATAGGTGACGGGGTTCTCTTTAACTATTTGAGTACGAGGGTATCAATATTAATTGCGACTGTATTCTTCACAATATCAATACTTGCCTTGTCTTGCAAGGAGCGATTCATTTTGACACCTATATTATTAAGAAATGTTTTATTTTGTTACAAAAACCCTTCAAAACAAAACGCATGAAGCTAAAAAGCCTCATGCGTTTTTGTTATATAGGGAAATGTTTTAGTTGAAAGAATGCCAAGGCAAAAAATCAATCCAGCGTTGCTCAATACTTGAAGGCATTTGTAAGTTCCTTTGAGCATCGACTTCTTTAAAGACAAGCATAATTTCTTTTAAATCGGCATGGTTTTTTTCAGATACTTTGTTCTGAATAGGTTCTGCGATGTAACCTAATAAAGACGAGATTTGAGGTTCAGTTAAAGCCATAGCTTGAGTATTTCTCTTTATTTTCTTGAAGGAGGGTGAACAGGTATATATAAGGAAAGGGTGAACGAGTTGGGGGTAGATTTCACATGTGAGACGATGCACAAAAGACGGATCGAGTAAAAGGTTAAGGGAAGAGGAGGTGTACATAGTACGAGCAGGATAAAAAATACAACGATTTTCTGAAACAGGGGGGTTGCGATACGTGTGTGGAATGGGGAATAAGTGGGAAGGAATGGGGGTGAGGAGTCATCTCCTCTGTGCTTTAATAAAGGTAAATAGAATCTTAAAATTGCCTTAATTGTAAAAATTGTAACAGTCTGTTTGCAGGGATCCTATGGAGTCTGATAAACGATTGAATCGTTTAATTGGTATTAGATTGATTTATGAAGGTTTCCAGAACAAAACAACCCAAGCAAGCACCCAGAGCCTTCGCTAGGTTGATTATAGTATTCTAAATAAATAACCATACGTTGACTCTGCGTTGTCGCACAGTTTTTTTTGTTCCGTTATGTAGGTCGCTCTAAACGCCCGCACAAAAAAATCTAGGAACCTAGACTCGCAGATGGGTGAAGTGTACAGAGACGTACATAAGCACATCGAGAACCCGAGCGACAACGAAGACGCCAGACGCTATTTAATCGTTTAATTGGTATAACAAGCGCTTAACGGCATCCAACACACCATCTATGCTTACGAGTTCAGCGTCTTTCGCACGACGCTGCTTGACTTCCACCTTACCTTCACCCGCAAACTTGCCCACGGTGACACGAATCGGGAAGCCCATCAAATCAGCATCCTTAAACTTGACACCAGCCCGCTCATCCCGATCGTCTAGCACGACGTTGTCAGGGTAAACGCTCGCTAAAGTCTTGTACAGGTCTTCACCAACCTGCGTTTGGGTGGCGTCGCTGGTATTGGCGATCACCACCGTGATTTTATAAGGGGCAATGGCGTCTGGCCAAATAATGCCCCAATCGTCATGATGCTGTTCCACCGCAGACGCCGCCACACGAGTCACGCCGATGCCGTAGCATCCCATCGTCGCATGTTGTTCACTACCATCTTCGGCAGTAAAGGTGTAACCCATGGGTTCGGTGTATTTTGTGCCGAGCTGGAAGATATTGCCGACTTCAATACCACGACTCACGGCGACAGGCGTTCCACAATCAGGGCAAGCATCGCCTGCTTGAACGGCATATAATGCTTGAGCATTCGCTTCAATCAACGGAGCAACCGTTGCCGACCAATTAAAGCCAACGGTATGCTCGTCATACTTATTGTGAGCAATCACAAAAGATTTCATCCCCAATACGGACGCATCCACCAAAAACGGGATGACTTCACCGCTAGCTAGGACCACTTGAAGGGCTTCATTCAGACGTTTTTCAGAAGAGGAAGCCTGACGAATGACATCCTGTAACTGAGCCACGCCCAAGAAGCCTTTAATCGTGTTAAAGCGTTCTTTGAGTTCTTCAGGGGTGGCGAGGCGAATCTCATGCACGGGATTTGCTTCTGTGTGCAAGGCATTTTTCAGCTTGGTTGCTTCCACGTTACGGTCGCCACGAATGACCACAATCACAGGGGTTTCTTCGTTCACCATATACAACAAGTGCTTGCTAATCAATGTCGCTGGAATATCTAGACACGTCATCAACAGTTCGATCGTCGTGGTTTTTTTGGTGGGTAGAATTTTTTCTTCTGTATAACCGAGCGTCGCACCGTCTAGCGTTGTGGTGGTGAGCAAGCCCCCATCCGCTTTTTCGACGTTGGCGGCGTATCCGCAACCGTCGCAGTGAATGACGTCATTTTCGCCTGACTTCTGCCCATTGGGGTCGTCTTTCGTCAACATCATAAACTCATGGCTCACATCGCCCCCAATGGCACCAGCGTCCGACCGCACCATTTTGGTTTCCAAGCCACACCGCTCAAAAATGCGTTTGTAGACGTCTGCCATCACATCATATTCTTTTTGCAAACAGTCGGCGTTGGCGTGGAAGCTGTAGGCATCCTTCATAATGAACTCACGCCCACGCAAGAGCCCAAAGCGAGGACGCACCTCGTCTCTGAACTTGGTGCCAATTTGATACAAATTCACAGGCAATTGCCGATACGACTTCAATTCCGCTCCACCCAAAGCGGTGATGACTTCTTCACCAGTAGGCGCAAAGCACCCTTCACGATCGTGTCTGTCCTTAAAGCGGAGCAATTCCTTGCCATACGTCGCCCAACGCCCCGATGCTTCCCATAGCGTTGCTGGTTGCACCACAGGCAAAAGCAGTTCTTGGGCGTGAGCTGCATTCATTTCTTCACGAATAATTTGTTCGATATTCATCAAGACTCGCCACATCAAGGGCAAGAAATTGTAGACGCCACTGGACACTCGGCGGATATAGCCTGCCCGCAACAAAAGCTGGTGACTGACGACTTCGGCTTCGGCGGGGACGTCTCTTAAGGTGCTAGCAAATAGTCGGGTCATACGCATGGTGGGGGTCTCTCATGTTCAAGGGATCACAATATGTTGTTATTATAACGTATAAATCCATTCTGGCGAATCGTCCCCTGCTTGTACGAAATAAACTATACTTTATCAATTGTGCTTTGAAAATGTTTAAACTAGGATAATAAGATAATCGCATAAATCGGGAAGTAGCGCAGCTTGGTAGCGCATCTGTTTTGGGAA
Source organism: Vampirovibrionales bacterium (assembly GCA_046341215.1). GTDB lineage: Bacteria > Cyanobacteriota > Vampirovibrionia > Vampirovibrionales > JAJTHC01 > JAJTHC01. Next base: position 14,854 of record JBKDRU010000010.1, on the reverse strand, counting down.
CAGAGGGTCGCAGGTTCGAATCCTGTCTTCCCGATTTTTTTTATTATTCAATTGGGGCGAGTTTGAAAACTTCAATCAAATTAAGGACTTCCTTCAAAAAAGTACTTGCCAAGCCTCATTTATTGAGTATTATAGTAAAAGATTAGTTAAACAAATTAACAAATCTTGAGGGTCTTCAGCGTCTTAAAAAACACGAAGATTTGTATAATCAAATAACTAAATTCCTCAGTAGCTCAATGGTGGAGCATTCGACTGTTAATCGACAGGTTGTAGGTTCGAATCCTACCTGGGGAGTTTTTATTTTTTAGACTTTTCTATATTAATTTACCTTAAAAGGGGAAGCCCTTATGTCTGATCAAAAAATAACAAGTCCCCCTGAAGACAAACAAAGCTGGATAGAGCTCCTTTATAAGCCCGATTCCGTTGGAATATTTAACGAATTACGTCGGTCTCAAGAGTTTGAAACACTGGATTTAAGTGAATCTTCTTTTCGTGGATTAAATCTTTCAGGCATTAACTTTTCTAACTGTATTTTGCATCACTGCGATTTTGAAGAAACCATTTTGCATGATGCGGTTTTGGTGTTTGCCGAATTTCAAGAATCCGAGTGTTTCGGCACACAATTTTTTCATGCAGACTTAACCGAAGCTGATTTTAGTCATTGTATGATGGCACAATGCGTGTTGGAAGGCGTCACCGCTCAAGAAGCGAACTTTAGCCACGCTGATTTAAACCAATCGAGCTTTTTAGAAGCCGATTTGAGCGATGCCGTTTTTGAAGGAGCCACCTTAAATGACACCAACTTTACAGGTGCCATTTTAAATGGGGCTAATTTCACGGATGCCTTGATGGAATTTTCCATTTTAGACGACACCATTCATGATGAAGCCACGACATGGTCGGTCTACATGCCTGAAACCGCTCACTTGGAAAATGATGTTTAACGAATGGGCTTTCGTGCTAAACTAGGGGATATGGTTTAAAAAGGATCTGCCCTATGTCTGAAGTCATGAAAGAAACGCAAACCCCTCCCGTTGTGATGTCGGGCATGAGAGCCACAGGGCGTTTACACTTAGGGCATTACATGGGCGTTTTACGCAATTGGGTGCATCTTCAAAATGACTACACCACCTTTTTCATGGTCGCCGATTGGCATTCATTGACGACCAAATATGAAGACACGCTTCGCCTGCCTGAATACCGCCGAGACATCGTGCTGGATTGGCTAGGGGCGGGCATTGATCCCACCAAAGCGACCTTATATTTTCAATCTGCTGTGCCTGAAATTGCGGAACTCCACTTGCTCCTTTCCATGATTACGCCGAATAAGTGGTGCGAAACCGATCCCACCTTGAAGGATATGATTCATAGTGGGGAGCTGAATTACGGTTTACTAGGCTACCCTGTTCTGCAAACCGCTGATATTCTCGCCGTCGGTGGAAGCCTTGTGCCTGTAGGGAAAGATCAGCTCGCACACCTTGAAATTTCTCGAGACATTGCCAGACGCTTCAACCACACAACAGGGCAACACATATTCCATGAACCGAGACCACTTCTCACGGAAACACCTTCAGTGATTGGCTTAGACGGTCGTAAAATGTCCAAGTCTTATCAAAACGGCATTGAACTCGCCTTTTCGGAAGAGGAAACCACCAAAGCCATTAAAACCGCCGTGACGGATGCCAAGCGTCTGAAGAAGACCGACCCCGGTGAGCCGAATGATTGTGTCGCCGTATTCCCATGGTATCAAACATTTACGGATGCATCCACTTGTGAAACGGTGGCGAGCGAGTGTCGTGCAGGCACCCGTGGTTGTATGGATTGCAAAAAGCAGTTGGCAGAAGCCGTCAATGAGCAGTTGCGTCCGATTCGTGAACGCCGTTCAAGCTATGCTCAAGACCTAAGCCAAGTCGATGCCTTAATCGACGCAGGCAATGCGGTAGCTCGTGAAAAAGCAGGGGCTACCTTGCAGAAGGTGCGTCACGCATTTAATTTAATTTAAGATACGCCAAACTCTCTTGTCTTGCCCAAGCGTCGATATCTAATAATTCATCCAGTTCAGGGTAATCTGCTCCCGCAAGGCTATGATGACTTTTCTCAAGAACACGCTCAATCAAACAAGGAATTTCCGTAAAATGGAGGCGTTCGTCTAAAAAGGCTTGCACCGCTATTTCATCACACGCATTTAAAATGGTGGTAGCTCGACTGCCTGCTTCCATGGCGTGGCGAGCCAAACGTAAACACGGAAACACCGCTTCATCAGGCGGATGAAAATCCAAGCGAGACAATTCACTTAAGTTCAAATGGCTTTTCATGTAAGCACCGTCCCAACGATCCGGCCAGCTCATCGCCACTTGAATGGGGATTCGCATATCTGCTGGAGCGAGTTGAGCCATCACACTGCCATCAATGTATTCCACCATGCCATGCACGATGCTTTGTGGATGCACCAAGACCTCAATTTGAGAAGGGTTTAATCCAAACAACCACTTGGCTTCAATCAGTTCAAGCCCCTTATTCATCAAACTTGCACTGTCGATGGTGACTTTTTGACCCATGACCCAATTGGGATGCTTTAACGCATCGGCTTTAGTCACCTGCTTAAGCTGTTCGAGTGAATAGCCACGGAAAGGGCCACCTGAAGCGGTAATCCACATTTTACGGACGCTTTTAATCGGTGAATGATGAAGGCTTTGAAATAAGGCACTATGTTCTGAATCAAAGGGCAGAATGTTGGACAAATACGGTTGCACCAAATGTCCGCCAGCGACAAAGGTTTCTTTATTCGCCGTTAATAAGCGTTTGCCTGCTTTTAAAGCTGCAAGCGAAGGAGCCAATCCCAAAATCCCCACAACACCCATTAGCACATCGGTTAAATCAGGCAGTGTGGCGAGCGTTTCTAGTCCCCCTGCTTCGGTCGTTAATATCTCAAGTGGAAGAGATATGTTGGCATCACTCAAAGCTTCTTTGAGGGCTTGGCGAGTTTGATCATCCGCCACGGAAACATAAAGCGGTGAAAATTCCTTGATTTGCTCAAGAAGCTTGTCAATTTGTTTGCCTCCTGCAAGGGCAATAATCTCATACGCTTCAGGGTGATGACGACAAACATTGAGGGCTTGCGTGCCAATAGAACCTGTTGACCCTAAAACAGCGAGGGTTTTGCGTGTGGGTTGCTGGTATCCTTCAAGCATAGGGGGAATGGCATCCAGTCCTGATTTATTGAAATAAAATCGTTATAATAGGGATAACAATCGTCATTTTACCCTAAATACAAAAAGGAAGCGATGCTTGTGGCATTCAAATGCACCAAATGTGGAGAAGAGAAGTTTAATTTAAAACTCGCTTCCCCTTCAAGCAAAGCTCTTGAATGGCATTATAATGAACATCAAGACTTAATTTTAGGTGTTGAAGGTCAGTCTTTTGTTGCCGACTTGGGTTTTATGAATCGATTTGCGTCTTGTAAAAATTGTAATGCCACCCGTTCTTGGGCGTATTCGTATGAAACACCCAGCAAAAACATAAAGGTATAATTATGACCATTGCCAATGGATCCGACGAAGTTAGTTATAATCGCCAGAAAAAAGAGTTCAATAGCATTGTAGATTTAGTGATGACCATGATTGTAATTATGTTAATCATGCGTTTTTGCTTAGTGATTATGGACCCCGTTTTTACAGAAATTAAGCAAGTAGGTTCCATAGAAATTTATAGCGCCTTTCGCCCTTTTATTGATGTATTGTATAGTTTTACCGATATTTTGCTTGCCCCGATTAACGAAGTCATTAACGTCTTTGGGCATGCCACCGGTTTATTCCCAAATGATATGTTCCCTTCCATGCGTTCAGAAAGCTTTGGTTTATGGCTGCAAGAAAGAGTTGTTCCGTTACCTGCCTTTGCGAAACAAGGCATTCCAGAATACGTCTTAAACAGTCCACCAAGCACTTGGATGCCGGGTTATTTTAACTGGACGGCGCTTATTGGAAGTATTTTTTACCTTGTCATTCGCCCCGTTATTACGGATACCTATTTCACTATTCGTAACTGGTGGCAAAATGTACTTGTTGAACGGATGTATATCAAAAAAAGAGAAGACCATTATGATGAAATTTTAATGAAAAAAAATATAGAGCTTCAAAATGCCCTAAGCCAAGGAAAGTTCTTAGAAAATGAAATCTCTCACCTCAATACATCCGTTGTGACGGATGAGCTCACCCAAGCGTATAACCGCAGGTTCTTTTCTGAAAAAATCAGAGAGTTGTTTAATAGACACAAACAAACTGAACAAATTATGAGCGTAATGATGGTGGATATCGATCACTTCAAAAAAGTGAATGACAGCTACGGTCACCTGATTGGAGATGAAGTCTTGGTCTTGGTTTCTGGATTATTACGACGCTTAACTCCGGAAAATGGTTTTTGTTGTCGTTATGGTGGCGAGGAGTTTGCCATTTTAATGCCCAAAATGAGCTTAGAACAAGCTGCTTCTAATGCAGAATTGATTCGTAATGAAGTCTTACGCTTGTCCTTCCCTAGTGCACCAGACTTAAAATCGAGCATCTCCATTGGTTTAGCGACTGCTGATTTTAGCAGCACCGGTGTTAAACGCGATTTACACCATTATGAAGATTTGCTCAAATTTGCGGATGATGCCTTATACGAAGCCAAAACATCTGGACGCAACAAGGTCATCCCTAGACGTGTTGGTTAAAATAGAGCAGAGTACTTCATCAGTAGCTAAAAGCTTTCAACCAATAAAAGCCCTTCTTTTTTCCACGTGTTAATAATGAGTTTAATCGCTTCAGAGATATTATCGCAAATGGCTTCGGGATTGTGGTCTAAGGCTTGGTATTTACCGTCTATCACATTTTGACCATAACCTGTTTTAAGTAAAATGCCTCTAGCTCCCGCATTATGCGCAAACTCTATGTCGGTTGCCTTATCTCCAACGACATAAGCCGTTGAAATATCAATTCTTGGAAAATCGTTAAGTGCTTTGCGTATCATACCTATTTTGGGTTTACGGCAGTCGCTGTCTTTAGTGAATTCAGGCACGATGCCTCTGGCGTAATAAGGGCTATAATATAAAGCATCCAAATGGGCTTCAGCTTCTTCATGCAATAACGTATTGACTTTATTATTCAAGGCATGAATATGTTCAATATCATAGAATCCACGAGCCGCACCCGTTTGATTTGTTGTTAAAATACACAAGACACCTAAGTCATTGAGCTTGCGAATGGCTTGAGCAGCTCCAGGGTAAAGTTCCAAATGTTCTAAGTCACGAATGTAGCCACGTTCGATATTTAAGGTGCCGTCTCGATCAAAAAAGACTGCTAATTGTTTTTGTTCACTCGACATCCTCAAATCCTTCTCTCTAATACTTGGTTGTTTTTTTATTGTAACAAAAGTTTTAACGTTTGGGCATTTTTAATAATTTGACTGTAATTGTCTTTAACCGCTTGAGCTTCATGGTGATCATGGGAACTGCCCATATTACTTCCTAAAATCTGCGGATGATGATAAGAACGGGTTTCCGCTGTTGCCATATCTTCTTGGCAGGATTGAATCAAGCGTTCTAGCTTTTCGGCAAGATCTTCCAAAGCTTGAGGCGTATACGTTTTGATCACAAATGTAACAAAATCAATCTGAGAAGTCGTCCATACATTTTTTGCAGACAGGCGTTGAGCGATTTCTATAAAAAGCCGTTGGTACTTTTCAAACTGAAAAATATCATCACGCAACGCTAATGCAACATGAGCTCGAAATTTTTCAGGGATGTCTCGTTCAATAAACAAACGTAAACTGTCTGACAAGGGCTTATGTAGGTGTAAACTCTTCATAAAGCGTTCCGCAATCACGGCAGTGAGTGGAACTTTAAGTTCAAGCCCAGACGCCAATCGAAACGTCACCTGAAGCTTCAAGGCTTCAATCGCCAAAGCCGCCGCTTCAACGTCTTTTTTTGAATACACATTTAACGCAAAAGGCGAAGCAAATGCTATACGTTGTTCTGCTTTAACTGTAAATTGTGGCGCAAACAATAGATCTTGCTCGTATTCCTCAAGTTTTAATAAACCTTCTGCAAAAAACGTTTGAATTTGCTCATCCGTCAAACAAGTGTAGTGATCCGCCAGTTGCGTACGGAGCTGTTCACTCATTACTTGAAGTGCAGTTAACGCTTTAATAACAGCCTCTTGTAAGGGTACAATAGAAGAAGTCTGGCGGGTGTCTACAGATGTCATGAACGAAACTCCTTGAAATAATAGTTTTAGAAGCGAGCAGGCCTGCTTTAGACAAGCCTGCTGGGCTTATAAAAACTTAAACAGGTGTGGCTAAACTTTTCATAAAGTCTTCATTGACAATACCTGCCAACTGTTGAATCAAACGCCAGTTGTCCAAACGATCTTCCATGGCATTTAAAATACTTTGCGAATTCGGATTGCCGTCTTTGTCGAAATGCTTACGGAAGCGACCTTCGGTTCTTGCCCAACTCAAGAAGTTGTATTCTTGGTCGTTGCCGTCGGCGTCTTTTTCGATAACCCAGTCACGGTTAGGGGCGGGGTTACCTTCTAAGCTAATGCGTTGAGCCAAAGTAGACCCCGCTTCAGGATCGTAAATCATCAAGGGAAAGGCACGGCTCTTCATCGCATTACGGGCTTGTATGGCGGCCATGTCATCGGCAACACCATGTTCAGGTTGACACGTCGTGTAAACACTAATCACGGCAGGTCCGTTATAGGCTAAAGCTCGTTCGACGACTTTATAGAAGTGCGTCGTCAACGGTCCAATCGTTTGAGCCACATAGGTATTGGGGTGCATCAAAGCGATTTGAGCAATTTCTTTACGCTTTTCTGATTTACCGCCCTTGCTCGAACCATGGGCGCCCATTTTAGATTCTTGTGCCGTGTAAGACGCTGTGGACTGTTGACCGCCTGTGTTGGAATAAACTTGTGTATCCAAAATCAAGACTTTCACGTTCATGCCCGAAGCAAGTAAACGACTCAAAGCGTTTAGTCCGATGTCGAGCATCGCACCATCACCACCGATGTTCCAAACCACCCAATCTTCTTGACCTTGTTGATCCCAAAACGCACGAATGCCCATGGCATCGGCAGGGCCATTTTCAAACAAAGAGTTCGTCCAAGGAGCCGCATAGGGGTTGTAAGGATAGGTTGAACCATACACCGTGTTACATCCTGTAGAGGCCACAATACCATAACGATCACCCACTTTTTCGTGTGTCATCGCAAAAACTTGACGTAAAACAGAAGCTTCACCACAGCCCATGCAAGAGCCTGCTCCACCAGCGTACTGACGGATCGCCGCAGGCTTTAACATAATGTCACGCTTGTCTTTAGCGTTGATATGCGTTAAAGGCGAAGCAGGTAAAGAGCGATAAAAACCGAAATCACTTAGGTATTGAGGCAGGTTGTCAGACGTTTTCTTAACCATTTTCAAGGCATCGTGATCACCACAAACGGCTACGCATTCCCCACAGCCCTTACATTTCGTCGGGTCAATAAAGATACCGAACATACCACCTTCGGGGTTATTTTCAGGATCTTTTTCATGCTTCTTTTGAAAGGCTGTATAATATTTACGTGTTTCACTAAACTGTTGACGAATGTGTGCTTTATACTCTTCATCTTGAATACCGGCCAAGGCTTCTTCAAGCGTATTCGGCATAACGACCTTACCTAAAATAGCAGTATCAGGACAGTTTGTCACACAATCCATACAACCAACACAGTTTTCACTATTGAGTTGGGGCAATTCAGGGGCGATGTAACTAAAGTCACGGCTAGCACCTGTAGAGGCGGGCAAAATAGATTTTGCTACAAATTCATCGGCAGCGAGGGATGAGCCTCCACCGTTGTTGTAAGCATCTAGTACTTCTTTCGCTCGGACGCCGTCGTACCAAGCAGGAAATTTTTGAGTATTGGACTCATTTGTTGCGTTCATCATTTAGGAAGAACCTCATTTAATTTACTATGTAATAAAGCTTTTAGTCATTTAAGCAGAGGGAAAGCGAACCTTCCCCCTGCATCGATTTAGATAAAGAAGGCGTTCGTATCTTTACCTTTAGCGTCCCATTCGGCTTGGCCACGCTCAATGTCTTCAGGTGTCATCGTGTCCATAATTTCACGGCTCACTTCAAAGACCTGCTTGTAGCCACTGATAACCGCATTTAGGTTATCTTCAACCACACGATCGCCTTTACGTCCGAAGTATTTTTTAATCGGCTTACGCACGGCATCAAAGAGTTCATCGTCCGACAATCCTGCATCGTCTTTAAACGGCGTAAGCTTCAAGAAGACGCCTAGCAATACGATACCTTGGAAGCGTTGAATCAAAGATTCATCGTGCGTACAGGCTTCACGAGCGATACGAATAGTATCCACACCATAAAGCTTGATATTTTCTTTGCGGATGACGTATTTCGCCCAAATAGGGAGACTTTCCCACAAGGCGTTAGGATCTTCAACAGGCGTGTGCTGGAAGAGCATTCCGCCTTCTTGCAAACCAACCAATGGGTTACCCATCGCCCAAGTGGTGGGATCCATCAACGGCACGAACTCGACCTGTTGTAATTCGCTGTGTGTACCAATTTTACCAATTTTCGTACAGGTTAAGTACGTATTGGTAGGCAAGCCCTTCTTTTCAGAACCATACTTAGGGGATGCCTGAACACGCAAACCAAAGACATCACCCAAAATCGTTGCGATAATTTTGTTGGTCGTGACCGAACCGTAGCCCCCGACGGAATGGCCACGAATACTGAAGGCTCCAGCAGGGCGAACATCAGGCTCTTTCTCAACTTCTAAAGCCGTTGGGTGATCAATCCCCAAGCTAAAGAAACGAGGCCCTTCGTCAATCATGTTCTGCACAACCGCCACCATGTGGCCTGGGGTTACATCGCGACTACCTAAACCAGCGACCCCACGATAAACCGTTGGGATGCGAGTAATACTAGGATAACCTTCTTCACCTATCATGGCGTTCGCAAAGGCGGCCTTGATTTCAGCGGCGAGTGGGTTGTCTCCACCCAAAGGAATATCCAAACGCTCAAGCACCGCAAAGGCCTTGACGTTTTTAAGCGCTTCTACAATTTCTGCTCCAGGGAAGGGGCGGTAACTGGTAATCGCGACAGAGCCTGCCTTCATACCGAGAGAGCGCATGTAATCCACCGTACATTGAGCTGTTTCTGCGGAAGACCCCAAGGCGACAATCGCATATTCAGCATCTTCCATTTGATGCGTCTGAATAAAGTCATATTGACGACCCGTCAAAGCGGCGAAATCGTCAAAGGCTTGACGCAAAGCAGGCTTAACCAAGTCATAGTAATAGCGTTGAGCTATTTTACCGCTCATGTAAGCGTCTTGGTTTTGAACCACACCACTCATCAAGGGGGTGTCAGGGTGAAATAAGGTACGCAATTTCTCACGAGGGTCACCCAAGTATTCTTTTATCAAGTCAGGTTCTTGGAACAAGACATTTTCAATCGTGTGCGTTGTTAAGAAACCATCTTGAATGTTCATAAAAGGTGTAAAAGAGGCTTCGGCAGCTTTACGAGAAATCAAGGAAAGATCACCCGCTTCTTGGGCGTTTTGAGCAAATAACATGCCCCAGCCTACATCAGTGACACCAAATACATCGTCATGCCCTGCATGCACGTTCAAGGAGTGAGAAGTTAAGGCTCTTGCTCCAATTTCAAAGACCATCGGTAAACGCTTGCCTGAAATGGTGTACAAGACTTCTTTCATCAAGATTAGGCCTTGACCAGATGTAAAGTTCACGACCCGACCGCCAGCAACCCCAAAACCTTCACAAGCAGACGCCGCGGAATGTTCAGATTCAGCTTGAACCCACGCCAATGGCGTTCCCCATACGTTTTTCATGCCGTTGGCATGATTCAATTGGTACGCCACACCCATAGCGGTAGAGGGTGTAATCGGGTAAGCACAACCGCCATCACAGCCCAAGCTGCTGGTGTGAACCACCATGCCTGCACCGTCTGCGGTTCCAGGGATACCTGGGTACTTTACAGGATGTTCTGGGACAAGACCCAAGGGCTGATCATTTCGAGCAACGTGCTGAACTGCCATGCGTTCAAACCTCCAAGACTAGCTAATAAGGGATAAATATGTTAAAAGTCAAACCATTATTTGAGTGTCACACATAAAAAGATTCATGTGTTTGTTTAATAAACAAACCATCATAGTTTAGATGCTCTCATTATTTCAGAAACATTCTAAAAAAGCAAACAATAACTTATTGAATGGCTTTTGTGTTTGTCTCTATTTTGAATATTACGTCAATGTTACGTTCTAATATTTTTTGATTTACAAATAAGATGAATTGTCATATAGTGGAGTCATCATATAGTGTAAAATAATTAACGAACTTTCTATTATCTTATTATGTAAATCAGGGTTCTCTATTTTTCATGTAAGTAATGCCCTTTTACTTTGTCTTTATACTAAATTAAAAAATAAAGAGGACGCCATTCTATGTCAATTTCTCTCATGCCTCGTGTAGCAACCCTTCAACAGTCTAAGCCTAGCGTAAAAACGCCTAGCCTTGCGACTCAGGCACAAAATCAACGTAGTGGTGCAAATCTTTCATTGTTTGATGAAATGATGGAACAATTGTCAAGAGAAATGATTAATCTTATACATACTCAAAATGCTCCCCCATATCATTCTTTGCCGTATTCACTTGAATATGTAAAAAGAAAGGTCCGAGCGCTAACAGCCCAAATAGCGGGTTTGTATACAGAACCAATTGAACAGATTATGAACGCCCACCCAGGACTCATCCAATTAGTCCCTACTTCAAGAGCGTTAAGCAATTCTTCTTCTGGAACTGAAGGGCTAAACAGTCTTAATCACAGAATGAGACAGCAGTTTCCCTATGACAATTGCGAGGTTCTAGGATTAGCCATAAACAATTCAGGTGAATCTGTGAGTAGCGAACATATGGCACATAATCTTTTCCCTGCTCAGGTCGGGGATGGGGAGAGGCCTATAATCTCCACACCAATCCCTGTTAACGTTCCTCATCTGTTTCAATCACCCGCGCGTCCAGGGAATGAAGGGCTAGTTTCTGCCCTTCGTTCTTTTGTAACCGCGTCTACCCCACTCCCTGTGGAAGGAGTCCTTCGATATCTTACTTTACCCCCATTAACAGATTCGGAAGTAGAAAATTTGGCGGAACGTGTCCAAGCATTCTAAAACAACGTGACGCTCGTTAAGATCTGACCCTTCTAAGGCACTTCTAGTACCCTTTGCTGGCACTCGTTAGGGTCGAGTGTTGTTATGACGATCGCAAACGCCAGACTCGCAAGCCTTGGGCCTTGCCGTCTTCAAAGACCAGCCTGACCCCGTTGCGTCGGTACTGTTCTTGGCGAATCCAGTCGTATTCGTCTCGCTTTTCTTTATGTTCAATAAAATAGGGGCAAGCAAAGCCTGATGCCGCTACATCTACACCGCTTAAGCCTGTGTCTAAGTAGGGTGTGCCAAGCACGTAAACGGGTCGCCCTACTAAGAAGCTGTCTTTAACCGGTGAACTACTCAAAAAGCAGTCCGATGCAGGTATTCTCTGATTTACCCATGCTTGCAAGCTCTGGGTAGAAGGGCGTTCCCCTATGTCAAGGCGACCTGCCCTAGGTGAACTAACAGGGGCACCTGTATTAATTGCCACCAAGTTAAAGCCTTCCGACGGCTTTTGAGTCCCTGCTTCAACCACCATCATGGCTTGGCTGGGCGCCAAGGAAGGGTTCGTATTGGTTTCATACACACTCGCCAAGTGATTGTACCCCACTCGAGCCTGAAATAATAGGACACAAACGGTGGCGAGTCCCACTACGCCTGTTCGTAACACAGGGGCTGACCATTGCAATAAGGGAATGTTCCCCAAGGATTTTAGCGCAACAAAGCCAAAAATAAAAATCACCGGCAGTAAAAAGGCCAAGCTCAACACAGAACCTGTCACAAGCTTAGGCATAAAGAAACTTAGACACACCGCAAAAAAGAGCGTCCAACTTAAGAACAACCCGCCAATGACCTCTCGATCTCTCACAAAAATATACAAGGCTTTAATCATCGCCAAAACGGCAAACAGGACGCCCAAAGGCCACGACAAAATCGCCATGCCACTTAAGCCCAAGTACGCATTGTTCAACATAACCGCAAACCACGATTCCTGCGTTTGTTGTATGGGCCATTCTTGCAAGTTGGGGTCAGGCGCCAACAATAAGACCTTACCAAGTTGGTTGACGCCTCCGAAAAAGCCTTGCACCCGCTCTTGCAGGGGAGCCAATGTACTACTACTGCCAAGCGAGTCCATGTTACTAGGGGCATAGTTGAAGGACTGCGTCATGACGGCTAAAAGATTCACCCCTGGTAGAGTCGCCGAAATCAACAACGCAAACGTTATCGAAACAAGCGGTGTCCCCACAAAACCCAAGCAGAGCAAGCTCATATTCCAAGCGGCTAAAAGACATAAGCCATAAGGGTGCAAAAATCCTGCGACAACCGCAAGTACCGTGCCTAGACTTGAAAGAAAGAGATTACGGTTGTTTTTCAGTACTTGCAATAAAAAGAGTAGGATCAATGTAGACATCCAGAGCAAGGGGGCTGGACTCAACGCCGTTACCGTGTTTAGTACCAAAGGAGAACAGGCGATTAATAAAACCAGCAAAAGGCTTCCAATATAGCCTAAGCCTTGGCGAAAGGCGTTGTACAGCATCGTCATACTGAGCACATAAGCCCCAATGTTAATACCCAGCAGGATGGGACTATAGGCTTGAAAAACGGTTGTACCTTTCAGGCTCATCAAACTTGCAATGAGGTAACTATAAAGGGGGAATACGCCTGCGAGTTCGGGATTGGTTGTCGGGGTTTGCCCCAAGAGTTGTTCCGCCAATTGCACATAAGGCAACGCTAGCGGAGACGGCCATGCCATACTAATAGGGTGACTATGCAACAACGCCACGACGGTCAAGGATCCACCGAGGGCGAGCATGGCAAGTATATCGGGGATGGGGGTGTTTTCAAGACGAAAGGGCTTTTGGTAAACTTCGCCTGTTTCGGGGTGTTCGAAGGTATTGGGGGACATGTGTTCGCCTCACGCGTTGCAACCATATCCTCTAGTATACCATGATTTTTTATGGGGTGCTTAAATATCCGAAAGCCGTTTAGTTTTCTTTGATTTAAAAAGAGGTTAGAGAAAATAAAACACTACAATTGAGCAGGAAGCTCCAACGCCACGGGCGACGGCGAAAGCTCTCGATCGTCTTTCTGCAAGGCATTGTATCGTAAGGCTTGCAAGACATGAAAGCACGCCGTGTTCACAAATCGAGCCTGCAAACTGGCTCTGTCCCACAACGGATTCAACCGTGCTTCTTGTGTAAAGACTTGCCCTGAAGGCAAGGCAACTGCCACCCACACCAAGCCCACAGGTTTGGCGACCGTGCCTCCCTCTGGCCCAGCGATGCCTGTTGTGGCTAAGCCCACGCATTTTTCAGGCGTGTCGCTCAATAAGCGAACCCCCACCGCCATGGCTTTCGCGACTTGTTCAGATACCGCCCCACATTGATGCAAAACATCCTCATCCACACCCAGATACTTGACCTTAGACGCATTACTATAGGTCACGATGTTGGCATCAATAAAGGCAGAGGCGCCTGCTTCCTTGATAAAGGCATGACTTAAGCCCCCGCCTGTACAGGATTCCGCAATCGCCAAGCGTAAGCCTGCTTGATCCAGCATCGCCAACAACAAGGGAGGCAAGCTTTCCGCTTGGGCTTCCAGTAAAAACGGACGCACCGTTTCAGGCAAGTTCGCGACAAAGTCTTCAAACAAAGCTTCCGCATCAGAGGCCGTCCCTTCACGAACGCTCAACCGCAAACGCACCCGACCGTCATCGCTCACATAAGGGGCTACTTCAGGACGCTCAAAATGAGCCAGCCCCCCCAAGACTTGCGACAAATGCGATTCGCCGATGCCATAAAACCACAAATCCCGTGTGTGACGCGTGCTAAGAGTTTTGTTGTACTTATTTGCCCACGCCGTAATGCGTGCTTGAACGTCGTTCCACATGGCTTTCATTTCTTTGGGGACACCTGGCAAAGCGACAATCACCTTACGGTAGCCCATGAAATACCACCACATCCCTGGAGCAGTCCCAATGGGATTGAAAACGGCTTCACTATTATAGGGGAGCATCGCTTGCTTGCAGTTTGATGGTGGCATCATTTTGCCAAGCGTCTGAAAACGACTGGCAATCAAGGACAAGGACGCACTGTCTTCAACCAACGGCACGCCAAAACCTTCAGCGAGCGATTTAAGCGTGAGGTCGTCTTCAGTAGGTCCTAAACCGCCTGTCAGAATAAGAATATCGCAGTGAGCTAACGCTTCTTTCGTGGCGTGGAAAATCTCGGTGGGTTCATCTCCCACGGTTGCGTGGCGAGTGGGGATGGCTCCCATTAGGCCTACTTGTTCGGCGAGCCAAGACGCATTGGTGTTGAGGACTTCTCCCCATAAGACTTCATCACCCACAGCAAGCGTGGCGATTTTCAGGGGACTCGGGGCATCGTGGGGGTGGGGAGGAATCATAGAAACCTATCTTTGCTAAATTTGTGGATGATACTTAATAGCAGACGTCCAAGCACTAAATGCGAGGCTTCCGAGACATTTTGCGGACGTCGTGCAATGGAATGATGCGACGAGGTGGGGTTTCAGGGGGGATTTTCAAGGGGGGACGAAGGGGAGGAGAAACGCAATACGTCCTCCCCCGTCCCCCCTTGAACCGCCTTTAGAGGTGTTGGAGACCTTTGGCGGAGCAAAGGTCTCTG
>JBKDRU010000009.1:0-11831 GCA_046341215.1 Vampirovibrionales bacterium | reverse complement strand
AAGGTTATGCCCGAAGTTGTTGAGCCAACCGTTTACGGAGGCAGGCACCTAAGGTAGAGCTTTTGATTGGGGTGAAGTCGTAACAAGGTAGCCGTACCGGAAGGTGCGGCTGGATCACCTCCTTTCTAAGGAGATCATGTTAATAGCTACAAATTGTAGGGTATTAGCGGATTTCTCAGGTCGTCGTTGTTGGACTCGATGCGAGTTCATGGTTACTTAGCTAAGTCAGAACAGGGTTAAGTAATTGGGACGGTTTTGGTGAACAGTTTTGTTAGATTTGTGATGATTTCAAGAACAATTTTTAGTTTTAATTTTTCCCATCTATTGAGTTACCAATGAATAATTGGGTGATTGGTACATTGACAACTGCATAGCGTTAGAAAGCAAATTACATTTAATGTTTGCGTAGGGTTCTTATTTATAAGAATCTTGTAAAGATGTTAAATGTCATTCAAATAAAAAATAACTAGGTAATGCAAATGACGTGAACTTCTTTCGAGGGAGTTCATGTGGAAAGTAGCTCAGGCTACTTTCAAATCTAAGTTAGATCACAATCTAGCTTGGTTAATTGCGTTCTAGAGTAGTCGAAACAAAACGATTATAATACATTATCTGCATGGATAAGAATTAATGTTTTTAAATTTGAAATATACTTAAGTAGAAGCTTAAATAGATTTCAACCCTTCCGTAAGACACGGTCATATTCAAAAATGCCTGTGAAAAGGGAAGGTTTTCTACGAGATAGCTTTTATAGAATCGAGGCGATTTTTTTGTGAAGGCATGCGTGTACCTAGACGTACATAAATGTCTGAACAAAAAAATCAACAAAGAGTCTATGAAAGATAGCCGTAGAAAAAGGTAAAGCTACAAAGGGCGTACGGTGGATGCCTAGGCATAAGCAGCCGATGAAGGACGTGGAAAACTGCGAAAAGTGACGGGGAGCTGTACCAAGCCCTGATCCGTCAGTGTCCGAATGGGGAAACCCAATGGCCTTAATAGGCCATTACCCTCATATGAATAAAATAGTATGAGTGGAGGTAAGCCAGGGAACTGAAACATCTTAGTACCTGGAGGAAAATAAAGTAAATCAACGATTCTCTTAGTAGCGGCGAGCGAACGGGGAGGAGCCTAAACCTTGTATATGTGAGAGCCTTGAAGCGTTGTATATAAGGGGTTGTGGGATATTTTGTAAGGTTGTTCAAGCGACCTTGTTCAGTAAGAAATTAATTTGGTAGTCTAAGAGGGCTGGAAAGCCTCATCATAGAGCGTGATAGTCGCGTGGATTAAACTGGATTAACTGAATATGAATACTCCCGAGTAGTACGGTACACGAGAAATTCCGTATGAATCTGCCAGGACCATCTGGTAAGGCTAAATACTGCTTATGACCGATAGTGAACCAGTACGGTGACGGAAAGGTGAAAAGAACGGTGAGAAGCCGAGTGAAATAGACACTGAAACCGTATGCCTACAAGCAGTCAGAGCACTCTTAATAGTGTGATGGCGTGCCTGTTGAAGAATGAGCCGGCGAGTTAACGTGACAAGCAAGGTTAAGCTGTTAAAAGGCGGAGCCGTAGGTAACCCGAGTCCTAACTGGGCGTATAGTTTGTTGTGTTAGACCCGAACCCGTGTGATCTAACCATGGCCAGGATGAAGCGTAAGTAACATTACGTGGAGGTCCGAACCCTCGAATGTTGAAAAATTCTGGGATGAGCTGTGGTTAGGGGTGAAATGCCAATCGAACACGGAGCTAGCTGGTTCTCCCCGAAATGCATTGAGGTGCAGCGTCGGGCGTATCGTAATGGGGGTAGAGCACTAATTCGGTGCGGGCCTCATCCCGAGGTACCAAATCGAGATAAACTCCGAATACCATTACAGTGATACCCGGCAGTGAGACTGCGAGTGATAAGATCCGTAGTCAAGAGGGAAACAGCCCAGACCATCTGCTAAGGTCCCAAATCAACACTAAGTGATAAACGAGGTGTCATTTCCCAGACAACCAGTAGGTTGGCTTAGAAGCAGCCATCCTTTAAAGAGTGCGTAATAGCTCACTGGTCAAGAGATGATGCGCGGAAAATTTACGGGGCTAAGTGTTGAACCGAAGCAATGGCAGAGAATTTATTTTCTGGGTAGGGGAGCGTTGTGTTGTAGGTTGAAGCCATAGCGTAAGCAGTGGTGGACGACTCACAAGTGAGAATGTCGGCTTGAGTAGTGAAAACATTGGTGAGAATCCAATGCGCCGAAAACCCAAGGATTCCAACGGCAGGCTCGTCCGCGTTGGGTTAGTCGGGACCTAAGGCGAGGCCGAAAGGCGTAGTCGATGGCAAGCAGGTTGATATTCCTGCACTTGGTTTTGAATGTTTGAGCAGCGGAATGACGCAGAAGGCTAGGTCAGCCCACGATTGGTAGTGTGGGTGTAAGTATGTAGGTAGGAAATGTAGGCAAATCCGCATTTCCGTTAATCTGAGGTACGATGCGTAGGTTCTTAGGAACTGAAATGATTGATGCCCTGCTGCCAAGAAAAGTTTCGTTAGTGAGTTCAAAGTCAACCCGTACCGTAAACCGCCACAGGTGGGTAGGTAGAGAATACTAAGGCGCGCGAGATAACTCTCCTTAAGGAACTCGGCAAAATAGCCTCGTACCTTCGGAAGAAGAGGTGCCCTGCACGTGTGAAGCTTGTACAAGTGGAGCATGAGAGGGTTGCAGTGAAATGTCCCAGGCGACTGTTTACCAAAAACACAGGTCTCTGCAAAGTCGAAAGACGACGTATAGGGGCTGACGCCTGCCCAGTGTCGGAAGGTTACGGAGAGAGGTTAGCTAGTAATAGCGAAGCTTTGACCCTAAGCCCCGATGAACGGCGGCCGTAACTATAACGGTCCTAAGGTAGCGAAATTCCTTGTCAGGTAAGTTCTGACCCGCACGAATGGCGTAACGATCTGGGAGCTGTCTCAAGGAGAGACTCGACGAAATAGGAATGGCTGTGAAGATACGGCCTACGCATGCCAGGACAGAAAGACCCTATTGAGCTTTACTCTAACTTGCCATTGACGTTTGGTTGTAGATGCGCAGGATAGGTGGGAGACGTTGATCCATGTATTTCGGTATATGGGGAGTCGTTGTTGAGATACCACCCTTCTACAACTGGACGTCTAACACAACTCCCTGAATCGGGAGTGTGGACAGTGTCAGGCGGGGAGTTTGACTGGGGCGGTCGCCTCCTAAAAAGTAACGGAGGCGTTCAAAGGTTCCCTCAGTCCGAATGGAAATCGGACGCAGAGTGCAAAGGCATAAGGGAGCTTGACTGCGAGACAAACAGGTCGAGCAGGGTGGAAACACGGACTTAGTGATCCTGCGGTGGAGAATGGAATCGCCGTGGCTCAACGGATAAAAGTTACCATAGGGATAACAGGCTGATCTTCCCCAAGAGTCCATATCGACGGGAAGGTTTGGCACCTCGATGTCGGCTCGTCGCATCCTGGAGCGGTAGTACGTTCCAAGGGTTGGGCTGTTCGCCCATTAAAGCGGTACGTGAGCTGGGTTCAGAACGTCGTGAGACAGTTCGGTCCATATCCGGCAAGTGCGAAAGAGATTTGAGTGGCGCCTTCCTTAGTACGAGAGGACCGGGAAGGGTGGACCAACGGTGTATCGGTTATGCTGCCAAGCGTAAACGCCGAGTAGCTGCGTCCGTAGTGGATAAGTGCTGAAGGCATCTAAGTACGAAGCCCACCACAAGATGAGATCTCTCACTCTAATTTATTAGAGGTAAGTCCCCTCGAAGATAACGAGGTTGATAGGTCACAGATAGAAGTTTGGCAACAAACGGAGTCGAGTGATACTAATCGGACGAGGGCTTTTCCTTAATAGGAAAGCTATAATTCTTAATTCATGAAGATAAGGTGTTTGATATTTGATCCGTTTTCTAATGTTCTGTGCAGTTGTCAGCGTGAAAATCATGCGAAATCATTGTTAGGTGATTCAGCCTCAGGATCCCACCCGTTCCCATCCCGAACACGGCCGTAAAGACTGCAGGCAGCGACAATACTCGAGGGGTGACCCTCCGGAAAGATAGCCCTTCGCCTAACTTCCTTTTAACAAGAAAGCCTCTTGTCGCTAGATAAGAGGCTTTCTTGTTTATGTGCTTTGTAACATCACGTAAACAATTAAGGTGTGCTTACTTTTGTCAAATACTATATATGGCTTCCCACTTGGGGGAGTCTTTAAACACCCTCAGGGCGATAATGGTTTGAACATCAGTTAAGTAAAAATAGTGACGAGTCAAGGCTGGTACGACGATCCAATCACCTTTCTGAACCACAAGTTCAAAGGCGTCACCTTTTTCGGGAACAAAACCGAAGATACCTGCTCCATGAAGAATCACACGTACTTCATCGTCTTCGTGGTGATGTTCAGGACGAAACGCTTTTAAAATGCTATCTAAGTTGGGGGTCTGGGGGGTGAGTCCGACAATATCTTCATACTGATATCCAAAAATAGACTTCAGCTTTTTTAAGGGTTTTTTTACAGCTTCCAGAGCCAACGTCTGAATGTCATTTGATGCTAGAATTCTATCGCCCTCTATATCAGCCAGTTCGTCCAGTGACCAAGCCCCAATGTGGATGCCTGCTCGTGTGCAAGCGTCTTGAATCAAAGACTGATCAGAACTAATAAAGTCACCGTGTGGATTAAGGAGTTGAATCATGATATTAGGACTTTCTTTAAAAGGATTGCGTCGTTTAAATGGTATAAGTCTACTCACTTTCCTTACATTAACAAAAGAACTCGACTTAGGCAAATAGTGGCGCACCCAAGGCTCCCGCAACACCCTATGCATAGGGTGTTTTGGGGAATAATGATAAATCGGTTTTTTTGAGAACGGAGCTCCTCTTTATTTACGTGCTTTTCAGTGTAATCTCATGCGTTTTTAACACAGCCAAATAAAAGGCTTCGACCTTTTTTAGCGTTGCTAGGGGCGGTTGAGGTACTTCTAACAATATTTTGAAGGGCTCTTGTTGTAAAGCCTCTAAGACGCCGAGACTCTTCCATACGCCGTAAGACATCCCCCATTGTTCTATGCCGTCTTTCAATACCATTTTCGCAGGGAATAAGGCGAGCCCCCCTTCTTTTGGCTGATACAACAACTGTTGATCCGCTTCCCCCTGCCAAGAAATCGGACGTTGATGCACGACATCCCACCCCCACGGAGGCAACTGCCCACTTAAACCCAAGAGACCTTGCCAGAACCACAATTTTGACCACTGTAAAAAACAGGCCTCTTCGGTTTCTTGCCACAAGGTGAGCAAGGCTTCATATTGAGCAAAGAGTCGTTGACGCTTGCTTGCATCTTCATCAAAGGCAATCGCGAAAAGCCTTATCAGCTCTAGGCAAGGCATCAAGGCCTCATAGGCTTCGTAATTGAGGGCTTTGGCAAAATGTAACGACGTATGCACTTCATACTGCTCTAATCGACATAACGAAGAACCTGCTTTTGAGGGTCTAATATGTAGATTGAAAATACCGCCGAGTTCGCTTGCTCCGCCGTGCTTGGCTTTGGCTCCCTTGGCTTGAGAAAGCAAAACATCCAGCTTACCTAATTCTTTGCTTAAATAGGTGGCAATACGAGAGCGTTCTGTATATTCGATGCTTCGTAGACAAATGGCTGTAACGGTCTCCGCTATCGCCATGGTTACACTTGTATTTCAGTACGAGGGTTGGATCCCCACTGTAATTTTTTGCGTAAAAGCCAATAGAAATTGTCTTCAGGCTGATCAAAACCCAAGAGTTGTAAGGCACTGTTGGATTCTTGAATGTAAAGGCTTTCCCCACTTGCCACAGGCAAGGGGTCTTGACCGTCTAGGCTAAACATAATCGGGTGGATATTGCGTTTAACCGCTTCAATGCGAATGTTGGAAGAAGCAGGTACCACAATGGGCTTTGCGGTGAGGCTATGCGGACAAATTGGCGTAATGGCAAGAGCAGCCACACCAGGAACGAGGACGGGGCCTCCTGCGGCGAGGTTATAGGCAGTGGATCCTGTGGGTGTCGAAATAATGATTCCATCGGCATCATAGCAGGCGACGGGGAACTCATCAATAAAAAGCTCCAAACGTGCCATTTGACTAGGGTTTGCTGTTTTGATCACTACATCATTTAGGGCAATCATCGGGGCTTCCTTGTCGCACAAGGGCGAACATTGCACTTCAAGCAACATCCGTTCTTCTCGATGAAAATCACCTGCCAATAATTGTGCCAAATACTTTTCGATCGCTTCTGTTTCGATGCGGGTTAAGAATCCCAAGTTCCCCCGATTGATGCCGATCATGGGAATTTCAGCAGGGGCGTAACATTGAGCCGTTCTTAAGAAGGTGCCGTCTCCGCCGACGACGATGATGAGATCAGGCGACCATTGCTTACGCTCTTCCCACAAGGCGGCACATCCATCCGTAAAGCTAGCCTTTGCGATGTGGACTTCAAGCCCTGCCATAGACAAAAAGCGTTCGGTGCGAGCCACGTATTCCCCATCAGGATCCGTGCTTTCTTTGACGACAATTAGGGCTTTTTTGAATAAGTGCTTGGTCTGTTCATGCTTAAAAGGCATAGTGCTAGGCTCCCTGTTCATTTATCCCTCACTGAGTATCTATCCCATTACTATAGCACAGTTAAAACATCTTGATGGGACGGTTTCATCTGATCCAACAACGCTTCCGCAAATTGACGGGACGCCACATGCGTTTGCGAATCTTCCCCACTTGCCAAATGTGTCAATAAATCCGCCACATCTTCTCGGTTGAGTGCGGTTTTAACGGAAGACACCGTGGCTCCGTCATTGACTTGCTTATGCACCCACCAATGCTGATGAGCCGCTGCGGCTACCACCGCTTGATGTGTGACCACCAAGACCTGATGACCCGCTTCCGCCAAGCGTTGTAACTGAAACCCAATGGTTTTAGCGGCTTGACCGCTCGTGCCTGTGTCGATTTCATCAAAAACATAGAGCTTTTTCGCCTGTGTTTCGCCTGCTTCTTGTGGAAGGCTGGAAACCGTTAATGCCAGTAAAACTCGAGACAATTCGCCTCCGCTGGCGACTTTACCTAGGGGTTTAAGTTCATCCCCCACGTTTGCGGAAAAGGCAAAGTTTACCCGTTCTTGACCCTGTGCGTAGGGTTCTACAGGTTCTAACATAATTTTAAATCGAGCATGAGGCATCGCCAAATCACTTAAAGACGCTTGCACTTGCGCTTCTAAATCAGACGCTAACTGTTTCCGAGCTTGCGTTAAATCATCACAAACATTCTTTAGCTGTTCACTCAAATCCACGACTTGGGCTTTTAAGGTGTCAGGATTGCTTTGTCTAAACTCTAAATCCGCCAATTCTTGGCTACTGTTTTCATAATAGCGAATCACATCCGTCAAAGTCGGACCATACAAGCGTTTAAGCTTTTGCAAGTCGTTTAAGCGGCTTTGCAAATCATCCAAACGTTGGGGGTTTAAATCGACATCTTCATTCAAAGCATGAAGCTGATGTGCGACTTCTCTTAACTGTTCACGTACAGCGTCTAACTGTTCTAAAACGGGAGCCAACCGTTTTTCAGAGGCTTCCACCTGCGTGAGTCGCTTGCTTAAGAGACTCAAAACATCCAGCATACTAGGGGCATCATCAGGCAAATCGCCCAAACCCATGAGCTGCTGTCCTTCGGCATACGCCGATTTCAATTGCTCTGCATGCGCCAAGCGGTTTATCTCTTCTTCAAGTGCTTCATCTTCTTCAGGACTTCCCAATTGAAAACGCTCAAGTTCTTGCACTTGCAAACGTAAGACGTGCAAACGATGACCCGCTTCTTTCTCTTGCGCTTCATAAGCTTTTAAGGTAGCGACGGCTTCTTTCCACTGTTGAAAGACACGTTCAACTGCTTCAAGGTGACGTCGATGCGTCATTCCGCCGTAAGCGTCCAGAACATGTTGTTGATACCCCTGTTGCATTAGGGTCACTGTGCTATGTTGACTTTGTAATTCAAGCATGTAGGGACGCAAGCCTTGCATAAACGCCCGAGACACGGAAGTCCCGTTAATGCGAAAACGACTGCCACTTATGGTGAAGTCTCGGGTGAGGTCCAATAAAGCAGAACCCTGATCATTTCGTTCTAAATCGATGCATTCTGCTTCTAAGGCGTGCCAAACCGTTGCATCATGTTGAGGCGTGATCTCGTATAAAAGCCCGACACTGCCTCTTTCACAGCCTTTTCGCAAGAGGTCTTTAGCGGACGCATTCGCCCCAAAAATCCAGTCAATGGCGTCAATCATCAAGCTTTTGCCTGCCCCTGCTTCTCCTGCAATGACGGTCATGCCTTGTGGCACGTCAATGCGTTGCGAATCAAAGACGGCAATATGCGTTAAGCTTAGTTCACGAAGGCTCATCATCAGGTAAACGTCTCAATAGGATTGCATGAAAAATATAGTTTAATTCTACACCTAAATAGTTAAAAAGCCAAATATAGTAGTGAATGAGACAAGCCCTAAAGAAACGGTTTTAATGGGTTTGAGAAAAATAAGCATTCACTAACGCATCAATGGAAGCTTGCGTCTTTTCTACCTTTTGTTGTAAAGTCGTTGTTTGATGAGAAGGCGCACTAATGGCGGGACTGTTGAAAATAGGCAAAACTTCTTCATGCTCAGAAGAAAGCGTCAATGCTTCATCTTCTATTTCTTCATCAATGTTCAATAAAATCCATGTGTTTATATCATCAATAGAATCTAAGTTTTTAGGGGACGTAGGTCGTGAAACAGGGGTAGGTTTGGCTCCTTGACAGGGGACTGCTTGAACGACTTCTACAGAGCTTTCTTCCACAAAAGGGGGGTCTTTTTCAAGGGCATCCGTATTAGAGATGAAATCCTGCGTGTCTTCTTCTAATAAAGCAGCGATGTCATAGGGATTCAAATGGGCTAGCGTTGCTTTGTAAGTTGCCAAGCTTGGGGGCTTAATCAAAGGGAAACGCTTAAATGAGGTTTTAAAACGACGAGGGCTTTTTTCTTTTATACCGTTTACTTCAACGACAGAAGAAATGGTGTGTTTTTGAGACGATGTAAACAAACGTTGCCATAGCAACAAGCCCAAGTGCTTTAACATCGACCAAGCACTCGGAGAATTGTCTAGAGGCTGATACCAATCGGTGTCTTTAGCGTGTTTCCTTAAGGGTGTAGACATGTGGGGTGACCTGTGTTTGGCAAAATCAGTGGGGTTTATGTAGATAATGCATTGTAATGTAAAGATATTCGACATTGTATCGTTTTCACTCGGCGGCATGTGAAAGATCGCTAAATTTAAAGTATCTAATGGAGGGGATACATCTTTGGGAGTAGGAAGCTTTCATCCCAAGGTATGAGGTAAAGCCACTAGTTCTGTGTCAGACTACTGGTATACGGATTGAGAGACCAACGGATTGAACTAACACGTTTCAACAATTTCACTGCCTGATGATTAAGAGAGACAAAAACGATGAACTTTAATAAGATCTTCTTTTGCCCACGTCCTATGCTATTTTTCGCTTTGGGCGTACTGATTATTCTAAGTCTGTTCAAACCACTTTCGGCTCATGCCCTAAGTCATATCAATGGGGTGGATTTACGAGAAGAACAAGGTACCTTGAATCTTTACATCCATACCGATTCGCCATTACGCCATCAAGCCAAACAGCAAGGGAAAGCCCTTGTTTTGGATATGTATGATACAACGCTTACGTCCAATGTTTTTGCCATTCAATACGAAAAAGCCCCTTCCATTCAAAACGTAAGTGTAAAACATTTAGACAATGGGCATATTCAACTCATCATTGAAGGTAAAGGACTGACACTTCCTATTGTAGGGTTTCGTGAGTTGAACGAGTCTCGTTCGACCAACACCTTCAAGCAGGCGACTCTGCTAAAAAATAAATCAAGGCTTACCCCTCAAGTCAGTAAAGCGTCAAAGCTTCCAAAGACGTCGTCTGGGGATGTGTTTCTTGCTATTGAAAGTAGCGAAGCCAAAAAAATCCCAACAGAGATTGAAGCCGTAGCAAATGACATACCAGCTCCGATCGACAAAAAACAAAAGCCTCAAGTCGCCACCGATGACTTGTCTCTTGAGCTTAATCCAAACAGTAGTCCCAACAATCCTCGTGTATCACCTTTGCTTGAAAGTGACCCTAGTATCGCCAACATGCCTATCGCCATTGAAAGTGATGCCCTTGATGAACTTGCCATTGAAGAGAGCGATAATCCTGAAGGTACGGGCATTCGCCAAGCAGTCCAAACCCTTTTTGTCTTACTTGCCCAATGGGCAAGGGTACATAGCAACTTGCTCTTAGCATTCTTGTTAATTAGTTCTGTAGCTTTCTTCTTCTTAATTAAATTGAGAAAGCAACGTCCTTTAGACGCTGCCCACCTAGACCTCGAAAGATGCTTTATTGCTCCAGAAGCGAACAAGCCCTTTGCGATGACCGCTCCAGAAGCGTCGCCCGATCCTTACGCTCCTCGCTTTACGACCCAAGAAAAGCCTGCCTATCAACACACCATGCAACGGGTGCGTGAAAAAATGAAGCACACGGGGTTTGTCTCCGCCCCTGAAGCCCCTCCGCAGCCAGATGCCTTGACTGCAGACGGTGTCAATCTTAGAGTCAAAGAAGCAATCGCTCGTAAGCAAGCTCAACGCTACGGTAAAATAGCACAAGTACAGACTTCGGCGGTTCCAAAAAATGTTGTAACCCCTGTTGAAAGTCCTACCGTAACAGGCAATGCCTTCTTACATGCCATGGCTCAACACATGGACACGGACGGTAAGGAAAATATCGCCAAAGCCCTTAAACAAAGCAAACCAAAGTATTAGGGCTGTCTTTAAAAGCCCCTAAGGTAAAAGTCACTGACGAAACGGATTTTTCAGAGCAGTGTTAGTTCCCATACTTCTTTTCGGAGGTATGGGATTTTTTTATGCAATTTGTAACGAAATATATCGAAAAGAAACGTTTTGTTTGGATCAATCCTTTATTAGTTTGGTGAAGGGGTAAACGAATTTAGGTGTTGTAAGGGCGAAAAGCCTCCAATATTTACGTTTTGTAATCATTGCGGCACATTATAAAGCCGTTTATGTCGCACTCAATGCTGTGCTGTTATTCAGTACTTGCATTGTTCAGGTACCGTCCTAAAGACTTTCCAAAAGTCTTCAATATCAGAAGAGAAAAGAGAAATCAATATGCCTATTTCAATAGGGAATCAAAATACGTCCACACTTGAGACGGGTCCACTGTCGAATGCCTTGAAGAAAACTAATGCTCCAAACGTTTTGGCACCTAGTATTCTTCCTACTGATTTAAAGCCACAAAGTGCTATCAAGGCTCAAGCTCCAGTCCCCGCACCAGCCGCCGATCCGAACATTATTCAAGCGTTGCTGCAAATAATTCTAATGGTTTTCGGTGCACAAACACCCCAAGCTAAAGGGGGCATTCCGCTAGGTTCTGACACACAGCAATAAGAAGATAGGGAAGTATCTCTTCCTTTTTAGAGGTCTTATACCAGTTCACATTTTGAATAGCGTATAGGCGGATTCTAGGAGCTTAAACGAAGCCACCAGACGCTATTTGAAATGGGGATGATACCTTTTGACTTTGACAAGACCTACCCAAATCAAGGGAGGAGATTTACGCTCCTCCCTTTTGAACTGCGTTTATTTCTGCCCCACAGGGATTTTGATGCCGAGTTCAAGTGCGACGCCCTGACGTGAGCCTGTTCTCATCATGGCTTGCACGTAGGTTTGTACATCATGTTGCGTTGTTTTTTGAAGTCCAACGCCATATTCAAAATAGTGA
>JBKDRU010000008.1:0-15153 GCA_046341215.1 Vampirovibrionales bacterium | reverse complement strand
TTCCGAGACATTTTGCGGACGTCGTGCAAAGGAAGGATGCGACGAGGTGGGGTTTCAGGGGGGATTTTCAAGGGGGGACGAAGGGGAGGAGAAACGCAATACGTCCTCCCCCGTCCCCCCTTGAACCGCCTTTAGAGGTGTTGGAGACCTTTGGCGGAGCAAAGGTCTCTGACGACCGACCAGCTAAAAATGGAGCCAAAAATCCATTTCCCAAATATGGACGGTATTAAGGATACAAACCACGCAGTTTCTTGGCTTCAGCCACACGCCCCACCCCGATAATCATCGCGGCTGTGCGAGGCGACACCTTACGCTCCAACGCCGTATGAAACACTTCGTCGAAGGCTTTGGTCATCAGATACGTCAATTTATTGGTGACTTCATTTTCAGACCAAAACAAGTGCTGAATATCCTGCACCCACTCAAAGTAAGACACGACTACGCCACCTGCATTCGCCAAAATACCGGGGATGACATAAATCCCCTTGGCATCCAAAATGCGGTCGGCTTCTGTGGTGACAGGACCGTTCGCCCCTTCGGCGACAATTTTCGCCTTCACACGATCCGCATTCGATTCGGTGATGCAATTGGCGACCGCCGCAGGCACCAAAATATCCACTTCAAGCTCAAAAATATCTTTCAAATCGAGCTCATCACCAGGGTGATACCCTTCTACTGAGCCATGTTCACGCACATAGGCTTGTAATTTCGGCACATCAATGCCTGTAGGGTCGTAAATACCGCCTTTGGCATCGGTAACGGCGACAATTTTATAGCCTTTTTGATGCAAAAACTTCGCCGTGATACTACCGACGTTACCAAAGCCTTGCACCGCAACCGTAGGTGCATCGCCAAAACCGCCGAGCTTTTGAACCGCTAGTTCAACCGTCAATGCCACACCACGACCAGTCGCTTCGACACGCCCCAGTGTCCCACCGACGCTGACAGGCTTGCCAGTTACGACTCCGGGAACCGCATAGCCAATAAAGTTGGAATAGGTGTCCATCATCCACGCCATCATTTTTTCGTTGGTGTACATGTCAGGCGCAGGAATGTCTTTCTCTGGCCCAATCATGGATAAAATTTCGGTCGTATAGCGACGCGTGAGACGTTCTAGCTCGTTTTCGCTCATTTCTTCAGGGAAGCAACACACCCCGCCTTTGGCACCGCCATAAGGCAAGTTCAGTAAAGAACATTTCCAGGTCATCCACATGGCGAGTGCCGCCACTTCACCGAGCTGTACATCATGATGAAAACGCACGCCGCCCTTAGAAGGCCCCAGCGTTTGGTCATGTTGCACACGGTAGCCCATAAACAACTTGGTCAGGCCGTTGTCAAGTTTAATCGGTACGGACACGATCAGCGATTTACGAGGGAATCGTAAACGTTCGTGGATGCCAGCGTCCAAGTTCATGGTTTCCGCCACCGCATCGAGCTGTTTTTGTGCCATGTAAAACGTTTCGTTATAAAACTCTTTCATCGGATGTTGTGACATCATTAAGCCCTCACTAAAAACACTATGTTACTATTCATTGTAGCAAATTTATTGAAAAGAAACCATTTTATTTTCAGATAACTTTGTGGCTAAGGCGTTCCGCCCCCAGTCTGATGCCTTCATAAGCCCCTTACCCGCTGGTTGCAAGCTTTCGATGCATAAGATGCCGCCGCCTGTTTGAACCCAAATACCCTGCTTGTTCACCTCTAGCACCTGTCCTGCTAGAGCTTCGCTTGGTTCAACGCCTTCCACTACCGACACCGAGCCAAGTTTTAAGACCACTTCTTCAAAGGTCACTTTCGCACTAGGAAAGGGCGTCAAGGCTTGAATACGTTGCTTGATCACCGTTGCGGATGCCGTCCAATCGATCGACGCATCATCTTTTTTGAGCTTGGGGGCAAAGGTCGCCAACGCATCGTTTTGCTTTTCAGGCGTGAGGCTCCCGTTTTCGAGCCCAGCGAGCGTTTCTAGCAGGACGTCTCCAGCGATTTGAGCCAACTTGTCCGACAGCGAACCTGTGGTGTCGTCCGCTTTAATAGGCAGGCTCCGCTTGAGGAGCATATCGCCTGTGTCGACGCCTTCATCGCTAAACATGGTCGTTAAGCCTGTTTCTGTCTTGCCGTCCAGCACTGCCCACTGAATCGGGTTCGCCCCTCGATACTCAGGCAATAAGGAGGCGTGGACGTTGACCACGCCTTTTCCCGGCGTTTGTAGCACGCGTGGAGGGAGAATCTGCCCAAAGGCAATGGTGATGATGTAGTCAGGAGCGAAGGCTTCTAGTTGAGCCATGATGTCGTCTTCCTTACGCAGGCGTTCAGGCGTCAACACTGGTATGCCGTGGCTTTCGGCGACGACTTTCACAGGCGAAGGCGTAAGCTTTTTGCCACGACCTGCTGGGCGATCGGGTTGCGTCACCACCGCCACAATCTCGATGTGGGGGGCGTTTAGTAAGGCATTCAAGCACGGCACGGAAAAGTCGGGGGTTCCCATAAACACAAGTCGTAAAGCGGTCATACCATCGTCTCCATAAGGCTAATTTTCTCTCTAGTCTAGCAGAAAAAAGGGGATTGTGAATAGTGGCTTTTAGGCACTAGGCGACGTCTTTAAAAAGTGTCATACTGAAAAAGAGTAGCTCCTTGAAAACTGATGAAAAAGAGAACGTCCTCTTTAAACCTGTGTGTCAAAAATGAGGTTTTATGTGTCAGAAACGATGGTTTCATGTGTCGAAAAAGCAGGTTTTGTGTGACAGAAATAAGGGTTTCGTGTGTTGAAAAATCGGGTTTCGTGTGTCAGAAATTGAATTTCGTGTGTCGAAAAACCGATGACTTGGCATTTTTCGATGCTTCGGGTAGAATAAAGGCACGTTATATCTATCTACAAATAAGGATGCGTCTTATGGTTTACACACTCGTTTTAATTCGTCACGGGCAGAGCGAATGGAATCTGTCGAATCGATTCACTGGCTGGCATGATGTCGACTTGACCCCCCAAGGCGTGCAAGAAGCCCAAGACGCTGGCAAACTCCTTAAAGAAAAGGGTTACGGCTTTGATATAAGCTTCACCTCCCTTCAAAAACGAGCCATCAAAACGCAAAACAACGTCTTAGACGCCCTAGATGAACTCTACATTCCTGTCGTGAAAGACTGGCACCTCAATGAGCGTCACTACGGCACCTTGCAAGGGCTAGACAAAGGCGAAACCGCCCAAAAATACGGCGACGAGCAAGTGAAAATCTGGCGACGTAGCTATGATATTACGCCTCCGCCGTTGACAAAAGACGACCCCCGCTATCCAGGGCATGACGCGCGTTACGCCCACTTGAGCGAAGCCGAACTACCCCTCACCGAAAGCTTGAAAGAAACCGTCGCACGAGTCGTGCCTTACTGGCAAACCGCCATTGCTCCTGAAGTCAAAGCAGGCAAGCGTGTTTTGATTGCCGCACACGGCAATAGTTTGCGTGCCTTGGTGAAGTATCTGGACGACCTAAGCGAAGCCGAAGTCCTCGAACTCAACATCCCGACAGGGCAACCGCTGGTTTATGAGTTGGATGAAAATCTCAAGCCCCTTAAGCACTATTACCTAGGCGATGCTGACGCCATCCAAGCGGCGATGCACGCCGTAGCGAGTCAGGGATCTTCTAAATAAGTCGTCACCAATACTTAAAGGAAACGGCATTCATGCACGCATCGCTTTTACAAGAATCGCACTTGCCCTTGTACCGCAAGTACCGCCCCCAAAGCCTGCCTGAACTGGTGGGTCAAAAGGCGGTGGCTCAAACCTTGAGCAATGCCATTGCCCTGAACCGAATTTCCCATGCCTACTTGTTCACAGGCCCACGAGGCACAGGCAAGACGTCTTCCGCTCGGATTTTGGCGAAATCGCTGAATTGTGTGGAAGGTCCTACGGCAAACCCTTGCCAAGTCTGCGATTCCTGCGTTAACATCACCGCTGGCAACGATTTGGACGTCATCGAGTTTGACGCCGCCTCTAACGGAGGCGTGGAAGATGCTCGCCACTTGATTGAATCTTGTCAATTTGCCCCACTGGCTGGGCGTTACAAGATTTACATCATCGATGAAATTCATATGCTCTCATCTCAAGCGTTTAACGCCTTGCTCAAAACGCTTGAAGAACCGCCTGACAAGGTTATCTTCATTTTTGCAACCACAGAAGCTCACAAGGTTTTGCCGACGATTGTGTCTCGCTGTCAACAATTTATGTTCAACCGCATCCCAACAGCCGATATTCACCAGCACCTGATTGAAATCTGCCAAAAGGAAGGCTTGACGATAGACTCTAACGCCTTGTTGCACTTGGCTCGTAAGGCTCGTGGGGGTTTGCGTGATGCCTTGTCGAACTTGGATCAAGCGTCGGTCTTGGCTCGTGGTAAGCAGGAGCCGTTTAGCTTGGCGGAACTGATCGAGTTTTTGGGCGAAGTGCCTGAAGAGCAAATGTTGGCTTTGGCGGAAGGGCTGATTGAGCATGATGCGCAAGCTGTGTTGAAGTACATTGGCGAGTTCAATCACAAAGGCATTGAAGCACGGCAAGTGATTAAGCCCTTGATGATGAGCTTGCGTCACCTGTTGATTGCCACGGCTGTCGGTGCGGATGCCCTGACCGCCGATGATTTGGATACCTCTGAAGCGGTGGTGGAAAGCGTCAAGCGTTTGGCACCTTTGGTGAGCTCGGCTCAAGTCGCCACGATTATGAATGCCCTGAACCAGCTGGATCAAGACATTCGCCAAGCCCAAGAACCGTCGCTTAATTTGGAAGTGGGCTTGCTGGCGATTTGCATGAACGCTATGCCTCAAGACATGACCGCCTTATTGGAGCGTTTAGAAGCCCTTGAACATCAGCTACACCAGCTCAAGCACGGAGGCATCTCGCATGCCCCAGCTCCACAACAGCACGCCCCCGCCTACCGATCGGCTCCGCCTCCGTCAGGCCCTCCGCCGTATAACCCATCGGCTCCAGTGGCTCAAATGCCTGCGCCGCAAGCGATGCCTCCTGTGATGCCTAGCCCCCAAGCGAGTCCAGCACCAGCTCCACGACAAGCTCCACCGCAAGTTCAAGCACCACAAGCTCAAACGGCTTCGCCAGCCCCGAGCAATTTGCAAGATTTACATCAACGGATTTGTGCCGTCATCGCTTCTGGTGCCGTGCGTCCGCTCTTTTTACAGCACGTTCATATTGTGGAACAGAATGATCAAAAATTGACCTTGTCTTGCAAGAGTGCCGCTCTGCTTAAAATGATGCAAACGCCCGACAAGCTAGGGCATTATAAAAATGCCGCCGCCCAAGTCTTGGGCAAAGAGCTTCACATCGCCTTTCAAGTGGGGACGGGTTCGCCTCCACCAGCAATGAATGCTCCGCAAGCCCCTAAACCGCCTAGCCCCTCACAAGCGAATCCACATAATACGCTCGAAGGGCAGACGCTGATTCCTGTCGAGGTGGCGACACCAGCTCCAGCACCTGTACAGGTTCAGCCTGTTGCGACGCCTCCTCAAGCCCCAGCCTCCTTGGATGCCATGCCGTCCTTGAGCTTTGATGAAACGCCTTTGACGCCTTCTTCGAGCGAGCCTCCGCCGTTGTGGGAAGATGAAGACGCCGTGTCACCTGTGCAAGAAAACCCTTCTCCTGCGGTCGTTTCAGCGCCTGTGATAGGTTCGGTGACGATTCAAGGGTCAGGCGATGATTTAGAAGCATCTAAATCGCACGCCGTGGCGTTATTAAACGCCACGGATGTGGCAATCACCACCGTCGACGATGAAGACACGGGCGTCATTCAAGGCACGCTTTTAGGCGTAGGTGAAGGCAACGACGACGACTAGGGCTAGTTACGCCTAAAATGATTTAAAAGGCCTTCAAACGTTGCGATATCAGGTATCCCAAAACGCTTCCGTGCTTTATTTAATGACTTAGGGAAAACAAGTTTTCCAAAGTAAGGATCTGGAAAAAATATAACAGGCATTTCATGATCTCTAGCATCGAAAGAAACGCAGTGTGCTTCTCGAGGGGGAATATACGTCTTATGTTTTGGAGCCTTTCCTGTATCTGAAATACCTAGAAATACGTTCAAATAATATTTATGTGGATCATTTTCAGGAAAGTCAATTTGGGCAAATGACTGTTGACCCCGTCTACCTCTGCCCCATCTTACCTCAGAAGATTTCCCAGTTTCGTAACTATAACGAACACCACTAGGGAGATTTATTTTTAATGAATCTCCCTCTTCACTTTTTATTAAAGTATAAAGTGGACGAGATCTATGAGTTAGAACTTTACCATCCTTACAATGTCTCCTTGAATTATGTGGTAAAAGAACCCCGTTAGAAACAGTAACATTTTCTTCCCCCTTAGGTCCTTTCCAAAAAAGAGCGGACATCCAGCTTGGAATCTCTCGAAGTAACTCAGAAATATTGCTATTTGCAGGGTAAGGCTCTTCAAATAAATACAACATGCTTTCAGTGGGTTTGCCTTCTTGCATAGGAATGAAAGGACGTGTATAGTTTCCAAATATATTACTACCCACCCTAGCGTTGTTATACGAAGGTCTTTGTAATTGGGACAAATTAGAACTTGTAGAGGTAAAAAGTTTCATTTTATTAGATACCTTCCTTTTAAGGATTGAAAGAATAAAGAGCTATAAGTTTTAAAAACGAAAAACTTTTTTTGGGAACCCCTTTCACTATTATTTCACAAACAAAATAATATCCTGATAATAATCCGCTTCAATATCGATTCGCCATAAGGCTTCTGCCTGTTCCGCACTGCGGGTTTTTAGTGTTTCGAGCAAGGTGAACTCATCGTCGACCGCAAGGCCGTTGTCTCCATACAGGCAGAGGTAAACCGCCATGCTGTCTAGGGCGGGCTTGTCGCCTTCCCACGGCGTAGCGTCTTCAGCCAGGGCGTTGAAGGCGGTTTCGTATTCGCCAAAGCGTTCGTGATTGACATCCATGAGGCATTCCTTTCGCACATTAAATGATTGATGCGTCTTTATGTTAGTGATACCTTTATTTTACATGAAACAAAACCCTCACGAAATGAGACCTCCTACGAATGCCCACCGCCACGCCCGAAACCGTTAAACCCCTCAACATTAGTTTTGTCCACCTCGGATGCCCCAAAAACCTCGTCGACACCGAAACCATGCTCGGTTCCTTAGAACAAGACGGTCACACGATTGTCGCCGACGAAACCGACGCCGATATGGTGCTGGTCAACACCTGTGCCTTCATTGAAGAAGCCCAAAAAGAAAGCGTGCAAACGCTGGTGCGATTGGCGGAAGGCGGTAAGCGTTTGTTGATTTCAGGGTGCTTGGCTCAAAAGTTTCAAGGCGAACTCCTCGATTTATTCCCTGAAGCCGATGCCGTGGTGGGGACGCATCAAGTCGCCGATGTGGCTAGCGTCGTCCGCAAAATTCAGCAGGGCGAGCGAGTCCTCGCCATTCAGCAGGATCCCACCTATCTCTTGCAAGACGACAGCCACCGCCGTCATGTGACGATGGGAGCCAGCGTCTATGTGAAGGTGTCTGAAGGGTGCGATTACCGATGCAAGTTTTGCATCATCCCTTCGATGCGTGGCAATTTGAGAAGTCGCACGGTAGAAAGCATTGAAGCCAGCGTCAAAGAATTGGTGAACAAAGGCGTGAGCGAAATTGTTCTCATTGGGCAGGACAACACCAGCTACGGCAGAGACATCGACACGGATTTACCGACTTTGTTGAAAACGCTGAATCAGATTGAGGGCATGAAGTGGCTCCGCTTTTTGTATGCTTACCCCAATAACCGCTTGAATCAAGAGCTCTTGGACACCATTCGAGAATCACAACACATCGTGAAATATCTCGATTGCCCCTTACAGCATACGCATCCTGATATGTTGAAACGCATGAACCGCCCGATTATTGACACGGTGGAATGGGCGAAATGGGTGCGAGCCAGCATACCAGGGGTGAAGCTTCGCACGACCTTTATTGTGGGCTTCCCTGGTGAAACGGAAGAAGAGTTTCAGCACTTGAAAGAAACCGTCAGCCAAGTCGAATGGGATCGCTTGGGCGTGTTTGAATACAGCGATGTCGACACCGCAGCGAGTACCGATTTGCCTGATAAAGTCCCTGCGGATGTGAAAAAACGCCGTCGTCACGAGATTATGGAAATCCAGCAGAAAATCAGCTATCGTAAGAATCAAGCGATGTTGGGGCAGGTTATTCCTGTGGTGATTGACGAGATTCGAGCATCAGGCTTGATTGTGGGTCGTAGCCAGTGGGATTCCCCCGAAATCGACAACCAAGTGCTGATTAAACAAAGTTCGCAGAACATCATTCCCGGAGACCTCGTTGCGGTGAAAATTGGGCAGGTCACGCCCTATGATCTCAAGGGCGAAATTGTGTCGTTGTGGGATGACGCCTTAAGCCCTACGTTGCTCAAGGTCTAGTTCGTTTTATACAAGTTGATGAAAGGAAAACGCTTTGAAGATGTTTAAACATGCCGTCGTTTTCCTGATACTTTTAGTCGGGTGCTTGAGCGTAAGTTCTTGTCAGTCTTCTGAAGAAAAGCCGTTGATCAAAGCCGGCACGATGCACGGCTATGAAGCCTTGAATCCTGATGAAGAAGCCCTTTTGCGGATTCGTATGGCGTTGATTTTAAAGCACATGCAAAGTTTAGACTATCCGTTTTTGTTGGATACGTGGCAATTGCCTGAACAGGCGAAGAATCCCGTGTACCGTACCCAATTTTTGAATTTGATGTACTGTGCGGATCGCTTTTTGGGGCATTTGCAAAGCTATGAAGCGGATCGCATGGTGCTGTTGAAAGAAACCGATGCCAGTGGATTAGGTGAAACGGCTTATGTCGTGCATGTGTTGACGTCTCGGGAGCATGCGGTGCGTGTGGAAGAGCAATTTCGTTTGGTGCAAGCAGGTTTGGATTATAAATGGTTGGGTTATTATGTGAAAGTTCATAATAAGCCTGCCTTTTACAATTGTGCCAGCCGTATTCGTTAAAACTAGAAAGACTAAACTATGATTATTCCTATTTTAGACGGAAAAGAAGCTAAAAACTATGTCGATGCCACCGTAAAAGGGGTGACGGATCCACACGCCCACGCCCAAAATTTAGCGACCACCCACGCCGTTGAAGGCATCATTCAAGACGTCATTACCCATGGCGATAGCGTCCTCTATCAGCTCGCCCAACGCTTCAATGATGATCTAGAAGCAGGCGAACCGATTGCCTTGAGCGAAAAAGACTGGCAAGCGGCGTGCGATCGCATCCCTGAAGAGGTCAAAGCATCCTTGGAAGAAGCCGTGGCGAACATCCGCTTATTTGGCGAAAAAATGATGCAAGCCCTCCCCACAGACGCCGTCACCTATGAGCATCACGGTTACACGACAGGCTTTGTGCTAAGACCTGTTGAAAAAGTCGCCTGCTATGTGCCAGCAGGACGCTACCCACTGGTGTCTTCCGCTATGATGACCGCCATCACTGCCCAAGTCGCAGGCGTGAAAGAACTCGTTTTGTTGTGTGCCAAGCCCGCCGATGAAATCTTGTATGTCGCACAACTGGCTGGCGTTCAGAGTGTCTTCAAAATCGGAGGCGCCCAAGCCCTCGCAGCCGTTGCCTACGGCACGACGCAAGTCCCTAAAATGGATATGGTCGTAGGTCCTGGTAACCGCTTTGTGGTGGAAGCCAAACGCCAGCTCAACGGACGCATCGGGATTGATTCGCTCGCAGGGCCTTCTGAAGCTTTACTCATTGTGGATGAAACGGCGAATCTAAGCTTTGTCGCCAGTGACCTGCTTGGGCAAGCCGAGCATGACCCTGACGCTCGCATTACGTTATTAACGCATGACGCTCAAGTGGCTCAGGCCTTGCAGGCGGAGTTGGAATCGGCTTTGAAGATGCTGGATTTGCCCGCTTTCGTGAAAGACAGCAGTCTAAAAAATAGCGTCATTCTCATCACAAAGGATCTGGATGCGTCTATAAAAATTGCGAACCAACTTGCCCCTGAACACTTGCATTTGCACGGCAAAGCGGTGGAAGCTCGTCAAAATGAATTGACGCATTTCGGCACCTTATTTGTCGGTGAATACGCCACAATCGCCCATGGGGATTACTGTGCAGGGCCAAATCATACACTACCGACGTCGGGATCGGCACGTTTTAGTTCAAGCTTGTCGCCGATGACCTTCTTGCGTGTGCAGAACATCTTGCGTGTACCAGCGTCGAACGGTTACTTGAATGAGTTGACGGCGAACTTGGCGAATCTCGAACATTTAACGGCTCATGCCTATTCGGCATTGATCCGTGAAGAAGATTAAATCAAGCCGTTTTAGTTTTTTGAGGGGTATCTTTTTTAAGCTTTTTAAGATCTTCTTTTAAATCGTGCTTGGTCATTTGATTGATGCCATACATGACCCCAATCATAAGAGCCAAATTAGCCGAAAAAATGCCGATGTATTTCAGTGCCGAATTTTTAGCAATTTTAACCAATTGCTCGGGAGCCTTGCCCGCTTTGGCTTCGGCTTCTAAAAGTTTTACAATCGTCGTGTGACCCTTATTCAATAGCAAAGTCAGTGTCGGTCCAACAATAAACACAGAAGAAAAAAGGGCACCACCACGAACGACATTTTCTTTAAAATCCCGTGGACTTCGAGACGAGGCAATGTCCCCCATATTCAATAAAAAAGCCACCAATGCCAAGCCAGAAAGAGGCAACATCGGTATTTCCTTTAAAGCGGGAACCCACTTCCCTAAGAATTGACTAAAATTATAGTCAAAATGGGGGGCAAGCTTAGCCATTTGTCGCTGTAAGAAAATTCGTTTTTCGGGGGCTTCTAACATGCTTTTTTTAAGGCCTTTCCCAAATAGAAAGGATAAAATCGTTGCGGCTAGAATAGTGGCAAGCTCTCGGAAGTGTGGTATACCAAAAGGATCTTTCTTTTTTTCTTTTTTGTATAAGGCATTTAAATCTGAGTCACTGGCAAGTCCTTTTTCCCCTGTGAACCGTTTATTGCCTGTTTGCCATTCACTAAACAAAACCTTCAACAGCCCAACAGACGCTAATAAACCGCCTTCTGCCGCTAAATCCCACGCCAAATGAGTCCCCTTCGCTTTCAAGACAGAAACACGCAAGGCTTCAGTGGCAAGATCCTTTGCTTCAGGCAGGTGCTGTTGGATGGCTTTCTGGAATGCCTCTAGGTGAGCGAGTTCTTCAAACTTTAAGCCGAGTAGTTTTTTCTTGGTTTTGACGTCGTGAGTCCCATCTATTTTTTTAGCAAAATGATAGGCTAAGAACGTTGAATGAAGCGGTGCCATACCAAACATAAATGCCAGAATCAAGGATTGCCTCACCAAGCGTTCTTTTTGTTCTTCTGGATTTTTTGCCAAAGCTACATAGGGAACATCAATACCAAAGGTCGTCATGACCGCTTTATTGACTAAGCCCAATTGTTGGAATTCGCTTACCCCTTGCACCCAAGCAGGCAGATTGACATTTACACCAGACATAGAAACTCCAAAATCGTTTAAGTATACTTAGTATATCTTAATTGCTTCAAAACGCCAAACTAAATAATTTTGTCGCCCAGCCACGTGAGTAAGAGTAGAAAGCTCGTATACATCGACAAATCCATGATCGTGGTGATAAAAGGCCCGCCGACGCCTGCAGGATCCTGCTTAAAGCCAAACTTGATCACATAAGGGATCAAGACACCCATCAACGCTGAAATGCAATTGCTCAGCAAGACATAACCCATTAAAATCAAACTCAAAAACACATGCCCGTACATCAAAAAGGACGCTCCGCCCAAGACCAGGGCAAATAAGCCCCCAATCATCAACGCCACACGGATTTCACGCACCGCTTGCTGGCGGATGTTCTTCGCATCGATGAGTTCGAGTGCGATGCCTCGAACGCTGATAGTATCGCTTTGTGTGCCGACATTGCCAGCCAATCCGCAGAGCAACGGCAAAAACGACACGGCCGCCACCGTGTGAGACACCGTGTTATGAAAGTACCCGATGATGCTTGCCACGCACAACTGACCAATCAACGTGACTGAAAGCCACGGGATTCTGGCTCTAAAGGCGTAAATCGGCTTACCCTTGAGCAAGTCCTGCTCATCGACTTCTTCGTCAATGCGGATCCCTGAGGTACGGTACAAATCTTCTTGCGATTCTTCGTCAATAACATCGATGATGTCGTCCAGCGTGATAATGCCGAGCAAGTGATCGTCATCATCCACGACAGGCATGGCGAGCAAGTTATAGTATTTACGGAAGATATTGGCGACCAGCTCTTGATCAAAGGCTTCATGGACGTGTTTGACATCGTCCACCAACGCCAATTCTTTCAAAAGGCGTTCAGGCGTTTTGTACGCCAGCAAAAGGCTTTTAATGCTCAAGACGCCTTTGAGCACATGGTCTTCATCTGTCAAATAGAGGTAATAGACAAAATCATGTTCATCCGCATTTTGGAGCAATAACAAGGCATCGCCGACGGTAGCATTTTCATGTAGACTCACATAGTGGGTGGACATAATCCCGACAGCGGTGTCGGGGGACTCCTTAAGCAGTTCGTGCAGGGATTGTGTGTCCGCATCTTGAGGGAGTCCCCCCAGAACACGCCCTGCTTCTTCAAGCGAGAGTTCTTGTAATAAATCGACGGCGTCATCGGCGGGCATGGCTCGTATGATGCGGTGTAATTTTACAGACGGTATGGCTAGAATGAAACGCTGTTGCGTTTCAGGCTCTAGCGACGTCAGAATTTTCGACGCCAGTGCGGGAGCAATGGCGTCCAAGCAAACAAGGGCTTCGTTGGGGGTGAGTTCGTCTTCAAGGGCATCGGCGATGTCGGCGAAATGCACGGTGTTGAGGTATTGCCGTAGGACGAATCGGGGTTGTTTTTTGTAGATATGCTCACGTACCCGTCCCGAGATGATGTCCGTCAGGGTTTCCCGTTCTTGGCGGATCTGGGCTTCTTGCTCATGCAACGACTCCTGTTCCGTGGGAACAGTCGGGGTGGTGATGCCTATATTCAGTTCGTTGTCATGTTCAGGTAGCATAATGGCAGGGGGCTTTCTAGGCGGTTTTGAAGTAGCTTAAGCAATTTTTAGTATACCCCAAATTCTAAAGAAATCTATAAATCGATGTTACGCATAAGGTCTTTCAAAATCACCAGCGTTTCTTCCATACGCATGGGTTCGGTGATTTTTTGACGTAAAAATTTGTTAATATCAGGCATCATTTGAATCGCCATATCAATCTTCGGACTCGACCCATGCTCGTATGCCCCAATATCAATGAGATCTTTGGCATCCTTGTAAATCGCCATTAGCTCACGCATACGACCTGCCATCAACTGATGTTCTTCATCACAAACTGTTGTAAACACACGGCTCACACTGCCCAAGACATCAATCGCAGGATAGTGATTCTGTGCCGCCACCTTCCGAGACAAGAAAATGTGACCATCCACAATGCCTCGCACCGTGTCCACCACAGGATCATTAATGTCGTCGCCTTCCATTAGCGTCGTATACAACGCCGTGATGCTCCCCTGCTTCGTACGACCCGCTCGCTCCAGTACCACCTGCAACCACGAAAAAATCGATGGCGGATACCCCTTCATCGTGGGAGGCTCCCCAATCGACAAGCCCACTTCCCGCCCTGACATGGCACATCGGGTGACGGTGTCGGTCATCAAAAAGACTTTCTTGCCTTGCCCACGGAAGTATTCGGCTACCGCTGTCGCCGATTGCAAGGCCTTCATCCGTAACAACGGCGGTTGATCGCCAGTCGCACAGACCAAAACGGAGCGTTTCATCCCTTTTTCGCCGAGCGATTCTTCCATGAACTCCTTGACTTCACGACCCCGCTCGCCGATGAGTGCCATGACGTTGACATCGGCTTCTGATTCCCTCGCAATCATACCCAAGAGCGTCGATTTTCCTACGCCTGAACCCGCAAACAAGCCCATGCGTTGCCCGTTGCCCATGGTCAACAAGCTGTCAATGGCACGCACGCCTGTCTCAAACTTTTGGTCGATAATCGGGCGATCCAGCGGATCGGGGGGAGGGGCCTGAATGTTGACAAAGCTAGCGCCCTTGGTGTCTATCGGCATGCCGTCCATCGGCTCACCCAATGGAGACACCAATCTGCCAAGCAAGAAGTCGCCTACGGGAATTTGCGTGGTTTCGCCTGTTGAAAACACCCATGAGCCTTGAAAAATGCCTTCTGCACTATACAGTAAAATCAATTGAGCTTTGTCGCCCCGAAAGGCAACGACTTCAGCGGCTTTCATGGTGCCGTCCATCGTTTCCACAAAGCAGAGATCGCCAATTTTGACTTTGGGCAGGGACGCTTCGAGCATCATGCCCAAGAGCTTAGAAACACGCCCTTTATACTGATAGGTGTCCACGCCACCGAGCAAGCGAAAGAGGCGTTGTTGCTCGTTTTTCATCACATCTTGCGGAATGCTTGGCACCCACAAACCTGATTCACGCACATGCCCTTGCCGAGCCAGTGCTTGCGGCGATTCAGGGGTGATGAGGTTGTTTTGAGTGGGGTCGTCCCACACGGCGTGGTGAAGGTCTGTCATGTGGGGTGTTTCCTTATGGCTTTATTATAGGGAAAGTCTCCTAATCAGGCAAATCACTCCCTTGTGCGGGGGAGTTTGGGCTTGATTTCTAGTTTTTTATAATTAAGAAATAATCTTCAAGAGTATCTATTTTTTGGATTTCTAGCTTCTTTCTTTAGCTGGTGCTTGGGGGTCTTTGTGCCGCCAAAGACTCCCCAAACCCCCAAAGGCGGTTCAAGGAGGGACGGGGGAGGACGTATTGCGTTTCTCCTCCCCTTCGTCCCCCCTTGAAAATCCCCCCTGAATCCCCACCTCCTCGCCCTATCTTTGCTCCTGCCGTCCGCAAAATGTCTCGGAAGCCTCGCATTTAGTGCGTTGTCGGCAAGCCTACTGTCCGTCATTGCGTGTTGATTTTTGACTCGTGGTTCGGGACGGGAGGGAGGGGGGGATGGGGGATTCTTAAGGGGGGCATACTGGGGGGAGGGAGGACGTAACACGTCCCTCCCCCCGCCGCCCCTTAAGCCGCTTTGGGGGTTTGGGGAGTCTTTGGCGGCACAAAGACCCCCAAGCACCAGCTA
>JBKDRU010000007.1:0-71246 GCA_046341215.1 Vampirovibrionales bacterium | reverse complement strand
AACAGGGGCATTTTTGAGGAATCCCGCCAGTACCAACTCATTCCAGCCCTTCGGCTACGGCGCCGTTGCACTCTAAATCACGGCCGGGTGCGCCCCCAGCACGACCGCCACTTCTAGCCGATCTTTCCCCGAGCGCTTGGAGTTTTCATAGATGTCGTTGCCGTCGTGATGCTTGTGCCAGTGCATGCCTGTTGTGGTGTTGTCGTACTTTTGTAGACGGTACATGCCCACATTGCGGTCGCCTGTAATGCTGTCTTTCGTAAACACCGCTGGTAGCGTTATGAAAGGACCGCCGTCTTCAGGCCAGCAGGTCAAGACAGGGATTTTGTCCAACATGGCTTGGCTGGGATCGGTAATGACGACTTCTTGGCAAGGGGCAACGCTTCCTTTAAATTGGCGAGGAAAAACGTGCCGTAATTCCGTGTATTCAGGGAGCATGGCGACTTTGTCCCACATCGAACTGGAGGAGAGGGCGGCGAAATCGGGCTTGGCGTATTTAGCGATGCGAGCTTGCAACGCTTCAAAGGAGCGTCCCCCCAAGGCCATAAGCGTGCGTTCGTATGAACCGACGGCGTTGATCAAAATAGGCATATCGTAGCCTTCAACATTCGTAAAAAGCAAGGCTTTATTGGCGCTTCCTTGCGATTTAGAGACTCGGTCGGTGATTTCGGCAATTTCCAAGTGAGCCGACACAGGCGTGTCAATTTCAATGAGTTCGCCTGCGTCTTTCAGCAGTTGGATGAACTCTCGCAGGTCTTTATAGGGCTGAACGAATTGCTCGTCAGGCATGGGGAACTTGGAAGAGGGGGCAAGTGCGTCCTTCGCCGCTTTTGCAGAGGCATTCGCTTTTTGAGTGTTCAATATCGTTTTAAGTGTTTCAAACATGGAGATAACCTTTTAAGTAATTCGTTTATAGGCTGGACACTAAATGCTAGCTAAGACAGACTTCAAGGCCTCATGCTTGACCATACCCTGTTCGCCAAAGCGAATGATGCCTGCTTTATCAATTACATAGACCGTGCGTTGCGTGCCACCATCCGCTTTAATCACGGAATAGTCGCTCGCCATGCTTTTTTCAGCATCCACCAAGATCGGGAATCGATAGCCGTATTTTTCCGAAAAACTTTCGTGAGACGTCAAGCTCCCAAAATTGGAGGCTACAATAGCGGCATCTAAGCCCTTGAATTCAGCGAGTTCGTCTTGCAAGGCACACAATTGTTTGGTGCATCCTGGCGTTTTGTCTCGTGGGTAAAAAACAAGGACGACATTCTGCCCTTTGAAATCAGCCAAGCTCAAGGTTTTGCCTGCTTCAATGCCACTGGCAGGAAGCTTAAAATCAGGGGCAGGCGTCCCTACGGTTAGGGGCTTTAAGTTAGGGTCAGGTTTGGGAAATGCCATAGGATGCGTCCTTTTTTACTTAATTCTACATCACTATTCTAGCATAAGTCCTGCAACAAAACGTTAAAAATCTCTTGAGAAAGAACGAAAATTCGATTTAATATGATATACTAAATCAAGTAAGTAAACAAAATAATACATCCAGCGAACAATGTATTTTGGGTCAAAAATGCTTAAACTGAAAAGGAAAGCATTACAATAGCAGTAGACTTAATTTTAAACACATCGCCTCTATATACATCCCTGTTTTCAATCCATTCACACAATTTTGACGAGGAACACACCTGTATGCAACATCCAAGTCGTTTTCAACACTTTTTCGACGAATTACCCTTGGGTGAATCGCAGTTAAGTAATACCAAAGGTGAGTTCATCACCATTGTGAAGGATGCTTCAACCATCACCCTTTCTAAAGAAGATTGTATTCGACACACGCCACAAGTAAGCGCTAAACGCTTACACTTTAGCTTTACGCCTTCTAAAGAACTTGCTGGCGCTTATTCTTTAAGCGATTGTTGGGAAGAAGCGGATGTTGAGCATCACTACCCTGTGTCGCACACCAACCAGTTTATCGCCGAATGTATGATTGCCGAAGTCATTCAACATCCGCAAGCCATTCTGGCGTAATAGTCTCATTTCCCGAACCCCCTATTCCCGTAACGGACTTCTCCCAGAAGTTCGTTTTGTTTATGGAAAGCTTTTATAGCTATTATAAACATGTCCGTACATAGGACTAGACTAGCAGATGCGTGAAAAAGCCAATGTTTGAAAGCCCCCTACTTTTTAAAGGGTAGAATGTAACTAATCATTATACGAGAAGCCGAACCTTCTTCCAGTGGAACGTTATACACCACAAAGCCCACCACGGTACGAAAGCGATAAATGCTATGTCTTTTATTTTGGGACAGCAATTGATATTCTGCGCTGTCCCCCACTGGGGTCTGCTTAATTGTTTCCAACGCACGACGAACATGAACCGTTTCATTAGGACGTAGCTGGCGAAGCGATCTTAAGGCATCCGCACTCATTTCAAACTCATAACTCATCTAAAAAGCTTTCATCGTTAAGGAACGCCTTTTAATTATAGCTTATTTTTCGAGGTTTTAACCTCACAATTTTAAGGACCCCCATAATTAGATGAATACAAGGTGTTTAATGTTTACGCTTTCAAGCCATAAACTGGCGGAATGAGCGATCCTGAATTGTTGAGGGAGGAGGATCCGATGACACTTGGTGAAATACCAGCGAGCTG
This sequence comes from Vampirovibrionales bacterium, assembly GCA_046341215.1. GTDB lineage: Bacteria > Cyanobacteriota > Vampirovibrionia > Vampirovibrionales > JAJTHC01 > JAJTHC01. The sequence continues at coordinate 68,596 of JBKDRU010000007.1, read as the reverse complement.
TAGAATAGCAGCTAAACTACCTGGAGAAGCCGCAGGCAAGCTACTTAATTGTTGTAAGTTGGTAATACTACCTGGTACAACAGATGGAATATAGGCGGTGTATTGCGTGTTAGAAACCGTTTGACCGTTGCCTAATGTGTAAAAGCCTTGCAAAGGGACTTGTGTGACATAAGGCATGTTGGAAAAGGGCATAGGATTGTTGATTTGATTTAGTCCACCGTAATCGAAGGCGGGTAAGGGTGAAGAGGGGGGTTGAGCCACCCCTGGAGTCACAGGCATGTTGTTGAATCCTGGCATAAGACTGGTAATGCTACCAATTTGTTGTTGGTTAGCAAATTGAGAGGTTGCAGGAATACCGAATTGCGTTGTTGCGGATTGACCAAGTCCACTTAAGCCCAGTCCTCCACCCAAAGCAGTGTTAAATCCAAGATTACGAACAAGAGGACTTTGGTACGGATTTTGGTATGTGTTTCGAGCGGCAAGGAGATCATAAATTGATGTCATAATAAGGTGTTTCCTAATGGCTAAAAGAGGGGGATGGTCGTGTGATTGGGCAGGGGAGTGATGTCACTAAAAGGGCGGTTCTTCTTCTATTAGAATAAAAACAAACAAGAGCCTATTTGTTGCCTTTTGTTATAATTTGTAACATTTCACGCCCTTTACACAGACTTCTCCAAATAAATACAAAAAAGACTTGGCAAGCCATTATGTTTCTATTAAAGTAAAGTCTACAGTGAAGTTTCAATCTGTGAGCTAGTGATTTGTTTCATCGTTGCTGGGTGCAGAAGGCGTTTTCGTCTTTTTGAAATTTTATCCATTGACAGTTTTTTAAGAAAAAGTGACGTTATACACATCACTCTAAACCATAAGGATACACCGCATGACACGTGCCATAGTTGAAATCAGCGGAAAACAATACCATGTTGAAGCGGGACGTTATTTAGATATTGATACATACAAAGCTGATGTTGACACCGCCTTAACGTTTGACAACGTTAACGTTGTTTTAACTGAAAAAGACTCTCACATTGGTGCACCCTATGTGAAAGGGGCGAAAGTCACGGCAAAAGTCTTGGCTCATGGTAAACAAAAGAAGATTATTGTTTACAAAATGCGTCCTAAAAAAGGAACACGTACGAAGCAAGGACATCGTCAAGGTTACACACGCATTTTGGTTGAATCTATCACCGTATAGTGCTATACTGTTTCTAATATCAAGCAAACAATTTAAGGAGTTCAAAACATGATGGCATCAAAAAAAGGCGTAGGCTCTACCAAAAACGGACGCGACAGTATCGGCAAACGCCTCGGCGTTAAGCGTTATGGCGGCCAAACTGTTTTGGCGGGTGAAATTTTGGTTCGTCAACGTGGCACCAAATTCAAACCTGGTAATAACGTGGGACGTGGTGGGGATGACACCCTCTTTGCTCTTGAAGCCGGTGTGGTGGAGTTTAAATCCAACCGCAAGGGATCCTTTGTTGGCATTTTACCAACGTTGGTTGAAGCCTAGTTTTCAAAACAAGCTTTTTAGAAAGACCTCCTTGTCTATTGGGCAAGGGGGTCTTTCTTCTTTTTTGTAGAACGCTTATAAAGAAAGTTCTGTGAAAAACTTATTTCTCTGAATCAATGAAATAGGTTTTTATTTTCTCATGCAATTTCAACGATTTTTGATGATTTTGCGTGTCTTTTTCTTTCTCAAACAAGTGGGTAGCACGTTCAATGTCCGCTAATGCCCCTGCTCGGTCGTTCAATAAGAATTTCGCCATAGAACGATTAAAATAAACTTTGGAATCGTCAGGGTAAGCTTGTAAGGCGGCTGTATAATCTTCTACGGCACCTTCTTTGTCGCCTGCTTGGCTTTTTAAATTGCCTCGACTAAAATACGGCTTGTGGTAAGTAGGATCCACCTCAATCGCCTTATTGAAGTCCGCCAAAGCGTTTTGCGTATTACCAAGTTTTTCATGCATGATGCCTCGATTATAATACGCTTGAACAAAGGTGGGGTTTAGCTCAATGGCACGGCTAAAGTCTTCAAACGCCCCTAATTTGTCGCCTAACTCTTCTTTAATCACCCCTCGATTATAAAAAGCTTCGGGGATGTACGGCATCAGTTCAATACTTATATTGTAATCTTCTAGAGCCTCTTCTAGCTTGGCATCTTGTGCTTTAAGATTGCCTCTTAATAAATATGCCTTACTATAACTCGGATTCGCTTCAATCGCGGCATTTAAGTCTCGCTTGGCTGCATCATCATAGCCTGATCGTTTTTCGATACACGCACGGTTATAATAGGCTTGTGCAAAGTGCGGATTAAGCTCAATTGCCTTGTCATAATCTACCAAAGCCCCGACCGTATCTTTCAAGTCTTCATACACGATGCCCCGATTATAATAGGTATTGGCATCAGTGGGATTCAGTTCGATGGATTCACTATAGCGTTCTAAGGCTTGCGTGTAGTTCTTTTGAGCATAAGCGATATTACCTTCTGCAAAGGCTTCTTCAGCGGTGATTGCAAATGCAGACAAGGGGAATAGAAGGCTTAAGCCAAAAAATAGACTACAAAAAAGGGACTTGAACAACGCCTACTCCTTCACAAACAATCGGAACGACAAAAACAGTATAGCATAAAATAGAGGCTTAACCTTGTAAACGCCTTGAAATATCATCAATCGTCGCCAAGTTCTGCTCATCAAAATAAAGCAAAGAAACCAAATTAGCTTCCCCACTTAAATGGGTGGGAATAAAGGTACTTTTATAGCTAATCATAGGGGCGTTCTTCCAGTAGACTTCGACTTTGGCAGGCGTGGGCTTGACCACTTTCACAGGGCGATCCAAGTAAACACGCACGCCCATTTCACTCATTTCACTCGTCATGCCTGTATACGATTGCCCGTTTTCAAAACGCACGATGCAAGGGACTCTTAAACCTGTGGCTGGGGCAATACGAATTAACCCTTCACGAGGCCCATAAATCTGTTCAATCACTTCAAGTCGCTCTTCACGACTTAAGCGAACAAAGTTAACGCCAACCAACACTTGCCCCTTTTGAAAGGGAATAATTCGCTTGACGACTGTAGCCAGTGAACTGGTATGGGTATTACTCCATTCAATTCTAACGTTAATGGGATCCCCTACCTTAAACGGATGTTGAGCAGGCAAAACGATGGAAATCCCTGTTTCACTTACTTCATTGGTAATCGTGTTAATCACCCCGTGATACAAACTTTCCACCACCGCAGGCAAATACACTTGAAAACGTGGGGTACGTCGCTTATAAGACTTTTCTTCAGCCTTGTTTAAACGAAACACGCTATTAAGCATGCTCAGCAAAGACTGCCCCCAAGACGCTTCTCGATCAAGCGTTTGGTTCCATACACTGGCAGACGAAAACATATGACGCACCAAAGACTGATGTTGAGCATCCGTACGGTTCACGACTCGTAAACCTAGGGAATGTTCTTTGGTGTCAGGATTGACGTAACTACGGACGACTTGCACATTGTAAAGCGAAACTTCATCAATGCCCCAATCCAATATTTTTAGAGCCAGCGTCCCTGCAACAGGAATGGGTTCGGCAAAAGTCACGGCCACTCCATTTTCACTTAAATTGGTGATATGCCCAACAGCAATAGTGCCGTCTAACAAGCGAAGTTCACAACGGATTCGTTTGTTAATACGAGGAGCCAAGCGGTATTGCGGACGCTCTTGAGCCACATAGATGGATCCTAAAAGTAAGCTTAGGTTATACACGCCCCAAAAGAAGTTCGTGAACAGACCCCCTAAATACGCAGGATCTTCAAAAGCTCGGTAGCCTGAAAGTACAAGGCCTCCGCCAATGGCAAGAGAAAGTATAAGTTGAGGATACACCAATTGCCACTGGAAGGAAATGCTGTCGTTTAACTCGCCTTTGGGTGTGACGCTAAAAATACTTTTAAACGGGGAAATTAATGTTGAATACGCCGCAATGGTGTGATACATACTAATACTGGTTTCATAAACTTCAGACCAAAACAAGTGCCGTGTGCCGTTGGTGAGCAAAGAATAACCCCAGTACAACGCCACAAAAGAAGGCACATAATAAATAAAAATTTCCGTTAATGTCGCTTGAATGGGCTGTAAACCAAACAGCAGGTACAACAATGGGGTAATCATAAAGATAATCCTCATTGGTCCAGAAAAGAAATACCATACCCCAGACGCATAACAGAGTCGTTGTGGTAGAGTCAACCCCTTAACAAAAAGCGGGTGGTCATGGAAGGTAATCTGTGCCATGCCTTTCGCCCAACGCAAGCGTTGTTTAACAAAATCGCCAAAGCTGTCTTGAGCCATGCCTGCCGTGAGGTTTTTATTGTACATAAGCGACTTCCAGCCTTTGGCATGAAGTCGAATGCCTGTGTGTGTGTCTTCCGTGATGGTTTGTGTGGCAAAACCGCCAATACTTTCAAGGGCTTTACGACGAAACACCGCCCCCGTCCCTGCAAAAAAGGTGGCTCCCCAATGATCATTACCGGGTTGAATCACATGATAGAAAAAGTCTTGTTCGTTCGAAACCACATGTTCAGCCACTAAGTTACGTTGGAATGGATCTAAACTAAAGAAATGTTGAGGTGTTTGTACAAAAGCAACCCCCTCATCTTCTTGAAAGAAGGGGACTACTTCGTTGAGCATAAAACGAGTAGGCACGTGATCAGCATCCAAAACGAGCACTAAGTCGCCTTCACTATGCTTTAAGGCATTGTTTAAATTGCCTGCTTTGGCGTGAAGGTTATTGTCTCTTCGAATGTATTGAACGCCCAAGTGTTGAGCGAGTTGACGCATTTCCATACGGTCGCCATCATCCAACAAGTAAATGGTTTTCTTCTCGTATTGCAAGGCATTACACCCTACAAGGGTACGATATAGTACACTGATTTGTTCATTATAGGTACAGACCATAATATCCACATGAGGCAGGTCGTCCTTGTCTAAAGCCGGTGGATTTTTTACCCGATCAGTGGGATCCCACAACTGAAAATAACCCAGCCATAAAGAAATATACGCCATTAATTCGCCCACATACAAAATAGAAGTGGCAATAATGTTGCCCACACCATCAGGTGTCAAGGTGGTAGCAGCTCTCCATAACATGTGGCGACTAATACAAAACAAGGTGATTAAAATAAGGATTTTCCGTCCACGCTTGGGGCTTAGCGTCCCAATGCTTAGCATGGAAGCAATCAATACAAGGCTCAGCACCCCTTGTACCAAAATCGGTAAACCTAGGGAATACAAGGGAGCATCCCATGCTTGTCGAGCGGCTTTAACCCACTCTTCTGGTTTAAAGTGGGTATCGAAGTTAACCCATGCCGAAACATCAATATGTAAGAAAGAGAGCATCGTTTTCACTAAAGACAGCAGAACCAATCCACTAGTGATGAAAATGGCAATCAACACACTAGACATTATAAAAAATTGGATAAATCGGGCGAGCTTCATAAGGGAAGTAAACTTTGTATTAGTTGGGTAGGGAGAAAGTAGATATAAATATATATCCTATCTCTATTCTAATGTATTTTACTATTTTTAGGAAAGTTTTCGTTACATTTACACCGCATAGAGGGAGGGTACTTTGTTTAACCCGACTCATAAAAATAGGCTTAAACTAATTTTTTCTATTTTCTCCTGTTGACGACAGCCTGTATCAGGCTTAAACTAATTGTTATGCCCTTATGTTAAAGAGAGAAAGAGGCGAATGACACCTAAACGCTTGATTCTAAATGGATACTACGGCTTCGACAATTTCGGAGACGAACTCATTCTGTTGAGTCTGAGCCGTTTATTTCAGCACCATGGTTATGAACTCACCGTATTGTCAGCGTCCCCTACTTGCACACGGCAACGCTACGGCATAGGTGCCGTGCATCGCTACAACCCGCTTCAAGTCTTCATTACCCTGCTTCGTAGTCAAGGCTTCATTAGTGGTGGCGGTGGCTTACTGCAGGATTCTACAGGCCCCAACAGCGTTATTTATTATGGTGTTATGATGATTCTTGCTCGTTTGTTTGGTCTCAAAGTCATGCACGCGTTTACCAGTGTAGGCCCTTTAAACGAACCCTTCACCCAAAAAATAGCAGGATTCGCCTTAAATGCCTGCGATTTTGTTTTGGTGAGAGATGAAAAAAGTGCCCAGCTCGTTGAAGATTTGAGCGGTCAAGTGCCTATGATCGCTGCGGATGCCGTTTGGCTCCTACCCCCGCTCGATGCCAGCCGTCACAAAACGCCAAACCCCATGCGTGGGCAAGGCACAAGCGTTTGGAAGGTCGCCGTAAGTTTGCGTCCGCATCATCGTTTTAGTCTGAGTAATCAGCAGGCCTTGGCTCAACATTTGTCAAGCGTTTTAGCACAAGCCAGCCTGGGTTTAAAGATCGAACTTTCCTTGGTTTCTTGTGAAGATGCCATGGACGTTCCCTTGCTCTATGCGTTTGAAGAAAAGCTACGTCAGGCTTTACCGTTAGACGCTCAAGCAAAGATTACGATTAAGCATGTGCCTCAAACCCAAGCTTTGACGACATTTGCCAGCGTGCATTGGGTCGTAGGCATGCGATACCATGCCTTGGTGGCGGCCCTGTTGAATCAAACAGAGGTCTATGCCTTAGACTATGACCCGAAGGTGCAGATGCTGGCGTCGGATTTAGGCTTGCCTGTTACGCCGGTGGATGCCTTAGAAACGTCAACTTCACAAGACTTTTTTACAGGTTTAGAATACTACCAAGCCCCAAATTTAACCCCCTTAAAGCAAGCGGTGGAAGCAGGATTTTCAGCCCTGCGTATTTTACTAGAAAGTAGTCCGCAACGTTAGGGTGTGTATTCTTGGTGGTCGCTACCATTTAGGCAGGCTATAAAAAGGCAAAAAAAACCCTCCCTAAAAGGAGGGTCTGTAATTCTTGATAAGAAATCAGCACAAAGCTAAGATCCTAATAGAAAAAACATTGCATCAGAGTATTTTTAGAATACACCAAGTTGTCAACAATAGAAATAAAGTGTTACAAAAGCCTCTAGATTGTTACAAATCTTTACATCGTATTTTAGTCAAGTATAGAATCCACGGAAAAGGGTTGCGTTTAGGCTAGCGTTGTGGCTTCGTTGTATAGCTAACGTAAAAACGTTTCCGTACAGATGGCTAGACAACGAAGAGACATTAGGGGGGATTATTTAAAATGCCCTATGACAAATAAAATAGCTTTTTATCGCTCATGGTGGATTCAGGCATTCTCAAAAAAAAGGCGAACTCAAAGGTTATTTGGTGTTGCCGGTTTGATCTGCAGGCCTTTCTATAAAACACTACTTATTTTTTCAAGTGCTATACTGAGACGTATTGAAGATTCACCCCAAAGGATACCCCATGTTTACGCCCCACCTAGAAGCCCCAGATGCCTTTCGACTCCACACGCCGTATGCCCCTGCGGGCGATCAACCCACAGCGATCGCTGACATTGTCGAACATCTTCGTAACCCCGAAACACGAGCCATGACCCTGCTCGGGGCTACAGGCACAGGGAAAACCTTCACCATGGCAAGCGTGATTCAACAGCTTCAACGCCCGACGCTGATTATGGCGCACAATAAAACGCTCGCCGCCCAACTTTACAACGAAATAAAAGACTTTTTCCCTGAAAATGCCGTGGAATACTTCATTAGTTACTACGATTTTTACCAGCCTGAAGCCTATATCCCTCGCTCCGACACCTACATCGAAAAAACCGCCACCATTAACGAAGAAATCGATCGGATGCGTCACTCGGCGACACGATCGCTCTTTGAACGGCGAGATGTCATTGTCGTGGCGTCCGTGTCGTGCATCTACGGTTTGGGGATGCCTGACGTCTACCTCGAATCCGCCATTCGCTTTGAATTGGGGCAAGAGTATGGGCGTGAAGCCTTGTTGCATCAACTCTTGCGAAACCAGTACATGCGAAACGATTTGGAATTGACTCGCTCGCATTTTAGAATGCGTGGCGATGTGATTGACGTCTTTCCTGCCAACGAAGAAGCCGTTTTACGACTCGAATTTTTCGACGAAACCCTTGAATCCATTTACTTTATGGATTCAACGACAGGCGAAATCCTGCAAAGTTTGGACAAATATGTGCTTTACCCTGCGGTTCACTATGTGACCGATGAAGGCTATATCGACAAAGCGTTGGCTCAAATAAAGCTTGAAATGAAGGACAGGCTCGAACAATTGCGTCACGAAGGCAAGGAATTTGAAGCCGAACGCTTGCATCAACGCACCTTAAGGGACATGGAAAGCATCAAGGAGCTGGGTTACTGCCCTGGGGTGGAAAATTACAGCCGTATTTTTGAGGGTCGCCCACCGGGGACGCCGCCTAAAACGCTGATTGACTATTTCCCCAAAGATATGCTGATGTTCATTGATGAAAGCCATGTGACGATTCCGCAGTTGCGGGGCATGTATCATGGGGACAGTTCACGCAAGCAAACGCTGGTGGATTACGGCTTTCGCCTGCCCTGTGCCAAAGACAACCGCCCCTTGATGTTTGACGAATTTATGGCACGAGTCGGGCAATTGTTGTATGTTTCGGCGACCCCGAGCAAGTATGAATTGGCGGAAAGTAGCTTTGTTGCGGAACAAGTGATTCGCCCAACAGGCTTGCTGGATCCCTTGGTGGACGTGCATCCGATTGAGGGGCAGGTGGACAAGTTGGTGTCTGAAATTGAGGTGATTTTGGCTCGGGATGAGCGTGTGCTGATTACGACCTTGACCAAACGCATGGCGGAAGATCTCACCGAATATATGCAGAACATGGGCTTGCAGGTGCGTTACTTGCACAGTGAAATCAAGCCGATTGACCGTGTGCAGATTATTCAAGATCTGCGTTTGGGGCATTTTGATATTTTGGTCGGCGTGAACTTGTTGCGTGAAGGCTTGGATTTGCCTGAAGTGAGCTTGGTTTGCATTATGGATGCCGACAAAGAAGGCTTTTTACGGAGCGATCACGCCTTGATTCAAACCATAGGGCGAGCGGCGAGGAACTCGGCAGGGCGAGTGATTTTATTTGCGGACAAAGTCACGCCAAGCATGGCTCGTGCGATGGATGAGACGGCACGCCGTCGGCAAAAGCAAATGGCGTACAACAGCGAACATGGCATTGTGCCTGTCACCATTAAAAAAGCGATTAACAACGGTTTGTTGGATATGTTGGGTGGCACGAAAACGAGCGGAGACGACAAGTCGCCTGCTCAAGCAGGGGACTTGACGCATCCTGATGTGTTTAAGACTTTGCCTCTGGACAAGCAAGCCGTCTTGCTAGAAGAGTTGGAAGCTGAGATGAAGGCGGCGGCGAAATTGCTGGATTTCGACAAGGCGACCGAATTACGAGACACCTTGTTTGCCCTTCGACGGATTTAGGTTTTTTCTTTTTTACAATAATTTTTAATGCATCGACTTCAGCAATGACGATGTGTGGGCTTTATCGTGAAGCGTGAATCCCTCTGTACTCCTAAAATCCACTTATACGCTATTTAATCGTTTAAAGGGTATAAAATACACCTTTGGGAGGGGGCAAGCTTCCCTAAAGATCGTCACAATGACATAGAGAGAGAAAAATATTGAGGGATAACCTAGATGAACCCGATTACCTTAAAAGCCTTACGTTTTTTTGTCGTGACTTTGCTGCTCAATACAGTCTTAAATTCGGTATGCCCTGTGCAAGCCGAATCCCTATATTTACCCAATACCGAAGGCATGCACCCAAGAGCCAACGCGCCTCGCATGTTGTACAGCCCCCCTCGTCCTCAGCAGATTGGGGATTTGGTCACCATTAAAGTGGAAGAATCCACCAAGCGACAAAATAAAAACACCATTCAAATTCAAAAAGACTCGACGTTTAATGAAAATACGTCCACCGTTTTGAGCAATGCCGCCAGCACTTTAGCGAACACCTTCGGTGTGGGTGGTTTAGCCAGATTCGCACAATTGCCTAATTTAGGGGGCATTGTTAATAATAATGTCATTAATAACCAGGGCACCGCTACGCAAAACCAATCCTTTAACGATATGTTCACCTGCCAAGTCGTGCAAGTCTTGCCTAACGGCAACCTGATGGTGCAAGGACGCAAAACCATGGCTTTTTCTAAAGAAAAAACCGATGTGTACGTCACAGGCATTGTGAATCCGTACTTCCTCAATAGTGAAAATGAGATTTCGTCTCATAAGGTCGCCAATATGCAAATTGTGGTGGCGGGGCAGGGCATTATCAGCCGTTCTCAAAACGACAGTATCTTTTCTAAAATCATGAGTAAGTTCCAATAAAAATATAATACACAGAGGCGTTGGCCTCAAGGAAATCTAACACCATGCGTTTATCTTCATCCCTTTCAAAAACCGCCGTTCGTTCATTGGCGTTTCTATTAAGTGTCAGTATCTTGGCGTTTAGCACCGTTTCAACAGATGCTTTCCTCCCACATGCCCAAGCCAAAACAACGATCAGCCTTAAAAATTTGGTACGAATTAAAGATGTTCGCATGAACCAAGTCGTGGGCTATGGTTTGGTTGTGGGTCTAAACGGGACGGGCGACAGCTCAGTGGCGACCCGTACCGCTCAATGGAATATGCTGAACAACTTAGGCGGAAGAATCAGCAATCCCAACGATTTACAAGGTTCGAATGCGGCTCAAGTTATGGTGATTGCGAAGATTCCTCCCTTTGCTAAAGCAGGCGACAGCATTGATGTCACCCTTTCTGCCATTGGTAAAGTCAAAAGCTTAGAAGGCGGCGTCCTGATTTCCTCTCAATTACTAGCCCCTAACGGCGAAGTCATTGCGGTCGCTCAAGGTCCTGTTTCTACAGGTGGCTCTTCGGTGTCGTCTGGCGGGTCTTCCAAGCAAACCGCCATTACCACCAGTGCGAGGATTCCCAATGGTGGTATTATTGAGCGAGAAATGAACACGCAAGTCGGCGATACCACAGGCTTAACGCTGGTACTAAACCGCACGGATTATACGTTAGCCAATCGTATCGCTGCAAAAATAAATACCAGTTTATGCCCTGCGGTTGCCTTGGATGGCTCTTCCATTCGCGTGGAACTGCCCACCCGTTACCTGAATAATCGGGTGGCATTTGTGTCGGTTTTAGAGCAATTGACGGTGGATGTGCCGAATGACAATGCCAAAGTCGTGGTGAATGAACGTACAGGCACCGTAGTGATTGGTAGTAGTGTAAGGCTCCTGCCTGCAGCGGTGGCTCATGGGGGAATTACTGTGACCATTCAAAGCACCACTGAAGCGGTACAACCCAATGCCCTAGCTGGCGGAGACACGGCTTTGGTCACCAATGACAAGGTGGATATTACCAAAGAAAAGGGTAGTCTCATTGAGTTAGGGGCGAACAATACCTTGCACGATTTAGTCACCGCCTTAAATGCGATCGGTGTGACGCCGAGTGATTTGATTTCAATCTTACAAGCCTTGAAAGCCGCAGGATCCCTTGAAGCGGAGCTGGAGATTATTTAGTCATGGATTTATCTTCCTTTGCCTTACCCAATATTGCTTTACCGCCTACGGAATTGCCTGCGTATAAGTTTAAGCCAAACAATTCACTCGTGCCTGAACTAGCGACTAAAGAAGGCGATGTGGCCAAACCAATGGCTGAACGACTCAAAGACTTGCGAGCCAGCTTTTTGGATCCACAAACGCCTAAGCAAAAAGAGTTAAAAACGGCGGCTCAACAGTTTGAAGCGGTATTTCTTCAACAATTGCTTGAAGCCATGGATTCCACCGTGGATCGTGAAGAAGGCTTTTTAAGTGGAGGCGAATCCGAAAAAACCTTCCGAGGCATGTTGAATCAAGAAACGGCGACGAACATTAGTAAGCAAGCAGGGCAGGGTTTTGGTCTGGCTGAATCCGTCTATCAGCAGTCGGTTTTGCTCTATGACGTGAAATAAAAGATATTTGAACCCACAGAAAAAGCTTACGTATAAGCTAGGCGTTACGGCTTGCTTGTATCAAAGAGAAGGAAGAGACATTAGGGTTGATTATTTAATTAGTTCGCATGGCGACGGGTGGTGTAGAGCTGAATCTCACCATCTACCACACGAGCGATTTCAGGGTAAAAGCTCCCCTGAGGCGCCTTCCAAGGCTCTTGAGCCGTCGGTAACTGCGTGTGACGATCGGGTCGGCGCGCCATAATATCCGCAATACGAATCTGAACCGCATCCAACTTCAAGGCACGCACTTCGGCGTCTCGACTGCCCTTAAAGCCTGCGTGAACTAAACCTCTCAACTCGCCCCACACCAAAACATCCCCTTGCACACGGATTTCCGCCCCTGTATGCACGTCTCCCACAATAACGAGATGCCCCCCGTACTGTTCAAAACGCCCTGAACGCAAGTTGCCTTTAATGATTTTCGTCGGTAAATCCGCATGAGCGGTGTTTTGACTTTCTGCAAAACAAGTCCCTTGCTCTTCAGGAAACGACGCCTGTTCAAGTGCTTCACATTCATAAAGACCTTTCACTTCCACCGCTTGGACTTCTAAAGCAGGTAAGCCCATGTCTTCTGGGGCAGTGTCGTTATTAACCAGCGTCAACTGCGAATCTTCCAAGACCGCTTGAGCAAACGCTTCTGCATGAGGGGGATTAACACCATTTTCAGCGGTGTTAAATGACAAATGTTCTTGAATCACCACTTGCCGAGGCGGACGAATCACCGGATTTTCACGCACCATAAACCCTTGACTCAAGGCGGATTGTTGGGTTTGAGGCACGTGGCTAAACAAGACACCAAAAGGCTTGCCTGCTTCTTCCAACAACTTAGCAATACGACGTATTTGAGCGGGAGCCAAAACAATATAGCCCGTGTTGACATCGATTTCATCGTGCCAGTCGTCCATAACGCCTGATTGTAAGGCTTGGGCCAGCATAATCAAGGCTTCGGTGGCATTGTCGGCGTGGGCGACATCCATTAGCCCGTGTTCAACACGAGTGACGCTTGCAGGGGCTGTATTTAGGACGGGAGACAAAGCATTTTGGGACATTTTGAGTTCCTCAACAAACGTATATAGTAAGTGTGAGCGTATAAGCTTAGTTTAACATAGGTATCGCCAAATGTATTGTTACATATTGTAAAGATATTGCTTTAAAGCGTTATAAAACGCTTGCATCGCCAAGGCATCGCTGGGGGCGGAAACGGCCAGTGTGGGGTAGGCAGGATGCGACAGGTAAAAGCACCGCTCGGTCATGTCCCATTGTGGGACGAGTTGTGGCTCAAGGTCTTGCCAAAGGGTGTTAAAATCCGCTTTAGTCATTGCGTTTGAGGTCATTAGGGTAGGCATCCTTCTCTTGTGTTGTTTCTATTCTACAAAAAAAGTCAGGCAAATAAAATGCCAAATAAACTATTTGTGTTATTTTGTATTCATGTTAATTTTTTAAAATAAACATTTTTTAATTGTGAGGAGGATTTAACAATGTCAGACAACAAATTTCAAGGCTTATTAGCAGGTAAAACAGGCGTTATTTTCGGCGTTGCCCATAAAACATCGATCGCATGGGGCATTGCCAAAAAGCTCCACGAAGCTGGCATGAAGCTCGCCTTCACCTATCAAGGCGAACGCTTGTTAGACAACGTGAAAAAACTCGTTGATGAAGAAATGCCCGGTTCTTTACTCATCGATTGTGATGTGACCGACGACGCCCAAGTCGAAGCCGTCTTCACCCAACTCGATGCTGAATTTGGAAAACTTCACACGGTGGTCCATTCGGTTGCCTTCGCTAAAAAAGAAGACCTCGCTGGCGGATTCATCGACACCAGCCGTGACGGCTTTATGCTCGCTCACAATATTTCCGCCTATTCCTTGACGGTTGTGGCAAAATACGCCCAGCCCTTGTTGGTTAAAAACGGCGGCGGTAGCATCATGACCTTGACTTACTTAGGTGGTGAGCGTGTCGTGAAGAATTACAACGTCATGGGCGTGGCAAAAGCCGCGTTAGATATGTCCGTACGTTACTTAGCCAGCGACTTAGGGCCTCAAAACATCCGCGTCAATGCAATTTCCGCAGGACCCATTAAGACCTTAGCCGCTCGTGGGATTTCAGGCTTTTCTGATATTTTGAACTACATGGAAGAGCATACGCCCATGAAACGCAACGTGACGCAAGACGAAGTCGGTGGAACCGGTTTGTACTTGGCGTGCGACGAACTTTCAAGCGGTGTGACCGGTGAAGTCATCCATGTGGATGCGGGCTTCCACGCCGTAGGCTTCTAGTCTTCTTACCCCCTCCCCCTTTGAGTAGAGCTAAACACTGGATTTTAGGCATCCCTCCTCTCCCTAGCGTAACCCGCCATCGGCGAGGCGTGCTCTAGGGAAGTAGATACATTCAAACGAACTCATCCAGATCGAGATCTCCACTTGAAAGAACGGCTTGAGTTCCCGAACGGGATAGGCAGAATTGCACGCAGCTAAATATTTTTCTGCTTTAAGCTAATAAGGTAGCGAAACAATTCATTTCACTGCCTTTCTTGACTTTTTGCGGATTTTCGATACAATAAAACTATTATAATGATACTATTATGGCGAAACAGCTTTAATCGTTGATAGAATCAGGAACCCTTCTTCATGATTCAGGGGTCACCTTCTGAAGATGCCTATAACGCCAACCAGCCTGCTCCCCTCTCTGAAGCAGATGCCCTTTTGGCGGATGTTCAACACCTACTCCCAGCGTGGTTGCCAATGTTGGAGCGTCTTCAAAGTGACGAAATCTCCCATGCTCAAAAGTTGGATACCTTAAAACGCATTAAACCCCATACCCAAGGCACGTCAGGCTTTCAAGTCCTGCCCCAATTGGTCAAACTCTTGCGTACGTCTGAAGATGTTGCCTTGGTTCACGCTTTAGTCAAGCTACTGGGAGACGTCAAAGCGTTTTGCTTGCACGACACGCTGGTGGATATTGCACTGGCGACAGGCATTGCCTTATTTGAAAAGGCGGAAAATTACCGTGCCTTTATTGAAGAAGAAGCCGTCCTAAAATTACGATGCACCAGCATTCGCTTGCTGGGTTTGCTCAATAACCAAACGGCGATTATCCCGTTAATGGGCTTGCTGAATGACAATCAGGCCAACTATCGGGTGCGTTTAGAAGCGGCAGAATCCTTAGGACGCCTCAAGAATCCCAATGCCGTTCAACCGCTCTTGCGTGTGCTGAAAGACGATCAAGAATCTTCGATGTACTTGCAGGAATCGGCGGTGAAAGCCTTGGGTTTATTGGGCGATATTAGGGCGTTAAGCCCCTTACTGGATTTGTTTGAATCCAAAAAAGGCGTGCGTGAAAAGTGCCAATTTCTCATTGAACGCATCTTGGATTCGGTAGGCATGCTCGCAAAAGAAGACGGGTTGTCTCAAAACGAACGAAATCAAGCGTTAAACGGCATTTTAAGTGCGGTAAACGATCCCGCCAATGCCATTCGACTCGCTGCGGTAGAAGCCTTGAGTTCGATTGGCGACTTGTCTCATTTGGCGGTTCTGCACAAACGCTTGTTTGACGAAAACATGGAAGTGGCTCATGCGGCGTTGACAGGGGTGTACCGTATTGGTGGCATGCCTGCCTTAAAAGGTTTGTTAGACATTGAAGAGTTGCCTCGCTTTTTGCGTGAAGAAATCTTGGATTTCTTGGTGCTTGAATCCGAAGATGAGGATGAAGACGAGCTTTAAAACGTGGTTTTTAGGCACTAGGCAAGCGGTCAAAAAGCGGTCATACTGAAAAAGAGTGGCTCCTTGAAAAACGCATAAATCTTTTCTTTTGAAGAGCATTTGGATCATTCCCTTTGTGTTTCGTGTGTCAGAAATGAGGGTTTTGTGTGTCAAAAATCGAATTTCGTGTGTCAGAAATGAGGGTTTCGTGTGTCGAAAATCAGGGTTTTGTGTGTCAGAAATCGAATTTCGTGTGTCGAAAACTAAGCCAATCTTTAGTACTTCAATCCAATTCCCGACTTTTTGAGCTATAATAAAAGTCCAAATCGTTCAAGGAGTCCCCCATGCTAGATTCAATTCCCCCCCATATCAAGTCGCTACTCATCATCGGCGGAGGCCCTGCTGGCTATATCGCCGCCATTCGCTTGGCTCAACGGGGCTTTTCGCTCACGCTGATTGAATCTACTTACGTGGGCGGCACCTGCTTAAATTGGGGGTGCATTCCGTCTAAAGCCTTGATCCACGCTAGTAATGACTACTACAAAATACGCTCAAAAGCCTTGGAATCACTAGGTATAAAGGTGGACAAGGTCTCGCTGGATTGGCAAAAATTGTCCACTCACTTAGATCAGGATGTTCAGCATCTGCGAGACGGCATTGAAGCCCGCCTAAAACGCCTGAAAGTCAATGTCATCAAGGGAAAAGCCCACTTTATTTCACCTACTTCTGTTGAAGTGGCTCTACTTGAAGGAGGCTCAAAAGTCTTGCAAGCGGATGCCTTTGTCATCGCCACAGGGGCGGAAACCCTTGTACCTACAGTATTTCAAGGCTTAGACCCTCGTTTTTCTCTTTCGGTGAAAGAGATTTTTGACATCCCGGCATTGCCCAAACGCTTAGGCATCGTGGGGGCGGGCGTCATTGGGCTAGAATTGGCTCAAGCCTTTCAACGACTGGGTGTAGAAGTGCATGTGCTGGATCGATTAAGTGGTATTTTACCGCAGTATGATGCCAAGCTCGTGGCGATTTTGCAATCAAAACTCCAAAAAGAAGGCATTACCTTCCATTTTAATGCTGATATTACAGCGGCCGTGGTGGATGAAGCCAAGAATCAGGTCACACTCAAAATCAGTTCCTTGCTCAATCCAGAAGAGCAGAAAACCTTGACGGTGGAACGCCTTTTGATTGCTCCAGGGCGGCGGGCGAATACGCAGGGCTTAGATCTTGAAAACGCAGGCGTGGACGTGCATCCGCAATCAGGCGGTATACTCATCAATGACGCCTTACAAAGCAGTCAACCGCATATTTTCGCCATTGGCGATGTCACGCATGGGCATCCGCAACTGGCGCATGTGGCATCGCATCACGGGATTGTGCTAGCTGAAACGCTCGCAGGAAAGCAAAACGGCTTGGATGCCCTCACGCAGATTCCTGCCGTGCTGTATACACAACCTGAACTGGCGCGTGTGGGGCTTTCACTTGAAGAAGCCACGGCTCGGGGCTATACAGCAAAAGTCACCCGACTGCCGTTTGCTGCCTTGGGTCGTGCCACCATTGACGGCATTAGCGAAGGGCAAGCCCTCATCGTGGTGGATGATGCCACGGGAGCCATTTTAGGGGCGGAGATTTTGAGCCCTTATGCGGATGCCCTTATTTCGCAGATGCTTCAAGCCATTGAACTGGGTGCGACGGTGGAAGATGTGGCGTTGAGTGTGCATCCGCACCCGAGCTTGTCTGAAGCGTGGTTGGAAGTGGCGGAACGTCACTTAGGGCTGGGGATTCATATCGATTAGAAGGCTTTACGAAAGCCTTCTATAGAATGCCTTCCACAAGAACCCCATAACCCACATCAAGAGGAAGGCAAGGAGCTTTTCTAGCCCTTTTCCTATAAAATGGGTATAATGTAAAGATATGTGAGAGAATTTGAAGGAGCCAAAACGTGAGCTTTGCATTAAATGCCTTAAACTTAGATGATTTAATGCCAGAGGCGTTGGACTTTATTCACTTTAGCCGTCACAACTCAAACGTATTGCTTGAAATTCCCCACGCTCAAGCCGATGCCTTGGTGCTCAATGCCCTTGTCCTTGCCGTGGATGCCCAAAATCGCCGTCAACTCTTGAAAATTACGGACATTGAAAGCGCCACAAATACAGAAGCTCGCCTGCATTTGAGCCCTGTTTATGGTGTGCCTGTTTTAAATGTGCAGTCTTTCTTTCGTGTTTCTGCTGAGCGACTCGCAGCGCTTCTATTGAATACACCAGAAGCGTCCCTTATCGATCTACAATTCCCTGCCCTACGTATTTTAATGCGTGACGTTTACGGGCAACTCCGTTTGGAATCGGATCAAGAAGAACGAGGACTTGAACTCTTACTTTCCCTATTGTTAAATGCACGTCAAGAAGGCATGCACCCCTTGCTTTTCGATGGCTACGGGCTTTTAAAACGCAGTCAATTACCGGGGATTCACTTGGTGGAACTGGGGCGTACCCACGCATTTCCTGTGGAAGCATGGGGGGTGGAGCGTCTCATTGAGTCCTGGACGAAAGCCTTAGCTCCCACACAAGCCGAAGAAGCTTGGAAACAATGGAACAGCATTGCAGGGCAACGTATTTTCAGGGTTCAAAGTTTGCGTGAACTCGAAGAAGTTTTTTTAAGCACCCAAAGTGGCTTGCTCTTTCGCTTGTTGAATCAATGTAAGGCGAGCAAAGTCTTTTGCGAAGGGGAACATCAACAAAGCGTCCATTTTATGCAAGAACTGAAGCACGCCGAAAGTGAAGGTAAGCTCCTTGTACTGGATCTTTCTAGTGTAAGCGTTGATTTTCATGCGTGGATTTGGGAACTTTTGAATCAAGCGTTGCGTCATAGTATGTTGCCTTTAAGCAATATACTGGTTGGTAATATTAGTCGTAACAAGACTTTACCCACTTTAGTTGAACATGAAGTGCATCAGCTATTGGAACAAGGCGTGAATGTTGTGAATCTGCACCCTTTACACAAAGAGCCTATGGCGGACGCTCTAAAAGCGGGTGAGCAACATCTCTTACAGGTGAATGCCAGTCAATCCACAGCCTTATTCTTAAGTGAATTGACGCTGGGCATCCCCCTTCTATTCGGTGATTTTCCTGCTTTGCCCCCTTTAGAAGTGTTCGCTCCTTTGAAACGCTCATCTGAATCCGAAAAACCTATAGAAGATCCGTCTTCCACACCGTTTCAAGCCATCGAGCCCCCTTCTGTTGAAGCCGCTCCCTATAAAGCAATGGATCGTTCTTTCGATGAATCGCATGATGACGTTTTAAGCTCTTTTTCTTCTGATTTGAAAACTTCAGACAACCCCCCCGTTTTAGAAACCCTTCAAGCCCATCCCGCTGAAGAAGAAGTGCATCATTACAATTCAATTTTAGGCGAAATGCCTGAAGAATGGCAAACTTTTCTTGAAGCCCCTTTGTTGAATCCTTCTAAGGGCGAAGAGGATCCAGCCCCTATAGATACGTCCGAAGAAATAGACAGTACACATCACATTCACCCTTGCTTGCCTGATTCCATGCTAGAAGACGTCACCCCTTACTTGGATGAATCTGCCGATTCGGGTTTTGATGAGCCTGAAAAAGCCGTACTCCACATGGAATACATTATTGACGGTAAAGAAGAGCTAAAACGTAAGCCTCAAAGCACCGAAGAAGCCTTGGAACAAACCTTGTATCAAGATGAGTCCATGTTTGGGCAGGATTTTGATCCCTATTATGTACCCGCTCCTGATGAAAGTTTTCAGGAGCCTACACCAGATCTACTACCCAGTAGTTTACTAGGTCCCATTATAGATCGATCGACTCTAGAAACTATGCAAACTCTTTCTTCAGAACAGCCTGTCGAAGCTTCTTTAGAACTGATGTCAAGCCCACTTGCCCCTGAAGCTCACTTAGATGTGCCTGATTTTAGCTTGGATTTGACCGAGGATTTCACCGCAGAAGAAAGTCCTTTGGCGCTTGAAGAATCTTTAGAGTTTGAAAGCGAAGGATTTTATGATGACTTATTGAATGAACCGATCATTGAAGGCCGTTCCCCTCAAGCTACTGAAGACGATGCCTTTTTGCCTAGTGCGCCAAGCCATTTTAATCCCCAAGAACAACTAGAAGAAATGACCAGCGTCTTTGACGCCGTTCAAGCAGGGAATGTGAGCTTACCTGTGCATCAAGCCGTTGAAGTCGAAAGCTTACAATTAGAAGACTTGGACAATTTTAGCTTTGATTTAAACATTATTGAAAAAGCCGTGCATACTGAATTTAATGATATGGTAAGCGAATACCCTGTTTCTTCTGAAGACTTTATGGGGCATGAAGAGGCCAATACCGTTCCTAAAATAGACCCTGAAGATCCGCTCGCGGGCTTTTCTTTTGAAATGACGCACGAAGCTTCCCCTGTCGTTGAAGAAGATGTTTCCGTAACTGCTGAAGAACAGGTGCCTACAGGAATGCCTGAATTCTTAGTTCCAGCTTATGATGAAGCGTCATTAGCGGAAGACGACTTGATTCAGTCTTTTCAACAAGAGTTAGCCGAAATGGACAGTGGTTATGTGCCTTTAAAGGGCAATCAATATAATCAGATGGCTCCCATGCGGACGCTTGCAGACGCTTCTCACATGCCTGCCATTACCCCGCCCTATTCTTTAGATGGCGTGCCTGTTGCACACGTGCCTTTGTACGAATATCAAGAGCCTGTGCCTATGCTCCCTACCCCTACACAAACGGTTGTAGATTATTCACCTGGTATGGAAGTACAGCATGAGGTGTACGGTGTAGGCGTGGTGCATTCTGTGGTAGATATTGAAAATCGCAAAGTGCTTTCAATCGTCTTTGAAAAAGCGGGCAAGCGTTTAATTGATCCGACTTTGACGAGCGTTGTGCCTGTTTAGTTTTTTTATTGGCGGATGCGATTGAAATCGATGACTAAGCACGACGATTCTTTAAAATACTCTACAAGGGCTTTTAAATAGGCTTTCTTCTGCTAGCACAAGGATTCATGCACAAGACTTTATGCCGATGAGTTCCCTTGTCCCCATAAATGCGTTTAGGCACAATTACAGCGTTTTATGCAAAAAATATCGTCTTACTCACATCCTAACACGACCCCAACGCCTTTGGCGTTGCAACGCAGTGGCTTTAAACCAAAAGACGCTTTACAACAGGGTAAACTACTGACAGCGACTTTACTCAAGTTTGGACTACCGATTGGGCTGTCTACGGCGTCAGGGGCAAGCGTTTATAATGTGATGTCGTGGCCTTTAGTACTGGGCGGCATGGGCATTAGCTACGGAGGAGGCTTACTGGCCAAAGAATTAATGAAAGATGTGATGAAGCATCCCCCAGCGGCTTCTGTTAGTTCAGAAATTCTAATGAATTTAAACAGAGCTGATTTTTCAGGCTTATTGCTTGATGAAAAAGGCTACCACGAACTCGGCACCACCGTGATTAAGGACAGAGAAAAACACCGAAGCAAGTACGAATTTTTTCTAAAACAAGTCAACCACTTAGGGGGGCATTGGTTGGGTTTATTTGACGCCGTCACACCGTGTGACAAGGGGCAAAAACATGAAATCTTAATGCAAAAAGCCTTAGCCCGTTACCAACACACCCTTCAACAAGCTAAGCACAAACCCCTTTCTCAACAAGCACGCCCGATGCTGGCCTTTCACTTTCAACAAAAAGAAGAAATGCCTTGGCTCGCTCGTGGGATTAACGCGTTTCTACATTTTGCTCCTGTTCGCTGGGTGACCAGCACCCCCATTTTCATGGGCTTCGTCCCTAAAGTAGAAGGCGGGCGTGGCACGCTAGATCAAGTCGACAGTTGGATTAGTAACATTCCTGTGTTTGGAGCGGTCTTAGATGCCAAAGCCAAAGCCCTTTCTCAAGCCAAAGACCTCTATTTCAGAACCAATCCCAAAGGCGATATGGAAGATCTTAAACTTAGCCATGGCCAAGCCTTTCAAAAGCATCTCAAAATGCTAAACCAAGCCATTGAAAAAAAGAATAAGAACCTAAAAGCTCCTCTGCCCTTATTAAAAAAGGATGAAGCCACGTTTAGAGAATATCTGCATTTACTGTCTCGTCATGAAAAGCAAACCGCGGTTCGCTTAGCGGTGTATAAAACCTTTTTTGATTTCTTTGCTCATAAAGATTTAGGGATGCTTTTAAAAGTTTGGCATGACGTCGATGGCATGGCATTACGTTCCATGTTTGATGTTGCCCAATGTTTAAACCCCCAAAAAGGATTCATCTGGTTTTTACACAACCTATTTAATGAAACCTACGCCACGCTTGCCAATGGTGGATTCGCCACCTTCATGCAGTTTGGTACATCGCTTGTTCCGCCGCCGTTTAATGGCTTTGCCCGCTTCTTGGGGGATGCCTTTATGCTTTCCTTCGATATTCGCTTAAAGCCTATTACTAAACAGCATTTTGGCTATCATGGTGCAGATTTTAGTTCAAAAAAACCACCCAACTAACCCCCCGCTTACAATTGGGCTGACGTGTAGATGGATGCCAACTCTAATACAAGTTAAACGATTCACTATCGTATCGACAGCGAATGAGTCTTTGTGTGGCGGTATTTTGTATGAAATCCACTCAATTGTTACGAAATGTAAAAATACAACAATTATTGCAGAGAAGCGATCTTTATTGTCTTAGGGAAAAATAGATCTGTGACATAGATCATCATTAATAGTTATATGAAGAAGAGAACTCAAGGGGAATAACACATAATGCAAATAACCAATAATGGCCGCCAAGCAGGTCAGCCGACACTTAATTCAATCGTTAATGGGTTAATGACACCAAGAATGAATGAAGTTGTAAATAATTTTTTACCTTATTTGAATTCAAACAATTCAAATACCTATAATCCTTATCAATCGAACGATTCAAGCTACGGCTATGATTCAAATACAGCAAGTACTCAGTCTAGTTATTTGAATTTATTAGCTGGCATGATAGGAACTTACGCCAATAAGTCAAACACGAATGGGGCTTATACGTCAAACAATACCAGTTTCTGGGGTGCTATGGGTGGTTATGGTGGTTCTTACTCGTCGCAACCGTATTCATTTTTAGGTAATAATACCAGTACAGCTTATACTGGAAATGTGGACTCTACAACCGATTACGCCACAGACAATTTTCTTACAACGGGGACACCCGCCACCATTTCGGATCAAATAAATTCGGATCAAATAAAAAAGAATAACTTACTCCTTTTATTAGGAGCTTATTTTTCGAATAAGCCACAACCGACGCCACAACCTGTGGTGACACCTGAGCCTCCCGTTTATGAGCAACCCGCTCCACCACCAACTGTGGTGACACCCGAGCCTCCTGCTCCACCACCACCAACTGTAGTGACACCCGAGCCTCCCGCTCCACCACCACCACCTGTGGTGAAACCTGATCCTCCTGCTCCAAAGCCACAACCTGTGGTGAAACCTCCATCCAAGCCTCAAGGACCAGTTGCTGCCAATGAGCATTCCGCTTATTGGGGAGATCCTCACGTAGCAGATGCTGATCGCAAGGATCAAAATAAAACAAGAGCCAATAATTTCACCGTCGATGGCAAAGGTACCTTTAACTTATTAACGGACAAAGGTGTTGTTTTGAATGCGCAACATAAAGCCTTACCTAAAGACAAGAAGGGTAACGTGCCTTGGGTGACAGGTAGAATAGACCTGAAATTAGGTAATGAAGACGTGATTTTAGATGACAAGGGTAAACCCACCCTAAATGGTAAAGCCCTTGAAAAAGACAAGCCCATTACCACCAAAGACGGTACTGTAGTCAAATGGAACGGATCCAAACTCGAAACCACCAATGTCAACAAGGGTGAGTATAATATGAGTTTTACTTTAAACAAAAACACTAAGGGTAAAGATAAAAACAACAGTTATATTGACACGGATATTAGAACAACCGCCAAAGGCGTCAATTCCGATGGTGTAATGCCAAAAGGTATTTTAGGGGAAGGTTTTGATGCCGATAAAGACGTTCGTAAAAGTTTAAAAACCGATAAAGACAAATACAGAGCCCCCGATCCTAAGACGGACGCTCCCAAATCGGATTCTAAGAAGGATGGCAATAACGACTCTAAGGGATCTGGCAAAGGCAACTCTAAAGGCTCAGACTCTAAGGGGTCTAGCAAAAGCAGTAGCTCTAAATCGTCTGGAAAAAGTGATTCTAAGTCATCTGCTCCAGAACCAAGCAAAGGCAGCTCTAAATCGTCTGGCAAAAGTGACTCTAAGTCATCTGCCCCAGCACCAAGCAAAGGCAGCTCTAAATCGTCTAGCAAGGGGAAATAGAACTGTAGATGGTTTTAGTTTGACGCATCCAGTCAACACTTGAACCGAGTTCCAGAAATTAAAAACAGTGGTAGACAATTTTAGTCACCACTGTTTTTTTAGAGTTTCTATTTTGTTACGAAGTATAACAAAATGACAATTTAAAACGCATCCTTTTGTTTATTATTTGGGGAGAATGCTTCTAATTACGAGGGCATTCTAGCTATTCTTTCAAACGACTGACTAAAAAAGAGAGCTTTCAAACTAATTGTATAAAGAGAGACGGGGATTAATTAAATATGATTTTGTTATCATCAAACAGTTCTTATACGCCAAAGCAATCAACATTTTCCAATATTCAAGGTACTTATCAAGCCTTAAATTCGCCTGCGATGCAAAGCTTATTAAAAAACTTTGTACAATACTTAGGTCAGCCTAAAAAAATGCCTTCTGTCACTTACCATCCAACAACATCGTACTCACCTGTTTCCACGAATTCGATAAATTTATTTAAGGCGTCTGCACCGACAAATTTTTCATTTTTAAATAACACAACGCCAAAAATGAGTCCTGCCACAACGACGGCAAGCACTCAAACGAAAAATACCCTTTTGTTGTTATTCGCAGGATATTTTAGTAAATCCAAAAAAACGGTGACTCCTTCACCTACGCCGCAACCTAAGCCGCAACCTAAGCCACAGCCTAAGCCAGATACAGATATTCCTATTTACGTGCCACAGCCTCAACCACCGACGCCAGCCACCCCAGCCCCCACACCGACGCTCGTGGCTGCTAATGAGCATTCCGCTTATTGGGGAGACCCTCACATTGCGGATCCCGATCGTACGGACAAAGCCAATACCAGAGCGATTAACTTCGATGTCATGGGTGAAGGCACCTATAACTTGTTAAAAGACAAGAACATTCAATTGAATGCTGAACATAAGAGCATCGCTCAATGGACACCTGGCGGTGTTGTGCCTTGGGTTACCAAAAAAATCGATATGCTTTTGGGCGACCAGCAATTGATTTTAGATGATAGTGGTAATGCCACCTTGAACGGCAAAGCCCTTGAAAAAGACAAACCTTTTACCACCAAAGATGGTTCCGTTTTAAAGTGGAATGGTAAAGAACTTACGGCAGACAACACCAACAATGGTGAGTACAACATGAAGTTTACGGTTAACACGCTGAAAGATGCCAGTGGTGCTGACATCAACTATATCGACAGTGATGTGAGCAGCACCGCCAAAGGCGTTAATTCAGATGGCGTAATGGCGTCTGGTATTTTAGGCGAAGGCTTTGATGCCGATAATGAAGTTCGCATTGCGTTAAAAAATGAACAAGCCACTTACTTGGTTTCAGAAGCCGACAAACTAGAAGCAACTGCAAAAGTTAAGGTGGGCGAGTCCCAAGTCGCCGATGAAGCCGCTGTAAAAGCCAAGACTTTAGCACAAACCAAGACACAAGAAGCTATCTTTGCTCAAATGGAAGCCAGTATCGCTTTGCATGAAGCGATCAGTGCGGAGAGCGCTTCAAGATCTGCCGCCACACTTGCGGCTCAACCAAATGCAACAGAAGCAACCAAAGCAGCAGCAACTGCGGCACAAGCGACAGCAACACAAAAACGAACGGAAGCTACTGCTGCAAAAGTCAAGGCCGATAAAGCCGATGCCGATGCCAAAGCTGCTCAAGCCGATTCTGTTGCCAAAGATGCCGCCGCTGTCACAGCTAAGGCGGATGCGGTTAAAGCCACCGCAGATGCCACGAAAGCTCGTGCAGATGCGGACAAAGCCAAAGCAGAAGCTGAAAAAGCCAAGGCAGATGCAGAGAAAGCCAAAACGCCTGCAACGACTTAGTTATATTTTCTACACCTATAGAAAAACGGCTTTTGAGAAATATCTCAAAAGCCGTTTTTTAGTGTCACGCCGATGTCTTCAAAGAAACAGGCAGACGTTTAAAGCTATCAACGTCGTTGTTGTTGCCCGCTACTTCCACCGCTCATCGATTGTTGCCCAGTTGCTGGAGCGACAAACATATAACTTACCTTTTGCGGTAAGGGTGGAGCAAAAGAACCTACTGTATTAGTAAATTGAGTGGGCAAATAAGCAACAGGTAAACCACTACGAAAGAGTGAATCCGCCTGTACTTGTGGAGCAGGAGCTTGCATTTGAGGGCGAGCTTGGGTATATTGCAACGCTTGCATTTCTAATGCATTCGTTTCTTGGGCAAGACCCGACGCAGGAGAACCAAGGTTAAGTGAAGGAAAGGAAAGTGTCATGATGTGTTGTCCTATGTGTGTGTATTATGTGCCTATAGTCTATCTTCAGTGGAACGAAAATGTGTTCCGCTTATATTAGTATAAAGGATTATAAAAACAAACATTGTGCCAGCTAAGCCGTCACTGTAACAAGATTGTTACAGTATAGAAAACTCTGCGAAAGCCGTTTTGTCTTGTTCCTCCTCCCTTAGGGAGGAGGCTAGGTGGAGGGACTTGCTCCCATTGGAGCTGGTGGTTTCCCTCACCCCAACCCTCTCCCTAAGGGAGAGGGAGTAAAGCCAGTTTCGCAGAACTTTCGATCGTATTCACAAAGAGAATAAAGGAGGCACCGCTCCCTTATGAACTTTCACCGTTTCCCACACCCCACGACTCACATAGGGTTCGCCGTCCAAATAGGCTTGCACCTCATCGTAACTATTCACTTCAAGCAAAACGATAGAGCCTATCGAAGCCGTGCCTGCTTCATTTTGAAGGGCCACCGCCAGCTTCACGACGCCTGCATCTTTCGACGCTTGCATCGCCGTGAGGTGGTCGGGGCGAGCGTCTAGGCGTCGTTGGAGGGCATCGGCGTCGGTGGCGTCGTATCCAATCACGACATAGGTTTCTTTCGGCATGGTTTGATATTCCTTATCGAATACTATAAAGTTTTACTGAACAAAGGCTTCTGCGTCGAAGCAATTTGCCCTTGCAAGTAAGCGTCAAAGGGCATGGCGATGTTTCGGCTGAAAATCCGCCCCAAGGGACTAAACTCGATTCGGCGGTTTTCAATCGTCAATAAGCCATCGGCTTCTAAAGGTTTTAAGGCTTCTAACGCCTCGGCAAAATAAGCTTCAAAGGTGATCTTAAATTGAGCGTCGATACTCGCAAAGTCTAAGCGGTTTTGGCACATCAATTGCATAATCACCGTTTGACGCAACAAATCATCATCACTCAAGGCATAGCCCCGCCACGTCGGGAGCTTGCCCGAGCTAATCGCCGTCTCATACTGCGACAATTTCTTGACGTTTTGGCTATAATACCCCTTCCAACTGCTAATGGCGCTCAAACCCAAGCCCACGAGTTCTGCCTGCCCAGCACGCACGGTATAGCCCATGAAATTACGATGCAAGCTCGCGTCATCCCACGCACGAGCCATCTCGTCATCGGGCTTGGCGTAGTGATCCATCCCAATATAGACGTAGCCTGCTTCTAAAAACTGCTTGGTGGCTTGGCGAAAAATCACGTATTTTTCGGTGCCTTTGGGCATGGCTTCTTGAGGCATATAGCTTTGCCAAGGTGCCATCCACGGCACATGGGCATAATTGTAAACAGCCAGCCTGTCTGGATTCAAGCGAATAATGGTAGCGACCGTTTCATAAAAGCTTTCCGCCGTTTGATGAGGCAAGCCGTAGATGAGATCCACATTCACGCCGTCAAAGCCCACCGCACGAGCCGTATCAATCAGCGTTTGCGTTTCTTCTACCGATTGGACCCGATGAATCGCTTCTTGCACCGTGGGATCCACATCTTGCACGCCCATGGAAATGCGGTTAAAGCCCAGTCGAGCCAGCGTTTGGAGATGCTCTTCTGTGGTGACACGCGGGTCGGCTTCTAAGCTGATTTCAGCATCAGGATGAAAGCTAAAATGCTGGTTGATTTTGATCCACAAACGTTCAAGTTGTTGGGGCGTCAGATACGTAGGGGTGCCACCGCCCAAGTGAAACTGCATGACAGGGCGGTTTAAATCTAAGTGAGGGAGCAGTAAATCAATTTCTTGAAAGAGCAGTTCCAAGTATTTTTCGGCGTGTTGCGTTTGCTTGGTGATGACCACATTACACGCACAAAAATGGCAACGACTTTCACAAAAGGGCAGGTGAATATACAGCGAATACGGCAAAGCATCTTGCTGGTGTTGCGTGTTGTTAAGCATGGTAGTCAGGGCATCCGCCCCGAAGGCGTCTTGCCAAACAGGGGCGGTGGGGTAGCTGGTGTAACGTGGCCCCGAAAGATTGTAGCGTTCAAGCAAGGCGTCTTCAACGCCGGTGTGTTGAAGGAAGAGTTCATTAAAGGCGAGTTGTCGGGTCATGGCCATTCCTTAATAGGGGGCAAAGTAACGGTTCGCCCTCAAGCAGTATACCCAAAACCTACTTAATTGAAAACGGGGTTTTGCTTTTCGGTGCTTATTGACCCATTGACTCCTCGTTTGGAACCGTTGACTCATTTAATCTTTTTTGGAAGTGGGTAAAATTGTCGTCACCAAGACCCAATACATTGGGAATATTCTCTCTGCTAGGTGGTCCTATCTCCCTTAGTGGTGGACCTATTCTTTCGCAGACTTCAGGAGCAATAATATCTCCCAATATAGCGAAGCGATTGCCAAATAACTGAAACCATGACTGCCCTTGCTTGTTTAGTGCGTTATTTTCAACTGTCAACTCACCGTTGTTTGCAGCGCGTGAAGCAGCTTCTTTTTCGACTCTATAGTCTTCCCAACGTTGGACGAGTTGTTCACACGACCCGCCATACGACCCGCTAGGCGAACTAGGCACGGCTCCTGCATTGCTGATCATAAGCTCGCCACCCATTGAATTAACTTTAGGGTTAGGACTATTCAGTATCTCTGGAAGAAATGTACTGCTAAATTGTTCAGCGGATGATTGAGATGGGTCCCGGTCTTTCAAAACAGCCATTTCTCTTGCACAATCAAATCTTTCTGGAAGTGTTAAACTGGTTTCACCATTCCTGTCCGTATTCGGCCCTATAACAAAATGATCGAAACCTGCTAGAGTAGATTCCTCACTATAACGTAGCGGACAAGTCGAACCGGGGAAATTTACCGCTCGAAATACGGAATAAAATCTAGAGAGACCCGTTCCCACGAGTGCTTTTTGAGCTTGCTCGACTACCAATGCTTCTTCTCCAGCATTTACCTTTGGCACTAAGGAGTCGGCCAAATTAGCAGCAGCCTTCTCCCCACACCCTGCGAGTGAAACGGAGGTTAATAGTGCTGTTGCTCCTGCTAAAAATCGATTAGTCGGCAACCCCCCTGAACGTTGGGTTTCGGTGGAGGCGGGGGCCACTGAACGCACCATAGGCGTTGAAGCGCCAAAAGTGCCTTGGGGCGTAGAAGAAACGGCATAGGTCGGTTTGGTCATTGAAGGGGCAAACGAAGTAATACGCATTGGTATCATCCTTTATCAGTTAAAATGGAGGGCAAAACATCAAAAAAGTCAAACTTGTAAATGTATTTTATACTATATTAAATCAAGCAGGATTTAAGTGCAAGTATTTAATTGTATGTACATAAACGCCCCTGCCTTTTTTTTTGTGCGCCTTTTTTAAAAGTTTTTTACACTGGGTAATTTTGCAGGGCGCATCTTTGTGCTAGAGTAAAAGCGCAGCCCCTTCCAGAAAGGAATCCCCACACACATGACGCCCCAAGTCACCATCATCGGTGCTGGTTTAGCAGGCACTGAAGCGGCCTTACAGCTCGCCAATCAAGGCTTTCAAGTGCGTTTGCATGATTTAAAGCCTGTGAAACGCTCGCCTGCTCACCATAGCAACAACTTGGCAGAAATCGTCTGTTCCAATAGCTTTGGTTCCATGGGTGAAAGTGCCAGCGGTTTACTCAAGCAAGAAATGCGACGCTTGGGAGCTGAACTCATTGAAATCGCCACCGATTGTGCCGTGCCTGCAGGGCAGGCCCTCGCCGTGGATCGTGAACGCTTTGCGGAACTTGTCACCCAACGCATTCACCAACACCCCAACATCACCTTTGTGGGGGGAGACGTCACCGAAATCCCCACCGATACAGCCTATACGCTGATTGCGACAGGGCCGTTGACCTCTGAAGGCTTAACCGCCAGTCTAGGGCGCCTTCTGAATCGCCAAAACTTGTATTTTTTCGATGCGGCGGCACCCATTATCACGAAGGAATCGATCAATTTTGACATCGCTTTTATGGCGGATCGTTACAACAAGAATCTCTCCGAAGAACGAGAGCCGTCTTACATCAACTGCCCCTTGAATAAAGACGAGTATGAACGACTGATTAACTTTATCAATCAAGCCGAACGCACCGAAATGAAAGCCTTTGAAGAAGAAGCCCTACAAAAAACCAAGTTCTTTGAAAGCTGTATGCCCATTGAAGAAATGGCTCGCCGTGGCGTCGACACCCCTCGTTACGGCCCGATGAAGCCTGTCGGACTCGATGACCCTCGCACGGGCCGCTGGCCTTATGCGGTGGTGCAACTTCGTCAAGACAACGCCAGTGGTACCCTTTACAATATGGTGGGTTTTCAAACAAATATTAAATGGGGCGCGCAAAAAGAGATGATTCAGCTTATTCCAGGGCTTGAATCGTCGGATGTCGTGCGTTACGGGGTCATGCACCGCAACACCTTCTTGCATAGTCCTGAAGTCTTGACGCCTACTTTGCAGATGAAACAGCATCCGCATATTTTAGTGGCAGGGCAATTAACTGGCACCGAAGGGTATACCGAAAGTGTCGCCACAGGCTTGATGGCTGGTTTAAATATCGGACGCCTTTTACGAGGGCAAGCTCCGATGATTTTGCCTCCTGAAACGATGCTCGGGGCGTTATTGCAGTACATCACTCGTGAAGAAGCGGTGGGGCAAGCCTTTCAACCGATCAATAGTAATTGGGGTATTCTGCCTGCGTGGGAAGAGCGCCTAAAGGATAAAAAAGAACGAGCCAAGCGTCACATTGCACGCAGTCTTTCGGCGTTAGAGCAGTTTCTTGAACAAGAATCCCTTGAAAACGTGGGGGTCCTCTCATGAGTGAATCTCCGATATTATTTGCTTATGAACTTTCTGAAACAGGCGGAAGAAATCTGTTAGAAGGTGATGAGTTAGAACAAGCCTTTGCGGAAAATCGTCCGATTTGGGTGCATTTACAAACGATGCATCCCGATGCTAAGCCGTGGTTGCAAGATCATTTGGCTCATGAAAATTCCCTTGCTTGGCGAAGCCTCTTACGAGCGAAAACACGCCCCCATGCAGAAGTCTTGGGATGCGGCTTGCTTTTGGTGTTAAGAGCAGCGAATTTGAACCCTGAGTCCAATCGTGCGGACATGGTGTCCTTACGGATTTGGATCCAATCCAATACGGTGATCACCCTAGAACGCCGACCTGTTAAAGCCATTCGAGACATGGCACATCACTTAGAAAACGGCACCGGTCCCAAAAACCTATTGGCGTTCTTACCTTTTTTAATTGATTGTATACTCAATAATTTGGAACCTGTTTTAACGGCTTTAGACGCTGACACCAATCACATGGAAGAACATTTGCTAGATTTTAGTACATCTACAGCCATGGCCAAGGTACCTGATTTACGCAAGCAAACCTTGTTATTTCGGCGTAATCTGTCCGCAGAACGAGATGCAATGAAAACACTTTTGCAATTGGATTATTTCTTGGTGCAAGACATCCGAACGAAAAAGGCCTTGAAAGAACAGTTGCATCGTATTACACACTTCATTGAAGACTTGGAAATGATGCAAGAGCGTTCACAAATTGTGCAAGACGAGTTGCGTCACCGTCTGAATGACCGCATTAATAAGAGCAATTTATGGCTTTCTGTGGTGGCGACCGTGTCGATTCCGCTGATGTTTATCACGGGTTTGTGGGGTATGAACTTTACGCATATTCCTTTTTCGGATGACCCCAATGGGTTTTGGTGGGCGGCTTTACTGGCGTTGGTCTTGGGTGGGCTTTCCTTTGCCTTGATTTACAGCATCAACCATCGACGAAACTTGTAGCGGGGAAAACCAATGCCACAAACCCCGTTAATTTCAGTTGAACTTCTCTGCATGGGCAAGCTCAAAGGTGCTCATCACAGCTATTTACAAGAAGGGTTTGCTCAATACGCTGAGCGCCTCAAACCGTATTGCAAGCTCATCGTCACGGAATTGCCTGATGAAAAAATCAAAGCCAGCCATACCACACAAGACGTACAAGCCCTTGAAGGCAGCCGCATTTTAAAGTATTTGGATGCTCACCCTGCCTATGTCGTGGTACTCACTGAGCATGCCAAAGCACTCGATTCCCCACAATTTGCGGAAGCCTTTTACCAGCGGCATCCTGGCTTAAACAGCCTGAGTCGAGGCAAGCACAGTGGGGAGCGTCCGCATCTTATTTTTGTGGTGGGTGGAGCCACAGGCTTGAGTTCGGCGGTTTTAGCTCGGGCGGATTGGGCCTTGTCGCTAAGTCCGATGACCTTTCCCCATTTAATGGTGCGCCTGTTGTGGGTGGAACAGCTCTATCGGGCCTTTCGTATTTTGAACCACGAACCCTACCACAAATAGCCACATGGGTTTTAGTACGAGACGGGAACCCCTCATTCTGGCATTGGTGATTTAAATACTTGACTTTTTGTCTGCAAATAGTATAGTATAATGGTTATTGCTTTTCTAATAGATGATTACATTTTCTCTCAACACTAAGGAAACTGTTATGCGGCTTTCTCCGATCCCTTCAGCCCAACAGGGGCCATTAATAAAACCTGCTTTGGCTCAAAACGCCCGATCAGGGAAAATAACACTTGGTCTTCTTGTTGAGGGACATGAAGCAGAAGAATTATTAACGACTCTGGAACCTACAATAAATAATTTAATGTTTGGGATAGATCCTAATAGCAAGTTAACAGAAATAGTACTAAGACATCAAATGTCAAAAAATAAGCGTATGGTTGCCAGTGTTACTATTCAAAGTAAACTCCCCAAAAATGAAATTAAATGCCTAATAAAATTATTGAACGCTTTAAAAGAATATTATATAGAAGACCTGCCTAAGACTCCTCAAAAAGAGTCTGGACTTATTGGCGTCTCTCTTCAGCATCGTTGGAACAATTGGCTCTTTCTTAGTTCGGCTGAATGTGACATCCGAAGTTACTTGCACCGTTTACAAAGTCACCTCATCAGAGAATATCTGTTACCCCCACACCTTCCCAAATGGCGACAGAAATTGAGCCCCGCAACAGGTGGTCAATCAAGGGCCCAAGGTGACCTTCTGCCTCCCAAGGCAGGAATAAGCTCTGAAGAGGCCGTAACACTTTTCAAGGCGGCATTAAAGTTTCTAGCCGCCCTTGTCTATTGAAAAAATTGACCTAAAGCGTTCTTTTCTTTTATAATAAAGTCATGGCAAAAATCAAACGCAAGTATGTCTGTCAATCCTGTGAATATGAATCCGCCGTGCATGTGGGGCGCTGCCATAATTGTGGTGCGTGGAATAGCTTTCAAGAAGTCGTGGAAGCCCCTGCTTCTGCTGTTGCTTTGCCAGCCTACGCCAGCTTGAGCCGTGGTGATTTGGATCTTGAAAGTGAAGCGTCTTGGAGTGGGAACATCCCCACACCGTCGTTTGGAGCCTCCCCCCTTTCAACCGCCCCCCTTTTTAGCACGGATAAAATCCAGCTTATGCCTTTGTCGGATGTGGATATGTCCACCGCCCCTCGCTTTTCAACGCTGATGCCTGAACTCGACCGTGTCCTCGGCGGAGGACTCTTGCAAGGGGCTTACATCTTGGTCGGGGGCGATCCGGGGATTGGCAAATCCACCTTGATGATTCAAGCCGCTGCGAACTTGGCGTTAACAGGCAAAAAAGTCATTTATGTCACAGGGGAAGAGTCGGGCGTGCAGATTAAGCATCGAGCGGAGCGTTTACAACTCGAAGGCGCGAGCCAGATTCTGCTTTTAGCAGAAGTCAAGCTTCAAAACATTTTGCAAGCCATCGTGCTTGAAAAGCCCGATGTGCTGATTGTCGATTCCATTCAATCGCTGATGGATACCAATGTTTCGGGGACTCCAGGAGCGAACAACCAAGTCAAAGCCTGTGCCAATGCGTTGATGCAGGTCGCCAAAGGCTTGAACATCACCACCTTTTTAATTGGCCACGTCACCAAAGACGGGCAACTTTCGGGACCTAAATTGCTGGAACATATGGTGGATGCCGTCTTGTACTTTGAAGGCGAGCGTTACAAGGATTTACGGCTCTTGCGGTCGGTGAAAAATCGCTTTGGTTCCACCCAAGAAATGGGCGTCTTTGAAATGCAGGAAAGTGGCTTGAAAGACGTGTTGAATCCTTCTGAAGTCTTTTTATCAGACGCTGCCTTGCACCCAGTCCCAGGATGCGTCACCGTTTGTAGCTTGGAAGGGAGCCGTCCCTTATTGATTGAACTTCAAGCCTTGGCAGGGCAAAGCGTGTATGCGTCGCCGCGTCGGGTGGTCAATGGTGTCGAAACGAACCGTTTGCATCAGGTGATTGCGGTCTTGGAGCGTCGGGTAGGCTTGAGTTTTGCCGATTTAGACTTGTATATCAACGTCGTTGGGGGCATGAAGATTGACGAGCCTGCGGTGGACTTGGGTATGGCGTTGGCGTTGGTCACCAGCTTACGAGACGTGAGTGTGAAATCAGGCACGGTGCTGATGGGTGAAATTGGGCTGACTGGGGAAATTCGCAGTGTGCGTCGCTGGCGGGAACGGCTCATGGAAGCGGTGAAGATCGGTTTTACACGGATTGTGTTGCCGTTGCCACAAGGTCGTACGCAAGCCATAGATGTGGATGCCTTAAAAAAAGAATTACCGCTAGGGGTAGAACTTTATTTTGTGCGTAATATTCGAGACGCCATCACCGCTTGTTTGGATGCTTAACTGCTATTGGAAGGCACAGAAAACATAAAAAGACGTCCATGCGTTTATGTTTGAGCTAAACTAAGCTGTATCCATTGTATAACGTAAAAAGGAAGACCCCTTGGGCATTCAAGACAAATTTAAACGCAGTCGTGCTAAAACCGAAGACAAAGACGCCAAACGAGCCAAAGCGCGTGCTGAAAAAAAGCCGAATCCGCTTTTGATTGAAGCCAAGCGAATGCTCGCTCGTAAGCGATTTGGGCAAAACTTCTTGGTGCATCAAGGCACCATTGACGGCATCGTACGGTGCTTGGATCTTTCCCCCACAGACAACGTCCTTGAAATTGGACCAGGCTTGGGTTTTCTCACACGCAGTCTGCTACCTCAAGTGGAACATCTCACTGCGGTTGAGCTCGATTACCGTATGGTGGACTATCTCGGCGACTACTTCCGTCGCACGCCTGAATGGTCGAAAATGAACCTCGTTTCGCAAGACATTATGTCGGTAGATGTACCTGCACTCATGCCAAGCGAACGGTTTAAGGTCGTGGGCAATTTACCCTATAACATCACTAGTGGCGTTTTGTTTAAGTTCGCGGGGGAAATGACGCAAACGGATATGTCCCTTCGCAAACGTGTGCAACAGCTCACGTTTATGGTGCAAAAAGAAGTGGGCGAACGCATCACCGCCAAAGAAGGTTCTAAAGATTACGGGCCTTTGTCGATTGCCCTTCAATATTGGTTTGATTGCCAACTGGAGTTTTTGGTGCCTCCCACCGTGTTTGAACCCCAACCGAAGGTGATGTCGGTGGTGATTAGCTTGTATCCTCGTCAAGAAGGGCTATGCCCTGTCAGCGATTTAACGCTTATGCAACGAGTCGTGCGAACGACGTTTCAACAGCGTCGTAAAATGTTGCGAAATACGTTATTAAACGACCACCTCGTAAAGGCCGAAGAGCTGGATGGCGTCTTAGAGGCGTCGGGGGTGGATCCGCAAGCCCGTCCTGAAACCTTGAGCATTGAAGCCTTCGCCAAACTCACGGATGCCATTCATGCACTGCCCCGCTAAAATCAATTTATCCTTACACATTTTAGGCAAGCGTCCCGACGGCTTCAGCGACCTAGACAGTGTGGTTGCCTTATTAAACTGGCACGATGATCTGGTCATCAGTTTGCGAACTGAGGTCGAATCCCCCTTTGAAAAAGACGTTCACTTTACATCCAACGACAAAACCCTTGAAGCCCTAGGCGAAGACAATTTGGTACTTCGAGGCATTCGCGCCGTTCAGCAATATGTGAGACAATATCATCATAAGCTCGTGACATTTCCACCTGTGGACGTCTATTTAGAAAAATGTTTACCCTATCAAGCAGGGCTAGGTTCCGCATCGTCCAATGCTGCAGCCGCCATTCGCTTATATCACGGCTTACTTTGCCGATATTTCCCTACGCTAACACCCCTTAGTTCAAAAGAACTACTTGCATTAGGGGCAAGCATTGGATCAGATGTACCCTTGTTTCTGAGGGAAAAATCCCTCATGCAAGTAAAAGGTCGTGGGGAAATCCTTGTCCCGATTGACGGCAAGGCAAAGACCTTTGAAGGGGTAGAAGCGCTTGTCCTGAAATCTAAGCCTATCGCCATTTCCACCAAAGACGCTTATGCGTGGGTACATGAAGAAAACGCCTATAGCACGCCAGATGGTGCTTTTCTGGATGCTCTACAAAAGGGGGTTCCCTTAAAAGAGTTAAAACATTATATGCACAATGATTTTGAGGACATCGTTTTTGGGAAATACCCTGCTTTACTAGCGTTGAAAAAGCGTTTACTAGCAGCGGGTGCCTTTCATGCCATGCTCTGCGGGAGTGGTTCTGCGGTGATCGGCTTTTTTGAGTGTGGCAAAATACCGGGCCCACTTGAACAGCAGGATTTAGCCTCGTCTTTAGACGTTAAGATTTGGCAGACAAGGTTTTTTGTAATTTCGTTACAAAACGTTACAATTTAGATCTGATCTTAATTAATCTAAAGGTTTATTTTTGAGCTTTTTTCCCTTCATGGGTTTAGACTATTTATTATATACTAATTGATTTTACTAAACAACAAAAGACTTGTGTCTTCTTTACAATAAGCCTCTTCGTGTTGTGCATCCACTATATAGATGAAATTTGAAAATTCACTAAAATTAAGTGTGTCAACTTCACAATTGTTTGTTATACTTTATATAAATATTCTTAATATTTTTTTAATGTCTTCTTTTTAATTGTTACCTCCTTACGAAGGTTTTTCTATAAAATGAGTAGACGACTTGAGAATTAGACTATTTTTCCTCCACGCCCCACCCTTTTAGAATAGGAATCCCCCGCCTGTGACGCAGTCATCTGTTTCTTTACCACCTTATTTATCAGCCTCTACGGCACCTGCTTGGCGTGGTGTGGATTTCTTTCCTGGTTTGGAAGCTATTTCTTTAGCGGCTCCCAATAAAAACAGTTCACGTAAAAACAGTTCATTGCGTCGTTTAAAGCGTCGTGCAGGGCAAAGTAATGTTGTGGATTTATTATTGAGTGAAGAGTATGATTCACCCGCAGAGACTTGGCCAGATGAATTGCCATTCACTAAGACGTCTAGTCCTCGCACAAAAAAAGATTTTTCCAATAATGTAGCGGTTCGCACCCTAAAGTTGGGCGTGGGGGCTGGTTTACTTACGATATTGGGATGTAAGTCGCTAATTAAAGGTTGGAACCAATCGGAAATATGGGTGAAGAACGCTGTAAAATCAGTTCTTTTTTCATTACTTTCGCTTTATCTCTTTGTTTCAAGTGTTGCATTGATCGCTGGAATGGTTAGCGTGCATCAAGAAGCCCCTGTTGTCAAGGGCTTGTATGAATCGCATCATGCCAAGAATACGACATTGAAGTCTGAAATCAAGCGTATTCAGAGTGGTGAAGACGCTGAAGCGTTGGCTCGTGGCTATTTGGACATGGTCAAAGCGGGTGAAGTTTTACTGAAGATCCAACTGCCTTAGACATTCTTAAATCCGCCGAGTGTTCTATGTTGAGAGAGTGATTTTGTGCTTTTCTTTTTTGATTTAAGCTAGTGCTTGGGGATCTTTGCTCTGCTAAGCAAAAGCTCAAGACGGATCTAGAAATTCAAACACTATAGAAGACTCTGCGAAAGCCCTTTGTGTGAAAGAAATATCCACGTTACGCTCGTAATGACAGTGTATTTTTTGGTTTCACAGAGCTTTCTATAAACAGAAAAAGCCCCCGAAGGAGCTAATTCCATTTAGACTTTTCTACAATCGATTAACCGATCAAGAAAGGTACCAACAACAAGGCAACCAAGTTAATGATTTTAATGACAGGGTTCACCGCAGGGCCAGCTGTATCCTTATAAGGATCGCCGACCGTGTCGCCTGTAATCGCCGCAGCATGAGCAAAGGAACCTTTACCACCATGGTGCCCATCTTCGATGTACTTCTTGGCGTTGTCCCACGCTCCACCACCGCTTGTCATGGAAATACCCACGAACAAGCCTGTAACGATGCTACCCATCAACATACCACCAATCATTTTAATGCTGGCATATTCTTGAGTCGTTAATAAGTTACCAATAAACAACAAGGCAATCGGAACCAAAACAGGCAATAAGGCGGGAACCACCATTTGCTTCAAGGCGGATTGTGTCACAATATCCACACAAGTGGCGTAATCAGGACGCTCCGTACCTTCCATGATACCGGGTTTTTCTTTGAATTGACGACGCACTTCGCTCACAACGGAACCCGCTGCACGACCCACCGCTTTCATGGCTAAGGCACTAAAAAGGTAAGGCACCAATCCACCGATGAATAAGCCCACAACCACTAAAGGATCGCCTAAGCTAAAGAGTCCTTGAATCGCACCCGGAACGGAAAGGGCTACATCTCCAGCGACACGAGCCGCATCTTCTAAATCAATAATGTAAGATGAAAACAGAACAACCGCAGCCAATCCAGCTGAACCAATGGCGTAACCTTTGGTAATCGCTTTTGTGGTGTTACCCACGGCGTCTAGGGGATCGGTGATGGCTCTAACTTCAGAAGGCATACCCGCCATTTCAGCAATACCACCCGCGTTGTCTGTAATGGGACCAAAGGCATCCAAGGCGATGACAATGCCTGCCATGGAAAGCATGGCAACTGCAGCAATCGCCACACCGTAAAGCCCACCCATCATAAAGGAAGTCAAAATACCGATACAAATCAAGATAACAGGAGCAGCGGTCGCTTCCATACCGATTGCTAAACCAGCAATAACGTTCGTACCATGACCTGATTCAGACGCTTCAGCAACTTCTTGAACAGGACGAAACTCCGTTGCGGTGTAGTAGTTGGTTACAAAAACGGAACCAAGCGTCACCATAATACCGATTGCGGAAGAAACAATCAACTGCACGGCAGACAAGTCTGCAATACCGTTGGGGAAGAACTTCAAGGTAGCAAAGGTAATCATTCCCATTGACAAGGCAATCGCCACATAAAAGCCTTTATATAAAGCGTTCATGGGATTATTGTCTGCACCGACTTTAACAAAGTAAGTCCCGATAATCGAAGAGACAATCGATAAAGCCCCAAGCAATAACGGATAAACCAACGCAGCCGACGTATCTTTAAACAACAAATGACCCAGCAACATCGCAGCCACAATCGTAACCGCATACGTTTCAAACAAATCGGCTGCCATACCTGCACAGTCACCGACGTTGTCGCCCACATTGTCCGCAATAACACCAGGGTTACGAGGATCATCTTCAGGAATACCCGCTTCAATTTTACCGACGAGATCTGCTCCCACATCGGCAGCTTTGGTGAAAATCCCACCACCCAATCGAGCAAACACGGAGATCAATGAAGAACCAAACGCCAAACCAGCCAAGGTTGGAATTAAATCAGGTGCATCTTGAACCATCATGTAAAAAGCTGTTACACCAATTAAAGCTAAGCCGACGACCAACAAACCCGTGACCGCTCCGCCTTTGAAGGCAACGGCAAGGGCTGGATTCATGCCAGAGCGAGCCGCTTCTGCGGTACGCACGTTGGCGTTAACGGAAACAAACATGCCAATGTAGCCAGCCAGTCCGCTTAAGAAAGCACCGACTAAGAACCCGCTTGTCATAAAGGTGGCATAACTTGCACCCTTTACATTGGTGTACAAGAAAAACATTAAGACGGCTAAAATAATCGCTGCCAATGAAATCGCCGAATACTGGCGGTTCATGTAGGCCGATGCCCCTTCTTTAATAGCGGCTGCAATTTCTTGCATTTTTTCATTACCTGCAGGAAGGGCTAAAATTTGACCACGTGTGACAACGCCATAAAGTAAGGCAAGCAGTCCAGCGGCTAAGGCAACATATAATAAAGTTTGTTCCATTCGTTTAGTCTCTTTATACTTTCTGTTATTAAAGGGTTAAACAAGGTGTTTAATAGAAGATAGATACTCAAGCAAGGTGTGCCAAACGTTTCTAAGTTTAAATCCGACAAGGCATCCCTCAACGATACAAGAATACTTCTATTCAATCTAAAACATGCTAAAAAGGCAAGCTTTTTAATTTAAGAGGGCATCCAAAAAACAACGTAAGCGAATCGATTCCCTGCAAGCAAAATCCCCAAACGTGCAAAACGCTTGGGGATTCATAAAAATTATGGTGGTGTACCTCTATTTAGAATTGTGGATGAATGTTTTTTGATAAAGCTCCTTCTTTATAAATGTTAACAAAAAAACTAAGTGAGTAGCATCCTTTCTCTACATATAGTTAACAGTAACAGGCTAATTTAGCCGAAAGTTTAATAATAGCGATCCAATTTATCACCTTCAGGCACGACAATGCCTGATAATAAATTAGTTTCCATGCGATTGAGTTGTTTTACATAAATCATGGAACGATATTTCATGAGCTTACGATGGCTCGAAAAATTCATGACATAATCCACCGTGCCTTTTATTTGAAGCGAAACGGCCACTATGGGATTATTACGGCTGAAAAAGCTAGAGCTTAAACTGAGCCAAGCTTGAATGTCGTCGACAATAGCGTTCATGGTTGAGTTTGTTCCGTTTCTATAGGCTATACAGTTCAAAAATAACCTGTCTACTTAATGAGATAATCAGGTGTAATGGCGTCTATACTAATAAAGGTATTTTGTCGCCAAAATATGCTTAATCGTTACATTTAATGTAACGATTCCTGTTCAATAGGTAAGTTCTGCCAAAGTCTCTTTGGCCTTAGTATTCATAGTCGATCGTCATTGCGATCACTAAAATTCGAAAAACCCCAAACTGATTAAAAAAGTCGATTCTTGGCATTTGAAATAAAAATGGTGGAGGATAGCGGATTCGAACCGCTCACCCCCTGCGTGCAAAGCAGGTGCTCTACCAAATGAGCTAATCCCCCACATCAATGAATTTCATTGCTTTGAGTGAACTTATCTTCTTTCAAAAACAAGCCCTTGTCAAGCGTCTTTATTCATATTGACGAAATAACAGGAAGCGGGTTTGTAACAGGGTCAAGTCAACGATATGTGTTAAACCCATCCCCCTCCTAAATGCGAAACCATTCAAAGTAATTTCCTATCCTTCTTGCTCGCCAAGGAGGATAGTTTATTTAACGGATGTTCCTTCTGCGAGGCTTGACTCAAATGCTTTAAACTTTCATGATAAAAAGAACGCGCCCCATAGAATAGAAGTGAGTCCGTCCGAATGATGATGATGTCTGAAGGTGAAAAAACTGAAAAACCCACCGCTTACAAAGTCTCCAAAGCTCGGCAAGACGGACAGGTGGCGAAAAGCGTGGATCTTAACGCCGCAGGTTTGCTCGGCATGGCATTGCTACTCATTGGGATGTCTGGCTCGTATTTCATGCAAATTATGATGAGCTTTATGAAAAAAAACTTTGAACTCGATGATGCCACCACCATTTTCAACAGCACCATGTTCCTAGGGGCTTTTAATGAAACCATGCACCAATTGGGACTCATTTTAATTCCCTTTATGGGAGCAATGGTGATTGCAGGCTTGGGCATAAACTTCATGCAAGTGCGAGCCTTGTTTACCCTAAAGCCTTTAGAACCTAGCCTGAACAAAATAAACCCGATGAAAGGCATGAAGCGGATTTTCTCTCAACGTTCGGTTGTAGAACTGATTAAGGGCATTTTAAAAATGTCGATTGTGGGTTCCGTAAGCTATAACGTCATTCAAGGAGCCATGCCTGAACTGCAACAGTTGAGTTTTGCAAACCCCACTATTCTATTGGCGACGATGGGGAGCTTGGTCTTTAAGCTCACGGGTTGGGTGTTTATGGTGTATTTGGTACTGGGATTGGCGGATTGGCGTTATCAAGCCTTTCAAAATGAAAAGCAGTTACGCATGAGCAAGCAAGACATTAAGGATGAATCCAAGAACTTGGAAGGCGACCAAAAAATGCGAGCCAACATCAAGCAGGCAGGGATGAAAATTTTGCAATCCAAGCAGTTAAAGCACTTACCCACGGCGGATGTCGTCATCACCAACCCGACCCACTATGCGGTGGCGTTACGATATGACCCTGATATTGCCCCTGCTCCGCATGTGGTGGCGATTGGGGTGGATGCCTTTGCTCAAAAAATTAAAGCCAAAGCACAGTCTTTGGGCATTGAGCTGGTGGAAAATCGTCCGCTGGCGAGAGCCTTGTACGATCAAGTGGGTTATGGGGACATGATTCCGCCTGAACTCTTTTTGGCGGTGGCGGAAGTCTTGGCGGCGGTGTATGCCAAAAAAGGCAAACGCTAGAATTCAGACGGCTACTAACGCCCGAGCGGATTACCCAAGCGAGCATTCACCGCTTCGAGCGTTTCACCGCCCGCCGTTTTCCAAGTTATCCAAATTCACGCATAATTAAGAAGAGTGGATAAAATACAAGTACAATCAATAAAAAAACTAAAGTGATATATGAGAATCTAAGAGACTGAGTAGGCTGGGTTTTAATCATATGGTAGTTCCATATTTCTTTTATTAATCTAGCAATACATTTCAGCCCCTGCCACCAAAGCCATGTCGTTGGAATAGAAATAATTAGCCCAAGTAATAGCCAAAGCCAAGATGATTCAATTCGAAGCATAAGCATACCCAAGCCAATAAGTGGGCAGATAATATAAAAAAAGAAGAAACCCATCTCCATTAAAGGGGAATTTTTTCATTAATAGACACTCCGTATTATGAACTATCCTTCCAACAGATACTTGTACGACACAGGCACCACGAGCTGGGTGAGCTTCTCCAAGGCATCGGCGTATTCGCGGATCTCATACTGAGCCCCTGCATGCGTCCGCAAGTGGATGAAATTCGTCAAGGCTTGCAAGCTAATCGTCCAGTAAAACTCCGTGTAAATGTTCAACGGCAACACCCCACGAGCCTGCTCTTTGGCTACACCTGCATCCACCAGCTCTTTATACAAGGCAAAGGTGCCTTGGGCATGGTCGGTATACGCCTTCATCAGCACATCGTTTTGAATAAGTTCATCGGTAGACGCCTGCTTATTGCTTTCAGACTGCGTGCGAAAGCCCCCTTGTGGGGTGTAAAAATCGAAGTCGCTGGCATCCACATAACGCAAGCTCACTTC
This sequence comes from Vampirovibrionales bacterium, assembly GCA_046341215.1. GTDB lineage: Bacteria > Cyanobacteriota > Vampirovibrionia > Vampirovibrionales > JAJTHC01 > JAJTHC01. The sequence continues at coordinate 25,063 of JBKDRU010000007.1, read as the reverse complement.
ATTCCATGCGTGATCCACCGTGTACGCCCCATGCCCTTCGGTGTAAGCAATGCCTACGACGTGCTTGTACCACTGGCGAGCCACAAATTCAGGCACCTTGCAATGAAACTGCAACTGCACATGACGAAACGGCGACCAATGCTGGTGTTTGGCAAGGTATTTAATGAGTTTTTCATCCGCTTCATCAAGCTCAGTTTTGCGTTTGCCAAAGCTTACACGTGCGGAGTTCACCACGGTTAAATCACTGCCAAGGGCGTCAATCAGTTCGACAAAGCCGTGATCCAACACATTAATTTTCTTCGATGCTTCTAAAGTCGTGGTCATGGGGGAGTCCTCTCTATATAAACGATACATCTTTCATGTCTCATTCTAAAGGAAAGGACGAAAAAGCACAAAATCTTGTTACAAAATAGGGGAGAAGAAAATACTAGAATATCACCCCCATTCGTGAGACAATAAAAAACAAGCACGCCACAACAAAAAGGACACCTCCTATGACAGACCCCAAAACACATGCTAAAGTACCCTTCAATCCCACCACCTTAGATGCTCTCACCACACGCTTACGCATCGATATTTTGCAGATGATTTTCACCGCTCAATCGGGGCATCCCGGGAGTTCGTTGTCGTGTGTCGATATTATCGCCGCTCTATGGTTTGCTCGCATGGATCACACCCACTTGGACTCAGATTGGGTGGATCGTGATCGTTTTATCTTGTCCAAAGGGCATGCGGCTCCTGCTTTGTACGCTGTTTTGATGGAAGCGGGCTACATCGACAAATCGGAACTCCCCACCTTACGAGCCATTAACAGTAAGTTGCAAGGGCATCCTGCGTCCAAGTACCTCAAGGGCGTGGATGTCTCAACAGGTTCCTTAGGGCAAGGGTTGTCTTGTGGGGTCGGTATGGCGTTGGGGCATCGCTTAGATCACCGTGATGCTCGAGTGTGGGTACTCATGGGCGACGGCGAATTGCAAGAAGGCAATGTGTGGGAAGCCGTGATGTCGGCAGCTCATCACAAGACGTCTCGTTTGACGGCGATTGTGGATCGTAATCGCTTGCAGATTGACGGCAGTACGGAGTCGGTGAAGGCTCTTGGCGAAGTGGCTCCGAAGTTTTTAGCCTTTGGTTGGAACGTCTTAGAAGTCGACGGTCACGATTTTGAGGCGCTTGCCAAAGCTTTTGACCAAGCCGATGCGTGGGCGGATTCTAGCGACAAACCCACCTGTATTGTAGCGAATACCGTGAAAGGCAAAGGCGTTTCCTTTATGGAAAATCAAGCAGGCTGGCACGGAAAAGCCCCCAATCAACAACAATTTGACGATGCCGTTGCCGAAATTGAAGCCCGCTTGGCTCAATTCAGCTAATCTCGTTTGACTTGCTATGATACAATAGATAGACATTATAAATGCTTTTAAAGAAGGATGACACGCATGGGAAGCCCCGTTCAACAAAACGACACCAAGACCTTTGAAGCCGACATTGATTTAGAAAAACCGCAGAAAGCAGCCCCTCGCGTCACCTATGGCGAAACGCTGGTGAGCCTAGGGCATGAAAACCCCAACATCGTGGTGTTGGACGCCGATTTGGCTTGTTCGACGCAAACGCAATTTTTCGCCAATGCCTTTCCTGAACGCTTTTTCAATCAAGGTATTGCGGAAATGGATCTCATCAATACGGCGGCAGGACTTTCTACCGTCGGTAAGATTCCCTTTGTGTCCACCTTTGCGATGTTTGCCAGTGGTAAAGCGTGGGAAGCTGTTCGTAATACGATTGCTTACTCCAAACTCAATGTGAAAATTGCCCCCACCCATAGCGGCATTAGCTTAGGTGAAGATGGTGCGTCGCATCAGTCGATTGAAGACATTGCCTTAATGCGTGTGATTCCTGATATGACCGTCATTGTGCCGAGTGATAGCGTTGAAACGGATGCACTGATTCGCTATGCGGCTGAAACGCAAGGCCCCATGTATATTCGCTTGGTGCGTCCGAACATTCCTGTGATTCACAAAAGCAGTGAATACAAAGTGGAAGCAGGCAAGCTTCTTGTCGAACGTGAAGGGTCTGATATTACCATCGTCGCCACAGGGGAAACAGTGTATCACGCCTTGCTAGCTGCGAAACATTTGAGTGAGCAACATCAGATTGAAGCGGAAGTCTTGAATGCGGTGTTCATTAAGCCTTTTGATGCCGAAACTTTGGCAAAATCGGCGAAGAAAACAGGCAAGGTCTTGACGGTGGAAAGCCATAGCGTTATTGGCGGACTCGGTGGTGTCGTTGCGGAAGCCTTGAGTGAGCATCAACCGACGCCCTTAAAGCGTTTGGGCGTACAAGACAAATTTGGTCAAAGCGGTACGGGCGATGCCTTGTTTAAAGAATACGGCATTGATGCGTCTGCTATTGAAGCCACCGTTTTAGCTTGGCTTTAGACCAATCAAACGATTAAATGTCGTATTTTGTCGCTACGATTTTTTGTTTGGTTTATGTACGTTTGTCGAACAAAGCAAAAAAGCAGGGGTAAATCCCCTGCTTTTAAGAAAAACATCAGTAAAAACTAAGGTGTTGAAGTAGTGTTCAAGACACGAATAATTTCGGGGGTTAGATCTGTTCCACCCGTAACAATAGACTGTTGATCCATGACAACGGTCACGCCTTTTTGTTGGGCCACTTTTCTAATAGTCGTGGTTACCGTGTCGTCTACCGCTTTCAAGCTGGCATTGGACCACTCTTGGAAGGCTTTAATTTCACCTTGCAATTTTGTTTCCAATTGCTGTTCTAAGTTTTTGGTGGCAATAGGATTCTTAGAATTCAACGCACGACTGTCTTCAATTTGTTTAACGTAATCGGCTTGATTCTTACGAAGACCGGCATCTTTCACTTTGATTTCGCCAATCAATTTTTGGGCTTTTTCATAACCATTACGAATTTGATCATAATTGACATAACCCACGACATCTGCAAAGGCTTGGCTAGTAGCAGAGCCTAATAAAACTAAGGCGAGTGCGACACAAGACATACGACGAGACAGAGCATTCAACATAATCGATCTTTCCTTCACAATTTAAACCATACATATAAAAAGGCTTACACAAGCCATATCATAGTTGATTCTAGCACGTTTTCGTTAAAGGGAAAAGGCTTTCTAGGCCATTTGGTTGAGACGGTTCAAGAACAAAAACTTTCTATTTAAAGACTTTGTGCGATAATATTTAACGGCTCGTGCTTAAATCTAAAAGGAAGCGGTAGGATGATTCAAAAAGAAGAACTATATAATGTGATTGTGGTGGGTGCCCAATGGGGCGATGAAGGCAAGGCGAAGGTCGTGGACATGCTCGCAGAGCAGGCGGATGTCGTCATTCGTAGCCAAGGCGGATGCAACGCTGGGCATACGGTCAAATTTAACGGCGAAACCTTCAAGTTTCATCACCTGCCTTCTGGGCTGTTGTATCCTGAAAAATGGTGCATTATCGGTTCAGGTGTGGTCATTGCCCCTGAAGTGTTGAAAAAAGAACTCGAAGACATTCACGCCAAGGGCTATTCTACACACAACCTTAAAATATCCGAACGCTGTCATGTCACCTTGCCTTATCACATTGAGCAAGACAAGCGTCAAGAATTGTTACGCACGGCAAACGCCCCTGAATCGAAGATCGGCACCACAGGACGAGGCATTGGACCGACCTACATGGACAAAGTCGGACGCATCGGCATTCGAGCAGGCGACTTGCTTGAATCTCCTGATGTTTTGCGTAAGCAGATTGAGCGGATTGTGTCTGAAAAAGGCTTTTTTGAACAAGCCAGCGTTCCGTATTTGCTGGAAGTCTGTAAGCAGTACAAAAGCATTTTAGCCCCTTACATCACCGATACCGTCGCCCTATTGCAAGAGGCGTTAGCTCAAAACAAACGATTGCTTTTTGAAGGCGCACAAGGCACGCTCTTGGATGTGGATTTTGGGACTTATCCCTATGTGACCAGTTCAAACTCGACTGCTGGCGGAGCCTGCACAGGAACAGGCGTAGGGCCTTCTAAAATTGATGCGACCTTAGGCGTGATGAAAGCCTATTTGACCCGTGTGGGTGAAGGACCGTTCCCGACTGAACAGCAAAACGAAGTCGGTGAGATTTTAGGCGAGCGTGGGCAGGAGTTCGGCACGACGACTGGACGCAAACGCCGTACGGGTTGGTTTGACGGTGTGGTGGCTCGTTACGGTGTTGAAGTCAACGGCTTAGACGGTATTGCGTTGACCAAGTTGGATGTCTTGGATACCTTTGCAGAAATTAAAATCGCCACGCATTACCAGCATAAGGTGACACATGAAGCCTATCATCGCTTCCCAGCAAGCTTGAGCGTCTTAGCGGATTTAGAGCCTGTTTACGAAACGCTTGAAGGCTGGCAAAGCGATACCACGCAAATCACGCAGTACGCCGATTTGCCGCCTGCGTGCAAAGCCTATTTAAAACGCTTAGAAGAGGTATCCCGTTGCCCAGTGTGGATGGTGAGCGTCGGCCCTGAACGTCAGCAAACCATGATGCGTCAAGACGTCTTCAATCCTGTTATTGCGGTATAAAGGAGTCACACCTAAATAATGATGTCTCAAAAAATACAACGCCCCAAAGGCACGCAAGATATTACGCCTGATCTTTCTCATGCGTGGAAGCACTTGCAGGATGTCGCCATTCACACGCTAGAATTGGCGAATTATAAGGCGATTCATACGCCGATTTTTGAAGCCACGTCGCTGTTTGCTCGTGGGGTGGGCGAATCGACGGATATTGTCAACAAAGAAATGTACAGCTTTGAAAAAAGTGATCGAAGTTTGACGCTACGTCCTGAAGGGACGGCGGGCGTGGTGCGTGCCTTTGTTGAAAACAAGTTGAGCCAGCTCGGTTTACCCCAACGACTCTATTATATAGGAGCGATGTTCCGATATGAGCGTCCGCAAGAAGGTCGGCAACGACAGTTTCACCAAATCGGAGCGGAACTCATTGGGCTCGACACCCCTGCCGCCGATGCCGAAAGCATCCTGTTGGCGTGGCAGGTTTTGAAGGCATTGGGCATTTCGGATTTACGTTTAGAACTGAATACGGTGGGGGATCCTGATGATCGCCCTCGTTTTCGTGAAGCTCTACAAGGGTTGTTGAAGCCTCACTTTGAAACGCTTTGTGCGGACTGTCAACGTCGCTTTGAGCAAAACCCCATTCGCATGTTGGACTGCAAAGTCCCTACGTGTCAAACCGTTTACACCAGCGATGCGGTGGAAGATTTCTTACAAAACTTTGCATGGTCACCCGAAGCCAGCGAGGCGTTTGAGCAATTGTGCCATATTTTAAGCGTCAATGGCGTGCCGTTTACCGTCAACCGCCGTATGGTGCGTGGGTTGGACTATTACTCTCGTACGGTGTTTGAGTTTATCACCGACAAACTTGGTGCCCAAGGCACCGTCTGCGGAGGCGGTCGCTACAACGGCTTGATTGAAGAACTTGGTGGCACGTCTACCCCTGCGATCGGCTGGGCGATGGGGGTTGAGCGTTTGTTTAAGCTCACCGAACACCCCGAAGCCCCTGCGTTGGATGCCTATATCGTAACCGATTGCCACGCCGAAGCCTTTGCCTTTGCCGAACATTTGCGTGAAGCAGGCTTAAAAGTGGAAGTCGATTTAAGCGGTCGTAATTTTGGCAAACAATTGCAAGCCGCGGGTAAGCGTTCGGCTCGCCATGTGTATACGATTGGCTCGCAAGAGTTGGAAACGGGCGTGATTCCGTTCAAAAACTTTGAAACAGGCGAAGCCTCTAGCCTAAACTTTGATTTTCCTAACACGCTCATTAGCGGAAAGTAGGGCGATGCCGATGCGATTTAAACATCCACTCCTCATTTGTCTAGGTATGGCTCTGTTGAGTATAGGCGTGCTGCATGCGGAAACGGCGATTGTCCCCACAGTAACGACTCTTCAAGCCGACGGTTCCACAGGCGAAATGCTTCCAGAAAAAATATTGACTCGCTTGGATGTGGCAGAAGCCCTATTGACCCATTTTCAGATCCCTCCCTCATGGACGCTCACGGATCTTTCTCCCTTTAGAGATGTACCGACGACCCATCCCAAGTATCCTTTGCTTGAAACGGCGTGGCAGTTTCATGTCTTGACGCCGAAACCGTCTTGGCGCCTCGTGCCACAGGCTCCGATGAGCCAGCTCGATGCGTGGTTGGCGTTAAAAGGCTTGCTCTTCACCAAAGAACCGCTCAAGGATGCGTATACACTCGCTTTACTTTCTGAAGACAAGAGCTTTGAAGCCCTGCCTGAAGCGACGCAAAAGGACTTGGCGATTTTATATGAACATTACGTCTTTGATGTGTTTCGAGACTTGCCGTTGACGCCGAAAACAACGGTAACCGACCGTTGGCTCAACGATCGACTGGCATTTTTGCCCCAAGCCCAAGAGATGTTGACAATTGATGCCAAACGAGGCTTTACGGGCGTTTCCTGGCGATTGATCCCGAGCTTAGGGGCGGGTTTTAACTTAGTGATTTCGCCTCAAGAAGCCATACTCGGCCCTCGCTTACGCTTGGGACAGACCTTATTTTTTCGCTTGAACGTACCGTTGTATCCCAGCAATAAGGATGTGATTGTGGAAGATTCGAGCCTAGCTGGTACCATTACGAAACTTGAAAAAGAAGTCAACCGTCCTGAGTTGAGTTGGGTGACGGTGACGCTGAATACGGTGAGAAACGGTCATTCGAATGTGGTATGGCGATTGAAGGCAGATTTACGTTTCCCGATTTTAACGGTAAGTGAACAGCCTTTGTCTAGTTTAGGGAACTTAGGCAATCTTAGTGTTTCTGATGTTTCTAAAATACAGAACTACATTTTACCGACGCAACAGTTCACCACCAATACAACTACGGTTGAAAATCCTTAGATCAACGCAAGGCGCAAGGCATCTTGGCTAGGCAGCGAGTCAACGCCTCTTCTAAGGCATGCTGACGTTTCTTTGCCTTTGAATACCACCACAACTCCGTGGGAGGAGCCTTCCCGTCCCCTTCTTCCGAATACAAAGCAAACCACACCTGATAGTGCGGAATAAAACTTAACGCACACCCTAGTGCTAAAATAAAGAGGCTGACATATAAAAACGTCGTTTCAGGGGCATATTTAATTTGCAAACCTGTGGCCATGACCGCTTCTTTGTACTGAATAGTCTCTCCCCCTAGCGTCGCTGAAGCACCCCCTTCTTCTAAAGAAAGAATGGTTTTATTGGCTTCACTAAACCCTTTTTGATACCCTTCTAACACACCGTTGCGCTCCAGTAAAACATGTAAGCGGTTACGAGGCAGACCATCCGTAAAACGCCCCAGTGGGAAGATAAACAAGCGAGTCGTGGCATTCACAGGATGCACCGCATAAGGACGCCCTGCCAGCGTTTGGGAGGCATCAAGACGGAAAGGGACTTGGTTAATCAACACCTCATGCAAAGTCGTTGGTGAAAATTGAGCCTGATAAAACGTCACACCGTCATACACAAAGGGATGGTTCACCGAACTTTTCCCTTCTGCAAGCACTTCGCCGGTTAAAGGATCTAGAATCTGCAACGTGGATGTAAATTGCTTTGGAATCAGTGGTGATTTTTTTTGAAACTCAATATCAAAATCGGTTACTTTTAACTTCCATTCAGGAATACGACCCAACCAATAGGGTGGATTCGTTGAAGTTTGAAAGGAATCTGCTTCGCTCAAATACAAGGATTCACTTGGCTTAAGCGTGGCTTGAGCCGTAAAATTACTAAAAGCCCCATACAAACCCGCCAACAACGTTAAAGCAATCCCCAAATGCGTAATCATGGGTCCAACACGCCCCAACCAGCCTCGTTGAGCGTAAAGGCTCCATGGGTGCTTAAGGCTTGAAGGCGTTACTTTAAAGCCTTCTTGCTTTAACGCCAGTGTTAAAGTCGCCAGCGTTTCAGGAGGGGCGACCGCAGGAGAAAGTCGCATGGAACGACCTGTAGAACAACTCTGAATATGTGAGGCATTCATCAACGTTTTAAGGGTAATTGAACGCCATGCAGGACGCAACCAACGAAAAGACCCCAGCACAATCGACAGAAAGAACAGGGCTTCTAAACTAAAAAACCAGTTACTATAAAAGACATTAAAAAAGCCCATGGCTTTAAGATAGGGCGTAGCGTTAGTAAATTGACGTTGAATATCCGCCGAATTAACTAAACTTTCTTGGGGCATTAAGCTCCCCACAATACACGCCAAAGCTAACGCAATCAGTAAAACGATGGCAAGTTCCATGGATGCCAACAAACGATAACCTTGCTTGAACAAACGCAACCAAGGCAACCAAATCGGGTGATTTAAACGTGTTTTAGAAGCCTTTACTGGCTTGGGCATTAGGAGGCATCCTATAAAGCAGGGGGATTTTATTTCATTTTAGCATACGCATGAGACAATAGCCGCCCTTTTAAAGGACGGCTATCTTTGGTCAAACTCTTCATGATTAAATTATCACGGCCTTCATCGTAGAAGCAGGTAAAAGTAGCGTATTCCACAAGCCTTTCCAAAAAACTCTCGTACATTCATGAAAAAGTTGACGAGCTTGGTGACGAATACCTTCCGGTCTGGCGCACAAGTTCATGGCACAAAGGGCAAGAAGGCTGGTAAGTAATCCTGTTAAACCAATCCCCATTTGAAGGGGGCCTTGCATGAAGACGTCTTTCAAACGAGCCTGACGCATCATCGGATGCATCGCATCGCTGACTTTAAGAGCATCGTTCACACTGCGATCCGCTTTTGGACGGGCCACTTTACTGACACGTTTGTAAGGAAAAAACTCGCTTAAATCTTCGCTTGCCATATTGCGTTCTAAGGCTTCATCCATGTCATAAACGGTGTCTTCACTTAATAGAGATCTCCGCTTGGAATGAGCCGCTTTGGCACGAGCAATCACTTGCGTTGGGCTTAATACAGCATCATCACCCAACTTTTTAATCTGGTCTTTGTTGAGATGTTCTTGTGCCATACCCTTTAAAGAGGTTAAGTTTGGTTGTAAGCGTCTACCGAAATAGCGTTCTAAATCAATTTCAATACCGCCGTCATAACGGGGTTTGTCACATTTTAAGACAAAAGTTTTACGTTCTGAGTTAGACATAGAGAGGGTTATCCTTTACTGGGGGTGGGAAGAGAGAGGGTTTAAAATCTTGCATTGAGATTAATCTTATACAAGTATTAAAACAATCTTAAGAAAGTTCTGTGCTAGGGATGATACATCTGTTACATTTGTGACAAAATTCTCTGTAAAAGTCCAAAATAATCAAAAAAAGAAACCCCCTTCTTCGTGAGACGGGGGCTTTTATTTAAGAGAGAGAGAGAGAGAGAGAGAAAGAAAGAAAAAATTAGAGAAAGAAAAAAATACCTTAGAAAGAAAAGCCAGAACTGAAAAATGAGAGAAAGCGAGAGAGAGAGATGAAAAAACTACTATTGCAAAAGCTTCAACGCCAGCTGTGGCAATTGATTCGCTTGCGATAAGACTTGCGCCGAAGCCTGCTGTAAAATCTGATTCTTGGTCATTTCAGCCGATTCTTTCGCAATATCCGTATTACGGATGCGTGATTCAGACCCTGACAAGTTTTCTATGGCAATGCCGAGGTTCTTACTGCTCGATTCTAAGCGGTTAATCATCGCACCTAAGGAGGCTCGACGGTTACCCACTCGTGCTAAAGCAATATCAATTTTACTCAGTGTGTTGAGAGCCGAACTGTTGTTACCAAAACCGAGTGAAGACCCTGCCGTCATGCTAAATAAAGACGACGACGTAATACTACTAAAAGGATTAACGCCCCCCACGTTAGCAATATCAATACGGTCCACCTGCGAATTGGAATTAGACCCCACTTGCAAGTAATAATTCGCAATTGATCCATTCAATAAGCTACGCTTGTTGAATTGCGTCGCCGCCGCAATACGGTTTAAATCGGCTGAAAGCTGGCGAACTTCAATACTCACCGCACTACGTTGTTGGGAAGAGTTGGTGTCGTTGGCGGCTTGAACCGTCAATTCACGCATCCGCTGGAGGTTGTCGATGACGGTTTGAAAGGTACCGTCCACCACGTTTAGGACGTTAATGCCGTCTTGGGTATTGTCTAAGGCTCGTTGAGACCCTCGAATTTGAGAACGCAAACTTTCAGAAATCTGAAGTCCTGCGGCATCATCGCTGGATCGGTTAATTTTAAAGCCTGACGATAATTTTTCGTAGCTTTTGGACAGGTTCATCGTATTGACGTTTAATAAACGTTGTGAACTAATCGACTGAATGTTGGTATTAATAATAATGCCCATGGTTCTTATCTCTCCTGATCTCTCTTGGTAAATCCGTTTACAAAATCACAAAATCTAGCGCTTGAAATATAGTGTTTTAAAGAGTTTTCCATACAGTAGGCTAGACGAGGAGCCTAGATTATTTTGTGAGGGCGTGTAGACAGACCTACATAACAGAACAAAATAATCGTAGCGACAAAGTATAGACACTGTAGGGGAAGTTATTTAAAATACTATAGAAGGCTACTTCTAAGGCTTTAAAATAAAAATCTCTCTGGTCTAGCGAATGTTTGACACGCTTGTGAAGAGTGTATCGGTGGGTGAGACGGGAACTTGTGGAAGCTCCTTTAAGTGGAGGAGAGAAGCCTTCAAAACGTCTGCTTATTAGAAACAATCAGACATAAAAAAACAGTGGAAGCAAATGCTTCCACTGTTTAAACCTAAATGAAAAGAAAAAACTATTTCTTTTTCTTGGCTTTTTTCGTGCCTTCAGTCGGATTGTTGGCATTGGCGACCAAAATCGATCCGAATTTCGTAGGCGCCGCATAACCTGTGGTTTTTTCACGGATACGTGCCGCTTTACCCATACGGTCACGCAAGTAATAAAGCTTCGCACGACGCACACGTCCACGACGCAATACGGTAATACTTTCAACTCGTGGGGAGTTAATTAGGAAGGTACGCTCAACGCTCACGCCTTGAAACACCTTACGCACACGGAAGGTGGCACCCACGCCTGCGCCGCGTTTGGCGATAATTATGCCTTCAAAGGCCTGAATACGTTCTTTGCTGCCTTCAACGATTTTTACGTTGACACGTACGGTGTCCCCAGGGAATAAAACGGGGCGATCAGTACGGGTGTACTCTTTTTCGATTTCACGAATAAGTGGATGTTGCATCACTTATAGTCCTTTATGTTGAATGTCGTGAACTTTCCTACTTCTTCGCTCATTAGCGTAGGGTTTTGAATCAATAGCCGTTGTGCTAGGCACACGGGTCGAAGAACGTAAGACAGTCTCAAAGGAACATCTTACGGCACCTATCTTATCACTATAATCAAAACAGAATCCCACGTCAAATGCTTTAACGTTTGTGTCAGAAAGATTTCTTATGTTTTCTGATCACTCTTTGGATTGGGTTGAACATCCCAACTGGTGAGGATGCGTGTCTTTCATTTGGGATTCATCTGCAAGGTTTTATGCCGTTACATTGATAAATCTTATAGAAGGCTCTGCAAAAATGAAGCGTTTTTATGTTAGCATCAAGGTCATCAAGAAGATAAGCAGGATGCCCAACAATGCCTCACCCTAAGAAAACTAACGCCGAAACCCTCATTCACGATGCTGAAACCGCTTTACAAGCAAGCGTCTTTCCTCATCTAGAAGCCTTGTGCCATGCCAACACCGAACGGGTCTTGAACGCCATGAAACGCCACCGCCTCGGCGAAGAACACTTCGCCTGCGTCACGGGCTACGGACATCATGATATGGGGCGAGAGGTACTCGACAAAATCTTCGCCGATGCCCTAGAAGCGGAATCAGCCTTGGTGCGTCCGCATATTGTGTCAGGCACACACGCCCTTTCGCTCGCCTTAAACGGATGCCTCCACCACGGCGATGCCATGCTTTCGGTGACCGGTCGCCCGTACGACACGCTTGAAGAAGTCATCGGCTTACGAGGCGAATCGAAGCAGTCGCTCAAAGCCAAGGGCGTGACGTATGACGAGTTTAGCGTTTTTGAAGACGACGGACGCATCCGCACCAGTTTTAGCGATGCTGAAATCACGCTTATTGAAAACGCTTCGATGCTCTACCTTCAACGCTCACGAGGCTATAGCACCCGTCAACCCATGACGCTACTTGCCATGCAAGCGGTGATTGAAGCGTTAAAAGTCTACAACCCCACCGCCATTGTCATGGTGGACAATTGCTACGGCGAATTCCTTGAAGCCCATGAGCCAACGGCGATTGGGGCGGATATTATGGCAGGGTCTCTCATTAAAAATCCCGGTGGAGGCATCGTGCCAGCAGGAGGCTACGTCGCTGGACGTGCGGATCTCATCGAGCAAGTGGCGGAATGCCTCACTTGTGCAGGCATCGGTGCGAATGGTGGGTATATGTTTGAACTCACTCGTACCTTTTTGCAAGGCTTGTTTTTGGCACCGAATGTGGTGAAAGAAGCCGTTAAAGGCATGTGCTTAAGTGCCTATGTGCTTGAAGCTCTTGGCATGCAGGCGTCCCCTCGATGGGATGCCGATCGTAGCGATATTATCCAAACCCTGTGGCTTCAAACCCCTGAACGCCAAATGGCGTTTGCCAAACTCGTGCAGGAATGGTCGCCCGTTTCGAGCTATATTACGCCTGTGCCTGCTCATGCCCCTGGTTATGAGTCCGAACTCATTATGGCAGGGGGAACCTTTATTGACGGCTCTTCGATTGAGCTTTCCGCCGACGGGCCTGTGCGTCCACCGTATACCTTTTACTTTCAAGGCGGTTTGGTGTATTCTCACGCTCGTTTGGTGGTACTTAAGTTTGTGGAACAGTTTCTTTCAAACTAAACGAGCCAAGTGGGTCCGGGTAAATTCAATTGCCTCTCTTCAGCAGGAGGAGTCTTAAAACCTATTTTACTAGAATCAATTTTCTTACTGAAACGAATATCTTCCACATCTGCAACGGTGACGGCTTGATTGAGACGACGATGCGTAAAAGTCAAACTACCATCTTGATTGCGAACCGATTTCCAATCCTGTTTCGTCCCTTCAAGGGTCATAACGTCTTGCCCTGCTCCACCCACAATTTCAAATTGATTGTCCTTATTTTTGGTACCCGCATGCACGAAAATATCATCATTACCCACGCCTAAGTCGGCTTGGACTTTATTGCCTGTGCCGCCGAGTTCTAAGGTATCTTTTTGTTTAGCTTCAAAGACTTTGCGGTCATAATCTGACTTAAATTTACGGCCAGTCAAATCGCTGGTGGCAATAATACTGTCATTGTTACTACCTCCAACACGAACGGTTTGTTGGCCATTTCCACCATACAAGGTTGTATTCTTTGTACCCTGCAAGACCGCTTCAGATGCTTTTGCACCAGAAAAACTAAAGATTTTACTTTCATTGTTTTTACCGAGCAAGCCAAAGCGTTCAATGCCTCCATTTGCCGTAATGGTGTTTGTATTGCCGTTGGCGACTTCCCCAATACCTAGCTCTTTGATGCCTTTATTGACCAGCACATGGTTTCGATTGCCTTGTCCTTCCAAGTAGACTTTGCCCATGTTTTCGGCTAAAATCTGCGTCGTGGCATTAACAGCACTATCTTCCCACTGATGAACACCGCCGTAAAACTGCCCTGAAGACAAGCCATTATAGTCAGCGGTTAAAAGTCGCTGGGTTTTGCCCAGCACAACGGCATCATTTCTAGAACCTCCTACGAGAGAAGCCTCTGATCCTCCCAATGCCATGTCTCCGACGGAGCCTGCGGTGAATCGATTCGTGGCATCCTGTTCGCCATTCATAATGGCAGAATAGACTTTTCCTTGAACCAAGACTTCGTTACGAGCGTTTTGATGGCTTGATTGAAAGCTACCACCCAGGTCACCGAGTATGTGAACGTCGTTAGATGACCCATTTTCGCCCATTTGCCCCAAGCTTTGCACATTGCCTTCAACCATAGATTGATTGAAGCTGTCACGATTCGTGCCATACATGTCCAGTCGGTTGACGTTATTTTTAAAATAGCTTTGGGCTTTGCCTGAAGAGCGAAGCGTGGCCTTTTGAAGGGGTTCGTCAAAACGGAAGAGACCGCTTTCTTTTAGATCAACAATGCCATTGCGAGAGCTTTGCGGTTCGACGTTTCTAAACTGACTTAAATCAATAGGTTCGATCTGTTCCACGTTTGGCAAGGGGCGTTCCCCAACAGGAAGCTTGCTCCCATTGCTAATATTATTGGTTGAATTGTATGAGTAGGTCATACGGTGAGTTCCCTAATATAAATAAAACTACGTCACCAGCATAAAACCAAAGTCGTCTCTTTTTTGTGCCTTTTCTTTAGAGTATTCTTCGAATTGGTTTTACTCCCTCTCCCTTAGGGAGAGGGTTGGGGTGAGGGATTCGGGGTGTCCCATCTAAGCTGGTGAGTCCCTCCTCCTAGCGTAGCCCGCCATCGGCAAGGCGTGCTCCCTAAGGGAGGAGGAACAAAGCAAAGAAGCCTTTCTGCAAAGCCTTCTATAGAAAACAACCCTAATGGCTTGCCCAACGCAGAGCCACCAAGACACTCCTAGCCTTGTTGAGTGTTTCTTCGTATTCCAGTTCAGGCACCGAATCATAGACAATGCCTGCCCCTGCCTGCACATGAGCAACACCGTCTTTAATCAAGGCGGATCGAATGGCAATGCAACTTTGCAAGTTGCCTTTCACATCAAAGTAACCGACGGCACCTGCGTAAATGCCGCGACGGTCAGGCTCCAAGCTCGCCAAATGTTGCATGGCTCGAATCTTCGGCGCCCCACTCACGGTGCCTCGAGGCAAGACGGTTTTTAGCACATCAAAGGCATCTTTACTCGGATCCTTCTTCCCCTTGATTTCAGTGGCCAGATGCATGACATGCGTGTAATAATGCACTTGAGCCAGTTCGCCGACTTCAATCGTCCCCACTTGGCAGAGCCGCCCTAAATCGTTGCGAGCCAAATCCACCAGCATTTTATGTTCAGCCAGTTCTTTGGCATCGGCTTGTAATTCTTTGGCTAAACGAGCGTCGTCTTCCGCATTTTCACCCCGCTTTCGAGTCCCTGCCAAGGCACGCAACAACACCGTATCATCCTGCAATTCCACAAAGGTTTCAGGCGAAGAGCCCACATACCAAAAGCCGTCGTATTTGAGGATATAGGCGTATGGCGACGGATTGAGCGAAACCAGCGTGCGATAGGCATCGAGCGGTTCAGCCGTGTAGCTTCGGCTAAAGCGTTGAGCCAACACAATTTGAAAGACTTCGCCTTCTTCAATCAAGGCTTTACACGCCAAGACTTTCGCCAAAAAGTCCTCTTTTTCAATGTTAGAGCCTACCCCTTCCATGGGATCTTCCTTTGCCAGCCCTTCCACCAACGGCAAGGGTGCCAGCGGTAGCGGATGCTTCAAGGCATGGCAGACTTCTCCCCACACACGAGCATTGGCTTCTTCATCTTGCAACAGGCTCACTGAGCTGAGCGTGCGGGTGAGGTGGTCAAAAACCAGCACATGACTGTAAAAACCATAGGCGACATCAGGCACATTCAAAGGGTCGCTAGCTTGCATGGGGATGGCTTCATTGTGTTGTACGGCGTTGTAGCCCGTGTAGCCAAACCATCCGCCTAAGGCTGGTAGGCTGCTTTCTTTTTTCAGTTCTTCAAGGGTGAAGCCGTTTTCCGCCAACCAGCTGGCTTGGGTGTCACGCATCCACTGCCATGGGTTTGAGCATTCAAAGACATCTATTTCATGGGTGTGTTGGTTGATGAGCGTTGCCATGCCGTCTTTCACACTGAAAGACAAGTAGGGTCGCCACGCGAGGAAGGAGAAGCGAGCCAAGCGAGTGTCGGCATCGGTGCTTTCAAGCAAGACGGCTTGCTTGCAATGGTGGCTTAGGGTGTTGAAAATCTGCAGTGGCGTGCTAACATCGGTGAGGCATTGATGCACGCTGATTTTCGATTTGTGGCGTTGGGCAGACATCGTGGGGTATCCTATGGCGTTTGTGGATTCGATTTTCATCTTAGCACAAAACCGTGGTGATAGAAAGGCTACGCACGGCGTTTGAGAATCACTTTGTAGTCCATGCCTTGGTTTCTAAGTTCCGCTTCAATACGGTAAATCAGCCACATATCAGGCATCGCACCCAAGCCATTGGCAAGCCGTATGGTCTGTTCAATACTAGGCAAACCTGCCCCCGATTCATATTGATGCAGGGCTTGTCGACTCATCCCTAATTTTTGAGCCGCTTCTTCAAGCGTCCAACCTTCACATTCACGATGAGCCTTAATCACTTGGGCAAGCGTCAATTCACTGCCTTTATAATCGACCAATTCATTGTCTCGTGTCATACGGATTTGAACCTTTACTTGATTATAAAAGTATGACAAAAGTGCTTTATCTTGTCAAGTAAGTGACTTTACAAGAGGGCTTAGGATGGCGTTTCAAAAACGATACCTTTGTGTTAAAGTAAATAAAGCCTTAAAAGGGTTGCTTATATAGCAACACCCCCGTTCTGTACAGAAAGGAGGTGAGCTAAAATGATTACATCAGAAACCATCATTCTGTTGATAATCTTCTTATTAGTCCTAAAAAACTAAGAAGATAGCGTGGAGTCTTCAAGTCTTACACACTTGGGGACTCCCCCTTTTTATATTGTGGCAAATCTGTCAACCTTTGTCAAGGGGTTACGCTTCACGCCCTCCCCTTAAAGGGCAATAAGCAGGATTTTATTTAGAAAAAACGCCCCCTTCACATTATTTTATGTTTGCGTTTTAATAAGAGTATACTGTAAGGTATTTTGCTTTCCCTTATTAACCCCCTCACGCTGGCGTCACTGCTAGCTTACCCAGAAAGATGCCCCTATGAACGCTCAAATGCTCGAACTAACCACGGACAAAATTAGAAACATTGCGATTATCGCACACGTTGACCACGGCAAAACCACGCTGGTGGACAGCATGTTCAAACAAAGCGGTATTTTCAGAGACAACGAAGCCACCAGCGAACGCATGATGGATTCCAACGACCTTGAACGTGAACGTGGCATTACCATTTTGGCGAAAAACACCGCCATTCCTTACAACGGCTACCGCATCAACATTTTGGACACCCCCGGTCACGCCGACTTTTCAGGTGAAGTCGAACGTGTTTTGACCATGGTCGACGCTGCCCTTTTGGTTGTGGATGCCGTTGAAGGCCCTATGCCTCAAACTCGCTTCGTGCTTCGTAAGGCTCTAGAAAACAAGTTGAAAGTCTTGGTTGTTGTCAATAAAGTGGATCGCCCTGCGGCGGAACCGCTTCGTGCCGTGGATCAAGTCATTGACTTGTTGATCGAACTCGGTGCCGATGAAGATCAGCTTGAGTTTCCTGTCGTCTTTGCGTGTGGCTTGGCTGGTACGTCGTCTCTAACGCATGACGGCCCTCAAGAAAGCCTAGAGCCACTGTTTCAAAGCATTTTAGAGCATGTGCCTGTGCCTCCTGCTATTTTGGATGCCCCCTTGCAACTTCAAGTCTCTACGCTTGATTACAACGACTATTTAGGGCGTATCTGTATCGGACGCATCAAGTCAGGCACGATCAACGTCGGGCAGCAAATCGCTTTGTGTACCCGTGAAGGCACGGTTGAAAAGCACCGCATCGTCAAAGTGTTTACCTTTGAAGGCTTAAAGCGTATTGAAGCGGAAGTCGGCATCGCAGGCGACATCGTGGCGGTGGCAGGCATCAGCGAAGCGACGATTGGTGAGACCATTTGCCACGTGGAACACCCGAATCCACTGCCTTTGATCGACATTGAAGAGCCTACCTTGCAGATGACCTTTAGCATCAATACCAGCCCGTTGGCTGGTAAAGAAGGCAAGTTTGTCACCAGCCGTCAGTTGCGTGATCGTTTGTATCGTGAGATCCGCACCAACGTGGCCTTGCGAGTCCTCGACGGTGACAGTGCCGATGCCTTTGTCGTTTCAGGGCGTGGAGAGCTTCACTTAACGATTTTGATTGAAACCATGCGTCGTGAAGGTTACGAGTTTCAAGTATCCAAGCCTGAAGTTTTGGTGAAAGAAATCAACGGTGCCAAGCACGAGCCGTTTGAATCCGTGTTGTTGGATGTCCCTGAAGATTGTAGCGGAACCTGCATCGAACGCTTGAGCAGTCAGCGTAAGGGCGAATTGCGTAACATGTACAGCGAAAACGGACGCACCACCCTTGAGTTCTTTGTGCCGTCTCGTGGACTATTGGGTTTTCGCTCAGAGTTCATCCGTATGACTAAAGGCGAAGGCATTATGAACGCTTCGTTTGCGAGTTACGAGCCATGGGCTGGTGAGATGAACCAGACCCGCAACGGCGCCATTATCGCCAACGAAGCGGGGGATGCAACGGCGTATTCCTT
Organism: Vampirovibrionales bacterium; assembly: GCA_046341215.1. Classification (GTDB taxonomy): domain Bacteria; phylum Cyanobacteriota; class Vampirovibrionia; order Vampirovibrionales; family JAJTHC01; genus JAJTHC01. The sequence goes on along the minus strand of JBKDRU010000007.1, from coordinate 6,650 downwards.
GAAAAAGCTGGAAGATCGTGGGCGTTTCTTTGTGAGTCCTCGTGAATATGTGTATCGTGGCATGATTATTGGCGAATACAACCGTCAAAGCGATTTAGCGGTGAATGTGGCGAAAGCCAAGCAGCTCACCAACATGCGAAGTGCAGGGGCCGATGTCATGGACGTACTTCAAGTGCCGATCCCTGTGACCCTTGAGTTTGGCTTAGATTTCATCGCTCAAGATGAACTCATGGAAGTCACGCCTAAGAGCATTCGTTTGCGTAAGGCTAACTTGAACTTCAAAGGTTAATTTTAAAAAATTAAGCATTTAGAAAAGACGTTTTTCATCAAGAAAGGCGTCTTTTTCGACCCACAAAAGTCGACTTTTCGACCCACAAAAGTCGACTTTTCGACCCACAAAAGTCTGTTTTTTGGCCACGAAAGTCTGTTTTTTGGCCACGAAAGTCCGATTTCTGGCCACAAAAGTCTGATTTCTGGCCACGAAAGTCCGATTTCTGGCCACGAAAGTCGTCGGTTTGGACGCATCTATGCCGTTTTCAAAGAGCCACTCTGTTTCAGTATGACACCTTTTCAAGCCTTCGCCTAGTGCGTAAAACCCACGTTTTGCTTCATCAGCTTTCATCTCAAACAAAGCCTTGCGGTGCAAACGTGCTTACTATACAATGGAACTGAATTCATTACAGACTGATGTGAATCAGCCTAACCCTCAAGGTTCTTCAATATGACCACGAAACAACGATCCGCCTTCACCCACGACGTTCTGCCCTTGCAAGAACGTACCACCGCCAAAAAAGTTCGCAGCAAAGCGAAAAAAGGCGAAACCCTCAACTGGGACGCCATTATCGCCGAAGAACGTAAAAAGTCCGCCTCCAAAGCAGGCAAAGCCGAAGCGTCTGTTAAAACGGCGAAATCCGCCAAAAGCGAGAAATCCAGCGACGCCACCAACAAAAAGACGCATCAATTTAGCCAGTTTATGAAACCTGCTAAACGCGTGAAGTCTAAATCCGCAACCGCTCAATCCAGCACGTTTGAAGCGGAACGAGGGTCAGCCTCTAAAAAGGCAAGCCCCCCTTCTAAACCCTTACGAACGTCCAAACGCCCCGATGAAGTCGTCGCCCAAGAAGGCACACGAATCAACAAGCTGATTGCCAACTTTTCGACCTATTCCCGTCGCCAAGCCGATGCCCTGATTGAAGCTGGCAAAGTCACGCTGAACGGCAAAAAAGTCACGGAATTGGGCTTGCTGATTGAAAAGCCCCAAAGCGTCCGCATTGAAGTCAAAGGCGAGTTGATCAAAACCCAGCAACGCATTCGTACCATTGTGATGAACAAGCCCAAGGACTGCATCACCACACGTTCCGACGAACGTGGGCGTCGCACGATTTACGACGTGTTGCCTGAAGACTTAAAAGGCTTGAAACCCATCGGTCGCTTGGATCGTAACAGCACAGGCTTGCTATTGTTGACCAATGACGGCGACATGGTGAATCTATTGACGCATCCGAAATATCACTTAACGAAGGTGTATCGGGTGGAGCTGGATCGTGCGGTGGAAAACCCCGAACGCTTGGCACAACGCTTCTTAGAAGGCATTCAGCTTGAAGGCGAAAAGCAGTTGGCTCAAGCGGTTGAAGTCTTTATGGTGAAGCCCACGATTTGGGGCGTGAGCCTCAATTCGGGCATGTATCGCCAAGTGCGACGCATGTTTGAAGCCTGCGGTTATGATGTTGTGGCACTCAAGCGTATTGCGATTGGGGCGTTTCAGTTGTCGGGTCTAAAACCAGGGGAACATCGTGAATTGCGTTATAACGATGTGCAATCCCTTAAAAATGGAGCGATGGCAGCGTTTAAGCAGTCTGAAAAAGACAAGCGAGACGCCGCACGCATCGCCAAGCTGGCTGAAAAAGCTAAGAAGTCGGGTGCTCCTTCCATTGAAGAGCAAGTCACCAGCTACTTGAAGGACTTAGACCCCAGCGTGTGGATGGGAGCCTAATCTGTGAAGACGACGCTTGATTTTGCTTCACCCACGACAGAAGCCACCTTACCTTCAACACTGACGGCAAAAGGCATTTTGCACGCCTTGGATTTAAGAACGACGGCGTCTCGTGTCGAGGTGTTGACGACGATCTTAAATAGCAAGACGCCTCTTAGCCTAGCGGATGTCGTGCAAGCCTTGGAAGACAAGGGCTTTGATCGAGCGACCTTGTATCGTAATTTGATGTACTTGGTGGAAATGAACGTGTGTTTGCGTCACCATTTTGGGGACAATGTGTGGCGGTTTAGTTTGAATCCGCATGTGCTGGAAGATCCATCTCATGCGTGTGAAGCCGTGCATTGCGAGGTGGGGCATCCGCATTCGGTGCATACGCATCATCCGCATTTTGTGTGTAGCCTCTGTCATCGGGTGGAATGCTATGAGGTGGCGGTGGATTTGTCGACCTTGCTAGGGGATGCCAAGAAGGGCGATTTACCCTTTATCGAAGAGCTGGTCTTGCGAGGGACTTGTCAAGCCTGCCGATAAAAAATAGTGTGTTTTATGCACTGTTCAATCCTTTAAACTGTCGGTAGTAAACAAGATTGGGATCTTTCTGTTCAAGCGTATAAGTTGGGCGATGACTTAAAAAATGGTAAGATAAGTGTCAAAGAATTTCCTAAAAAAGCAGAAAGCATTTTAAAAGGAAAGTCAACTTATCCCAAAGGGATTTTAGAAAATTATATTAAGTTTTGAAGGAAAAAGGAAATGAGAGACATTGATTGGAGCTATATAGGGGCATTTATCTTCTTTGCCACTCACTTATTTTATTTTAAAATACCGAAAAAAATAAAACTTGCATTATGGGTGATGCTTATTTTGGTAAGTTTTCTTTGGCTTGATTCTGAGTCTCTCATTCCTCTCATTGGAGGTAGTCTAGGTAATTTACATTTTGAAAATATGGGGATGATGGGTAAAATAATACAAAATATTTTAGGTCTTTTACTTGTTCTGTTAATGATTATTTATGTGCCTTTTACCTATTCTATGAATTACATTTTACTACTTATGGTAGGGGTTCAAGTCGCCTTTGTGACGAGAGCTTGGTTTAAATATAGAAATGAAGCCACGCTAAAGGACTTTTGGAAAAAAACCTCTCAATATCTACTAATTCGTTGGTTTTTAGGCATTCAAGTGCCTCTTTTGACGGCTTACCCTGTGTTACGTGCGGATGCTTCTGTCGATTCTGACACCTATAAAGCCATCCCTTACGTGTGGAGCCTAGACAATGCCCAATTTAGACTAGATCTCAATCACGCCTTGTTAGTGGTGAGTGTTCCGCTAAGCATCGCTGTTTTGGCGTGGTGCCATAAGCGATACATCCAACGTCAAACGGAAGAAGCGTTTCAAGCTGAGCGATGACTTAAAAAATGGTAAGATAAGTGTCAAGGATATTCCCAAAAAAGCTGAAAACATTTTAAAAGGAAAGTCAACTTATCCCAAAGGGATTTTAGAATAGACCTATGAGAATAAAAGAAGTACAACTATGCAACACAGCCAAGATTTAATCCTTCATGCTTTTTTTGTGCTAGGCATTATAAGCTTTATCGGCTTTCACTACCTGATATTAAGTCGTATGCGATTAAACAAGTGGTGTTTAATCGCTTTGCTTTTACTTAATTTAGCAACGCAAATTATTCAATATCATCGTTTTGATGACCTGCTATTAGAATCTGTAGTGGGAGTAGTTTCGTTTTTTTTGCTAGATTGTTTTTTACATTTGTTATTTACACCTCTTCATTGTGTTCCTTTTATTTCATTGATTCAAATCATTTTCTTTGTGAATGCGTGGTTTTTATACCGAGATTTAGGCTGGACGAAGCAGTTTGTGTATAAAGTAACTAAATATCTAAGCTTGGTATGGCTTTTGGGAATAGAAGTATGGGCATTTCTGTTGTCTCGTTGTTTGTATGAAGGGGCGGGTCGGGTCTATCAGCAAAGTCCTTGGGACACACCTATATACATCCCTTATGTGTGGAGCTTGGACAATGCCCAATTTAGGCTAGATCTCAATCACGCCTTGTTAGTGGTAAGTGTTCCGCTAAGCATCGCTGTTTTGGCGTGGTGTCATAAGCGATATGTGAATAAACAAGCCGAAACAGCGGTTTTACACTAACTCGTAAATCGCATAAGACGCTCGCCAGTTCACGCCCCACGCCTGACGAGGGCGTGCCTGCCACCTGTCCCCAAAGCGATACACCCGCCGAGCCTGCGTAAAGCCCAGCTCATCCGAAAGGGTCGTGAAATCTTTGAGCGTAAAAAGGTGGATGTTTGGCGTATCATACCACATGTAAGGCAGGGCGGAAGACGTGGGCATGCGTCCACGTAATAAAAGCTGCAAGCGAATCGGTAAGAAGCCAAAGTTCGGGAAACCAATCACAGAACGGGTGGCGACTCGCTTCATTTCTTGCAACACACGATAAGGATCTTGCAGGGATTGTAACGCCAAGTGAAGCACCGCCACATCAAAAGACGCATCAGGGAGCTGTTTTAAGGTATCAAGCATATCGCCTTGCAAAACAGGCAAGCCTTTGTTTAAGGCGTCTTTCACCGACGCTTCTTTCTGTTCCACACCTAGTAAACGAGGATGCGTCCCCTGTGCTTTTAAAATGGCGAGTAAATCCCCCGAACCGCATCCTAAGTCTAGCACCGTGTCGTGCGTGTTGATTAAGCTGAGTAGCGGGTCAAGGTCATCACGATTAAGCAAAGGCGTCTTGTGTTTCTTGCTTAGTTCCCGTGTCGCTTCGTATAAAAACGGAGAGATAATGGTATTGAGCTCTGCGGTGTCAATTAAAAAAGCGTCATGCCCCCAAGGGGTCGAAAGCGTTAGGGCAGAAGGCGGTTTGTGGAGCGTGACTAAAGCATCCACCAAGCGTTTCGTTTCTTTAGGTGGGAACAAGCCGTCGGTGTCGTACGCCACAAATAAACAGTCGGCTTCAAGGCGAGCCATCGCTGTTTTGAGATCTCCTTTACCCCACGATTCCACCACATCAAAGGCATCAAGTGCTTTGCTTAAATACAGGTAGCTATTGGCGTCAAAGCGATTCACAAACTGCTGCCCTTGATAATCCAAATACGATTCCACCTGAAACTCGGGCTGAAAGGGCGTACCTGCTTCGGGGGCTTGAGCAGGTAAAGTAGACTGCCCTTCAATTAAGGAGCGTCCAAATTTTTGATCCAAACTATCTTCGCTGACATACGTAATATGAGCCAGCATACGAGCGGTGGCTAGCCCTTGCCTTGGTTCGGTGCCATGCGTTTGATAGAGTCCCTGCTTCCATTGTGGATCGTGCATAATGGCATGGCGACCCACGGCATTAAAGGCGATGCCTTGCGTGCTATAACAAGCTCCACTGGCGACAATCACCAATTTTTTCAGGGCATTGGGGTAACGAATGCCCCATTCAAGGGCTTGAAAGCCTCCCATTGAACCGCCCACAACGGCATGCCATTGAGCCACTTGAAGGGCTTGCATGACGGCGTGTTGAGCATTCACCATATCCGCAATCGTAATCGGTGGAAAGCTGGTGTGATAAGCCTCTTGGGTTTGGGGATTGATGGATTCAGGGCCTGTGGAACCGTTGCATCCGCCCAACACATGAGTGCAAAGAATGGCGTGCGTTTCGGGATTAAAGGCTTTGCCTTCACCGACGAGATCATCCCACCAGCCCAATTTTTTGTCGTCGGCGTGATGTTTGCCTGCCAAGTGGGCATCGCCTGTTAAGGCGTGGCAGACCAAAATCACGTTGTTTCTTTCGGCGTTTATCGTTCCGTAGAGTTCCAGGCGAATTTCAAAAGAAGGCAAACTATCGCCACTTTCAAGGCTGAGTGGGGTGTCAAAAGTTACATGAAGCGGGGTGACGAGGCGTTCTTTTTGCCACAATAGGAAGGCATCCGCTTGGTGGGTGTCTACCCAAGCGGCGAGTTCGTTGGCATTAAGATGTTGCAAGGTCATCAAAAGGGCTGTCCTTATCTGCAGTAAAAAGTGTTTTCATTCTAGCATAAAAAGCGTTTTAGACTTTTTTAGCGCTTTCTGCACAAAGCGTAAACGACCCTGCTTTTGTAACGAAGTAGTTACAAGAATCTTAAGAAAGGCAATTTTGTTCTTAAGATTGTTTTTATAATTACAGAAGAAGACATCACACACTTGATCTTCACTTCCCTAGTATAAGCAAAGTATCTCTCTTATTTTTCAAGTATCAATCCATTAACCTTAGCGAGTAATATAATCCCATGTTAAATCATATTAATCTTGACTTTTCCGACGCACAAGATGCCGATGTCATCGCCACCGTAAAGCGTTTAGCCCCGACCGCTCAAGCCATTTTAGAGCGTCCCGAGCAAAGTGAATCCCTGTTTCTTGGTGCAAGAGCCATTGAACTGCTGATGGAAGATCTCATGAGCTTTTAACAGGTTCGTTTTATAAAGACGAATAACGAAGTTTTTAAATTTCTTCATATTTTTGATTTTTAGGACTTCTTTACTTCGTTTATAGCTGGTCGTCGTCAGAGACCTTTGCTCCGCCAAAGGTCTCCAACACCTCTAAAGGCGGTTCAAGGAGGGGAAAGGGAGGACGTATTGCGTTTCTCCTCCCTCATTTTCCCCTCCTTGAAAATCC
>JBKDRU010000006.1:0-112632 GCA_046341215.1 Vampirovibrionales bacterium | reverse complement strand
TCACTATTTTGAATATGGCGTTGGACTTCAAAAAACAACGCAACATGATGTACAAACCTACGTGCAAGCCATGATGAGAACAGGCTCACGTCAGGGCGTCGCACTTGAACTCGGCATCAAAATCCCTGTGGGGCAGAAATAGCGGGGAAGAAAACAGGAAAGAATCGTCTAAATAGAGCATCAAGTTTGAGGCTGGAATGACGAATAATATTAAATAATGCCAATTTTGCATTAAATCGAGTTAAGAAAGAAACATGATGAAGCTCTACTTAATCTATTAATTCCCAGCTATTTTGGCTTATTTTAAGCACAGTACCCTCTCAAATCACTAGAATGCACCCCTCAACAAGAATCCAAACGACGCAGATTCGCAACCTCACATCCACCGACCGCCGACGTGTGGCGTACAGGTCGTCCCGCCCTAAGGTCATGGAAGTCTTGTCGATGTTTTGGCTCAAAAAGAGAAAAACAAAGAAAAATACTCCCAAGGGGATTCGAACCGCCTTGTTTAGACTTTGTCATAATTCTATATTGTTTGATAGTATTCTGTTCTATTAGGTTTGAGCGGTTTCTCTTCATTTAAACGTTTGATGTAATTCGACTGTTTTTGATGCTTTTCGATGCTAAGTGTCCCCAAAACGTCCCCTAAAAAACAGGGGACGTTTTCATGCTCATTTTAGAGCAATTCTATAAAGCCATCCGTCTATTTTGACGGGATGCTTTGATCGCTTAAAATCAAAAGCTCCCCCATTGCGATTGCGAAAGTTGCGAAACCTGCGAAAGTGGAATCCACAAAGCAACTTATCGTTTAACCAAACACTTTATTATTAAACTTTAATGTGCTATCATTTAACAATTAAAACACTTATTAAAGGATAATTTATGCCCCCTTCAAAGCCTTCACAATACGGCACATATATTCAAAGCACCGCTTCAGGAGAACTCGTCAACGCCTTCATGCCTGCGGAATTGCCCTTAAACCCTCCCCTTGATCTAAGTTCGCTGGAACCACTGCTTGAAAAAGCCTCCCGCAAGCTAGGAGAGCTTAACGGCATGGCATCGCTATTGCCGAATGTGAACCTGTTTTTGTACCATTACATCCGACAAGAAGCCTTGTTGTCGTCTCAAATTGAAGGAACGCAATCGTCTTACCACGACCTCATGCTCCACGAAGCCCTAGAAGCCCCGAGCGTGCCACTCGAAGACATCGAAGAGGTGTCGACGTATATCAACGCCATTCATCATGGCATCGCACGCCTGCAAAAAGACGACTTCCCGCTTTCCTTAAGGTTGATTCGTGAAGTGCATGAAAAACTACTCCACAACACCCGAGGCATGCACAAACAAGCGGGTCACTTTCGCCAGTCTCAAAACTGGATAGGCGGTAGTCGTCCGAGTAACGCCCTTTTCGTCCCGCCCCCTCCTGAAAAGCTGGCGGATCTCTTGAAGAACCTCGAAGCCTTCATCCATGAAGATCAAAGCAACTTGCCCCACTTGGTGAAAGTCGCCATGCTACACTTGCAATTTGAGACCATTCACCCCTTTTTAGACGGCAACGGTCGGGCAGGGCGTTTGCTCATCACGCTTTATTTAATTGATAAAGGCATGCTCGATACCCCTATTTTGTATTTGAGTCTTTACCTTAAAACGCATCGACACACTTATTACCGATTGCTTCAAGACGTTCGTCTTGCGGATGGCTGGCTTGAATGGATACGCTTTTTTCTGCAAGGTGTGATAGACACTTGCGATTCGGCAATGACTCAAACCAAAGCCCTCAATACCTTAATTAGTACAGATGAAGCAAAGCTTGCCAGTCAAGGCAGACAAAAAGAAACCTTGTTGAGCGTTTTTAACTTCCTTTTAAATAAACCTGTTTTGTCGATTCCTTATGCGTCGGAACAACTAGGGCTTTCACAACCGACGGTGACGAAAGCATTTCAAACGCTTGAAGCGTTGGGTATTGTGCAAGAAGAAAGCGGTAAACAGCGAGGTAAACTTTATGCGTATTCGGCTTATCTTGACGTGTTGAGTAAGCATCAAATCTAAAACGTTTCAGTTTTACCCAAAAGTTCCCAAACACGGATGCGTGTGTGTTGCCAACATGCGGTTTACACTATATTTTCAAATTGTTTTTACCTCGCCCCTCCCCCCCTTTAGTGAAAATAAGAAAAGGCTGATAGATGCGTCTATTTCTAAACCGTTTTTCAAATCGCCCCACCTGCGAGCCAATCTGTTGATGCAAGGCATCCACGAGGCATGAGTAAGAGTTGATATATGGAGGCTTGTTTTAGTGTTGATTTTTCTGTATGGTAGAACTATCCATTAACAAAACAAATTAACCGCTAAATGATACCCCTAAAATGAAATTAGATATTTTTCGTCAAGAAGATTTAGAAGAATTGATCCCGCTCCCCTTGTTTTTAAACAAGGTGCCTGCTGGCTTTCCTTCACCTGCTGAAGACTACATCGAACAAAAGCTCAATGTTCAAGAACTTTTGGTTAAACGTCCTGCTTCTACGTTCTTTATTCGGGTGAGTGGTTATTCCATGCTTGATGCAGGCATTCACGACGGTGATATTCTTGTGGTAGATCGTTCCCTTAAAGCCTCAACTCATAAAATTATCGTGGCTGTTTTAGACGGTGAACTTACGATTAAACGCTTTGAACAAACAGAAAATACCATTTATCTGCATCCTGAAAATAGTGAGTATCAAACCATTACCGTCACCCCTGATATTGACTTTGAGGTGTGGGGCGTCGTTACCAATGTCATTCATGCGGTTTGATGATGAAAGCTCCTAAAAGCTCACAAGTTTTTGCCGTGGTCGACTGTAATAATTTTTTCGTAAGTTGTGAACGAGTCTTCCAGCCTCATCTCAATAAGCGTCCCGTCGTTGTACTTTCTAATAATGACGGTTGTGCCATTTCACGTTCCAACGAAGCAAAGGCTCTTGGCATTAAAATGGGGGAACCCTTTTTTAAGTTTGAACACCTTGTTAAAGCTTATAATGTAGCGGTCTTTTCTTCAAATTTCCCTCTTTATAGTGATTTAAGCCAACGTATTATGTCTATTCTTCAGGAAGATGTTCCTTCGGTTGAAATGTATTCGATTGACGAGGCTTTCTTAGATCTTTCCCATATCCCCAATGAAGATCGTACACAATGGATGCTTGACTTAAAGGCGAAGATTTATCAATGGGTAGGCGTTCCCGTCTCCATTGGATGTGCCGAAACCAAGACGCTCGCTAAAGTAGCGGTGCATTATGCGAAGAAGTCTCCCAAAACGAAAGGCGTTTTAGATTTGACACACTCGGATTTTCAGAATGAGGCTCTAAAACGTTTACCCATTGAAGAGATATGGGGCGTTGGTAGAAAAACCGCTCAAAAATGTCGAAGTAAAGCCATTCAAAATGCGTATGATTTTAAAAGTTTACATACCTCTGACGTATTAAAATTGGGATCTAGCGTCCTTGCACGAACGCATCAGGAATTGCAAGGGGTATTGTGTTTTTTATTGGAAGAAGCCCCCGATGATCGGAAAAATATGGCGTTTACCCGTTCTTTTGGAACCCCTGTTGAAAGTAAAGAAGATTTACACCAAGTCTTTAGTGAATACGCAGGACGACTCGGGCATAAATTGAGGAAGCATCAGCTCGAAGCGGTGGGACTTTATGCGTTTATTCGTAGTAATCCGTTTGATGATTATCGTCCTTATGTGTACCATAGTCAAAACATTAGTTTTATAGAAGCCACCAATAGCACCCCTGATTTAATGAAGGCGTCTCATGCCATGCTTGAAAAGATGTATCGGGAAGGTGTGCAATATAAAAAAGCAGGGTTAATTGCGTTAGGATTACAGCCCGCCCACTTGCATCAAAGAAGTTTATTTGAAAAGCCTTCAAGAGAGAGGGAAGACGCCTTGATGAAGACTTTAGACCGTGTTCAAAACCGATTTGGTAGATCCAGTTTGCAATATGCTTCGGCAGGCATTCAAAAGCAATGGTGGATGAAGCAAAACAAGCGATCCTCTGATTTTACGATGCACTGGGGGAGTCTTCTCACGATTGAAATTTAAACGTTGAAGACGAGAACGCTCCTCAATCTGTAATGGTTTTCTAGGTTGACTTTTGCAGTAAACAGGTTTTACCCAAAACTTCCCAAGCACACATGCGTGAATGTTACCAACATGCGGTTTTCACTATATTTTCAAATTGTTTTTACCTCGCCCCTCCCCCCTTTAGTGAAAATTAGAAAAGGCCGATAGGTGCGTCTATTTTCTAAACCGTTTTTCAAATCGCCCTGCTTGCGATTGCGAAACCTGCGAATTTGCGAAAGCTACAAAACTTTACAATTCTAAACTTGACGCAAGACCGCCTTACACTGTTTCAAAAGCTCCCGCACTTCTTGACGTTCGGCAATCGCTTCTTTCGTATGCAAGCCCGCCTTAAGATTCGCCTGTCGTTGAGCCTGCTTGCCTTCGGACGTTTTCGCCCCTGTCGACTTGCCCCCATGAAAGCGACAACGACCGTTCTTCATCGCTGGTTGTGTGCATGGCAAGCCTGAACGCTTACTGATGGCTCCACAATGCTTGAAAAAGTGAAGTTTTGGGACATGGGGTAGGACTTCCATTTTTTACGTCCCTTGCGTCACGACCGCTTGCCCACCGTCATTCACATTCACTTGTTGCAAGAAGGTATTGCCCGACTTGCCTCGCAGTTTGGCGAGTGCTTCGGCTTGTTTGGCAAAGGCACCGCTTAATTTTGAGATGCAATTCGTAAATTTGACAAAGCCATCGGGATATTTTGTATTTGCCAAACGTCGGCTTAAGAGAAAGGTTTGCTCTTGAAGTAGGAGCATATTTAAGGCAAGCAAGGCTTCGGTGTTGGATTTTGCTTGAACATCCTTGAGGTATTGCACCAATAGGTTTGGATCCATTTCGATGGAGTAAACTTCTGTCGCACTAGGAAAGGCGTTTAGGTATTGATCAAGCCAGTGCATGGCAAGAGCGGGGCTTGTGGAGCCAAACAACGTTGCCAACATCGGGATGCCGTCATCGTTGGCAAGCTTCCACTGGTTTTCGTCGGTGCGTTCAAATATCGGATGTGTTGCCAGTGCCTTCATGCCATGCCCTCCTTGTTGGTTACGCCTATTATAGCATGTTGTGGGGTGGATTAAAAGGCGTCTTGCCTGTATAATCAAACTATATCAACTTATAACAAAGAGCCTTTACATGACTCGTTACCATAGTAAGTATTTTGCACACGACATTTTAAAACAGGGAACTGAAAACGAGATTGAAAAACTTTCTCGAGCCTTGTTTGATTCCTGCGTAGATTTAAACCCCCACCAAATTGAAGCCGCCTTGTTTGCCTTACGATCCCCCTTTCTAAAAGGCGTCATTTTAGCGGATGAAGTGGGTTTGGGTAAAACCATTGAAGCAGGCATCGTTTTGTGTCAATTATGGGCGGAACGTAAACGACGCTTACTCGTTATTTGTCCTGCTTCTTTACGGAAGCAATGGGCAAATGAACTGGAAGACAAGTTTAATTTAGCGTCTATTGTGTTGGATGCCAAAACGTACAAAGAATCCTTTCGTAACGGCGATAAAAATCCTTTTGAACAAACTAAAAAAGTGGTGATATGCTCCTATCCCTTCGCCACCAAGATGCAAGAACAGATTCGCTCCGTTGCTTGGGACAGGGTCGTCATTGATGAAGCCCACAAGCTTAGGAATGCCCATCAAGATAAAAACAAAACAGGGCAAGCCCTCAAGTGGGCATTGGGTGATGCGAAAAAGATGCTCCTTACAGCAACGCCGTTACAGAATAGCTTGGTTGAATTGTATGGACTAACAAGCCTTATTGATGAACAAATCTTCGGGGATATTAAGGCGTTTAAGTCGCAGTACACCACGAATAAAGGAGACTTAGACGACCTACGAGAACGCATGGCTCCCTTTTGTAAACGTACCCTGCGAAAAGACGTCAAAGAATATGTGCCTTACACCGAACGAAAAGCCATGACGCAAAGCTATAGATCCACGGATGCGGAACAACGCTTTTACGAAAAAATTACGACGTTCTTACATCGCACGGATACCTACGCCGTGCCGAAGCAACAACGGCATTTAATGGCGATTATTTGGCGAAAAATGCTTGGCTCTTCAACGGTGGCGATGCTCCATACGCTGGAGAAAATCTTGAAACGACTGAAAGATCTACAAGCAGGCACGCCCCTTAAAGCGGAACAATTACAGTTTGATCTTTTAGATGATCTAAGCCCCGATGATGAACTGCTTGAAGAACTTGAAGAGCTTGAAGAAACAATCGAACCTGAACAAGACCAAACCATCGATGCCCACAAGCTTCAACAAGAAATACGAGAGATACAAGGTTTCATCGAACTAGCGAAAAACATTCAAGAAGATAGTCGAACCAGCGTCCTCATCGATGCCCTAAAAAAAGGATTCGCCAGCCTTGAACAACTCGGAGCCAAACGTAAAGCCCTGATTTTCACCGAATCCCGACGCACGCAAGACTATTTAAAAGCTTATCTTGAATCCCACGGATACCAAGGGAAAGTCGTGTTATTTAATGGGAGCAATGGCGACAAATCGTCAAAAGCCACTTACGATGCTTGGGTCAACGCCAACCGAAGCACAGGCAAAGTCACAGGTTCTAAAGCGGTGGATATGCGTTCCGCCCTTGTCGATGCCTTTAAAAACGACGCTGAAATTATGATCGCCACCGAAGCAGGTGCCGAAGGCGTGAACCTTCAATTTTGTAGCATGGTGGTGAATTACGATATGCCGTGGAATCCGCAACGGGTGGAACAACGCATTGGCAGATGCCACCGCTACGGGCAGGAACATGATGTGGTGGTGCTGAACTTTGTGAATCAACGCAATGAAGTGGAACGTCGTATTTTTGAGTTGCTGGAACAGAAGTTTAATTTGTTTGATGATGTGTTTGGAGCATCCGACGGGGTGCTAGGAGGCATTTATTCGGGGGTGGATTTTGAAAAGCAAGTGAGCTACATTTTTGAAAGTTGCCGAACGCCTGCGGAAATCAAAAACGCCTTCGATGCCCTTCAAAAAGAACTCGAAACGTCTATTCAAAGTCGAATGAAGGAAACGCAAGAGATTTTACTCACCCACTTTGATGAAGATGTTCATGCCCGACTCAAGCTTAAAATGCAGGATGCTCAAACACAACTTTCCAAAATAAGCACCCTGTTTTGGAAAGTAACGCAACAGATTCTAAACGGAAAAGCCCAGTTCAACGAAACGACCTTCACCTTCGACTTGAAACAGTCGCCGTGCGATGATGCCCCACAAGGACGCTACCACCTCATCAACAAAGAAGAAAAAAGTGTGGCGTCTTCGTTTTTGTACCGATTGTCGCATCCGCTGGGGGAGTGGGTGTTGAAAGAAGCGAGTGAAGCGGATTTACCTGTGCAAGAAATCACCTTCGACATCACGAATCACCCGACGAAAATAAGCGTCGTGCAAGGGCTAAAAGGCAAGGCAGGCTGGTTGATGCTGAACAAGTTTCGCTTTGAAACGGCGGATGTTCACGAAGAATTGTTGTTTACCGCCATAACGGATGACGGCAAAACGCTGGATGCCGACACCTGCCACAAGTTGTTTCAGTGTAAGGGGCAAACAGGGAACGTCGTGAATGTGCCTGCGGATGTGGACGCTCGTTTGCAGGGGGAATATAGCGTTTTACAAAATGCCACGACGCAACGCATCGCTGAACGGCATAATGCGTGGTTTAAGGAAGAAAATGCACGCATTGACCGCTGGGAAGACGACATTGTTAAGCCCTTGAATGATGAGCTAGACAGCGTGAAACGACAGCTTAAACAAGTGAAACGTAAAATGCAATTGGCGGAAGATTTAGCCACACAACAGGATTTAAGCGAAGAAGAAATGCGACTAAGCAAGCTGAAAAAACGCCTACGCCTAGAACTGGAAGAAAAAGAAGACGAAGTAGAACGGGAAGTCAACGCCATGCGAAAGAACTTGAAACAACGCATGACCCAAAAAGTAACGAACGACGCCTTGTTTACCCTACGGTGGTTTGTGGTATAAATAGAAAAAACCACAACGCAAAGGATGCCCCCATGAGCCTAGCCCCTGAAAAACTAAACCTGCAAAGCACCCCCCTAAGTGAAGAAAAGCAAAACGCCCTAAAAGCCCTAGTGCCTGAAGCCTTTGTGACAGGTGAACTAGACCTAAACACCTTGCTAGACGCCCTAGGCTTAAGCGATGAAGACACCCACACCCAAAAAGAAACCTATGGCTTGAACTGGGCAGGCAAAGCCGAAGCCCGTAGGCAAGCGAGCAAGCCCACCCACTGGACGCTTGCCCCCGCCCCCGAAGACAGCGTAGATTGGGACACGACGCAAAACTTGCTAATTGAAGCGGATAACCTAGTGGCGTTAAAATTGCTAAAAAAAGGGTACACAGGCAAGATAGACCTGATTTACATTGACCCCCCTTACAATGTGGATGCCGACACGGTGTATAAGGACGATTACAGCGAAAACGTAAAGGCGTATGAACAACGCAGTGGCAAACGAGACGATGCGGGCAACCTGCTAGACACCTGTAAAGACAAGGGACACAAGCACAGCCAGTGGCTAAATATGATGACCCCACGCTTGCAATTATTAAAGCAACTATTAAAAATGGGGGGGGTAATTTGTGTAAGTATTGACGACACAGAAGTCGCCAACCTGCGTTTGTTAATGGATGAAATTTTCGGCGAAGATAATTTTGTAGCATCCGTGATATGGGAGCGAGCTTATTCTCCAGTAAATCTAAAAAGGCATTTTTCAGAAAGTCACGACTATCTATTGTTTTATAGCAACAATATAAACAGTATAGTTTGTAACGGACTTCCAAGAAGTGATGAAGCAAATGATCGTTACAGTAACCCTGACAATGACCCACGAGGGGATTGGGCTTCAAGTGATTTGTCTGTCGGGCCAGCTATTCAATCCAAGATATATGAAATCACCACACCCAATGGTAGAAAAGTCTTGCCCCCTAGTGGTTATTGTTGGCGTTTAGATAAAGAAAAATTTGAAGAATACAAACAAGATAATCGTATTTGGTTTGGAGATAAAGACGGAAATGTACCTCGTATCAAACGTTTTTTATCCGAAGTCAAAAACTCTATTACACCAATGACTATTTGGAAATATCAAGATGTAGGGCATTCTCAGTCCGCTACACAAGAATTGAAAAAACTATTATCTGATACAAGTGTTTTTGATTATCCCAAACCAGTAGGCTTATTACAAAGAATACAGCAATTATATTCTGATAAAAACGCCGTTATTCTCGATTGTTTTGCGGGGAGTGGGACGACAGGGCATGCGGTGATGAAGTTGAATGCCGAAGACGGCGGAACCCGTCAATACATTTGCGTACAGCTCCCCGAAAAACTAGACCCCAAAAACAAAAACCAAGCCACCGCCTGCGACTTTTTAGACGGCATTGAAAAACCTCGCACCATTGCAGAAATCACCAAAGAACGGCTCCGCCGTGCTGGGGCGAAAATACGCCAAGAACACCCCGATTTTAATGGCGACTTGGGCTTTAAAGTCTTCAAACAAGTGCCTAGCCAACAGCTCCAAGCCACGCAAGGGTTAGATCTCACCACCACCACCGAATCAGACTTAGACGCCCTAAGAGAAGCTCAAATCCGCAACCAACAGCCAAGCCTCCCCCTTGAATCGGTGAACCCCCTTCACTTGGCGTATGAAGTCATGCTCAAACGGCATACCTACCCGTTGACGGCTCCCATTGAACGCATCACGTTTGCGGGGCATGAAGATTGCTTCAGGCTCGGCAGTGAAGAAGGGGCGTTGTGCATTTTCGCCACGGAAATAAACATCAATGCGATCATTAAAGGCTTGATTGAAATCCTAGAACACGACGATTCAGCCTTTCCTTCCGCCGTTTACATGCTTGAAAATGCCTTCCATTCCGCAGGCGAATATAACGATTTTGCCAGTGCGTTAGAACAACTTAGCACGCATTACAACATCGGCACAGGTAAAGCCGAACGTGGCGAACAGCCCACGTTGAAGTTTTACACGCTATAAACGCCAGTTTCCAAAGAAAAAGGGGGTGTCATGTTCAAGTTTAAGTTTCAATCTAACTTACCGCATCAAACGCAGGCGGTGGAATCGACGTTGGCTCTATTTGAAAAGCTCGATGCTCCACGTTTTACGCCGTATGAAGGCGATTTTCCTCCATTACAGGGGGCGGATATTCAGCACTTGCCTTTATCATGGCAGGACTTGAACGATCGTTTAAAGCGGATTCAAAGCGAACAACAGTTGGATGAAGTCCTTCTAAAAGAAGACAGCCCCTTGCGTTTTTCCGTCGAAATGGAAACAGGCACAGGCAAAACCTATGTGTACCTAAAAACCATTGTGGATTTATACAAGCGTCACGGGTGGAAGAAGTTCATTATTTTGGTGCCAACCAATGCGATTCGGGCGGGGGTCTTGCAAAGTTTAAAGCATTTAACGCCTCACTTTGCGGAAGAAGCAGGCGTGTATATGGCGTTTCAAGAGTTTAAGGGGGGCAATATCACTAGCATCCGTGAGTTCTGCACGCCTGATGATCGCTTGCAAGTCTTGGTGATGTCGACAGGGGCGTTAAACCGTCCTAGTACAAATGTGATGTATCAGGACTGGCATACAGGTTTTCAGCCTGATCGCCCGATTGACTACTTGAAAGCGGTGCGTCCGATTGTGATTATTGACGAGCCTCAAAAAGCCCAAACCTCTAGCAATACCATTCAACAGCTTTACAAGGAAGTGAATCCCTTGTTCATGTTGGACTATTCCGCTACTCACAAGGAAAGTTTCCCCTTATTGTACCGCTTGGATCCCTTCACCGCTATGGACGAAAACCTCGTGAAGCGTTTACGAGTCCGCACGTTGGACACGTCCTGCCTTGGGGACTTACAGCTCTTGACGATCGGGCTAGACAATCAAAAGCCTTCCGTCACCTTTCAATTTAGAAAAGTCACGAAAGAACACGTTGAAACCTTGACGGCAAACCTTCAAGTGGGGGCAAGCCTTTATGAGCAGTCCAATAAAAACTCGGCATACGAAGCCCTAGGGCGAATCAAACGCATTAGTGTGAATGAAGGGTTTGTAGAGTTTGAAAACGGCGAACGCTTATTTCAGCATAATGCGTTAAGCGAACCTATTTTACGAGAAATGATGGCTCAAACGATTAAGGCTCATTTTGACAAGCAAAAAAAATGCGAGTCTCTCGGCATTAAGGTGTTGTCTTTATTTTTTGTGGGGACGGTTTCAGACTATCGACTTTATAAAGACGGCAAAGCCGAAAAAGGCGATTTAGCCAAGTGGTTTGAAGAAGAATACGACAAGCTCGCTCCTCATTATGCGAATCAAATCTACATTCCGTCTGCGGAAAAGGCTCATGCAGGTTCGTTTGCTCAAGATGCCAAGGGGCATTTTGTGGATGTTGAAAAGCTAAGCGGGGACGCTAAAAAGAAGGGTGAAGCATCGGCGTATGAATTGATTATGAATAATAAGGAAGACTTGTTGAATCCTGATACGGATTTACGCTTTATTTTTGCTCATAGTCGTTTACGTGAAGGCTGGGACTGCCCAAACATTTTTCAGGTGTGTACGTTGAAGCAAGATTCCGATCGCATCACAAAACGTCAAGAAATCGGGCGTGGTATGCGTTTGGCGGTGGATGCTAAAGGCGACCGCCTTATGGGGGAAGATCCTTTAAATAGCTTGTTATTGGTGACGACCTCGTCTTATCAGCAATATCTAAAAGAACTCAAAGCTGAATACGAAGAAGCAGGCTACAATTTAAGCAGTGTTTCCACCAACAACTGGATTCCTTACTTGGATTTTGCTCATACGCATTTTACAAAAGAATCTCGGGATCTCATCAATACCAAGACGGATAAATGCCTCAAGCAAGCCAAGTTACTTATCCCTTCAGAGAAAAAGGGGGATGCTCTAAAATGGAATATCGAAAGCGGTGAAACCCAAGAGACGTTTCAAGCCAAGTTAGCGGAGGTTTTAGCTCCCATCGTAGCGATTGAACCGAAACTTGCTCCGCTTTTCAAGGACTATACACACAACATCGTGAAAGATATACGAGACTTAAAGTCTTCTTCTTTTGTAAACCACGCCAACAAAGCTTGTTTAATCGAAGAAAACAAGGGCTTTTTAGAAAATGACAACTTCAAGGAATTATGGAAGCGTATTTCAAGAAAAGCGATTTATCGGTTTGATTTCAGCCAAGCGGAACAAGAAACTGCGTTGATTGAATCGATGAAAAGCTCTCGTGTTTTAGAAGAAGCCTTAAAAACGTTTACGCTACATATAAACATTAAGGAAGTTTCCATTGATTCACAGAACATCAAAGCGGGCGAACTAGCACTGCCTCATTTGAAGGAATCTCATTTAGAAGCTCTAGTGCATTTAGCGTCTTCTGTTCCGACTTTAAAAGAAAACTGGTTACAAGAACTATCAGAACGATTGAAAATAACGAAAACCTTCCTTTTTAAAGTGATTCAGCAGTTAAACTCACACTACAAGACAAAGCATTTTTACTTGTATGATTATATTTTGAGATCTCCTGAAGAAGCCCAAATTAAAATCAGACAATGTTTTGAAGATGCCTTACAAGCCTTATATATGCACGGTATTCAATATGAAGAAACCTCTTTGTTTTATAAGGCAACCGAACTGTTTAAAGTAGAAGACACCTTAAAAGAACCTTATTCAAAAAAGTTGGAACACCTTAAAAAAACATTTTGTATTCCAACGCACTTGGATTCAACCGTTGAAGTAAAAGAACAAGAAGCCTTGGATTCTGATTCTAACACGATCATTTACGTGAAACTGCCACGGCGTTTTAAAGTAACCATACCCCGTGGGACGTATAATCCTGATTGGGCGATTGTAAAGAAATCACAGGGTGATGCAAGAATCTTTCTCATTCGAGAAAGTAAAGGTCGACGAGAAGAAAAGGTCGCCACTGATGAGCAGTTAAAAATAAAATCGGCACGCATCCTTTTCGAAAAGAACCGAGACGTTCAGCTCGAAACAGCTAGCCCCTCACCTTAAACGCTTCTTGCCGTGTATGCCCCTTGATCGCCATGGGTTCATCGAGCGGTGCTAGCCAGCCATAATCGACCAGCACATCAAAGGCGGTGTTCAACTTGGCTTTATTTCGGAGTTCATTCGGCACCTTGTTTTGAATGCACGCCTTCGACACTGCGGGTTCATCCCACTTGTCATCTAGCCATGCCTTTAACTTTTTCGCAAGCCGTATGCCCTCATCATCGGGGTGTGATTCGTTCAGTCGTAAGGCTTCCGCTAAATAATACCGTGCCAACATGATCCCCGCTTTTACCGCATTCTCTTTCAATTCGGTGGCTTGCGTATTCTGAATGAAGGTTAAAACGCCCGCAATCCGTGTGGCGTGTTCGGGGATCTTATTCGCAAAGCCTGAAATATGGCGTAAATCGCCATGTTCACCCAACTGTGCTTCAATTTCATCATGCAAAGCAACCAACAAGCCTTCTGCTTCGGGCGTGAGTTTTAAAACACGAGGCTTAAGTTCATTCGCATGATTCATATCCGTGGGGGGAGGCATGTTCAAAATAGCGAGCAAGTGCTGGCTATACGCATTCAGCAAGCTGGTGGATTCCGCCGAGGCTTGTTTAAATCTTCGATGCCCCATCGTTGAATCGGGGTAAATCACCAGCATTCGAGCCAACAAGCCTTGTTGTTGATTGAGCTTATTTTGAAGCAAGCCTTCCGCTACGATGGGTTGCATCATTAGGTGCAAAGCAAGGCGTTTGCCTGCAATGGTGTGATTTCCCTCCACCGCACGGATACGCTTGAAAGTGTCGCCATCCCAGCACTTGCTTAAACCTGTGATCGTGCCTGTTTGGTTGTCGTCTTTCATGGAATGCCCGCCCAAGAACATGCCCCCTTCATCGCTAAACAAGCCTATGGCAGGTTGTGCCAAAAGAAACAACTTACACAAGGCTTCAAAGGTCGGTTCTTCACAAGTCACAATCGGTTGCAAGGGGGCTTTCGGGGGAACCCCTAACGATTGAATCCCTTGTTTCTTCTCTTGTTTTAAAGTCTGTTTATCTTTCAAAATAATGCTACATTGAGCATCATAGGCTCTTTTTTCATCTTGATAAATCGAAAAATCAATCTCGTATTTACCCCTCAATTGGGATTCATAGGTTTTAATCGGCTTTAAAGCGAGACTATCGACACTACTTTTTCGCTCCCCACTTTCGGCAATGGTGATGCAAAATAGACTACATGGTTTGATGCCTCCCCCGAGCGTTTCGACGTTCACATAAGCTTGCGTCACCAAAGAAGCCACGGCTAAAACGGATTGCCCGCATATCGCTATAGGGGCTTGCGTTTTAGACTCGATCGCTTTTACGGCATCGCTTAGAATAGGTGGCAAGGCATCGACGGGGAAAACAGGGGCGGGGGGACGTTGTAAGACTAAGGGGCGTGGTGCTTCCGCTTCAATAATGGGGGCATTGTCTAGCAAGTGTTGAACGGCGTTCATATTAAAACATCTCCTTGATAAAATCGTTAAAATCAGTACCAACATTTGGGGGCATTAAGCGTTTTACGGTGATGCCTTGTTCAATCGCCCGCCTTTGCAAGGTATGAGAAGCCTTTATGCCCGCTTCATCGTGATCGATACAAATCACGAGGGTTTTAAGTGTAAGGGGAAGGCTTAGGTTTACCATGCCAGCGGTTGACAAGCCCGCCCACGTCGGAATACCTGTCATTTGTAAGATGCTTAACCCTGTTTCAATCCCTTCACATACGGCGAGTGTGTCGCCTGTGAGGGGGCTTAAATGGACGCTCCCACCCTTGATGTTGCCTAGCATCATTTTAGGGGAATCGACATCGGCTTTTGCCATGCCATCGTGGGCTAAATAGGTGCGATGAATCCCCATGAAGTCGCCATGCCTTGTGGTGACTTTGGCAATCATGGCAGGGAATGAAAAACCGCTTTGGCTATGCTTGCATGAAGGTATAAACCGTAAAGTCTCTATGTTACCAAGGTGTATGCCTCTTGAATTAAGGTAACGTTCCGCAAGCGTCCCACAAATAGGACTTGATGCCTCCCATACCTTGCGGGCGTTTTCCTTTTTTTGAAGATCTTCATCGCTTACTTTCGCAACTTTCGCAGGTTTCGCAATCGCAACCGATGCACTTTTGTTTTTACTCCATAATCCGATAGATTGAAAGTGAGTTAAAAACTTTCTAGGATCATCTTGGCAGGCATGGCAATAAAATAAAATCTTGTTTTCTTTGCAATCCAAGCTAAACGCATTTTTGTATCCGCACAAAGGGCATTGCCCGATGTATCCCTTTTTGATTTTTTTTAATTGCAAAGCAAGAGCCAGCCCCTCATATTGAGGGGCATTTTCATAATGTGACATCTTCTAACCTCTCTTAATTCGTCCCCTTGTTTAAGCGGGCTTGTGCGGTACTGGTGACACGCCCCGCTTCATCAAGCCATGCGTCTAAATCTGTTTTGAAGTAAAAGATTCGTCCACGCTTTAGAAATCTCGGACCTGTGCCACGGCATCGCATGGTAGCAAGCGTTTTTACAGTAAGTCCTAAATAAATACTGGCACTTTCGGGGGACATACGTCCATCGGGGAACATGGTAATTTCCATTTACATTAACCTCACAATTATAAAGGGGATACTAAACGTTAAAATTAAACTTGTTATAAAAACATAAGCTCCTCCCCATAATGTTGAAACTCTTCCAAACGGTATTTCATTGCTTGATTGGATACTCTAAACTGCTTTGCTAATACAGGAACGGCTTCTGTCATATTAAACGCATATCGTTGTATTCCTTTTGATCCATAGAATGGCTTGATTGCTTCTAAAATAGGATAACGAGGCATTAACAAGCAGGAGGCAAAATAATTCGCTTGATATTCAATGCGATCATAAGTTTCCGTCATCTTTATCTTTATATCTTGCTCTCTACAAAAAATAGACATAGGTTTATCCATTTCTAACAAGTTGAGTTGAATGGCATCGGAAGGTTTTGGAATATGTATAACGGCATGCCCTATTTCATGGGCAATGGTATAACGACATCGCCCTTCTTGCTTAGAGTCCTCCGCTAAGGCTCCATCAATATAAACAACTCGTTCATCACCGTTAATGTATCCTAAGATGTTAGGAGCGTTAAACATTATGGATAAATCCTTAAATGTAAGTTCGTAGCCTAAAGTTTTTTCTACAATAGAATCAATATCTATAAACCCTTGAATACTCTTAATCTCTTTTTGATAATGTGTTTCGATTAATTCTAAAGCCTTAGACTCAATGGCTGGTTTACTTAAAAATGGTGTCTTACTCAATTAGGGGTTCTCCTCATCATTACTCGTAACGTCTCTCATAATTTTTCGTAATGTTTCATCTGATGCATTCCCCACCGTTCTTAAAAATTGGGGCATGATATGGGGTTTTTTCATAATCATATTTTGCAAGTCGGTATCCACTTTCTTTGCAAGAGATAATAAATAATCGCTATTCAGTTCTAGGAGATCCGCAATCTTTTTTAGTGTTTCTTCTCCTGCTTTAAAGCCCATTTCGTCGTGTTCGACTTTACTCATCATCGTGGGGGAAATCCCCACTTCTAGAGCGAACTTGCGTAAGCTAAAATCTTTTCTTAAACGGTTTTCCCTTATATAGGCACCGAGTGATTGTTCAGAACTCATAAAATCTCCTCACTTGCGTTTCTGTTGCATTTAGTTTATACTTTACAATAAATAAAGATGTTTGTCAATCTATTTTAAAAAGGAGTACATTATGTCAATTAAAATAAACAAACCCTTAAACGCCCGCAACATTAAACATTTAAACATTGGGGAATACATCGTTAGTGATGGCTTGCGTTTTGAACGAAACGAAAGAGGCGACGGCATATTTAAGGTTGAAAAGAGAATTGATAACCAAAAAATAAAGCGTACCATCGGTAAAGAATCTGAAGGTATGACTTTAGAATTAGCCAAGCGAAAGATGGTTGAACTTACCCATCAAGCCCACAAAGGCAGTTTAAACCTTCCCAAAGGTCGTAAAGTAGAAAGAACACTCGCACAATTTAGTGAAGATTATTTAAAGCGTTCTAAAGAAACTGGAGCAAAAAACCTTGTTAAAAAAGAGGCTCACTTGCGTTTACACTTAAACCCTTTTTTAGGGAATAAGCCCATTACTCAAATCAGTACGTTTGATATTGAACGCTACAGAAAAGCAAGAAAAGATGCGGGGGCGAAAGTCGCCACGGTGAATAAAGAACTAGGGACACTATCACACTGTTTTAATCAAGCCGTTGAATGGGGATGGTTAAACAAAGTCCCGTGCAAAGTAAAGCAGGAACGAGAAGACAACAATCGGATCGAGTTTTTAACCGTGGATGAATGTAATCGTTTATTAAACGTCGCCTTTGAAGATCCGCATCCTCAAATATACTTGTTTACGGCGATGGCTTTACATACTTGCATGAGACGTTCAGAAATTTTAAGCCTTCGAGAAGAGAATGTGCATTTAGAAAAAGGGCATGTATTTTTACCAAAAGCAAAGGCAGGTGCAAGGGTTCAACCCATTACACCACAGCTTGCATCATTGCTTCAAGAGTATCTCGCCTATCGAGACAATAAAAGCCCTTGGCTCTTCCCTTGCGTAGGGGCTTTAAAGACAAAAGAAGGGCATACTAAATGGATTGATAAAACTTTTCAGCGTATCGTTGATTCTGCGGGCATCGCAGACAGGCATGTTACGCCCCATGTATTGCGTCACACGGCGATCACTCAACTGGTTATGGCGGGTGTGGATTTAGCCACCATACAAAGAATATCGGGGCATAAAACGCTTGCAATGGTGATGCGGTACACGCACCAAACAAATGAACATTTAAATAACGCTATGGGTATTTTGGAAAGTGTTTATTCAGGTCGTGAAAATGTGACGAATCTTTTTCAAAAACCTTCAAGTGTCCCCAAAACGTCCCCTAAGCATATCTTGAGATTAAACCGTGATACCGTGAATGGTAGTGCTTATAGGGGTTTACAGACAATAAAAAAATACTCCCAAGGGGATTCGAACCCCTGCCGCATCCGTGAAAGGGATGTGTCCTAGGCCTCTAGACGATGGGAGCATTTAATTGTCTTTCGTCAAAGCTCAATCGAACTTCAACCATTTCATCATCGTATAAACAAAACATGCCGTCAACCCCCTTTTTTGACCCCTTCACGCACAAAAAAATCGTTTTGCGGTTTTATACCTAAGTGTTATAATTTCAAAATGAAGCGAAAAGGTGAGTTTACATGAGTACAAATGCCCTCAATCCCACGTCATTCAACACCCCTGCATTCACCCCCCGTTCCGCCATGATCGCCAGCTACCCTGAACCCACGGGGTATGCCATGGGATATCAACTAGAGCGAGATACCTTCCATCCTACCGCAACACCTGAAGATCAACACCGTAATCGCTATGAACAAGCTTTAGCGAATCAACGACATGCCCCATGGTATACGCGTATCGGTGTGAATGCAATAATTTACCCTGCTGCCATTGTGGGGGCTGGGCTTGCCATGCACCAAATAGGTAAATTGCCAGCCATTAAAAACGCCACAGAACACCACAATGGGTGGGTTCGCTACCCTGCACAATTTGCGAAGTTTATAGGTGAATGGGCGATTATGGATGCCCTCATCGAGTTTGCCACCATCGGCTTTTGGAGCCATTTCTGGTAGTAGGAGCTTCTTTTCAAAAGCCCCGCAAATAGAAGCTAAGCTGTGAAACGGATGAACTTCCGCTTGCCCACCTGTAAAACAATGGATTCGCCTTCGTGAAGCGTGAGTGTTGCATCGATGTCGCTGAGCTTGTTGGTGCCGTTAAGCTTGACGCCTCCGCCTTGCACGAGCCGTTTGGCTTCGCTTTTGGAAGGGGCTAGCTCATGTTGAGCGATTAAATCCACGACGTTGTAGGATTGCCCTGCTTCAAGCGTCGCTTCAGGCATTTCGGTCGGCATTTCCTTGTTGCGAAAACGGTTGACAAAGGCTTGTTCAGACGCTTCTGCGGCTTGGGCATCGTGGTATTGGGCGACGATGTATTTCGCCATGCCTGCTTTAATGTCTCGTGGGTTGATGCCGTGCTTGGCAGGGTCTTCTAGGAGCATCGCATGTTGCTTGAGTTGCTCAGGCGGTAAAATGCTTAAGAGCGTTTCATAACGAAGAATCATGTCATCGGGAATGGACATGAGCTTGCCGAACATGTCTTCGGCGGTGTCGGTGAAATTGATGCAATGTTCAGGGTAAGATTTGGACATCTTCACTTTTCCGTCGGTGCCTTCTAAAAGAGGCATGAGCAAGACCATTTGCGGATTCAACTTGCTGACATCTTCACCATGAAGCTTGGCGTAAGCGACTTGCATTTCACGCCCGAGCAGGTTGTTGAAGCGTTGATCCGTCCCGCCGAGTTCTAAATCGGCTTTGACCATGACGGAATCATAGGCTTGCATGAGCGGATACAAAAACTCGTGCAAAGCGATCGGTGTATTTTCCGTGTAACGCTTGTTGAAGTCTTCACGGGTTAAAATCTGAGCCACCGTCACTTGAGCCATCAATTGTAAGAGCTTGTTTAAGCCCATGGCATTGAAAAAGGTGCTGTTTCGCACGATTTCAACCGTGTCGAGCTTAATGACCTTGCCTGCTTGTTCCAAGTAGGTTTTGGCGTTAATTTGGACTTCTTCTTCCGTTAAGGGTGGACGCGTCTTGTTTCGCCCCGACGGATCGCCCACCATGGCGGTGGCATCGCCGATAATCATCACGGCTTGATGTCCGAGATCTTGGAACATCCGCAGTTTTTTGAGTACGACGGCATGCCCTAAATGCAAGTCAGGGCGTGTGGGATCCAGCCCCAGCTTGATGCGGAGTGGAACACCTGTTTCAATGGCCGTTTGCAAACGCAAGGCCAGCTGTTCCACGCTGGCGGGCAGGAGTTCCGCCCCTTGCACCAAGAACTTGGCTTGGGCGAGAAATTCAGGGTGTATCGTTTTTTGAGGCGTGGCTTGAGTGGTCATGGATGTTTCCTTCACAATCGTTTAAATGTTAATGTTTATTATAACCGAAATATGCGAAGCAGGGCGTAAGCTGTTTAGATTTCATGTGTTTTATGAAACTCTCTAGGTTCTGTCCACCATCCTAATTGTAGGAGAGGGGACAGGACGGTTATATAGCACAAAATAAAGTTTAGGGTGTTTTATGGAACTATATTCCCCAATACAGGATTTTTTTGAAGATGAATTCACTCCAAGTACCGACGGCTTTGTATCAGAGTATTCAACAAAAACAACCGTTGCGTCAAGGTAACACCCCTCCAACGCAGGATGCTTCTACAACGCCCACGCCGCCTCCCTTAAGTGATGCGCTGGCTCAATTGAAGCAAGGATTTCATAATACGCCGATGCCACAACCCACCTTGAATGCGTCGATTGCTCAGCCGATTCAGGTGCAAATCATGCCGCCCAAGAAAACGGCGAAAGTCGATTGGACTTCATGGGCGTTTTTAGGGGTGTTTATGGGTGCTGTGACGGCATCGATGTGGTTACCTTGGGTTAAAAGAAAATTGAGTAAATCGACTAACATATCCTTATCTGAAAATTTTCAACTCATTAAAGAAACAGGCGTGAAGTTTAGCGATGTGATTGGGGCGGATGAATCCAAGAAAGACTTAATGGATATTCTGGATTTTATCAAAAATCCAGAAAAATACAGAGCATTGGGTGCGAAAATGCCTTCAGGGGTTTTATTACAAGGCCCCCCTGGTACGGGGAAAACGCTATTGGCCAAAGCGGTGGCGGGTGAAGCAGGGGTTCCATTTTTAAGTGCCAGTGGTTCCGATTTCATCGAAATGTTTGTCGGTGTCGGTGCCCAGCGAGTACGTGAGCTGTTTAGTGAAGCCCGTAAAAATTCAAAAAAATTGAATAAGCCTGTAATTATTTTTATTGATGAAATCGATAGTTTAATTCAAAATCGAGCCAAACTCGGTTCGAATGGAGGAGATGCTGAACATCTTCGAACTATAACGGCGCTGTTGAATGAAATGGATGGCATGGTTCAATCGAAATACCCCATTATTGTGATGGGTGCAACCAATGCACCTTTAGAAAATCTGGATCCAGCGATGTTGCGGCCTGGACGCTTGAGTCGTCATGTCCAAGTGGCTTTGCCTGATTTAAATGGGCGTCAAGACTTATTTGACTACTATGGTAAGAAATATAAGTTAAGTCCAGAAGCCATTGAGCATTTAAATACATTGGCCAAAAATAGTTTTGGATTTTCTGGAGCGGATATTGAAAACATTCTGAATGAAGCCGCCATTTTAACCGCTCGAGACAATCACAAGAATATTACCCCCGCCATGCTTGAAGAAGCGGTTGAACGTGTGATACAAGGCCATACAAAAGATTTAAAACTAACAGATAAAGTAAAAAAACAAATTGCTGTTCATGAAATAGGTCATGCGATTGTAGGGCGTTATTTAATGAGGGATCATGAAATTAAAAAAGTGACCCTCGTTCCACGTGCAAACGCTCTAGGTTTAACATGGAGCCAACCCAAGGAAGGAAATGATAATTTACATATTAAAACAAAAGAAGACTATCTAAACGACATCGCAATGGCATTTGGCGGGCGTATTGCGGAAGAAATAATCTACGGCCCTCAAAAAATTGGGACGGGTGCTTCAGGTGATTTAGAAGCAATACGAAATATAGCGGAAGCTATGGTATTGGAATACGGTTGGAATGGCTATGCTCCCCGTAACTTCAGTAATTCTAGGATGCCTATTAGTGAACAGACGAAACGAAGTCTTGCAAAAGCCGTCGATCAAATCGTTGAAGAAGGTAGACTTCGGGCCGAAGCAGTTCTTAATTGTCAAAGACCCTTACTGGATAAAGCTACTGCAGCCCTACTTCAAGAAGAAACCCTTACCAACGTTGCGTTTGAAAACTTGGTGAATCAACATGGGAAGCCTCATGAGATGGGAAAGAAGTATCGCTTTTTCTCATGGATCAATCACCATAAAAATAGAAATTAGAAATAGCGGGGGAAGTCTTGCGTAAATTTGTATTTGCGTCATAATAATAGAGACGTGGGCAAGTGGCGGAATGGTAGACGCGCTAGTCTTAGGAACTAGTATAGAAATGTGTGGAGGTTCGAGTCCTCTCTTGCCCACCAAAACACCTCCTTATACAGGGGGTGTTTTTGATTAAGCAGTCTAATTTTTACACACCTTTCATAATGTCTGATAATATGTATTATGTTCTCATGTGCATAAAGAAGAAACATGTGAAACTTATACCAATTGAACTAATACAAGTTCTCTATTTTGTTTAAAAGTCGTCTTGTGTGAATAAGAAGTCAAGCTCCCCACCGATGCAACGCCTTCGAAAAATCTTTAAAAAAGCGATGCACCGTGCCTGATGCTAAGGCGTCCTTCACCACCGCCGTGGAAGAAGCCAGCGACTCATGTGGATCCACCAACTGCCATGCCAAGCCCGCATTCAATACCACTTGCCAGTATGCCAAGCTCGACACATCCCGACCCTCAATCATCTCAAAAAAGCGATGCACATTCGCTGTCGGTGAAAGATCTAACGCCGTTGTGCTGGTATCATCCACCACATCAGACGCCCCCAAAATTGGTGGCAACTCCAGCATCAAGGGGCGACGCTTGCCGATGTACAAACCTTTCGTCATCACCTGCGGATGCGCTTCATCCAGCCCGTTCGACGCTCGTAGGACTAGGCTGTACACATTGACTAAATCAGGCATTTCCAGCAATTCGCCAAGCGGAAGCATCAACGAAGCGTGTGAGCATCCTAAGACACGGTGAGTAGGCCGAGTGGGGTTCAATAAAGGCCCCAAGAAATTAAAGGCGGTGGGGTGCTTGACTTGCTTGCGAAAGGGGGCGAGTTTGGCTAAGCTCGGGTAAACTTGCGGTGCCATTAAAAACGACAAGCCTGTTTCTTCAAATAAAGGCAACACAGCCTCGTTTTTCAAAGGGGTGGGAACGCACAAGGCTTCTAAAAAATCAAAGCTCCCCGAAGCGGATGTGGCGGCTCGGTTACCAAATTTAAGGACTGGTACACCCAAGCTTGCCAGCACAAAGGCAACCGTGGTGGACGTATTAAAACTCGAAATGCCACTACCGCCTGTACCGCAGGTATCGAACAAGATTTCAGGCTTCTGGGGAAAGGTTTGAAAGTCCTTGACTTGACGCTGCCAAATCGCCGTACGCAAAAGACCCAAGGCCTCGGTGTTGAGACCGTCAGGGTGAAGGCTGGTGAGGCGCTCAAGCATTACGGTGTCGTTTTCTTGGGCGTCTAAAAAGCGATTGAGGGCATCGGGTTCCTGCAACCAGTGTAAGGATTCAGGCAAGTTCAGATCGTTCATCAGACACGTTCCACAAAGTTTTTAAGCAGGGTTTGACCTTCTGGTGTGCCAATGCTTTCAGGATGAAATTGCACGCCGTACAGGGGCAGAGTTTCATGTCGCACGCCCATAATTAAACCGTGGGTTTTGTCTTTACAGGTTACCTTCAAAACGCTAGGCAGGCTGGTTTCTTCTACGACCAAGGAGTGGTATCGCATGGCTTGAAAAGGGCGAGAGAGTCCTACGAAAAGCGGGCAATCTTCTTCTAAAACATCCATTTCGGATGTTTTGCCATGCACAATGGCTGGGGCTTGCACGACGTTGGCTCCATAGACGCTAGAAAGCCCTTGATGACCCAAGCATACGCCCAAAATCGGGATGCCGTGTGTGGGTTGCGTGGCGATGAGGTCTCGGCAGACACCAAAATCGCTGGCGAGATCAGGATGCCCTGGGCCAGGGGATAAAATGATTTTTTCGGGCCTCAGGGCAAGCAGTTCTTCGAGGGTTTTTTCGTCGTTGCGAAAGACCAAAACAGGCTCAGGGCTGACGGCTTGCACCATTTGAAAGAGGTTAAAGGTAAACGAATCGTAGTTGTCAATCAGGATAATGGGCATGTGTTGGACTCCTTTATCTCAACATTCTTCAGGATTCTATAGAAGGGTTAAAAGCAGACGTCCAAGCACTAAATGCGAGGCTTCCGAGACATTTTGCGGACGTCGTGCAAGGGAATGATGCGACGAGGTGGGGTTTCAGGGGGGATTTTTAAGGGGGGACGAAGGGGAGGAGAAACGCAATACGTCCTTCCCCGTCCCCCCTTAAACGCATTTAGAGGTGTCGGAGAACCTTTGTGCGAGCAAAGGTCTCTGACATCACCAGCGTTGACAGGAAACTGAAATCCATTCTTCTTTCATTCCACAGGATTGTGAAGAAGTATATTCATCACTCTAGCACAAAAAAAGCTTCACTTGGCTTTATGCCAACAAGAAATAAGGATTTTTTTGTGATTTATTCTACGATATCCCATCAACCAGCCAACGAAAATCCTACAGCCTCAAAGAAGGTGAATACGCCAAGTGTGTATGTGCCAACAGGTATGTTTCACCATAATAAAGCCATGCCCTATGCAATAGCCACAGGCGTGGGCTTGGGCATAGCAGCCTTAGGCGTGGGGGCGTATACGGTAGCGAATGTGTCACATTCCAGTGGTCGCCTTCAAAAGTGGATTCAAAACGATCTTAAAACCATCGCAAAGCATATGAAAATGCAAGAACAGGGCAAAGCCTTACAGATTCAGTATCGAGACCTGCCCGATTCGTTTAAATCTTTACGTACCTTGAAACTTAATTTCAATCGTAAGATCTTAGAAGACGTTGAAGTTACCATAAAAGGAAAAAAATTAATAGAAAAACGAGTTAATGTAAAGGAATTATTTGGGGCTTTGTCTGAATGGTTGCCTTTTTTGGGAACCTTGTTTAACGGATTCCCTCTTCGCAACCGCTTACAAGTCATTGGCTATGCCCTTTCGCCGACCTTTTGGATGAAAGACCTCTTTTCAAAAGACGGTATGTGGCTTAAAAAACTCTTAAGTATTGCGGGGACGCCTGCCAAGAAAATCACGCAACAGTTGGCGGAAAAAACCAAAGGTTTACGTGATATGAAACAAGTAGAAAAAGATATCGAAAATCTCGAAAAAAAATCTACAGAAGCCTTTAAAAAGGCTTTTGCTTGGAATAAAAAAGATAAACGCTCTCGTGGGCTTTTAATTATGGAAGGCATAGCAAGCAAGTTTCTTTCAAAAATATTGAAACCATTTTATACCGCCATGAATGACCTGCAAGACAATGCCCCGCCTTTGCCCTTGAACGTTATTGTTAAACAAATGACCCCTTATTTCAAGAAGACCTATCCGAATTTGGATATGCGTTTGAGTAAGTTTAAAATCATCAATGTGGCTTCGGTGGGGCATATCGTGACGCATCAAGACCTTCCCAATAGTGCGTTTAAGGTCATTCGTCCGATTGAAGACGACAATTTGCTCGCTACAGGACGTGCCATTTACGGCGTTTTGGTGACCGCAGGTCCAGAACTTGTCCAGCTTGCTTTTGAAAATATACCTTTGAAAGAACCTGAACGTCTCAAGCGTTTAGTAGAAACAAAAGAGTTCAGCACCTTGTCGTATCAATTTTGTCTACAATTCTTAAGCGGACTCAAGAAGGAATCCCTGATTCAGCGCGAATTCGATGCCTGTAAAGCGTTTAGAACGCATTATCATGGGCATCATGGTTTGATTGTGCCTGATGTGTTTGGATGCGATGTGAATAATGGTATTATTGAAATGGAATTCATTAAAGATTCCCTGAGTATGACTGATCTAGAAGCACGAAGTATCGACAAAACGAAATCACAACACAGCCAAGACTTTAATCGGATTAAAGCCCAAGCCTTTTACGCTATGATTCAACGTGGGCTTGACTTTTCAGAGTCCCACATCTCTCATACGGATATTCACGGCGGTCAATTCCGCTACCAAGAAGGGAGCAAAAAAATCGCTTTGCTTGATTTTGGTGCCTATTTGAGGTTTTCACCAGACTCTCGTAAACGTATTGTGGATACCCTTTTGACCGCTCATTTGAACAAGGCTTACTACCTCAAAGGGCAAAATCCGCCTAGAAATAGAAGCGTCATTCAGACTGCCTCAAAACTCGGAACAGGCTTGAACGAAATTCAAAACAACCATAGACTTACGGAGATATTCAGCCAGCTTGATAGTCCTTTGACGTTTTCGGCAGTTGGGCTGATGAACGGACTTTCAGGCGACGGCGTCAATAATTGGTCGGTGGCTTATGACTTGAAAAAGTTGGATACCTTTGGGAAAGGTGTCAAAAATCTTGATGAAACGGCAATGAACGCTTTAAATTCACAACAACGTAAGGCCTTGCCGTTTATGTCGATCCAGACGTTTGAGTCGGATATCGATCGATTAGTGGCGTCGATGCTGAAACAGTCGAGTTTGACGTTTAATGCAGACGAGCAAGCCAAAATACGTTATAGCTTACGTAACGAATTTTTAACGATCTTCAAGCCTTACATTCGTGGGGCCGAGACTCTTGATGTGGCAACGTTTGAGGTTCATCACATGAGCTTGAGAAAAGCTTGGATGAAGGCGCATTCATCATAGAGTTCGGTACTTTACTAGATTTTATCACCATTAAAATGTATCACAATGTAAACACTTGAACTATAATAAACCTATGTACACTTCTTCCGCGCCCCACATTGTGCTTGATGCCACCGCCCTGCCGTTTGCCCTGCAAACAGGCACCCATAGCCGTGAAGATTGGCGTCTCATGCTCATTTCCCTGAACTGGATTCACGAGCGTTATAGCCAGCATCCGGAAAATATGGGCAAGGTCTACTGGAATAGTCGTACGGTGCAAGGCTTTATGACCCTGTTTCAACTTCACCCCAAGCTCATTCGCCAGTGGAGGCAAGAAGACCCGCGACTGGAAGAGCTTTTAAGGCATTCCCCCGTGGCCAAAGGCATTTGGCAAGCCTTTCACGCCCTTG
Organism: Vampirovibrionales bacterium; assembly: GCA_046341215.1. Taxonomy (GTDB): domain Bacteria; phylum Cyanobacteriota; class Vampirovibrionia; order Vampirovibrionales; family JAJTHC01; genus JAJTHC01. The sequence continues at coordinate 85,522 of JBKDRU010000006.1, read as the reverse complement.
AAGCGTCGTCGCACCGTCAAGTCGACAAGCTTCCCTTCTATTTGCAAGACAAGCTCTACCCCTTGGCGCGTTATTTAGAACATCGTTCCACGATGTTTGAACTCAATCGCTTTGTGGAAAATGAGCATCACCGTACCTTGGTGCATAGTTTAGGCCTCCCTATTTCAGCCGAACACGCCGACACCGTCGATATTGTCACTGTGGCGGATTTGTCCTTGCTTCACATCGCGGAAAGCGGGAGCTCTATTAAAGATTTTTTCAAAAAACAGACGCTTCTTAAACGACAGCTAAGCTTTGTCAATGAAGGGCATCGCTTAGTGACATGGGACGATGAAACGGCCGACACCCTAAAGGAAAGCCTTCTGCATATTGATGACGATCAAGTAACCGTGGCTCCGCCGTGTTGGCTTATGGAAATGCCCCCTAGCCTCTCTCAAGGTTCAGATGTACCTGAGCGTCTTGAAAAAGCCTTTCAAACGTGGTGTGTTCAGCATCAGTGGGTGGATGAACTTAGCCCTGACAATGAAGAAGACACATTAGAGCTCATCGAATCTTCTATAGAATCGGCGTTTGAGTCCATGAACAATAGTTTAGACTTGTCCCCTGACGATATTAAGGAGCTCCTTGAGCTGGTGGACGATCCTGATATAGAAGTGGTACTACACTTTAAAGATAGTGACGAACAGATAGATGAAAGCATTGATTATCAAGAAGAGGGTCTTATTGAGGCTATAGAATCAGACAATCTAAAAGCTAAAGAAAATAAAGATTATTCTATTAAGCCTTCTGAATATTTAGTTGTTTCGTTAAGGGACGAAGAACATGAAGATTTTGAAAGCACATTAAGTTTAGCGTTTATTGCATTGTTAGACGCCTACAACTACGAACCAGACGAAGCCGACGGCGAAGGTGAAGGAATTGAACGCTTGGCGTACCACCTCATCAAGCAGAACGGGTCAGCTGTGGCTCAACAAGGCAAACGTCGCTTAATGATTTTTTACACGACAGGCACCTATTCGGCCGTTGAAGCGTTGGTGAAGAAACATCCACTCTATTCGTTTGTGGCGGAACGTGTTTTATTGATGCCTTCAACCGCCTATAATAAGGCGATGTTTTACCCCAAGGCCTTAGCGTTTTGCGTTAGTCCCACAGGGAAGGCGTTTTACCCCACCATTTTAGAAGCCATGGCGTATTCCCTTCCCATTGTCGCCCCAAAACGACTTTCGTTTGAAGTCTTAGCAAAAGAGGGGGGATTCTTTTTCAACCCAGAACGCCCCACGAGATTACCAACAGTACTGCACAAACTCGCACAAGCCGAAACAAAGCGTGCCAAGCGTGCTGGATTGATGGCTCGGCGTATGGCAGAAACTCGTAATTGGCAACGCTTTGGGGAACAATTATGGAAAGCGTATAGCTTTGAATAGATCGTTTTTATCTTCTCCCTGCCCCCTTCGCAAGCGGGGATAAATCAAAGGAAATGAACATGTTTTTAAAACCCGATTATATCTTTAGTGACTTAACTCAATTGAAGGCTGAACACCTTGAAATAATAGGTGTGAAGGGGCTTATTTTTGATTTGGACAACACACTACTGCCGCCTCACACCCAGCAATTGCAAGGGTATGTCGCCCAATGGCTTGAAGGGCTTTGCCAAGCAGGATTTCCCTATATTGTCGTAAGCAATAATAAAAATCTGGCTTACCTCAAGCAGGCAGAGCATCTGCTTAATGTCCCTGTTTTAGGGCCTGCCAAAAAGCCCAGTACTCGCATGATTAAGCAAGCCATTGCGTGGCTTAAACTACCCCCTGAAGCCGTTGCTGTGATTGGAGATAGACCCCTGACCGATTTGTGGTCTGGGCAACGAGCGGGCTGTAAAACCATTTTAGTCGATCCGTTGATGAGGGCAAACGAACATGGGATCATCCACCTTTTACGAACACTGGAACGCCTGCCTGTTAGCGTCCCTAAGCACACCAAAGAACACCTACATTCCTTGTAATAAGGGTATTTCGATGGATTTAGAGTCTCCGTTCGCCGGTCGATTTATCGGCGTGATGAGTGGCACTTCACTCGATGCAATAGATCTTGTTGTCGCAGATTTAAGTCTATTTAGGACTAAAGAAAATAAACAAAATAATCCTTTATTTTGTTTAGCTGAAACTAATCTTCAACATTACGAACATCCATATCCTAAAGAACTAAAGAATATTATTTTAAGTTTACAAACTAATCAATTAGTATCTTTAGCTAATTTAGTTTACCTAGAAAAAAAATTGACGCTTTTATATGCGGAAGCCGTCAAAAGTGCTCTAAAGCATTGGCAAATCGACAAAGCCAGCGTCGTAGCGATATGCAATCACGGACAAACCGTTTTTCATCAACGAGATGAAGGGGGTGAAATGGGAACGCTCCAACTAGGGGATGCCTCTCGACTGGCTGAAACACTGGGTATGCGTGTCATCGCAGATTTTAGACGTGGCGATATAGGAGTAGGTGGCCAGGGTGCGCCATTACTGCCGTTTTACGATGTCTTACGCTTTAGTGAAGTCGACAAAACAGTGGTGGCTCACAACTTAGGCGGTATTAGCAATGTCAGCGTTTTACCTGCCCAGTCGTTGGGAGTAGAGCCCTTTGCCTTTGACACAGGACTGGCTAATTTATGGATCGACCGAACAGTACTTGAATACTTCGGGCAGCCTTACGACCAAAACGGTAGAATCGCCCAAAGTGCCTTGCCTATAGAGCCTTTTGTCACAGCGATTTTAGAACATCCTTTTCACCAACAACCCATCCCCAAATCGACAGGTCGAGACGACTTTAGTGATGACTATTTATTTTCTTTAGTCGCTAAACACTGTAAAGATGCCAGTAAAGAAGCCCTTGTGGCAAGTGTTACACACGCCACCGCATTAAGTATGGTAAGGGCGTACAAGGACTTCATCATCCCCAAGATTGGGAAAGTAGACACCCTTATTTTTAGTGGTGGAGGCATCTATAACCGTTATTTAATCGATTTATTTCTCAGCTACTGGCAAAGTGAAGGATTGGTTGGTTCACCAGAGATTAAGTATCCTGAAGACTTTGGTATTCCCAATAAGGGTAAAGAAGCCTTGGGTTTTGCGTGGCTAGGTTGGGCAAAGTGGCATGGGTTACCTAACAACTTGCCAAGTTGTACAGGAGCAAATGCTTATGTTTCTAGTGGTGTTATTTATTAATACCCATTACAGAATCCTCCAATATATACAGGGGCTTTCAAGTTTTTCTAAAGAGGGTCGATACCTACAACTAAATACTAAGTTTTAAGGTGTTTGTCGAATGTTACGCTTTTTCACCTGTCGATTCAGAAAAGCGAATAGAGCCTTTTCCCTCATTGAGATGTTCGTTTCTTTAGGCTTACTTGCTATTATTTCGGTAGCTGTACTTCAGTTACTGCGTTCAGCGATTGAACAAACCCAGAATACCCGTATGCGGATTCATCAAGCGACAACCTTAAACACTTTTTCAATCTATTTTAGAGCTGATGCCAATAATGCTTTTCGTATTGCATGGGATCAAGTCGATAACAATTGGATTGCCTTTGAAAATCAACGAACCGTCATTCGCTATAGCTTTATTCCTATGCCTGGATTTCCTTCACGTAGAGTATTTGTTAGAGAAGCCATACAAAAAGCTACTGCTTTACCCAATGTCATATTGTCAAGTTCTGCAATGCCTCTAAGCTATAACCCTCCTGATATTCTAATTACTAGCTTCATGCCGCAGGAATATGCCAATCACATTGACTTTACGTGTGATGACCCTTGCTTTGATTTTCAAGCAGGCTATCGTGTACAGTGGAATCAGTCACGGGTCGAAACCGTGAGTGATAACCCTTACGATACACTGGTGTCTATCGTGTTTGGGGAAATGGGTTACCAGCTACCCACTACAATCGTATTAAAAACGCTCACGATTCCAGTTATTTAAATATACATTTGATATTATTTATTTTTTAGTATACAATGAATGTATAATCCCTCTCTTTCGTGTTTGGCGAACGCGGTAAACACCCTACATTAGAAGTGATGCTCTCTATGTCTATACCTTTTTCTCTACCTGCCTTGTTTTCGACAATGCCTAATCTTCCTCTTGAAAAAAAACAAGCACCGACGTCTGAAGATTCCACTGAAGATCAACTGCGGTGGTATAGTCAATTACAAAATGCTTTTAGCGAAAATCCACAAGAAAAGAAAACCATACTCCAGCTTTGGAACAATGGTGTCTTGAGTGACAGCAAGGGCGACGATCGACATACGACGCTTTATTACCTAAACAAACGCCTACAGGAACCCTGCTTACCGGGTTTAGATTCTAGGCAAACCGTAGAAGAAACCGTAAACTTACTCGCCGATTCGTCTCGCTTAACGCAAAAGATAAGTCCACTGAATGTCAACCACCTGCCTTTAATGATGACGGGCTATCTCAACCCAAATGACCCACTCTATCAACAACAAACTCTGCCTGTCCCTCAATCAGCGCAAGAACTTCAACGTACGCAGCTCAACAGTTGCAGCGTACTCGGTGAAATCGGACGCTTGGTGGACACCCACCCCAAAGAAGTCGCTCGTATGATTTATGAAGCGTCGAACCCCACCCAAGACTTTCATGAAATCGTGAATGCTGATAAACTCTTCCCCGATGCCCCCATTCTTGCTGAACAAGTCCTCAAGGACCTAAATTTGGACTATCACATTTTAGACGAGAAAAACGACCTTAATGGAAAGGTTCCGACTCGCTTTCAGGTCTCTCTGCCTGTGCCTCATTTAGGCGTGATACGTGCCATGAACGCTCAAGAACTGAAGGACCCCAACACGGCGTCAGGAGCAGAATTGTTGTTAGAAGAAGCTTTACTGTACAATTTTACATCCAAAAGTTATGACGCAGGTCGTGACACCCGAGATGCCCTAGCCTTAACGTCGTCGCAAGTCAATAATTCAAAAAGCCTAAGCCCTCAAGACAAAGAAGCGTTGAATAAACTTATCAACCAAAGTCCACGGCGTCCTGATTTGGCGAAAGATGCTGTTAAAACGTATTTAAGTACCATTCAGACCAGTCATCCCGAAGAAGTCGATGCGATTGAAGCCAGCTTAGATGCCACGACTTCAGGCTTGAGCCAAGAAGAGCAGTTAATGATGGAACGAATTTTAGAAGACGATCTTTCGCTTGAAAATGTGACCTATCAACAAGTTGGGGAGATGAGTCAAAACAAGGGAGACAGCTCTTCTAAACCTAGCACCGAAAACGCACATGCTTTACTCGGCTATACCAAACCCTTTACAGCCATTAAACAAGATTTACTCGTGGGACTAGCAAGCCCCCTTGGACAAGTTTTAGCCAATGTCATCGAACCCAAGGGGGACGGTTCCTTTGAGAAGGGTCACGTGATCAGAATCTTGGCATCACGCCCTAGTCCGCTGAAAATTCCGCAGTTAAACAATACGGATTTCTTGGTACAAGACACCGCTCTTCCTGCCACACCACAAGGCAAGCATAATAATAGCATTCAGTGGTGGCATGAAAGTCAATTGATTCCCCGTATTCACCACATTACGGAAATTCAAACGGATGCTGAACAAGCTTGGAAGTCGATGGCTCCTGCCACGCCCGAAAATCCGTATGGTATCTTGAGTGCGGAAAAAGCGAATGATGCCCACTACACGCTAGATTTTGTGACGCGTCCGCCAGATGAAAGTCAACAGCTTGAAACGCCAGAGGCCTTTCACCATAGGGTTCATGACTATCGCCATAAGCAAGCCAAGCAAGTGGAAGAAGACCTTAAGGCGAAGCAGGGTGGTCCCAGCCAAAACAAGACAGAAAGTAGCCCGGTCCTATGGGGCGAAGCACGCCACGCTTAACCAAGTAGGCAATGCGTGGGTACACTTCTGAAAGCGTCGCATTTTCAAAGCTTTTGCCTTGTGGCGTGCGAATGTTCTGCTCAATCAAGTAGTGACGCACTTCTGCGGTGGTTGCTTTTCCTCCGTTGAGGACGACGGCTCGGAAAATCTCGTAGTTCATCGACTGCCGATGACGTAAGATTTCATCTGCCTGTTGAAAGGCGAGTTCAGGCAAAAATACGCCGTTGGAGTCTGCTGAAAGCACATTTTGATGAGAAGAAAACGATTTTTTCGAAGAGGGCTTGGCGAGTGGCTTTGCATTGGGTTTTCTTGATTGTCGCAATTCGACAGGCTTTGTCATAAGATGCAACAAGGTTTCAATACCCGCTTGAAACGCTTCTAACTGTAAGACTTTTTCATGAAGATCTTCCAACTCGCCCACATAGCCTTCTAATAACTGGATGCGATCTTTAATTTGTGTGAGTTCTTCTTTACTTTGTTGCAAAAGTAAATTGAGATTTTGATTATCCACGACAGACATTTTATTTTTCCTTAAAACTAATCTTTATTTTATTTAGTTTAGCATAGTCTTAAATAAAAAGGGACTTTATTTTGAAAATAGGATAGACTAAAGGGAGATAGTCCGAACTTGGGTTGGTTTGCTCCGTTTATAGCTGGTCGTCGTCAGAGACCTTTGCTCCGCCAAAGGTCTCCAACACCTCTAAAGGCGGCTTAAGGGAGGGAGGGTCTTGGTCGCCCCCTCCCTTAAGAATCCCACCCCTCTCGCTTTCCCTTCGCTCCTGCCGTACGCAAAATGTCTCGGAAGCCTCGCATTTAGTGCGTTGTCGGCAAGTTTTCAAATACCAATTATTACCCTTAGAAAATATCACAAAAAGGATTACACATGCCCACTGTCGCTTTTTTAGATGAAGCCCATCGCCACGACTTTGCCCCGCTCTACGAGGCTTTTTCTCGTGACGCCACCACCCTCTACAACTGGAGCCATTCGCCCCTTGACTTAGAAAGGTTGTGGCAACGGCTCCCCCAAAACGATTTGGGCGTCTTGCTATTGAAGGACGACGACCATAAGCTTGTCGGGTTTTGGTTCTATGCCTTTCCGCCTCATGGGGCGTTGGAACTTTCCGTGTTTTACTTGAAAGACGACTTCTTCCCTAGTGAAGACTGGGTGAAAGATGCCTTTCAAGAAGCCTTTCACGCATGGAAGACTCTGGATCACTGGCAGGACTTTAGCTTTGGCATTTACGGCATTCAAACGCAATGGGCAAAAGCCTTAGAAGGGCTTGTCGTCGACGGATGTTCCCCGATTGGGCTGGCGGAACAGCACATTTTACGACGAGACATTATCGCTGGTGACGCCTTGCCGATTCTCAACCTCTACAAAACGCCTGTCTTCCCCTATGCGATTCATCCGTGGAAAGACAAATATCAAGCAGGTTTAGCCGTTGCTCTTGCCGCCGCCTTTAAAGATGAGCCGGATGCCTTATGGGACGCGCGCTTTCGCAGTGAAGCAGGGGCGAAAGAGGTATTGACGCTCATTGAAACGAATCAATTCGGGCAGTTTCACCCTAAATTGACCTATGTCGTGCTGGACGAACGCCGAAAGCCTGTACCTGTGGGAGCCATTTTCTTGTTGCAGGGTGAGGTGGACACGGTGAACATTCCCTTGTTTTTTGTGCATCCTGAACATCAAGGCAAGGGCTTGGCGAAAATGCTGATGCTCAACTTCATGCAAGGCTTGATTCAAGCCGTGCATGCCAAGCAGTTGGGGGCAACATCGGTCAATGCCACCACGAATCCTGTGCAGGTCAAAGCGTTGAAGGTCTACACAGGCTTGGGTTTCACCCTGCATGAAGCGGGCTTTCATGCCTATAGCAGTAAGGGGTAAAAAGGATTTTTGCGGTCTACCTTCTGCCGGAAAGGGAAAATTGTAACGAAAGGTTTAATTTTTTCTGTGACTGGCACGGGTTTAGATTGATGGTGCTTTATGTTAGTGTCAGATTTATTTAGATATTGACGTTTAAGACTGACTCTTTTAACACTAAGGAAACTTGACTGATGAAGATACAATTAACCTCAAATACCACTACCAATATAGCGAACAGTCGCTCGGCGTATTACGCCCCACAACAACGCCAAGGCGCTGTTGTAGACAATAGTGTTCGTCAATTAGTCCAAGGTGCAAAAAAAAAGCATCCCCGTTTACGCAGCAAATTTGATGAAGTTTTGCGAGCAATGAGAGCTGTGCCACAAAATTCAAAAATAGAGGTAAGTCAGGGAAACACGACAGGAAACTTGTTATTTAAAATATTTCCTGAAACTCAAAGAATTGTCCCAAGAGATTCAAGGGCCGATCAGTTCTTATTCTCATCTGTTCTAGATGGGAACAGAATACTTTTCATATTAAAGCAGATGCTTGGAGAACTTGAATCGATCACAGACTAGGCAGTTATGGGTTTCTAAAAAATATGTTTTTATGAGAAAATGGCCTTAAACAAAAGGAGGCATCTCAATGAACTGGATTTTTCTACTAAGCGGTGTGGCATTTGGGGCGTTGGTGAGCTATCTTATTTTTCAGGCTCAAGCGAATCGACGTATCACCACGATTCAAACTCAAGCCAACGAAAAAGACTTGCACGTGGTGCGCCTTGAAGAACAACGCCAGCATCTGCAAAATGAACTCGCGACGTCAAAAGAACAGGCTCAACAGTATTATGACGACCTTTCGCTCAAGCAAGATGCCTTGGCGAGCGAGAAAGAAGCCAACGCGTCCTTGAAAAGCCAAGTGGACTCGTGGGAAGCGCGCTTTAGTGAATCGAAAAAAGAATGGGAAAAATTGTGGAAGGAAAACCTGCAACAGTTTTTAAGCCATGAATTGACGCAGACCCGAGAACAGCTCAACAAACTGGCGCAAGTGGAAGATGAAGAACGGCATCAACGCTTTACAGGGCTGGTGGATCCTGTGAAAAAAATGCTCGACGAGTACCAGGCCAAGCTCGATGTGATGAACACGGCCTATGCCACGCAAATCGGGATTGTCAACAATAATGTGGACAAGCTCACTTCGGCGAAAAACCAGTTGCTTGCGGTGTTAAAGCACAATAAAGGGGCGGGCGATTGGGGCGAGATTCAGCTCAACATGATTTTAGAAGCGTCTGGCCTGCAAAAAGACACGCACTATTTTACGCAAAAGAAGCTCGAAGGAAGCAAGGGCATCCCTGATGTGGTCGTGAAAATGGAGCAGGAACGCTATGTGGTGATTGATTGTAAGACGCTCCGCTTTTCGAGCAAGCCGCTCAATGATTTTGAGCAAGACGACGCTGAAGCTCCGACAGAAGCAGGTTTCACCGATGCCAAGGCGTTAGTCGCTTCGATTCGTCAAGCTGTGAAAAGCCTGAATATGAAGGACTATCTTCAAAATAACACGAAGCAAACCCCTGATTTTGTGGTGATGTTCCTGCCTCAAGAGTCGATGCTGTCTCACGCGTTGGATGAAGACAAGGACTTGTGGCAATTTGCGTGGGAAAGGGGCGTCGTGTTGAGTTCACCACTGACGCTGATTGCCTTATTGCGGATGATTCACATGGGTTGGAGCCAGTACAACTTTACGCAGAACATGGAAGAAGTGAAAAAAATCGGCATTGAACTACACGAGCGTTTGGTGCGTATGGCGAAAAGCCTACAAGCCGTGGACGAAAAATACAAGCACTTGGGCGATGCCTTACAAGATGTGAAAACCAAGCACGACGGTCAACAGGGGCTGGTCAAAAGTCTGCGTAAGTTGGAAAGCATTGGGGTGAAGTCCTCGGCGGTGCTTCCGAAGGAACTCACCACATCGGAAGACGACACCCCCTTATTGTTGGAAACGGTAGAGATTTAAGACCTAAAAGAAGCTATTAACCCTCTTTTTCTAGCGTCAACTTCTGGAGCTGTCATCCCTGGATGAATACCTAGCCTACTCAAAAGTGTTATAAAATCAGGTTCATCTATTTTATCCCAAGGCGATTGGTGATCCCCGTTAGGCATTAAACTTTTCAGGGTTAAGTATTCTTGCATTCTTGCTAAAAAACCAAGTAGCCTTACTTTTCCCAAGCCTTGACGAAACTGTAGATCTTCCGCAGCTTTTTTGGCTAAGAAATCTTCATTCCCCGACCGCTGGGCTTGAAGCTTGCTGGCTTGAGGGCGGGTCATCATCGGGGTTTGGATTCGGGTGTTTAGGTTCATCGGGGGTTTCCTTTTGTTGGAGGGTATAATCGACATTATAAAAGAATTAGAGTGCTCGTTGTTTCTGTATGAGATCTCGAACATAAGCAACGGCAGCTTTATTTTCTTGATCTAGTAAGGTTTGAATGCTCTGCAAAGCCGCTCCTGTACTATCGGCATTCCAATGAATACCACCTTTTTTCTTTGCCTTTAATAAATTTATTTCCGCCGAAACTAATCCAGCAATACGGTTTTGGTCTTCGTTAAAGCCTGCTATAATTTCGGCGGTTGTTCTTTCTCTAGCAAACCCAAAAACATTCCCCGACCGCTGAAGCTGAGGCACTTTTAAGGCGGGTTTGCTAATCGTCGGGATGCTCATCGTCGAGCGAGGGCTTGTCATTGCTGGCGTAAACTGGGGTATTGTAAGGTTCATCGGGGTTTCCTTTTTTCAGGGGGCACTACATTACGCAAGATCCAATCAGGTACGAATGGGTCTATTGCTTGAGGGGTTTAAAAGTTCTCTTAGTTCTCGGCGTATTGCTCTAAGTTGGGAAAAAATCTTCAAATAATCCTCTCTTTTTCTGAAAGGATTGGTTAACAGACCCTCTAGAAGGTTTATTTTTCTCGGAAGCACATCTAATTTCATTTCTGTCCTTGCGGGCAAATTCCCAGAACGCTGGAGCGGGGCTTGTGATCTTAGAGGCATCGTCCGATTCATCGGCATAAGAGAGGAAGAGATAGGGTTAATACGCATTATAAAACCTTTCATCATCTACATTGCAAAATTAACTCAAAAAACAAGGTGAAAGCAATTGCTAAGCCGGCTCAAAGCCAAACGAATTTGTAAATCTATATAGGAAACGAAGAAAATCTAAAAGCATCTCGTCACCAATAAGATTTAATTTAAGCAAAACACAATTTCAATATAAAAAATAATATCGTAAATTTTTAAATTGTCAAGCTTTTCAATCGAAACCATCCATAAGCAATCCTAAAAATAAAAAAGTTAGAAAAAAAGAAAAGACCAAACAGAAAAAAGCGTGTATACTATAGATATTACGATTCAGTAAAGGATGTGGCTCCTAATGGCTTCTAGCAAAGAACGCATAGTGGTGGTTTCAAATAGAGAACCTTATTCCGTCAAATTAACGCTCGACGGCGTGGCTGTGCAGAAAAATGCGGGTGGTTTGGTTTCCGCTTTGGAACCTATGGTCAAGCAAAGCAACGGCTTGTGGGTCTGTTGGGAAGGTGAAGCAGGCTCGAAAAGCCAGCTCTCTTCTGTGATTAACGGACTTTCTGAAATCGAAGCGGAATCGTGCTTACCGTTTGCCGTCTTGCCTGTGGCCTTAACCGATGATGAAATCAATCACTATTATAATGGCTATGCCAACCGTGTCCTCTGGCCGTTGTTTCACTATTTGGTAAGCTACTGCGTGTTTTGGGACGAAAAAGCCTGGCCTAGCTACTACAGTGCCAATGAAAAATTTGCGGAAAAAGTCATCGCCCATACTCAAAGCAACGATCTAATTTGGGTACATGATTATCACTTAATGCTCGTGCCAAGCATGATTCGTGAGACTAAGCACCACGCCCGCATCGGCTGGTTTTGTCATATTCCTTTCCCTAACTATGAAATCTATCGTCACCTGCCTAACCGAATTGAGCTGATTCGAGGTGTTTTGGGTTCTGATTTGGTCGGCTTTCATGTACCTTCTTATGTCAATCACTTTTTAGAATGCGTGGAGCGTTGCTTGTTGGAAGAAGTCGTCGTCGACAGGCAAGCCAGCACCGTGATCTATCAAGGGCGCACGATTAAAGTCATCGCTTGCCCTATTAGTATTGATGCTGAAGAATTCAATGCCCTAAGCTTGGGTGAAGATGTTTATGAAAACTCGATCGAACTAAAAAAGACCTTTAATGTCGAATTTATGGGGATTGGGGTTGATCGATTAGACTATACCAAAGGCATTGTCGAAAGGTTTAAAGCCATTGAACTATTCTTTGACAAGTACCCACAGTATAAAACCAGAATGACCTTTGTTCAAATCGGATCCCCTACTCGGACGGATGTTCCGATGTACAAGAAGCTAAAAGACGAGGTGGACCTCGTAGTGGGAAGCATCAACAGTCGATTGGCGGAAGGGGCATGGGTGCCAATTCAATATTTTTACCGTAAGTTCACGCATGAACAATTAATGCCGTATTTCGCTACCAGCGATTTTTGCTTGATTACCCCCCTGCGAGATGGTATGAATCTTGTGGCTAAAGAATACTGCTTGACCTGTAAAGACGATTTAGGGGTCTTGATATTGAGTGAAATGACGGGGGCTTCTGAAGAAATGACGGAAGCGGTAATGGTGAATCCTTATGATATAGAATCCATGGCAGATGCCATTTACCAAGCAATTACCATGCCTGCTAGCGAACAGCGTCAACGTATGAGAGCCTTACGTGAACGGGTTGAAGGCTTTACGGTCTTTGACTGGGTGGACCAGTTTATAAAGGAGTTCCACGACCATGAGCGTCTTAACTGTGAAGCCGTCCTTTCCTAATCACCTCATGGTCGAAACACTGATACAAAAGCTTCAAGCAGGGAATCGGCTCGCCATTATGCTCGATTATGACGGCACACTAACGCCGATAGTTGCTCGTCCTGAAGATGCTCAGTTGGATGATGAAGGCCTTCAAACGTTAGTGGATTTAGCCACCCATCCACAAATTCGCTTGGCGTTAATTAGTGGACGTTCTGTGGAACAATTGCAAGGCTTTATTAAGTCTATATTGCCTCAACCTATTTTGCTCGCTGGTTTGCACGGTGGGCAAGTCTGGGATGCTCTCAACAATCAATGCCTTGCCGAACCTGATGAAAATTTGGTGAACCTGAAAACACAATTTTTGCAAGGCGTTTATAACCAGATACTCCGCAAATATGGCGAAGTACCTGAAGGCATCACGTTTGAAGAAAAGGGCTATTCCTTTGCCTTGCATTATCGTTTGGCGGATAAGGCGATTGGTTTGGGTGTACATCAACTCTTTCAAGAGGCCTTTGATGTCGATGCCACCGTTCACAAGGCGTTTCGCATTCAAGCAGGGCATAGTGTAATTGAAATTGTGCCAAAACCCTTTAATAAAGGGGCAGGCGTTCGTTTTTGTGTTGATTACTGGCAGAAAAACGATCCGAAAGCTTCTCTTTTTCCTGTTTTTGCAGGGGACGATAAAACCGATGAAATCGGGCTTAAAGCCGTGCTAGAACTGGGCGGAGCAGGCATCGCTGTTGGGGTGGATCCGCAACATATGAATGCCCTTAGTTCCCAAGAGCAGGACGCCTTATGGGTTTTGAAGGATCCTGTGGAAATGCAAAGCGTTTTAAAGGCTTTAGTTCAAGCCTTATCACCACTATCTTAGAAGGAAATATCATGTCTGACGCTCCAGTAAAACAAGCTAAACTTTCTTCGGATGAAGCGTATCGTCAAGCAGGGGTAGATTTAGAGCGTGCGAAAGATGTGGTAGAAATTGCCAAAACAGCGACGCAAAAAAGCCAGCGTCCTGATATAACACTCGGAGGCATTGGCGGTTTTTCAGGCGCCTTTCGCATTCCCAAAGGCTATGAATCACCGATATTGCTCGCTGCAACCGATGGCGTCGGCACCAAGCTAGAATTGGCTCAACAATTGGGCAAGCACGACGGCATCGGCATTGATTTGGTGGCGATGAGCGTGAACGATTTACTCACCCAAGGCGGAGAACCCTTGGTCTTCCTCGATTATTTCGCCACGGACAAAATCCAAGCCGATGTCTTAGCGACCATTTTAGATAGCATTGCTCGAGGGTGTGCAGAATCAAATTGTGCCTTAGTGGGTGGTGAAACAGCTGAAATGCCTGGTTTTTATTCCAAAAATCAATATGACTTGGCAGGTTTTGCCGTCGGTGTGGTTGAAGAAGCGAAGCTTTTGCCTCGTCCTCAAAGTATGCAGGCCGGCGACGTTCTGCTCGGTATTGCGTCAAGTGGGGCTCACGCCAACGGCTATTCACTGATTCGCAAGATATTAAAAGACGCTCAGCTATCAAGCGATGTCCCCTTAGAAAATAGTGAAGCGTCCTTATATGAGGCGTTGTTGGCACCCACTCGTTTATATGTTAAGCCCATTTTGGACTTGCTTAAGTCGGAGTCTTCCGCCATAAAAGGCATGGTGCATGTCACAGGTGGTGGCTTTCAGGACAATATCCCCCGTATCTTGCCCGATCATCTCAAGGCCGTCGTCGATGTGTCTAGCTGGAGCCTGCCTCCTGTTTTTCAATGGCTCGCCAAGCACGGCAATTTAGACGCCTTGACGATTTTGCATACCTTTAACGCAGGCATTGGCTTTGTATTGTGTGTTTCAGCGGAAGAAGCCGATGCGGTTCAAGCTCGCCTTTCGGCGATTCTTGAGGGTGAAGTCGTATATCGCTTGGGGAGATTGGATGAAAAAGGCTCTGGTGAAGAGGCGATTTCTTTTCTAAATCTTGAGTCGTTTCAGATTTAGGCTTTCGACTATATAGCTATAATGCCATTTGTCATTCTGCAACTACGCGTAGAATGACAAAACAATACAGCTTTATATACACAAAAGGCGGATTGAATGCTCAATCCACCTTTTTGAAAACGATATTTGAAATTATCCAAAACGTTTTGAATGGGTTAGACCATGAAACGAGGGTAGATGACTACCAGCGTCCACCGCCACCACCGCCGCCGCCGTAGCCGCCGCCACCGGAGCGTCCACCGCCGCCGCCGCCGTAGCCACCGCCACCGGAGCGTCCGCCGCCGCCGCCACGATAGCCACCGCCACCGCCAACAGGACGAGCTTCACGAGGACGAGCTTCGTTAACGCGTAAAACTTTACCGTTCATATCAAATCCATCTAAACGTTCAATGGCAACTTTCGCTTCTTCGTCGTTATCCATTTCAACGAAAGCGAATCCACGAGAACGGCCTGTTTCACGATCCATTACGATACGGCAAGATTGAACTTCGCCAGCGTCTACAAATAACGCCAACAATTCATCATCAGTCGCAGAAAAAGGCACGTTGCCAACATATAATTTCATAATCAAAGTTCCTAATCAAAATAAAGTCTCGCCAACAGAGTAAAACACTTTTTCACAACTGGCGAATTATCGCAAAAAAGTGGGAAGTTTTTCAAAATCAAAACGTCGAACCGAAAATCTGTACACTAACCAACCAAGTACCGAGAGATCTTCAGCAGAAACACTAAAATAGGAACTTCAATCGTTCTTCAAAAAAGGATGTTTTGGAAAAAATCTAAAAACTGGGATATTCAGGGTATCATCAAAAGAAACACGTCTGATTCATCCATACCATGTAACGACGAACTAAAAATGGTGGAGTCGGAGGGAATCGAACCCTCGTCCAAAACGATTGCCTCCAGGCGTCTACGAGCGTAGGTAACTTTAGAGTTTTTCGTTCCAATGTAGCTGTGTACCCCAGTTCACATCGGACTTTAACCCGCTTAACGTCTGTGTTCAGACGCATCGACGAATACGCTGTACTGAAGAGCCAATGAGTCTTTCAGCATGGTCATGCGAATTGACAAGCCCACCTTAGCAGCATGATAGCATGTGTGGGAACAAGCAATGTTTACTTAAAAGAATTAAGCAGCGATTGCGCGTACTGGACGTGCAAAAGCAACAACATTGTTGCGAGCAGTTTGAGTTTCTGCATTTATTGTTTTGCTCAGGATTAACGAGGATATAAGCGTCCTCGACTCGCAACCCAGTCACAAGAATTCGTCCTGTCAAGTCCAGAACGACCCCATGTCTTTAAAAACAGCTTCGTGCCAAAGGAATTTAAACCTCGTAAGCACTTACCTTTTTGGTTGGTCATTACATGTATATGAAAATTTCAAAGAACCATCCTAGCTATTATGAAACAGTTTATTAAATAATGCAAGCCTTTATTTCTTAATGATTTATAAACTATAATAATTGAAGTAAAATGTTCGTTATAGTCTTAGTCGCAGTGGGCTTAGCAAGCCCTTCAAGAACCTGCTTCATTTGTAACAAATGAGCGTCATCAGCGATTAAAGCATTGACTTGATCTAAAATAGACACATTTTTCAGGTCGGCATCCAGCAATACAATGCCCGCCCCTTGTGCTTCTACAAAGCGAGCATTCGCTTCTTGGTGATTTTGAGCCGCATAGGGGTAAGGCACAAGAATCGCCGGTGTTTGAGAAGCAAAAAGTTCTGAAAGCGTCATAGAACCTGCACGGCACAAAGCGAGATCCGCCAAAGCCCAAACGGCAGGCATATTGTCGATAAAGGATAGGTAGATGTAATCCTTGTTAAATGGCGTTTCAGTACCGTATTTTTCAAGGAAGGCCAATTTGATAGCTTTATAATGCTTAGTTCCGCACTGGTGCACAATTTTATAACCTGCTTCAATCAAAGCATCTAGGTTATTAAAGACGGCTTCATTTAGGCTTAATGCCCCTTGCGAACCGCCTAGTACAAGGAGTATTTTATCGGTTTCTTGCCACGTTTGAGGGAGTGCATACGCCAATTGTGAGAGGGCATCCGCCTTGCTGAGCTTACCGATGTTTTCATTCACGGGATTGCCCGTGTGTTGAAAGCGTTCAGATTTGACTTTGAGCTTGCTTTGAACGTGTGCAAAGGCTCCTGTGACGACGCTGGCTTTTGAGGCCATCAAGCGGTTGACGAGTCCTGGTACGGCGTCGCTTTCATGCACCACAAAGGGAATACGCAAGGCTTGAGCCGCCAGCAAGACGGGTCCAGAGACATAACCGCCTGTGCCGAGAACCACATTCGCTTTCACTGCTTTTAGGTATCGAGCCGCTAACGCCGTGGCTTGAAGCATTTCAAATCCCCATTTAAGAAGAGCCATCGGGTTTTTGCTGCGAGGCATACCATGGCTCACCAGCGGGAAAAAAGGGATGCCCTTGGTGGGAACTTTCTGTGATTCCAAACTTTCTTCATTGCCGATATAGGTGATATTTTGCAGGGGAAAGCCGAAATCACGAACGAGAGAATCGGCAACTGCAAGGGCAGGGTAGAGGTGTCCGCCAGTGCCACCGCCTGTGAGTACGATGGAAGCGTCTTTAAATTGATTCATGGGCATGCTTAACCTTCACGACATATATTTTTTAGTATAAACGCATCCCTATAAATAGGTCTACTCCTCTTTCGATTTATGTTATGATAAATTGAGAAAAAAGGGATTCGATTATGTGGCATATAAGTTTAGTATTTTTAGCCATCTGTGGAGCGATACTTACGGCATCCAACGTGCAAGCTCAAGCCAGTGGAGCCTCTACGCCGTTTTTAATCGCCAAACCCAACTATGCTTGGCAATTCCCGGATGATCATGGTGAGCACCCCGATTACGCCAGTGAATGGTGGTACACCACAGGGCATTTAAGCACGCCATGGCAACCCTTTCAAAGCACTCAACAGTTTGGCTATGAAGCCACCTTGTTTCGCATTGCTCGCCCAGCGAGCGTCAGGAGTTTAACGCTAAAATCCAGTGAATGGAAGCCTCAACAGCTTTATATGGTTCATGTGGCGTTGAGCGATCTAACAGGCAAGCGCTTTTATTATAGCAGTGCCTATGAACGTCAAAACCCCTTTCGAGATGTTGTACAAATCGAACCCTGGCGGTTAATGGCGAAAAGTTTGACGCTGAAGACACACCCCCATGCGAAAACCCGCTTGCCCATTTGGGATTTAACCGTCAACGATCCGTCGTTTTCGCTAGATTTACGGCTTGCTCCACAGAAAAACATGGTCTTTCATGGCACGAAAAACGGCTATTCTAAAAAAGGCAATTGTGCCAGTTGTGCATCAATGTATTATAGCTTTACAGATCTTTTTACGTCAGGCAAGGTGAGTTTAAAGGATACTAAAACAAAGGAAACGCCTCGTGTTTTTAAGGTCTTTGGCAAAAGCTGGTTTGATCACGAGTTTGGATCATCTCAGTTGACTAAAACGCAAGTGGGGTGGGATTGGTTTGCGATTCAGTTAGACCAGCACCAACAAGTGATGCTTTACTTCATGCGTGAAAAAGACGGGTCGCTTTCTCCTCAAAGTGGGGGCACGTGGATTGATGAATCTGGTAAAGTAAGTCGCTTTACCGGCAAATCCTTAGACATCAAGGTGTTGAGTCGGTGGAAAAGCCCTCGTAGTAAGGTTTCATATCCGAATGCGTGGGCGTTGGGGATTCCATCCCTAGGGCTTAAGCTTACGGTGACGCCGGCTCTTGCTGATCAAGAACTGTATTTCCCAAAGCAAGAAGCCCTTAGCTATTGGGAAGGGGCCAGCGTCGTTAAGGGGACGCTCGGCAAAAGTGAGGTGCAGGGCAAGGCGTATGTGGAACTCGCTGGTTATGCTGATAAGCTTAGTTTCTGACACACGAAATTCAATTTTTGACACACAAAACCCTGATTTTCGACACATGAAACCCTCATTTCTGACACATGAAACCCTCATTTCTGACACACGAAACCCTCATTTCTGACACACAAAACCCTCATTTCTGACACATGAAAGTCCTGTTCCTTCCTCTAAAATGGGAGGAGTATGACACAATAGGCTTTCGCAAAGCCTTCTATCCTGTTGTCAAAGAGCTACTCTTTTTCAGCATGACATCTTTTAAAGACCTTGCCTAGTGGGTAAAACACACGTTTTTAAATTGTATGTTTCTTGAAATAGCAATAGAAATAATGGCTCATTTTTTACAGAGTTATAAAAAAATTAACCTTAAGGTGTATAGCATCAGTAGATTCTATGCTAGACTATTGAATAGTCCTCGTGTTTCTGTAACCCCTTAAGGTGATGTTATGAACAGTCTTCGACCCCTACGCTGGATGCCCCTAAGCCTTTCCCTGCTCTTGGCATTGGCATCATTCACCTTAGCAGCAGAAGCAAAGCGTTGGTTGCCCAGTCAAACGAAAGCGCCAGAAGCCACGTCTGTACAAACAGCTCCCTTGCTTTCGCCCAAAGAAGAAGCGGTCGTGCTTTATAATGAAGGGGTTCGACTCTTTCAAGCGTCGCAGGACACCGCCACCCAAAGCATTGGAGACTCATACCGTCTGCGTCAAGATGCCAAAAAGTCTTTTAACCTCGCCCTAAAACTCAATCCTGAATTGGTAGAAGCCCACAGCAATCTAGGCTACATTGAACTGGCGGAAAATCATTATAAAAAAGCGGTGCCTTATTTTGAAAAAGCCGTTGCCCTAAACGCCAAGCATGAAGCTTCTGTTGCGGGTTTGGCAATCGCCTTAAATGAATCGGGAAATCCCACTAAAGCCATTGAATTATTAACGTCTCTTACCAAGTGGTACCCTGAAAGCGAACGCCACTGGTTTAATTTAGGCACCCTTTTTCAACAAGAAAACCAAAATGAACAAGCCATTGATGCCTATAAAAGAGCCTTGTTGGTGAATCCCAAGCATCCGCCGACCTTCTTTAATCTAGCGACGCTTTACCACGAAACCAAGCAACCCCAAATCGCCTGGACGTATTATGAGCGATGTATACAAATGGATCCGGGTTCTGCCCTTGCCTTGCAATCGCAGAACCGTATTCTATTACTTGAAAAAAGCTTCCCCGAACTCGTTGAAGCCAAGCCCACTATAGAAAATAGGTAAACCTGTTTATCATGCCACAACGCACCCTTTCATTCCTGATGAGTAAAATCACCCAAGCGGTACATATTTTGGCGTTGAAAGACAGGCAAAAGCTTTACCCTTTGTTGGGATTAACCTGTTTAAGTTCGCTCTATGAAGTCATGTGCATGGTCGTGCAAAACAACCACATGGGTGCCACCACCATTGGCACGGACTTCACCTTTCAAATTGAACAAATGACGTTAGCCATTGCCGTATTATATACCCTGTTTATTTTTATGCCTCCCTTGCGGTCATGGCTCAAGTGGACGCTCTATAGTTTTTTCCCTTTGAGTATTTTGGCGATTTCCGGACTCATGATTTCTCAGCATCATGCCAGTTTAATGTGGTATAGTCTCCCTATTTTAATGATGCTTGGACATTTGCCCTTGGTTCAATCACCCTACAAATGGTTATGGGGTATTTCCTTTGGAGTCGCTTTCATTAACCTTGCCATCTTTTTACCACAACCTGTGCATCACATTAATGCCTTGATTTTAAAGCAGGATCTATGGATTAACCTTGGTGGAGCCTTGCTTAAAAGTTTGGCCTTTGTTTACCTAATAGTATGTTTTAAACGTTATGAAGAACATATCGTGAATCTCAACCGTGCCTTAAATGTAGAAAAAGACACCGCCAGTAAAGATGCCCTTACGGGGCTAATGAACCGTCGTAGTTTGACCAGTGTTATGTTGCGTGAAATTTCTCGTAGTCGTCGCACAGGAACACCACTTTCGGTGGCGATGCTAGACATTGACCACTTCAAGCAGATTAACGATGTTTACGGGCATAAAGCGGGGGATGACGTTTTGGTAGAACTCGCCAAAGTCTTGCGTCAAAACCTAAGAGATGTGGATGTAGTTTCGCGTTACGGGGGGGAAGAATTCGCCTTAATTTTACCTGAAACACGCTGTTTAGAAGCCTTGTCTCTTTTAGATAGGTTGCGTCGTTTGGTGCAAGACCACATTTTTGTAGCATCAGGCAAGCCCTTGCGAATGAGCATTAGTTCAGGGGTGACGCAATTTGACCCACGTCGCCACGATGCCACTACCTTGTTTGAAGAAGCGGATTTAGCCTTGTATGAATCCAAGCGAGGCGGGCGTAATCAGGTACGTGCCTATGGCTTAGGGAAGATGAATCCTGTCATGCTAGAAGCCACACATTGAAGTTGAGAATAAGCTTAAAAACAAAAAGCTTGTCGATTATTCGCTTTTATGGCATCATAAAATAGAGATAAGTCTAAATAATTAGAATGGAGTTCCTTTTATGTCCGTCATGCACACCAATATCGCCAGTGATTTAAATGAACAAGTCGACAACCGCTATGAACTCGTGCTTCAAATCGCGGATCTCGCCAAACGCTTGATGGACAGCCAACGCGAACGTCGCAAGGCGGATCCCTTTGGCACAGAACTCAATAGCTATGATGACGAAAAGGTCATTTACCAAGCCTTGATTATGAAATCCAGCGAAATTGACTTAGGCGATGGACTCATCGGCTAGGTTAAACGGCTTACTCTAGCTCACCTAAGAAGTAGTCGCCGGAAGATGGGTAGTCCTCATCATCAATGATTGCATCAATATCTTCTTCAATCAGTGATTCCCACTGCTTCGTTAAATTACGAGACTTTCTTTTAGTGTTTTCGATACCTTCCCCCTTTTTGTGTCGAAGGGCGTATTCATCTTGAAAATGGACACTGTTCGTATGTGATTTCCCCATCGGGCTTTATCCTTCATTCAAAAAAAGTTGACTCTTTCTCTCTCCTAGCCGTTTTTAGGCATTCTTTAAAAGACGAGGTCAACACATCCAAGTGACCTGAAGGCAGTGCTTTTTGTATCAAAAAACAGACCTTTATTCTATATGGGTACTTTAGCAAATTATTTCAGACTTGCCAAGCCTGTACCAAAACAAGCTACATTAAACTATGGATATCGCTTTTGAAAGGAAAAGACTCTAAAGTTTTTCGTTGAAGTCGGGAGCCTCGGGCTTTTCAAAGAAGAGATAAGAAAGTGGGGCGATAACAGCTCCGATTAGCCCAGGTAATGGGATTGTAAAAGCCGTGACTGAACGTATTAAACAAGGTATAAGTGCCGCTTTTAATTGAGCCTTCTTCTTATCTGCTTCCAGTGCTTCACCTGCAAGTTCAGAACGTTGCCCTGATTTCACATCTAAACGCTTTTTAGCGGCTTTATTGGGGTTGTAAAATAAAAAGTCCCATAGAGGTTTGAAAGGTCCAAAAACACCAGCCCAAAAGCTGGCACCTGCTTTGGCATTATGGATTTCTTTTTTGTCAGCCAAGCTCAATTTAGAGTCGTTTTTAGTTGTTGCCGTATTGGGTGAAGCAACAGGGGCTGATACTTGTGCTACTGTAGGATTAGAAACCCCTAAACGTTGAGTAAAGGATGTATACAAAAGCGACATCAATAAATCTCCAAGTGAATAACATGACACACAAGAGCAATAAACCCACTTAGCTTAAATAAGTGCTAGCTAGTCCTGCAACGAAAAACGTACCGTCGCCGTAAACATGCCATCTGAATAAGACAAAACTAAGGTCCCATCCATGGCTTCGGTCAAGGCTTTTGCGATAAATAAACCCAAGCCACTGCCTCGACTACGACGTGTTAGGCCGTCATCCAAACGGTGAAATTTTTCGAAAAGTTGCAGGAGTTGAGCTTCGGTAATTTCATCACTCGGGTTTGAAATATTGATATTCAATGCGTCACCACGAACTTCAAAGGAAACGTGAATCGCATCGTCTTCTTCACGACGATATTTAGCCGCATTTTCAAGCAGGTTCACCATCACTTGATGCCAACGGTCTTCATCGACCGAAAGCGTCCACTGTGAAAACACATCGCCTTCAGGAAACTGAACATCCAGAGCGTCTTGCACGGATTCAGGTAACAAAGGCATCAAGTGATGCCAGAGGCTTTCAAGCGTCTGATCTTCACAATAAACTCGCAGGCTATGATTTTCCAAATCAGGAATAACCAGCAAATCTTCCACCAAACGGTTCAAGCGTTTACATTGTTGCTTAATGGTTTGCAAGGATTGCACTTGTTGATCATCGCTCAAAGCATCTCGATGCTTGAGTAGGCGATTGGTATAGCCTTGAATGTTCATCAACGGTGTACGAAGCTCGTGGCTCACCGTGTCAATCAAGGTGGATTTCAACTCATCGAGCTTAGCCAGTTGCGCATTGGCTTCTTGAATGGTGGTAACTTGCTTTTCAAGCTGACGGCTCATGCGGTTCACTTCAGAAGTCAAATAGCGGATTTCAAAGGGCGTCACCCAATTAACAATCAAGCGTATTTGGCGTCCGTAATTGCCTTCACCCATGGCTTTAATGCCTTTAATCAACTGGCGAAAGTTCCGAACAATGCCTAACACATAGCCCAAACCGATGAGGATACTAATGAGCAAACTACCGCCAATGAGCCCAAAAATCTTGAGCCGTGCTTGCTTAAGAAAGTGTCGGTTCTGATGCCAATCAGGCGAAACAATCAACCAGGTATTAAGGGGTTTGAGTTGCGCCAAAATATAATCTTTGTCCTCATAACGAAAGCCCTTCCAGCTCAAGTCTTTTGGCAAAGCCGCTTGTTGAGAAAGGGATTTTATAGTCGCTTGGCTCGACACCCTGAGAGCGTGAACACGTTCTTGAAACAAGGCATCCAAAACCGCCTGCGGAGGATCTTGAGTTCCAAAAGAAATTGATCCTTCTTTGTTTTCCTTTAAATGCAAAACGGATGAACGATTTTCTGTAGAATATGGCAAGGCCAGCCACACGCCTGCTTTTTGCAAATGCACAAGATCTTCTAACATGGCGTGTAAGGTTGTCACGTTACGGACTTGAACCAAGCTAAAACGACTGTTCAAAGGCAAACGGCTTTGCAACCATGCGGGTTCTACACCTTGGCCTTGCCAAGAAGGCAATAATTCGTATTGCTCTTTTCCAGCAAACTCACTACCTAAAATACCACAAGCCCACTTATTGATACCCTTGCGTTGCCACTGACTAGGCGGAACTTTACTCGCCCACTGTAAAAGCTCCCCTGTTTTAACGTTGCAGACACCCACGAATTGTAAATCATCCTCAAAACTCAAAAAATGAGCCAATTCCTGTTGATTTAAGCGTTTGGGATTGAAGCGTCTTTCCTGAAAAAGACGCAAAAGGGTTTGAGATTGCGTTTGCTGAAAGGCCACTTCTTGCCACGTGATTTTTAAGGTAGAACGCAGGACGTCTTCTTCAGTCGCGGCGATTTGCTTGCGTAAGGCACTGTCGTTAATATCGTAAAGCCAAACACTTAAGCCCCCCAAGGGAATGGTAACAATTAGTAGCACCAAAATAATAATCTGCTGATAAAAGCGAAAACCTGTCGTCTTACGACGCAAGCCCCACGGCTTTGATTTCAAAAAAGCAAGTACCATTTAGTCCTGACTTTCTTCAATGTTTAAGCGGTAGCCCACGTTATTGACGGTTTGAATGAGCGTGGGTTGCTTGGCGTTTAACTCAACTTTTTGACGCAAGCCCCCGACATGCACACGCACGGTGCGAACATCGTCGCTCGCGTCGTAGCCCCAGACTTCTTGTAATAGCGTTGAAAGAGAAACCGCTTCATTGGCATGTTGCACCAAGCAATACAGAATCTCAAATTCGGTGGGGGTCAAGCGAATCATTTGCCCATGGCAAAAGACTTCAAGCGATTTGGGTAAGAGGCGTAAATCGCCAATGGCAAGGCGTTCCACAGCGTTCGAGTCGCTAGCATCCGCTGTTTTGGATTGGGTTATGGGCGTCTTGCCTTGCAGATCAGCCAGCTTGCCTGAACGACGAAACAAGGCTCGCATACGAACCATGAGCTCTTGCAGTTCAAAGGGTTTGACCAAGTAATCGTCCGCCCCTGCGTGAAAGCCCTTGACCTTGTCTTCTAGCTGGCTTTTGGCGGTGAGCAAAATAATCGGCAAGCTTTCCCGATGCGGAAGTTCTCGCACATGCTTGCATAAGGCGTACCCGTCCAACTTAGGCATCATCACATCGACTAAGGCAATGTCTAAAGCGGTCGTGCCTTGCAGGAACTTGAGGGCATCCATACCATTTTTGGCGGTATGCACCTCAAAGCCCATGAGTTCAAAGTCCATTTGCATGAGCGACAGAATATCCGGGTCGTCATCCACAATCAATAATCGAACAGGGCTTGCCATAGGTCTTTCCTTTGCTTGTGCTTTGCCTTATGTTTATTATAAACTAGTGATAGAAATTATGAAAGACAAGGATTACCCATGCCTGAATCAAGACTCCACGCCTTACGAGGGGCGACCACCCTACCCGAAGACACCGCAGAAGCCATGGACATTGAAGTCAGTCGCTTGCTAGAAGCCATGGTGTCTCAAAATCACATCAAGCCCAGCGATA
Organism: Vampirovibrionales bacterium; assembly: GCA_046341215.1. Classification (GTDB taxonomy): domain Bacteria; phylum Cyanobacteriota; class Vampirovibrionia; order Vampirovibrionales; family JAJTHC01; genus JAJTHC01. The sequence goes on along the minus strand of JBKDRU010000006.1, from coordinate 60,332 downwards.
TTGTGAGTGTCATGTTTAGTTTGACGCCTGACCTGCATAGTGCCAGCCCCGCGAAAGTGGCTCGGCGTGCCTTGCCGTGGCAAGATGTTGCCCTGTTTTCCGCCGTAGAACCTGACATTGAAGGGCAGCCGATGAAAGCCGTGCGTGTGATGATTCACTTTTATAGCACGAAAACGCAAGCCCAGCTCAAGCATGTGTATCTCAATGAAGCCCGACTTTTACGGCCTGATCGGGCGGTTAATCACTATTCGTATGCAGGCTCTTCACTTGGCTTGATGCCTTAACTTGCACGTTTTGATACGTCTTGTGGTTCAATATGGGCAATGTCTATGTCAAAACCGTGTTTTTTCATTTCCGTTTCAATGCGGTATTGCAACCATGAACGGACAGGGGCATCCAAGGCAGACGCTAGTTCAATGAGTCGTTTAATGCTAGGGATCCGTTTATCGTTTTCATACACCCAGATTTGTTGTCTTGTCAAACCGACTTTTTCGGCGACTTCTTCTAATGTGAATCCTTGCCCTTCACGCCATGCACGCATCATTAGACCGAGCGTTCGATTGGCTTCCCATGTTTTGAATTCGGCGGTTTCATGGTAAGGAACTAAGTCATTGTCTTTTTTAGTACTCATGTGGGGTGACCTCCGTTATTTCAACTTCTATGATTCCGTTAATTTCGATGTAAATGGCTCGCCATTGCTTGTTTAAACGAATTGATCGTTCACCCTTGCGTTTGCCTTGTAAGGGTTCGTCATGGTAGCCTTTGACTTTACGTGTTTCCATAATACCGTCTTGCATCACTCGACTGTACCAATCATTAAAGTTGAGTCTTACGATTTGCGGTGCTTTTTCAAGTTGTTTCCGAGCTTTTTTAGAAACGTGTATAATCGTCACTTGAAAACCTTTTGTTTGACACTTTTAGTATGACTTCATTTCTTATGTTTGTCAATAGTTTTGTTTGACAAATGTGGAATATAAAAGGCATTGATAAGGACTAATAAGCCTTCAACAACGGACGTGGGGGCGTGAGCGTGAAGCTGTAATAATCGTCCGCAAAACGCTTCCAAACATCCACACAATAGCCACTGCCCACGCCTTTTAACGGCAAGTTCTGCGGATGCCCCAGCCAAATCGTTGCCACAAAATCCCGGGTATAGCCTGAAAACCAAATGTCTCGAGTTTGATCGGTGGTGCCTGTTTTCCCAGCGACATCACGATTTTTGAGTCGAGCCTTATTGCCTGTTCCAAAATCAACCACTGATTTCAACGCCGAATTGATCATCGCCACAGGACGCTCGTCCAAATGACGCTTAGGCGCTTCCACCTTTCGGAAAATCTCTTTCCCAGTAGGCTCTTGAATCCGCAAAATGGCTTGAGGCGTTCGGTAAATCCCCCCGCGAGCAAAGGTGCTATAAGCGTTTGCTAATTCCAGCAACGAAACGCCAGACGCCCCTAGCAAGCTGGCGAAATTGGGGGCAATATCCGATTGAATGCCAGCCAGCCGAGCCGTTTCAATAATGGCGTTCAAGCCCACCCGTTGCCCTACTTGAACGGTTGTGGTGTTTCGACTTTGAGCCAAGGCTTGGCGGATTTGCATCCGTCCTTTAAAGACGCCGTCGTAATTCTTGGGCTTCCAATACCCATAGCCTGTATTGAAGGAAATCGGCTTGTCGTAGATCGTGGAATCTGGCGTAATTTTGCCCAAACGAAACCCTGTCAAATACACAAACGGCTTAAAGGTAGACCCCGGTGAACGCCGAGCCATGGTCGCATTGTTAAACTGCGAGTGGTTAAAATCCTTACCCCCCACCATACCGAGAATTTGGTCTTCATCCACATTCAGCACAATCATCGCCCCTTCTTTCAGGTTTGACGACGGCGGAGCCTTCTGAAACGCCACCTTCATCGACGCTTCAGCCGCCGACTGCACACGTTGATCCAACGTCGTGGTGACGATTAAGCCCCCTCGACGCACCACATCTTCGCCAAAGGCTTCAATCATTTCTTGACGCACATGGTTCACAAAAAACGGATGCCTGTACTGCGTTTTCACACGATCGTAACGCAACGGCTCTTCAAGGGCTTGGGCGTGCTGTTCAGCGGTGATGAATCCGTGGTTTTCCATGGCGTTCAACACCAGTATCTGCCGAGCCTTCGCTGCATTGGGGAACACATAGGGATTCAAGCCTTCAGGGGCCTTCAGCAAACCTGCCATCAACGCTGCTTGAGCCAAGCTTAACTCTTCCGCAGGTTTATTGAAGTATCGCTTGGCGGCTTTTTCAGCGCCATAGGCTTGATTGCCCCAATACACGACGTTCAAATAAAGCTCGAGGATTTTGTCTTTACTATACAGTTTTTCAATGCGAGTGGCGAGCAAGGCTTCGGCGAGTTTTCGCCCCAAAGAACGTTCAGAAGAGAGATACAAGTTTTTAATGAGCTGCTGCGTTAAGGTCGATCCCCCTTGCACTTCGCCCCCTTTGACGTTACTGATAATCGCTCGCAGGGTGCCTTTGGTGTCGACGCCCTTGTGATGATAAAAGCGGTTGTCTTCAATCGCCATAATCGCACGAGGCAGATACGGCGAAATATGCGTGAGGCTCTTCACCGTGCGGTCTTCATCCCCACTAATGTTGGCAATCAGCGTACCGTTACGATCCAAAATCTGCGTCGATTCCGACGGATGCCATTGATCCAAGAGGCTCAAGTTCGGCAATTTTTTCAGGCTATTTGAAATCACAAAACCCAAGTTCACGCTCACCAAAAAAAGCACGACAATCATAATACCCATACCACCGACCATCACAAAAAGCCCCCAGCGATTTTGCGTGACTTCCTGCTTCATCGGCACATCCACAGGCAGTTCCTGCGTATAGGGCGACACGGTATTGGGCGGATGATTGGGATGCGCTTCGTTCATCAATTCACTATCCTAAGCTTATGTGTTCAGGGAGCTGGATGATTTCAAAAACAGGCTCGACGCTCAAGCATTGCCCGCTTTCGGCTTCAATGGTGAATCGAACGGCGTTAATCTGAATCTGCGGACTTTTGGCGACTTCCATTTTCACCCAGCCGAGTTCAGTCATGCGTCGTTGAGCCGCTAGGGGTTCCATGCCGATGACACTTTCATACGTGCCGTTCATACCAGCATCGGTGATGAAACCTGTGCGGTCGTGCAGAATGCGGGCATCGTTGGTTTGCACATGGGTATGCGTCCCGACGACGGCAGACGCTCCCAATTGCGACGCATAACGAGCCAAGGCACCTTTTTCGGCGGTGGCTTCGGCGTGAATATCCAAAAACACAATTGGCGTTACGTTCAACAGTTGAGGCAATTCGGCGTCCAAAACTTCCCATGGGGAATTGTAATTCGCCATGTAGACCTGCCCCAAGACGTTGAGAATCCCTACTTTTACACCGTTGACATCCACAATGCGAGAGCCTCGCCCTGGGATGTGTTTGCCAGGAATATTCGCAGGACGCACTAGGCGTTCGGCGGTGTTCATGTAGTCAAAGGATTCCTTGCGATCGAAGGTGTGATTACCCCCCGTGAGGGCATGAAAGCCGTGACCGATCATGTCTTGGTAATGTTTTTCGGACGTCCCTGCCCCATGCGTGATGTTTTCAGCATTGGCGATGAGCATATCAGGCTTGCGTTTGAGGTGATGTTCCAAAAAATAGTAGACGCCTTCACGCCCCGGTTTACCAACCAAGTCTCCGAAAAAGAGGATTTCAAAGGTAGACATTTACGACTCACTTTCTATAGCTGTCTTAGGATTATCCCTTAAACAGACCTTTTCTTCAAGTGGGTGTGTCGCCTCTTTCCTCCCTCCTAAAATAGGGAGGAGTAAATGTGAAGTTTTATTACAAATTTTTCTAGGATTTTCACTTAAACGTAACGAAATAAACATTTCAGTATAGAAAGAAAGTATAATGGCAATATATCAGATTTTGAGAGAGGACTTCAAATGAGTCGTAGTGTTTTGGGTATAAGAACTAGTGGTAGCGAAAAAGGTTCGGGCTATGTTAGATATGTTATTTTGGAGGGTAATTCTTCTGATTTTAAGGTAAGAGATATGGAACACACAAAATTAACATTCCCAACAAAATTGGAAAGCATTTCTGAAAAGTTAGCTTGGTTTTATAGGGAATTAGAAGAACTCTATGAAGCGAATAAAGACATCTCCATAATTGTTCTTAAATCGAATGATTACAATTCTAGGTCTAGAGAAACAGCTGCTAGATTATCTGCTTATTATGATAGCGTTGTTCTTCTTTTTGCAAATCATAAGAATATCCCCATTAGCCAACTTAACTACAATAATCTTAAAACTAATAGTCAGACTAATAGTAAAAATGTTCAAGAAAAAGCAAAGAATCTTATTGGAATAATACCAAACCCAGCATCGGAAATTGCAATAGCGGATGCTGTTTTAGCAGCTCATTGGGGGTTGAAATATTTTGACTAATTACACTTACAATGAAGGCGATGAAGTTCTCAACCAATTCAGACTCAAAAAGCCACTTGGGAAAGGTGGATTTGGAGAAGTTTGGCTGGCTCAAGATAGACTATTAAATCAAGAGTTTGCTCTAAAAATAATAGCCCTAGAATCATTATTCCCTGACATCGACTCGTTTCTAAAAGAAGCAGAAAAAAACCGTGATATTGCTCGTATATTAAAAGAAGCACGAAGAGGTCATCATATAATACACAAAAATTTAGTAAAATGCCATTCGGCAAATATGGATAATCAGGCTTTTTTTATCAAAATGGACTATTTAGAAAATGGATCTGTAACAAAGACACTCAATTCAGAGGGTTTTTTGCCTATTAAACAAGTACTAACAATAATGATAGATATATTAAGGGGGCTTGAGCATTTACATACAAATGACATTCTGCACAATGACATTAAGCCCGATAATATAATGATAGGTAATGACAATAACTATCTGCTCTCGGATTTAGGGATTTCTTTAAACAAGTTGGCACCTGAACCTTCAAGTGTTTATATGCCCCATTTAGCCCCAGAATTATTCAAGAGTCCAAGCTTTAGTAAGGCTTCCGACATCTATCAGTGTGGATGTACTCTTTTTCGCTTATTAAATGGAGTTCATCTAATTAAAAACCAATGTTCCGAGAATGAACAGTTCATTGAGAAAGTGAGCAAAGGGAAACTGATTAAAGAGATACATTATCAACTTTTTATTCCTCCGTCTTTGAGAACTGTTATTAAAAAAGCTACACACAGTGACCCAGTTCAACGTTATAAATCTGCAACAGATTTTAGAAATGCTTTAGAAAAGCTGACTATTTTTGCAGATTGGGATTTCAATTCCGAAGGTTTACTTGTAGGTGAGTGTTGTTATAATATCTATTCTTTTGAAGAAAATCCTAAATCTGATGGGACATCTGAGTTTATCGCCTTTAAAACCAGTAAAAAATCCAAGATCCGCCAAAAAATGTCTAAGTTTTGTGGCAATAATTTAAGTAAAAAAGACCTCAATAAAAAGAAAGCCTACTTCTTACAATCTGTTGTCAAGGGTAAAATCAAATAAGAGCCTGCTTCGTGAAATTGCATAAGCGTCCCTAACCTGCTATACTCAAGGGTATGCAAACACTCATCCAACACTTTGAAAAACATTGGGCGAAAGCCCTCGTCTACCTGTCGATACTCGGCTTGCTTCTGCACGGCGTTTTCATCTTCGCCTCCCCCACCCACGCCCAAATCCCCCTCATCGCCCTGCTTTGGGTCGGTGCCGTCCCCCTCACGATAGAAGCCCTCATCAAGATCTTTCAAAAAGACTTCGGGGCAGATCTGCTCGCCGTTTTGGCGATGCTCACTAGCCTTGTGATGCACGAATACTTGGCAGGCGGACTCATCGTGCTGATGCTCGCAGGCGGGCAAAGCTTGGAACAATACGCCGTTAAAAAGGCGTCTTCCGTGCTAGAAGCCCTCGCCAAGCGGATGCCCAACACCGCCCACCGCCAAGACACCAACGCCATCGTCGAAGTCCCCCTCGACGACATCAAAGTCGGGGATTGGCTGGTGATTTTTCCCCACGAAACCGCCCCTGTCGACGGCATCGTGCGTGAGGGCAACGGCACCATGGATGAATCCTACCTCACGGGCGAACCGTACCAAGTTTCCAAAGCCCCAGGGTCGTCGATTTTGTCGGGGGCGATTAACGGCAATGCCGTTTTGGTGATTGAAGCCGAAAAGCCCGTTGCCGACTCTCGTTACGCCACGATTATGCAGGTCATGCAAGACGCTGAAGCCAAGCGTCCCAACCTTCGACGTTTAGGCGATCAAATCGGTGCCATTTTCACGCCGATTGCTTTAGCGATTGCTCTGTTGTCGTGGGGCTTAACAGGCGATGCGACACGCTTTTTGTCTGTTTTGATGATCGCCACGCCCTGCCCGTTATTGATTGCGATTCCCATTACCATTATTAGTGCGATTTCTCTGGCTGCCAAGCACGGCATCATCATCCGAGACCCTGCCATTCTCGAGCGTTTGCCGACCTGTCGCACCGCTATTTTCGACAAAACAGGCACGCTTACGTATGGCAAACCCACCTTGACGGAAATCATCCCCACGCCCCCTTTTACTCGAAGAGAACTCCTGCAAGCGGCTGGCAGTTTGGAGCGTTATTCCAAGCATCCGCTGGCGAACGCCTTGATTGAGGCTGCTACGGAAGAGCATTTGGTCTTACCTCAAGCCAGTGAAGTGTCTGAAAAGCCAGGGCAGGGGCTTTACGGCGTGATTAACGGTAGAGGCTGGCATATCACGAGTCGTCAAAAAATTAGCCAAAACTGGTCGCAGTTGCTCCCCCAATTACCTGAAATTACGGTGGGTTTAGAGTGTATTTTGCTTTGCAATAACCAACTGGCTGGCGTCTTTCGCCTGCGAGATGAGGCTCGTTCCGAAGGCAAGTCCTTCATCGGGCATTTGGCACCTGCTCATCAGTTGACGAAAGTTATTTTGCTTTCAGGGGATAGAAGTTCAGAAGTGGATTATTTGGCGGATGTTTTGGGTATTGAAGAGACTTTTGCCGAACAATCCCCTGAGCAGAAAGTGGAGATTGTGCGTCAAGAAACGGCGTTGGCTCCCACGCTGTTTATGGGCGACGGCATCAATGATGCCCCAGCTTTAGCCACCGCTACCGTGGGTTTAGCCTTTGGTCAGCAAAACAATGTAACCAGTGAAGCCGCAGGAGCCGTGATTTTAGAAAATACGCTCCACAAGGTCGATGAACTTTTGCATATTAGTTTGTCGCTACGAAGCATTGCGTTACAAAGTGCGGTGGGTGGGATGATTTTAAGCATCGTCGGTATGGCACTGGCTGCGATGGGATACATCAACCCTGTGCAGGGGGCTTTGGCTCAAGAAGCCATTGATGTTTTAGCGATCGCCAATGCTTTGCGTTTGGCGTGGCAACCGAATATCGCGACAGACATGCACAGTCATTAAAACGTCTACAGGGCTTTATATCTTGAAAAAACATCACACGACTTCAATCCTTCTTGCCACCGATGACTATAATATCTACCAAACGACGACACCCCTCGACGCCTCACAGCTCAACGATGCCCAACGAAAGAAGCTAGAGCCTCTCAAGTCCGAAACCGCACGACATCACGCCTTGCTTGGCTTTCAGTTGAAAAATAGCGTGCCTGAAGCACTTCAAAAATCACGGTGTGTGAGCCTTTCGCATAGCGAAAACATCGCAGTCATGGCGGTGCATCAAGACGAATCACAGTGTACCGGGGTGGATATTGAAGCCGTGCATCGACCTATTAATCCTAAGCTCCGAGCCAAGCTCGCGCCGTCATTAGAAGAAGCTCAACTGGTGGAAGAGCACACTTCGCTTGCCTTGTGGAGCGTCAAAGAAGCCCTGTGGAAGGCGTGGCAAGATAACCAAACAGGACTGATTAAAGACGTAACAATCACGCATGTCGAAAGCAGTTCTTCTAACAAACAAGTTATCTTTCAAGGCAAGGCTCAAGCCCCTTGCGGACAGGTCTTTGACTGGCATTTGTACGAACTCGACTCGCTTAAGTTGGACGGCACGCCATTTTATCTAGCCGTCGCCTTTACGCATCCTTAGTCGTCTTGACTGAACGAATCCATGCGTGCAAAAGGTATAAAATCGGTGTAATGCCTAGAGCCACTAACAATTTGACCTCATAATTAGAACGCCCGATTAAAAGTATCTCCTGCCAAGACAGCGTGCCAGCAAAGGCAATGCTGGTGACGATAAAGGAATCAAAGCCTTGAGAAATCACGGTGGATCCTGTCGCGCGTAAGCCGATAAAACGTTGCCCCGTCCATTTTTTAAAGAGCGAAAACACGGCAATATCCAAAAATTGAGAAAACAAATATGCCGTCAACGAAGCGACAATCATGCCTGTGAAGTTGTTAGCGACTTGATGAAACGCCACGGCGGAAATCGGCGAATTGGAAACGATCGGCAAGACTTCTAAAAAACGAAAGACGCCGTAAAAGCCTAAGGCAACCGCAAAACCCAGCCAAGTGACGCGTTTGGCACCTGCATTGCCGAAAAATTCATTGAGCAAATCGGTGAGCAAAAATGTCACGGGAAAGGTAATAATACCAGCGGAAATGAGACGGTCGCCTAAAAACGGCAGATGCAAAGGAATCAAGACCGCTCCCGTTAAGTTCGCTACAATTAAAGACGTACAAAACACTACGGACATCAACGTAAACAGTGTGCCTTGCGAATCTATGCCTTCAATGTCAGGAAGAAAAAAACGTTTTAGGGAATTAAAATGCTTCAAACCGTTTCTCATTATTCAAAAATTATATAAGGTGTATAATAACATAAAAAGGAGCAAATCGTCATATGGCAAAACGCATCGGGATCACTGGCGGCATCGGCACGGGCAAAAGCACGGTGGGGCATATTTTGCAAGGCTTGGGCTACCCCGTGATTGATGCGGATGAGGTGGTGCATCAGGCGTTGGCGGAAAACACGGCGGTGCAAGGGGCGCTTCGCCATCACTTTGGTGAGGGTGTTTTTGACGCCGAAACAGGCAAACCCTCTCGACCAGCCTTGGCGAAGCGCATTTTTCAAAACGACGAAGATAAGTTGTTTTTAGAAGAGCTTTTGCATCCCTTGGTGCGTGAGGAGATTAAACGTTTTTTTCAAAAACATGAAGGACAGTCTTTAGCCTTTACACTCGTTCCTCTCTTATTTGAAAGTGGATTAGAGGAATTTTACGACGAAGTGTGGTGTGTGGCGACTTCGCCTGATCTACAAGTCGCACGACTGAAAGGCAGTCGAGGCATGAGTGATGAGCAGATTCAGGCACGCTTGGCGAGTCAGTGGAGCTTGGACGAAAAAATCAAACGATCACAACGGGTTTTGTGGAATGATGGATCGCTTGAAGACCTAGAAACGCAAGTCTTCAAGGTTTTAAGCTCCTAAGGCAGACATCTCATCGCACGCCGTCCACAAGTCCTTAAATAAAGGAGACGACAAATAACGCTCCCCATTGGAACATTGAATGGTGACAATGAGCTTACCCTTGGATGCTTCACGCTTAGCGACTTGCATCGCTGCCCACACATTCGCTCCTGACGAAATCCCAGACAACATACCTTCTTTCAACGCCAATTCTTTCGCAACAGCAATCGCCGTTTCAGACGGCACGGCGATTATTTCGTCAATCACACTACGGTCCAAAATACTCGGCACAAAGCCAGCCCCGATGCCTTGAATGAGATGCGAGCCGACCGCCTGCCCACTTAAGACGGCACTTTCCGCAGGTTCCACCGCAATAATTTTGATGTTGGGGTTCTGCTCCTTCAAGAAACGCCCCACCCCTGTAACGGTCCCACCTGTTCCGACGCCTGCAATAAAGACATCCACCTTGCCGTGGGTACTTGCCCAAATTTCAGGAGCCGTCGTTTTATAGTGGATTTCCGAGTTCGCAGGGTTGCCAAATTGATCCAACAAATAGGCGTTTGGCGTATTTTCCACGAGCGTTTTGGCATAGTCACACGCCCCCTTCATGCCTTGTGAAGCAGGCGTAAGTTGTATTTCCGCCCCATAGGCTTTTAGAATCACACGACGTTCCATGGAACAGTTTTCAGGCATGACAATAATGAGCTTGTAGCCTTTTACGGCAGCGACCATGGCGAGTGCAATGCCACTATTGCCACTGGTGGGTTCCACCAAAAGACTACGTTCAGGATGAATGAGCCCTTTGGCTTCGGCGTCTTCAATGAGGTAAAGCCCCACACGGTCTTTGATGCTCCCTCCTGGGAGACGCGCTTCTTGTTTTACGGCGATTTGAGCGTCAAGACCTTGGGTCAAAGTTTTCAGTAAGACCAAGGGAGTGTCTTTAATCGTTTGGGTGATACAGTCAACCAGCATGAAGAATGTCCTCAGTTATTAAGCTTTTTTAGTATAGCAAAAAAGCACACCCTAACCAAGAGGCGTTTATTATTCAAAAAGAAAACCGCTGGTTTTCGTAAAACAGCCAGCGGCAAACCCAATTTGACCAGATAAAATTAAGACAAAGCATCAGACTCCTGCGTGTCGGAGCGACAGGCTTTGTTAATCTACTTTAATAAAATAAAAACAATCGAGGAAATTGTTCAATTGTTACATCTTGATATGTTATAGCTAAGCCTCTAATTTTTTTAACTGAGGGTTAGAGTATTTTGTCATTCTGCGCGTAATCGCAGAATCGCCACCAACGTGACCCCTAACTCCTTTTGGAGATTCTGCAAAACGTGCAGAATGACAAAGAACTATACACCAATAGGAGAGGAGACAATCCCAATTCTAAAAAACACTAAATATTAGGAAAGTCGACGGATCGCTTCCTGCAAGGTGGAAGCTTCTTTAGCAAAACAAATTCGCACAAAGCCACTACTTTCGCCTTGTACGAAGGTGCATCCCGGTACGACCGAAATCCCTGCCGTGTTGATGAGCTTCATCGCCCAAACCAACTCATCTTCAACACCCAGCGTATCCCTTAAATCGAGCCAAACATAATACGCCCCTTCAGGTAAATACCGCCGAGCCTTCTCTTCATCAATCCCCAAAGCAAGCAAAACATCCAACGCCATGGCTCGCTTTTCAGCATAGGTGGCTTGAACCTCCGCTTGTAACGCAGGCGTGTAAGCATTCAAGGCTTCGGCTGCCACCAACTGAAAAAAGGTATTCGTGCCTGCCGTGCTTAAATCGTGTAAGCCTCGCAAGGCATGGGTGAGTTCGGGGGATCCCACTGCCCAACCGACTCGCCAACCTGTTGCACTAATAAGTTTGGAGCAAGAGCCCAACGTCACCGTGCGTTCCGCCATACCTGCGAGGCTTGCTAGGGGCGTGAAAGTGCGTCCTTCGTAAAGCAGTTGATCGTAAACTTCGTCGCTCAAGCACCATAAGTTATTGTGAATTGCCGCATCCGCCAAGATTTGAAGCTCCGTCTTGCTCAAGACTCGCCCTGTGGGGTTATTGGGATTGTTTAAGACGATCGCCTTTGTTTTCGTCGTGATGAGGGCGTTTAAGGCATCCGCTTCGATCTTAAAATCAGGAGCCGTCAACGTATAAAAAACAGGGATGGCTCCCAAACTTTTGACCAAATCGTGATAGGGCTCGTAAAACGGCTCAAACACAATAACTTCATCGCCCGCATTGATGAGGGCTTTTAAGGCCAAATACAAGCCTTCAGTGGCGCCACACGTAATGGTGACTTGCGTTTCGGCTTCATAATCCAAGCCATAAAATCGTTGGTAATACGACGCCACAGCTTCACGCGTTTCAACGGCTCCCCATGTGTTACGAAGCTGATGAAGATCATTCCCTTCATTTAAAACACGCTGGTACGCATCCAAAACCCACGACGGCGGATCGTAATCAGGCAGACCTTCCGCCAAATTAAGGGCCTCTTTCGACACGGCTAAACGAGACATCTCGCAGATGAGTGAATCCTGCACGCCTTCGGTGATTTTGGCTAAGCGAGGGTGTGACATTAGCTGGGGACTCCGTTAAATCGTTGTAAGTAAAAGGCAAGCATACAGAGTAAGCCATGAAATACCACAAAGGCCTGAACCACTTGGGTTTCATGCCAACCACACAGTTCAAAATGGTGATGAAACGGTGCCATTTTAAAGAAGCGTTTTTTCCACAATTGAAAGCCCACGATTTGAATCACAACGCTAAAGGCTTCAAGCGTGTAAATGCCTGCGGTTAGGAGCAACCAGCCATCTTGATGCGTCATCAAGCCCACGCTGGCGATGAGTCCACCAAGGGCGAGGCTCCCTGAATCGCCCATGAAGACTCGTGCAGGAAACTTGTTGTAGACCAAAAAGGCAATCAAACAAGGTAAGATCAGAATGCACAATAAAAGCGTAGGGAAAAACTTTTCGGCATTCGGAAGCGTCAACAAGAGCAAGACAAAGGCGTAAAATGTAAGTGCCGTCGTACTCCCAGCCAAGCTATCGAGTCCATCCGTCAAGTTGACGGCGTTTGACAAAGCCGTCACGGCAAAGGTGGCATATAGGATGTATTGCCACGCATTTAGATGCACAATATGACTGAAGAAATGGACATCCGTATCCCCCAGCACAAAGACCATAATCAAGCCCAACACAATCCCGATGCCAGCCTGCACCACGAGCTTGGCTCTTGCCCCCAAGCCCTTGTTCTGCTTTTTGAGGACTTTAGCGAGATCGTCCCACATGCCGAGTCCCATGAGTCCTAGGCTTATGACCAGTGGCGTATAAAAATACGGCGACGGCAAAATATGTTCCGCATTTTTGATAAACTGCATGACGCCTGCCATAATCAGAGAAACCACGACCCATAAGCCGATGAGGAAGATGCCTCCGCCTGTGGGCGTGCCTTTTTTGGACTGATGCGAGTCGGGCCCTTCTTCACGGATGAATTGCTGGACTCGTAGGGATTTGAGAAAGTTGATGAAAAGGGGAAAGCCGATTAAGCCGACGCCAAAGGCGATAATCACGGCAGGTAAAATGAAAATCAGCTGTGTTTTGATGAGATGAGCCAAGTGGGCTTGATGAATAAGTTCTAAAAAGGTATTCATAGAGGCGTATTTTCCAATGTAACTAAGGATTTTTTATAGGATTCTAATTGGGGAATTAAGCATTCAAGAGCATGAAAGCGGCTGCCTTTTAGAAAATAAGCGATACTTTCTTGCTCACCCAGCGTATTTAAAACATCAACGTGTGACCCTTGCAAGGCTTGCGAAAATTGCTCCGTATCGCCATAAACAAAGGATGCTTCAGGCAAAGCCAAGCCCTGCCATTCTTCACCGATAAAGACCACGGCTCGCACATCTTTATAAGCCTTCACGCTTTCAACAAGTTCCGCATGATAGGCAGAAGAAGCGTCTCCCAATTCTTTCATGCTCCCTAGAATCAGCACACGAGCTTGATGAGGCTCCAACGTGCTTGCGAAAAAGGCATCGAGACTAGCTTTCATGCTCGTCGGGTTGGCGTTATAGGCATCGTTGATGAGGGTGTTTCCGTTGTCGAGATCCACTCGTTCAAAGCGTCCGCTTTGAGAGACGAAAGACGCCAAGGCATCCGCCACCGATTGGGTTGAAAGTCCCATGGCATTTGCGATTGTAATCACGCCCAAGAGGTTCGACACTTGATGCTCCCCTGGTAAAGGCGAACGAAAATCCACGCCTCTGGCGGTGAATTGAAAGGTGCCATCAGGCAAAGCGACTTTGTTTTGAGCATCCTTCAAATAATAGCGAAGATGCGTCAAATGCGTTAAGGGAGTTTTCGCCAATCGTGCTTCCAAATAAGGATCGTCCCCATTAGAAACGAGGGTTGATTTCACCCCTTCTACCAGCTCACACTTAGCGATGGCGGTATTTCCAAGCGTGCCGAGCAGTTCGATGTGGGCAGGTCCGATATTGATGAGCAAGCCCAAATCAGGTTCCGCCATTTTCGTGAGACGCCGAATCTGTCCCAAGCCACGCATGCCCATTTCCACAATAGCGATTTCCGTGTCGGCTTCAATCGCCAAAAGCGTTTGAGCCACCCCAATATCGTTATTATGATTGCCAAACGTCGCTTGGGTATGGTGATACTGGCTAAACACATGAAGCAAGTATTCCTTCATCGTGCTTTTGCCCGAACTGCCTGTCAAACCAATGATTTTGGCAGAACTACGCCTGCGGTGAAAACGAGCGAGATCCTGCAAAGCATCCAGCGAGTCTTCCACCAAAAGGAGCGTCACATTCGCAAACGCCTCTTTTGCTATGGGGTGAGCGTCGTAATAGCGAGCCTCACAAAAGGCGATCGAAACACCCTCTTCTTTAAGGGATGCTAAAAAATCGTGTCCGTCAAAGCGATCACCTACCAAGGGCAAAAACACGTTGTCCGCCGAAAGCTTTCGAGAATCTGTAGAAATCGAAAAGCGAGCATCCGACAAAAGAGGCAGGTTAATCGCACGAGCCTTTGTGGCATCCACCAATTCAGCGAAGGTAAAGCCTGCCGTCATACGATGCCCCCTAAAATAGTTTTTGTTGAACGGGTTCAGCTTCAAACAGATCCCCCACCGCACAATCTAAAATATCGCAGAGCCTGTCCATGTTTTCGTAGTTGGGTTGCGTGCGTCCGCTTGCCCATGAGTAAATCGTTTGCTGGGGCAAGCCCATTTCTTTAGCCAGTTTATAGAGGCTCCATGCCTTGCGTTCCCGAGCGATTTCTTTGAGCTTAATTTTCATGGGGTGAAGCATCCTCAAGCGTTTGTTTAGTCAACATACTAAACAGTATACGCCTTACACGAAAAAGCATCAAGTTCTTTTTTGGGGAGGGAATGATATATTGTCCCCTCTCCTCCATTTAAATGAACTTGCGTGCCTAGCCTAAGCCAAAGAAAGGATTTGCTCCCCCTACCCAAACAAGCACCCTAAAAGAAGTCTCTATAATTAAAGGGTATATTCTTATCGAAATCCCTAATAATAGAGGTGTCTAATGTCCAACCCATTTTTCAATCCACTGCTTTCTAAAAAAACAACCCAAACTCTCGGTATCGCCTTGGGCATTACCGCCATGCTCGTCGGTGGGTTCGACCACGCTTGGGCAGCATCCACCTTGCCTGCTTCCGCACAATCAGGCGTCAATCTCTACAATAAAGGACTTGTGGCACAATCTCTAAACGTCTTTAAATCCACCGTCAAACGCTACCCCAGCAACGCTTTAGCCTACACATGGCTAGGCAAAGCCTACAAAAAACAAGGCGGAAAAACCAATCAAGCTTTGGCAAGCCAAGCCTTTGAAACGGCACTGGAGTTGGATCCCACTGAAACGAACGCCTTGAAAGAACTGGCCGAACTCTATAGTTGGAATCCAAGCAAGCGTTCGGATGCCACAGGATTGCTTCAACAATATGTAAGCCTAATGCCGAATGACCATAGTGCCAAAAAACAATTGGCGATGCTCTATATTTGGCAAGGGCAATACGAAAAAGCCACGCCTTATGTGCAGGATGTGCAAGGCTACTATCAAAACGACACAAACTTTTTGACCGCTTATGCGCAATACTTGACCTATGGCGGACGCCCCAGTGATGCCGTTGAACTCTACGAAGGGCCTTTAAAGGCTCATTCGGCGAATGCGTCGGTGAACTTGCGTCAAGCTTATGTCGCAGCTTTAGTCAAAAGCGGACAAACGGCACAAGCTCGCACGATTTATCGTGAAATGTTGTCGGTTTCCAAAACATCAGGACGCATGGATGACGATGTTTTGAGTGCTTTAGCAGGTATGGCGTTTGAACTCGGCGATTACGAAGAAGCCCTTTCCATTGATGGTGAATTAGTGCAATCTAGCAAAGTCGATGCCGTTGCAACCGCTATGCGTATGGCTCGTTCGTATCAGAAGCTAGGGCATTATGAAAAAGCCCTCACCTTGTTTCAAGAATTGCATCAGCAAGGTCGCCTAGACACGAATGAAAAGATTGAATACGCCGATGTATTAACAGCAGCCATGAAAAACGGTGTGAGTGGTGTGGATCCTTCTCATATCGAAGGGATTTATCGTGAAGCGTTAAAAAGCACGAACGACAAAGTGGGACTTTCCTTACGTTTGGCTCGCTTGTATGCGTCACAAGCGGATGAATCCGCCAATGCGGTGAACTACTTTATTTACGCCGCTGAACGGGATGCATCTGGTGAAGCGAAGGTTGAACTTATCGACTTTTTGAAGTCCTTGGCGGAAAATCCTGCAGCCAATACACAAGAAGCGTATTCTAAAGCCCTCAATAGTTTCCCTAATGATCCTGATTTAACAGGCGTTTATGCGGAGTTCTTGTCGTGGAATGAAGCGACTCGTCCACAAGCGTTAGAACAGTTTTTAAAACTGGCACAAAATCAGCCCAAATCGTCTAAAGCGTATGCTGACAAGGTAGAACAGACTTTAGTTTGGCATCAAGCCAAGCGTCAATATCTCAGCTGGTACGAACAGCTCGGTGAAGCCTACCCCACGATTCAAGCCCACAAGCTAGCGATGGCTCGTGCGTACTGGCAAGACAAATCCGCCACGCCTAACATCGAAAAAGCTTGCATGCTTTATAATGAGCTGTTGCCTGTTTATGGTAAGGATCCTCAATTTATCAGTGAGTTTTCAGGCATGTTGAGCCAAAGTCCCGACAAAAAAATGAAGGCTCGTGGGCTGGCGTTGGTGGAAGGTTTGTATACGCAAAACCCTGAAGATCTTGCCTTGACCTTGTCTTACGCCAAGCAATTAAGCTATTCAGGCAAGCAAAGTCAAGCCATTAAATTGTTTAACAAAGTCTTGAGCCAATCCCCCCAATCTCGTGATGCCTTGGTGAGTAAAGCCAATGCCTACTTGTGGAATGGTGAAAACTTCCAAGCAATTAAGCTTTTGAATGAAGCGCGTCAAGCTTACCCCAATGACATCGAAGTGTTGAAGTCTTTGGCGGAAGCGTATAAGGCGATCGGTCGCTATGACAAGGCGTTAGATATTATTCAAGAAAGCAAGCAGATTCGTCCGATGACGCCGTCTTCTTTAAGCTATGAAGCCCCTGTTAAAAAAGGTATGGTTCAGCGTCAAGTCGAACCAAGTTCTACGACTTCACAAAAGGAAAGCTATAAGCCTAGTTCATTGAACTATCACAAGTCTAATGTCAACGGCTTGAAACTCAATAGCCCTTCGAAAACCGAGATGATCGAACCTGAATACACCGATGCGTACCCGCTCATCGTGTGGGAAGACGCCCCAAGTGAAGAGGCTCCTCGTCAAGCCACGCCTTCGGTTAAAAGTATGGACGACACCCTCGCCACCTTGCAGCGTTTGCAACAACAGTCGAATCAACAATTAGACAGATTGCACACGAAAGTGAACGTCTTAAGTGATTTATCTCCAGGGCAATCCGAAGTGACTGGCGTTAAGCTTAACGTCCCCACGCAATCGGCATTTGCCTCAGGCTTTCGTGAATCTGTGACTGGTAACGAAGAAACCAAGCGTCCGGCCAGCAATTCTATTTTAGGTGGAAGCTATGGTAGCGAAGATGTCGAACTGGGCATGGGTCAAACCATTATTTCAGACGAAGATCCTGCGGTGGGCAACCACGTCGGCGGTAGAGGCGACCTCTTCCAGCTTGATAAACTTGCAGGCTTGAACCGTGATATTAAAGATGCGATGCGCCCCTCGTTTCGTACAGGTTTCTTGTACACCGCTCAAGACGGTGAAGACACCACTAACAAGTTACGTCATTGGGTTGTACCGAATCAAATTAGCTTTAACCTAACGCCAAACGTGCGTATGCGTGCAGGCTATGCCGTTCGTAACTTGATGATTCCTGCTATTTCGGATTACAATTTAAGCCCTCGTAGCACCATGGCTCATCAATACAGCTTAGGAACGACGTTTGGTATTACGGACAAATTAAGCTTTGACGGCGATGCATCCCTTGAAAATTACACGCAAAGTAAGAGTGTGAACGTCAACTATCAAGCTCGTTTACAGTACCAAATGAACGACCGAGTGAAGTTCCAAGTGGGTTCACGTCGTTCACCACTGGAAACCAGCTTCTTGTCATACGCAGGTTTTAAGCCCATCAATGGAACCTTGGCAGGGGAATTGATCGGCCAGGTGCGTGAAACATCACTTTTTGCGGAAGCCAATTTGGTTCCTTGGAAGAATTGGGACTTAAACATGGCGTATGAATTTGCCGTGGTAGACGGTCGAAAAGTACAACGTAACACCAAGAATCAAGTTTATGCAAGCTTAGGTTACAACTGGCAATACGCCAAGAACCATGCCGTTCGCTTGGCCTATGAATCCTTGTTCTTTGGCTACCAACGAAATGCCACATTAGGCTTCTATAACCAGTTTACCGATTTACCGCAATTGGTTTCGGCTCAAGCCCCATTGGTTGCCTCGCCAGCAGGATACGTCTTGGGTGGGTACTACTCACCAGACACCTTCTTCCTAAACGATGTACGTGCTGATTTCAGAGGCAACTTCTTCGACAAGTTCATCGAATACAAGTTAGGTGGAAGCATTGGTGTACAGAGTCAGAACCCTGGTATTCCAGGGGAACCCAACGCCACAGGAGCCGCCTATTCAGGTAACGGTCAACTCACCTTCAACCTCAACGATGCCGTTTCCATCTACGGCGTGGTCGATTACTTAGACACGGGCGGGGTATTTTCTCGCTGGCGTTTAGGCGGTGGTTTGATTTACCGCCCCGCCATCCGCGGCATGATGCCTGTCATCGGTGCCAAAGTCGACGACTAAAGTTTAAAGGGAGGATTTATACCCTCCCTTTTTTGTTTTATAGCTAAGCTTCTTAAAGCGGAGTCGGTCAATATCGAATCAGATTTTGAATTTTTAATATCATGGGGTTTAAAACTCTTTAAGCCTTTGTTTTAGAAGCTTCAAAGCACCTTCAATTTTTTGAGGTGTTTGAGGATCTTGTAAATAGGCTTTCAATTGTTTTAGGCTTCCATAGAAAATACTAGATTCCGCTGTGTTTTTGTTTTTGTATTGATGATGTAGTAATAGCATCGCTTCTTCCGTGGTTCTTGATATTTTTAGCAACAATTTCGTTTCTTTGTCGATATCGTATTGAATATTGTCTGCCAGTGCATGAACAGAAGGGATATGCTCTAAACCTTTAGAAACTTCTTTCAAAAGTTTGATGGTTTGATTTACGAACTCAGGTTCTGTTTGGCTTAGTAATCGTTCAAGTTTAGGAATAGAGAAATCGTTCATCATCGAAAATCCTTTTTAAACAAAAAATGTTTTATTTTGAGGGTGGGCATAAGGATTTTGAGAACCCCTATGCTTGGGTAAACTGTCGTATAAGCTCTCTAATGCCCCTAATTCTAATTCCTCGTACTGTTTCAAAGATTTGGGCAAAATAAGTTTAGGTATTTCAGTCACACCTGTTTCTTTTAAACGAGCATTCTTATAAGCTTGAGTTAGGTATCCCATATAGTCATAATACGCTTCTTTAGGAAGCCTTTTTAACGTTTTAGACAATGTGGTCATTATTATATTAATATCATTTGGAAGGTGGGCAGGAATTGATTTGCCTTGTCGTAAATCATAAATCAAATGCTCTATTTCACCAAGCTTTTGAATTTCAGGACCTCGTATTTGTAATTCTATCTTCGCCCCATTACGGGTGGTTGCATTCATTTGTATTGTGGTATATCCCGAATTTTTAATGGCATTTGAGTTAGACCCACTAATGACGACTAAAGGTGTGTCCACCAATCCGTTTTTTTGTGCAATGGCATGGGCTTCTTGAATTTGAAAAACATGCTCATCTGTAAAATAAGACAAGCCGTCTTTGCCTTTATAATTATTGAGTTCAGAAAGCTTAATGTCTCCTTTTTTGATAGCTTCAGTGAGTTGAGAGACAACCATATCCACTTCTTTAGTAGTACCTGTAGGTAAAATTACCCTTCCACCAACAGCATCCCCTATCATGTTGCGAGCTTGCATTGTGTTGGGTAGAACAGGTGATCCATCAATGATAGGGGTTCCTGTTTTCTGAACTTTAGTGACAAGTTTATCTAAGGCGGAGGTTTCACCTTTGGGTCGAGTTAAAAGTGTGACATCGTTTCCAAAAATACCTCTTAATTGTTGAGTAACATCCGCTTCTTGTTTTTGATTGATTCGTGCTAGACGTTTCGTTGTGGGTGAAAGGGCCTCTCTAAGCGCTTTACCTTCTAACTGTACTATACTAGAATCAGCAGGTGCTGAAAATAAGGGAGTTCTTTTAGAAGGTATAAAAGCATCACTTGTTAATGTCGGGAAAGATCCTAATCGATAAAATTCTTCTATTCGACTTTTCCCATTATGAATCAGGGGCAGAGGTATGTTTTTAGTAGCAAGATTCGTAATTGTTTGTAGGATGGATGTCACCTTAATAGTGTCCTTCTATCTCCGATTATGCTGTCCTTCAGTGTTTCGTCTAAAGCATAAAAACTATTTTTGAAATTTTAGTGCTAGAACTTCCCAATAAAAAGCCTGTAATGAAAGCTCATTACAGGGGGACATAGGGATATAGAGGAGAGGGAGAGGTAAAATCTGAAACATGAGGAGAATGGGGTGAAGCGGGCGGGCTACGTGATGTGTAAAATGGGAAAGCGGGTTAACCAGATTTTGAAATGAGGGTACAGAACCTTCGCTGTTGGAAGGTCTGTACATCAGTAAACAAAATAGTTAGGTGGCGTGCCTTTGTGATTGTTTACATAAAGCTGGTGGTGGAATCTGAACTGGAAAAAATAAGAAAAGGGGAACGATAGGTTCGTAAATTAGGGTTGGGGAAGGAAGGAAGGAAGGAAGGAAGGAAATTTTTGGGGTGGGAGGGTTTTGAAGAGGTTCGGGGTTGTGAGTCTCTTCACTTTAATAAAGTCTTTAGAATGGGAAAAATTGTTAGTATGTTACAAAGCTTAACAGATTATTAAGAACGTTCATTTTAAGCACTAGAAAAGCATTTAAATACTTGTCATACTGAAAAAGAGTAGCTACTTGAAAAGGTAGGTTTTTAATGAAATGGGTGACGTTTACGTCGACTTTCATGGCCAAAAAACGGACTTTCGTGGCCAAAAAACCGACTTTCGTGGCCAAAAATCGGACTTTCGTGGCCAAAAAACAGACTTTCGTGGGTCGAAAAGTCGACTTTTGTGGGTCGAAAAGTACGTCTCTCCCTCCAAAAAAGGAGGGCTTTTTAGTTTTATGCGACCTTTGCCGAAGAAGAAGCATCACACATTTTTAATACCTAAGGGGACGCTGCCATGCCCTTTGATTTCAAGCTGTTTCGCCTGTTTTTAGGCACTTTAAGCTTCTTTAGCCTACTGTTTCCTATGGAAAGCGTGGCTCTAAGCAAAACACCGAAAACCGAATGGTGGCAAGGGTCTTCCGCCTCTGCGATGCTCCCTCCTACGCCGTCTCCGTCGCCAAAACAGCGTGTTTACTTGCAAAATGTGGCATTTGCCGCCCCAAAACCTTATAGCACGGCGTATAATCTGGTCAATCTGCCGACGGCTAAAACCCTTGATACAGCTGAAAAAACGGCTATCCTACCAGCGATCGGCGCCCCCAAAGCGTGGATCAATCTCACCTCCAACGACAGGCTCGCTAAAGCTCTGATGATGATGGCAGAATCGCCAGAAGGTGCGGAATCACTAGGTTTTTTGCAGGCTAAACGTGGCAAAGTGTTGTTTAAAAACTTGGCGGAACTCTCCCCACAATACCGTGATTTCGACGCTTTGGCGTGGCTCGACAAGCACGGTAACTGGATGCTTTTTATCAACGAAACGCACCAAAACGCCCCAATACCAGCACTTTCCGCCCTGATTTCGCACGAAGCCATGCACAGCGATGCCCAAAATTCCAAGCAGGAAGAGGCTCAAGCGTGGATGCGTGAGGCTCGAACATGGCTATTTTTCACGAAAAAATACCCTGAACTCACCGAAAAAAGCCTAGAAAGCTACCCCCTCGTCTACCGATTGAACGAAATTGCTCGTTATTTGGAGCAAAATGACCTCTATCGCTTTGTGGTCGGACACCCCAGCTATGCGAAATTGCCTGAAACGTCCCCCATGTTTAGCGGTGGAGCCACCCCCGTGGTGACGGCGAAAACGCCTGAAAACACTAAGCCTATCGCCTTTTTAGGGCTGGACGCTCAAGCCATTCGTGAGGCATCCACGCCGTTGAAAGGCATTCGCTAGGGAAAAATAGTGGGTTTTATGCACTATTAAGGGGCGAAAAACTTTGTCATACTGAAACAGAACATCGCTTTTGGGGAAAGGCGTCGTTCGCTACATAGGTATGAAACAAAGAAAGGACGCCCTCGTCATGGCATCGATTTTCAATCTCTTCAAACGTAAAAAGAAACAAGCCGACGACAGCTTGAAATACGTCAGCCTCAAAGACTCGCTCGGCAACCAGTACAGCGTGCGAGACACGGGCAGCGGCATCGTGGATGAATCCACGCTAACAGGCGAAACCCAAGCCCAGCTCAACATCGCCCAAAAGGGACTCGGCACGCTATTGCAGGAAATGGCACTGACGCAAGCCCAACGCCAAGAAGGCGTCAGCAACCGCCAAAAGGAACTTTACGACCCCCTCGCTGGCGACATCAACCGCTCCATTAACGACGCCAGTAGTCAGCTTCGCAGTCGAGAAGCCAAGCGTTTTGGCGGCGCCTTAAACAGCACCTTCAGTGCCACCGCCCTAGGCAGTCTGAACGAAACCCGCCTAAGAGCCTTAGAATCCGCGTATTCAGGGAGCTTCACCAACGCCCTAAAAGAACTCACGGATGCTGATCAGTCTCGTAGCGTGCGTTTTAGTGCCTTGGCTGGTTTTTTGGACGATTCCGAAAGTCGCAAGCAACGCTACACGCTGGCGGGATTTAACGCCATTCAGCAGTCGAAGTTTTCTCGGCAACAGGCGTTGCAGAACTTGAGCAATAGCTTGAGCAAGGGCAAGTCGCAGGGGTCGGGGGTGTCTCAGCAGGATGTGGAGACGATCGCCAAGGCGATTGCGGCGAGTGGGGGCTAATCGTTGGGGGGCGTTACGGTTTGAAAACGAGACCTAAACGCCTTGCCTGATGCTGGCGAATGGGCTAGAACGAAACCACTTTCAAAAACTGGAGAGAATTGCATCAAATTATTTTTGCTGTAAAATGTAATGTAATATTATAAAACTAATTTATATCAAAAAATATAAAATCGTTGCAAACATTGAATGCCACCATTTGAATCCTTTGGGGAGTATTTTTTAAATTCGTTTTAAAAAATATAGAAAGTTTTAAAAAAATGAATATAGAACGTCTTTATTTGGTTACAGATACTTTAAAGAAAGAAATCATATCTTCTCAGATTGAGAGCCATTTGACAACAATTATAAATGCTTTGAGTAACCACATATCCCAACCTAATAAAGCTTACCTAGATCAAGTTAGCCAAGGGTTGGACTCATTAAAAAATGCTTTAGAGAAAAGCTACTTGAATGAACTTCCTAAGACATGGACAAAAGTGATTTCTGAAATTGGAGCAAACGACTTTGTAGGGATGGCTTTGTATGAAAATGTACGTAGTTCCGTAATATCTAATGAACGTCTACCAAATGAGGGTTTGAGTGATATACAAGCTTTAGACCAACGTTTAAAAGACTTTGTAAATGCAGCAGATCAACTCCAGAGTAGTATGCAAAAATTGGGTATTTCTTATGAATCTCTTGAAGAGGGAGAAGTAGAGTTAAGTGTGGTTTTACCGAGGGAAATATTCTCAAATGAATTAAAGGGATTTACCGAAGAAGCTAAGCTCATTGACAACTTGATTAGAACAGCGTCGGAAATAGCAACTGGATCGCCTGAAAATGCAAAAATCAAACAACTAGAAACATCGGATCCTACGATTATTTTAACCGCTGGGGCTGGATCTGTTCTCCTTGTTTTGCAATGCGTTCATAGCGTTCAAGATATTTTTAAAAATGTTCAGGAAATCAGACTGGCTAAAGCTCAAGCTGAAAAAGCTGAATTAGAAGTATCTATAATAAAGAAAATAGATGAACAAGCAACTAAAAAAATAGAAGCTCATATTAAAGCTTTTGCAAAAGAACAAACAAAATCTACGCGTGACGAAGGGCGAAAAAATGAACTGGAAATCCTCTTAGTTAAGAGAATGAGGCAACTAGCGGCACGAATGGATAGAGGGATGAAAATCGAAGGTGCTGTTGGAGTTTCTGAGGATAGTGAAGACGATGAGTCCAACCAAACAAAAGAGAGCCAAACCTTGCAAAGCATTCAACAGCTTTCCGAAGAGATAAGGTACTTCCCTACGCAAGTGGAGCCAATCCTATCTCTTCCTCTGAACGAAGATGACCTTGCGGAGTAGTTATCACAATTTGCATGTAGTTTGGATCGATTTAAAAAACCATTTAGACAATATTCGCCCCCACTTGACTAATCTCACATAATGTACCATAATGTCACATAGGTTTATGGAGAGATTACACAATGGACTGGAAAAACTTTCGACTCAATACACGCCTTTCTTTATCAGGCGAAACCATTGAAGCCCTTTATCAAAAAATAGCCGTGATTGATGCCGTCAAACATACCTTTACCTTGACGGGTCACCTGCTTCCACAAACCATTGATCGGCTCACACAATCGGTTATTGTGACCTCAACAGGGGCGTCAAATCGTATTGAAGGCAACCTTCTTTCAGACAATGACGTCGAAGCCCTCTATAAAAAAATGCGTATTCGTTCATTTAAAACACGAGACGAACAAGAAGTGGCGGGTTATATTGAAATGCTGGAACGCATTTTTAACCATTACCCGAACATCCCTTTAAATGAGTCGAACATCCTTCAACTTCATCGAGACATGCTACAATTTAGCACCAAAGACGAACGCCAACGGGGGCAATACAAGTTCGGCTCTAACCGAGTCGAAGCCAAAGATCAAGACGGCAACATTGTGGGTGTTATTTTTGAACCCACCCCTCCGTTTCTCGTCAAAAAGGAAATGGATGAACTGCTCGGCTGGTATGATTGGGCTATTCAGCATTCAGGGAAGCACTCGCTCATTTTAATCGCTAACTTCATTTTTGAATACCTTGCCATTCACCCTTTTCAAGACGGTAACGGCAGAAGTAGTCGTTTACTAAGTAACCTCATGTTATTACAAGAAGGTTATGCGTTTACCAAGCTGGTGTCTCATGAAAAAATCATAGAAGCTCAGAAGGCGGACTATTATCTTGCCTTAAACAAAACTCAAAAAAGCTGGAAAACGGAAGAAGAAGATATGGAAGCATGGCTTCTATTTATTATGGATGTCTTTTTAAAGCAAGCACAAGAAGCACAAAATCTTCTTGAAGCTGATCAATTTGAATACGTCCTTTCTGAAAAACAACAAGCCTTTTGGACGTGGGCAAAAACGCAAGAAACCTTTTCTCGAAAAGACGTGGTTGAAGCCTTGGGCTATGGGAATCGTACCACCGAAGAAATTATTAAAAAGTTGTACAATCTGAAAAAGCTCGAACGCTTTGGTGAAGGTCGTGCAACACGTTATAGAGTCCTGTAGGGGGAGATAGTTTAAAAATAGGTAAACTCACAGTTTCAAGTCATCTAGCACATAGAGCAAGGGGTACAGGTACACCTCCCCACGACGCTGGCTGTTGATGACGGTGGGTTTTGACAAAAAGGGCGTTTTGGCGTATAGTGAAGGTATCCAAAAAAAAGCACCGCTCTAAAGCGATGCCTATGTCTGAATAATCTGGTTTGAACAAAAAAGAAGTCACGGGTTGTCTGAAGACTCGTGGCTTTTGTCTATGTTTCTATTCTATCGCATTTGAGAATCATTTGCAAGTAAAACTTTGCAATTGCTCTAAATGCTCTATTTTGCTATGATTCAATTGTAAAGAAGGAGATCCCCATGCGTTCATTGTTGCGTTCCAACACCCTAGAACTTGACACCCTGCACCAGCTCATCCGCACGGCACAAGGCTTCGTCGATGCCCTAGACAAGGCTCGTTCGACTGGCAAGCCTTACCTCAACGACTCGCTGAAGGGTAAAACGGTGACGACGCTCTTCCATGAAGCGTCGACTCGCACACGCTTGAGCTTTGAGCTTGCGGCGAAGAATCTTGGGGCGACGGTCTTGCCTTTTCCAGTGGAAACGTCGAGCCTAAAAAAGGGCGAATCCCTTGAAGATACGCTTGAAACGCTCATCGCCATGGGCGTGGATGCCGTGGTGCTTCGTCACGCTCAAGACGGCATCCACCTCGAGCTAGACAAGCTCACCCACGGACGCCTTGCCTTGCTCAACGCAGGCGACGGCATGAGCGATCATCCGACGCAAGGCTTGTTGGATGTGTTGACGTTGTATCAGCAGGCAGGTTGCAATTTTGATGATTTGAAAAAATTACGGCTCGGGATTGTGGGCGATATTAAGCATAGTCGTGTGGTGACGGCGAGCTTGACGTTGGCGAAGAAGCTCGGTGTGCAAGTGAAGCTTCACGCCCCTGACGCCTTGGCACCTTCGCCTGCCACGCTGGATCGTTGGAAGCACGAGCTTCAGCTCAAAGATGCTCCTGAATTTGATTTAGACGGCTTGCTTGCAGGCGTGGATATTGTGATGGCGTTGCGACTTCAAAAGGAGCGTTTGTCGGCGTCTGAAACGCCTGAGGCGTTGGAAGCCCTCGTGCAGAAGATTCAGATCACGCCTGAGCATTTGGGTCGGTATTCACGAATGAAGTTGATGCACCCTGGGCCTGTGAATTGGGGCGTGGAGCTGGATGAGGCGTTGGCGAGGCATCCGAAGTCGTTGATCAATCAGCAGGTGAGAAACGGTGTTGCCATGCGGATGGCGTGCTTGCTCTGGGCATTAGAAGGCACAATATAAAAATGTAACGTGTGGTATAAGCCGGGTTCTGTATTTAACGTCGTCATCTGTCTTGGGGGAAGGTCGCCCTTCACTCCTCTAGCGGCGTAAGCTCTAAACGGATTCTGCCGAGCAGGCGTTGCATCCGTGTCAGGCAAGCTCTAGCCTTGCACCCTGTTGGGGTTTACCTAGCCATGGTCTTACGGCCATGCTGGTGAGCTCTTACCTCACCGTTGCACCCTTGCCTGCAATTACCAATTCAAACTGTGAACGAGTAACAGCATAGGCTGTTTACATTTCTGTGGCACTTTCCTCACGGTTACCCGCACCAGGCGTTACCTGGCGACTCGCTCTGGGGAGCCCGGACTTTCCTCAAGCAAGCGACCGAAGTCCTTGCCTGCGACAACGTACCACACGTTACTCGCTTATTTTGTCACGAAAAGCCAAAAGTCACAAGACTAATGTTGAGATAGTGGATGTCCAAGGCACGTGATGCAGCACCATATCCACATACGCTTGATAAATTTCGGGATATTCACTTTCAATATAGGACGCCATTTCGCTTCCAAATTCATTGACCAAAGCCTCTTTGGCGTCTTGTTCAGAACGGCATTCTAATTGTTGAAAAATATCGTCTTCACGCAGGCGACGCCTTAGTGAAAAAATATCAAGCGGTAGGGGACTGGTGCGAACACACGCATTCATAGGGGAAATCCTATCCATATCGAGGGTAACAAAGGCTTAAAGACTCGTGCAATTTTTTTTGTGCTATAGAATTTTAAATTAATATATACTTCCTAACCAAAATGTGTAACCCTTTTTACATTTGAAGAATGGGTTTTTCTATTCCTTTTAACGCTGGTGCTTGGGGGTCCTTGTGCCGCCAAAGACTCCCCAAACCCCCAAAGGCGGTTCAAGGGGGGACGGGGGAGGACGTATTGCGTTTCTCCTCCCCTTCGTCCCCCCTTGAAAATCCCCCCTGAATCCCCACCTCGTCGCATCATTCTCATTGCACGACGTCCGCAAAATCGCTCGGGGATTCGCAGTTCGCTCACCCGCTCGGATTTAGTGCTTGGACGCCTGCTTGTGCAACCAATTTAATCATTCCCACTTTTTATTTGAAACCCACTATAACAAAAAAGGGATGCTCGTAAAAGCATCCCTTTTTAAGACTATTCAACGTCTAAGGCTTAGCTGCCTTGAGCCGCCGTCCAACCGATTTCACCGTCAAAGGTGCAAAGGTTTTCCGTTTTAATGAAGTCCAAACCTTGAGCATCAACGTTAGCAAGCAAAGTCACGATGTCTTTGTGAGAAATCGACTGACCTTCCTTGTTTTCATAACGACAACGCCAGTGATCCGTATGGAAGGTTTCAGCGAAACCGTTTGGCCATACTTTTTGTCCACGGTTTGAAATCAATTTCAAAGGCAAGTTGGGCAATTGAGCCGCTTGCAATTTAACCGCCAATGCTTCAACATCCGTAGGGGTTTTCACATGAAGGAACACATCCACACCGACGGTTTGCTTATTAGCAGGAACCGTAGGGGTATAGGTTTTCTTAGGCGCGCCAGCTTCAACCACGTTGGCTTGATAACTAACCGCTTTCAAGGTGGTAGGCTTCTGACCGATACGATCGACAACGGCTTGAGCGAACTCTTGCGTACCGACTTTCTGCTTAGAAACACCTTCTTTGTAGATGTCATAGGTGTGAATACCATCTTCCATGGTTTTCAACCAGGCGTTGTGGAACAATGTCGCCACATCAGGCTGGTTGATGTGTACGAGCATTTGCACCGCACCCAACATTAAGCCCGAAGGGTTAGCAACGTTTTGACCCGCACGACGAGGCGCAGAACCGTGGATGGCTTCAAACATCGCACAATGCTCACCAATGTTAGCGGAACCAGCAATACCAACGGAACCAGCGATTTGAGCCGCTACATCCGACAAGATATCACCGTACAAGTTGGCCATAACAATAACGTCGAAGGCTTCAGGGGTATCCGCCATTTTAGCCGCACCAATGTCGATGATCCAAAACTCGTTTTCAAGTTCAGGGTATTCAGCCGCTACTTCGTCGAAGACTTTGTGGAAGAGACCATCGGTCAACTTCATGATATTGTCTTTCGCAAAGCAGGTGACTTTTTTGCGGTTATGCAAACGAGCATATTCAAACGCATAGCGAATGATTTTTTCAGTCCCAGGGCGAGAAATCAATTTCAAGCACTGATACACTTCATCCGTTTGACGGTGCTCAATACCAGCATACAAATCTTCTTCGTTTTCACGAATAATGACTAAATCCATAGTGGGGTGCTTGGTGGCAACGAATGGGGAATAACTTACACAAGGACGCACATTGGCGTACAAGCCCAAGGTCTTACGAGTCGTAACGTTCAAGCTTTTGACTCCACCGCCTTGAGGGGTGGTAATAGGGGCTTTCAAAAAGACTTTTGTGCGACGAAGACTTTCCCATGAGGATTCTTCAATACCGGACATATGCCCACGGCCGTATACTTTTTCGCCGATTTCGATTTCTTCAATGGCGATTCTTGCTCCAGCGGCTTTTAAGACTTTCAAGGTGGCTTCCATAATTTCGGGGCCGATGCCATCTCCACGAGCCACGGTGATTGGGACGTTCACTTGTTGTGAGCCATCCGCACCCAATTGGCAAGCAGGACTTTCAGTTGTGGCGTTCATCATTTGCCTAAATCTCCTAAACTAGCTACATATTTTAGACGATACAAGCCCTCACAATAAGGATTTACACCGCTTATACCCAGTTTAGCACGACTTTACAGTGAAACAAGTAATTCTTGCGAACATCCCTTAAAAAATGCAGAAAAAACACGCTGATTATTTACCAGCGTGTTTTTGGGTATATTTCTAACGGGTAGGGTCTAGTTCTGAAAGCCAAAAAATCTTTTTATACCAGCTCGAATACCTTGCCTTGCTTGAGGCACTGGTGCGTTCGCTTGAGCGACATCTGCTTCAATCCTTTGTCGAAGCGCTACTTGTTTGTTTGAGAGAGCATCCATTATTCTACCAATTCGCTCTCTTTTCTGAGCAGATTTATCTAAGTTTTCACGAGCTATACCTGCAAGCTCATTGCGATGATTGAGAATTGCTACAGATGAAAGAGCTGCTTCACGAGTAGTGCCTACTCCCTGTAATAGCATCTTTCTTTGAAGATCCGTCAGCTCTTGTGGTCCAAGTGCTCTAATCGTCGAAGCCATAGCCTTTTCGGGAGTGTTTGTAGCACCCCAGCCGTAGAATCCACTCCAATCACTTACATCCAACCCTCTAGCGAAGCCTTCTTCATTACGATAAATATTCCCATGAAGATTACTTGCTCTAACAAATGCATCAAGACGACTCTTAAATATTGCACGTAATGGGTGTGTGTCGAATGTTAAGCGCGCGGGGGGGATTTCCTTGGCGACATTACCTAAACGACTTACAAACCCAGCAATTTGATTAAAAGGAAAAACCATTTTCTTAACTCCACAATGTTGTTCTGTATTGCAACCCACACAGTTACGACCCTCACCAGCATTAAAACTGAAATATACTATTTTGTTGCGAGGGGGGGACTAATGTTACAAATATTTACAGCCTGTAATAAAACGCAACGAGCTTGCCTGTTTTGAAATGCCGTGTGTTTCTGTTATGCTTTGAGTAATCATCCACAACACAAAGGTAACCCACCCATGACATCGCTTACCCACATGCCCCCTGCCGTTGAACTCACGCCTGATGCCTGCTTGTTGCTGGATCAACGCCTGCTTCCCACCGAAGTTAAGTTCGTCGCCATTCACACCGCACCTGAAATGGCAAACGCCATTGTGGATATGATCGTGCGAGGCGCGCCAGCCATCGGCATTGCCGCTGCTTACGGCGTCGTGCTTGCCGTGCGAAATGCCGTGCATGACGCAGGCGATGCCACTTGTGCCTTTGATTATGTGCAACGAGAGATGTCAGTTCTTCGCCAAAGCAGACCTACCGCCGTCAATCTGATGTGGGCGGTCGATCGCATGAATGCCCTGCTTCACAAGCTCGTTCAAAAAGACGGGTTAAGCCTCATCGATGCCCTACCACAGCTCGAAGCCGAAGCCTTGCACATCCACCAAGAAGACATCGAAGCCAATTTGGCAATGGGCCGACATGGGGCTAAATTGTTGCCTGCAAACGCACGCATCCACACGCATTGTAATGCAGGGGCTTTAGCGACAGGCGGTCACGGGACGGCGTTGGGCGTTATTCGTGAAGCCTACGCCCAAGGACGCTGTAGCATGGTCTACGCCGATGAAACTCGCCCGCGTCAGCAAGGTTCTCGTTTGACAGCGTGGGAACTCATGCAAGACGGCATTCCTGTCACGGTGGTTACCGACGGCATGAGCGGACTGATGATGCAAAACAAGATGGTGGACGCCGTCATCACAGGGGCGGATCGCATTGCCGCCAATGGCGATTCCGCCAACAAAATCGGGACGTATAATTTAGCCCTTGTGGCAAAGGCTCACGGCGTGCCGTTTTACATTGCGGCCCCCAGCTCGACCTTTGATCCGACCTTGGCGGACGGCACGTACATTCCCATTGAAGAGCGTTGTGCGTCTGAAGTGACGCAGATCGGCGATTTGTGGACGGCTCCTGAAGGCGTGGCGGTCTTCAATCCTGGTTTTGATGTGACGCCTGCGGATCTCATTACAGGGATTATCACCGAAAAAGGGGTGTTTTATCCACCCTATGATTTCAGCAAGGACTTTGACACGATCGTGCGTCCGCAAGAATATATAACAAAATAAAGGAATTTTCTATGCAAGCACTCGCTTCTCAAGAACAGATCACCGTCCAACGAGACCTCACCGTCAAAACCATGGTCACCGACGGCTTTCGCGAAAAAGCCATGAAAGAAGACCACGCCGAACTCAGCGCGCTAGATGCCAACATCCAGCAATTGAGAGAATCCGCTCAAGGACGCCTCAATGAACTTGTGCAATCAAACCTAAGTAATGAAGACAAGCAATTGGCTCAAATGCACTTGCAACAGCAGTTTGATGAGCAAGTGACGCAGTTTTTAAGCCTCAAACAAGAAGTACTCAATCGCCAAGAGGTTCTCGCCAATACACCTAACGGCACCTACGTTTCAACAGGCAACGTGACCGACAGCATTACGCTAAACGTGGGAGACAACATTTACGATCGCCTTAAAGGGGCCGAAATACTCGTGAAAGACGGCGTGATTACCGCCATTTTAGGATAATTCATGATGACTGAAACAAACGCAACACAAACAGAAAACGTTCAAGAGTTTCCAAGCCCTCGTGAAGACTGGGTCGAAGTGGGCGAAATTATGGGAGCAGTCGGTGTAACGACCGATGTGAAAGTCCGCAGTACGGATGCCGAACCTGATTGGCTCCACACCGCCAAACGTCTGTGGATTCGTCCTGCTCAAGGAAAACCGACTAAGAAAAACCCTCCGCAATGGGTAACGCTGACGAAAACAGACGCCTATGAGCCGTTTAAACTCACCTTGCAAATTGAAGGCTGGAACACGCCTGAACTGATTAAGTCGTGGATTGGGGCGACTTTGCACATCGAAAAAGCTCAACTCCCCAAAATCACCGATGACTTCACCTTCCGCACGTATGAGCTGGTGGGCTTAGACGTATGGACGACGACATCCACCGAAGCGTTGGCAGACGTCACCGCCATTATTAGTGCCACGCACGCTGGCGATCAAAACTTCATCGAATTGACGATGAAGGCATCCAAAAAAGTGACGCTGATTCCTTTTGAAGCTCACTTTGTCGAAGCGGTGGATATAGCCGCCAAACGCTTGACGCTCAAGGGCTTAGATGACTTCTTGGCGGAAGAAAACACGGTGGCGGAATCCACGGCGAAAAAACTCACGCCTTACGCCAAGCGAAAGCTTAAGCGTCAAGCGGAAAAACTCGCCAAGGCAGAGAATCTTGAAGCAGAGGAGGCATCCACAAGTGAAGGTCTCTAAACTCCAATTTAAGGTGCATATTTACGATACGGATTGCTACGGCGTGATGTGGCACGGCAATTACTTGAAATGGCTCGAACAAGCACGAGATGCCCTGATGGTCGAAGCAGAGCTAGATTTGCAGATGCCTAATGAAGGCTACGTCTACCCTGTGGCGGAACAAACGGTGCGATTTCGCAAACCTGCGAAACTGCGTGATACCCTTGAAGTCCGCACGAGCGTCGAGATCAAGGGGCCTCGCTTGATTTTTTCGCAACCGGTGTTTCGCTTGGAAGCCGATGGTTCGGAGACCTTGATTTACGAGTCAACCACCGTTTGCGTCGTCTGCGATGCGGATTTTAAGCCCTTTCGTCGCATTCCTGAAGCGATTAGTTCAGCCTTGGTATAAAAGGTTGACATTTTTTCGTTATATCTTTGAACATTCCTGATACTAGATCATACTCTATCTCTGCTTCTTTTTTAAGCCTAAGTGGTACTTTCTTTGGATCTAGTTTGCCTAAATACTCTCTTACCATTGATAACGAGATTTTGCAATTATTAGGACTACTGGTTAATATCTCGTAGAAAGCGTCATTTTCTGAGAACTTCGTACCGACGAAGCCATATAAACCAGATATTCCGACCATCAAACACATTGTTAATATAGAAGAAAGGGAATTCGATGCCCCTGAGCGTTGAGCATCAGCTTGAGGGGTGTGGGCTTGGGGCGAACGAGCCGTCGATGCTGACGACGCTTGAAGACGAGGTGACGTATAGTTTAAAGTGGGAGAAGCCATCAATTTCATAGAAAAACCTTTTTAAATTACAGGTGACTGAACTAAGAAAGAGCGAAATAATAAGAGTAACTATACAAAAAAATAACATGAAAAAAAAGGAAGTCAAAGCATTATTTATAGTTGATTTTTTCGTCGCATCCCTGAAGCCATTATTCAGGGGTTGTTGGGCGTAAGCCCATGCTGAGTCTTCAAACAAACGCTTGATTAGAAAAAAGTTTTCTTGCTTGTATTTTATACCTGTTTGGGGATTGCTAAAGAATGACGTGCTTTTTGTAAATTAAAATTAGAAAATTATCAAAACACGTGGTGTTGACAAGCCAATCTTTTTGTTTTATTCTCAAAAAAAATGTGCTTTTCTTTTTTAAAGTCTTTATAATGGTTTTTTTGAACTAAGTGTAAAAGGAGTCTAGACGTATGCGTTTGGTTCGATCTTCTGGTTATTTTCCAGCATTTGTTCCGCCTGTTTCCACAAAGGCGCACAGCTTGCATAGTGTACAACCTAGTCAAAGGCAGGGTCTTGTTAATAGTCTTTCTAATAGCTTTTCACGATGTGGAAAAACATTACACCTTTTAAGGTGTTTAAAGACTCACGTTGGCACGCTAAAGTTAAGTTCTGGTGGATCTAAAGAAGCCAGTTCAATAACACACATTCGAGTAACTATACGTCAATTAAATGCTGAATTAACCGCTTTGAAATCTTTTAATAATAATAAATTAGGTCCCTTTATTGCATCTGTTCAGGCAATAGTTGATAATGCTGGTCAAATTATAAGAAAAGAACCTCTAAATATTTTATACCCAACATATACGGAGCAAAAACAAGGAAAGAATTTTACCATTGCTTATGAAGGTCTTAAAATTCCTGTATCTTTTAAAAATGGTCAACATTGTATAGAAAGAAATCCCGGTACTGGCAAGATTAGTGGTTTTGATTGCAGTACTCTATTAAAACAGATTAATACTACTCTAACACAAGGATCTCCAATAACATTTTTATCTCATCTTGGCCACTCTGTCTTGAACGTTGCAGATTCTATATTAACATATTTAGAAAGAACTCTTATGCCACAAGTATCCGCTTATTCTCCAACTTAAAAATTATATTTAATCTAAACCAAAAATTACCTTCATTAACAATGTATCAACCTGTAAAAAGTTAATATCTTCTTCGTTGGTGGTTTTTTCTAAAGGCTGTGCTAAAACCATTGTCGTTCCTTTCACTTACCTGTTATTTTGACATAAACGAACAGAAAATTGAGATATCTATCACTTCATAAATAAAGCAGTCCATTTGTCACCCCTGTTAATTTCATGGGAAGATTACAGACTTTATTATTTATTTGCGTTATAATGAAAGAATTATTCTATCTATTTATAAGGAGACACTAGATGCTTACCTTTGATTTCACTAATTTGTCCGTGCAAAAAGTGGGAGCCCACCACGGCTTAGACTTAGATGTTGAAGTTCAAAACCACCACAACGCACTTGAAACGGCTATTCGTGAACTCTATGAAAGTCGTCACACGGCTGGAGCATGGACGAAATGGCTAAACCTTGGCAAACATCAAGATTTAGCGTTTGCTTTGAAATCTTATGCTGAATCCGCCAAAGGCAAATATGATGACCTCATCGTCTTAGGTATTGGGGGCTCTTCTCTTGGTGGAATTGCGCTATTGAAAGCCTTGTTGCATCCTTACTGGAACAATTTAAGCAACGAACAACGTGGTGGTTACCCTCGCTTTCACTTTGTAGACAACGTCGATGCTGATGTCATTCAAGGGCTTTGCGATGTCGTGGACTTGAAACGTACGCTGGTTAACGTGATTTCTAAATCAGGAACGACCGCTGAAACCATGTCGGCGTTCATGTTTTTTAAAGACAAGTTCGATCAAACCCTTGAAAATCCTGAACAAGACTTGCGTAAGCACTTGGTGTTTACGACAGATAAGCAAACGGGCATCCTACGTGAATTGGCGGACAGACTCAACGTCACCAGCTTTGAAGTGCCTGACGATGTCGGTGGACGCTTTTCCATTTTTTCAGCGGTGGGCTTGCTCCCTGCGGCGATTTGTGGGCTAGATGTCGCTGAATTTCAGCGTGGCTTACAAGACATCGAAGCCGTTTTGTCGAACACAAATCCCAAAGAAAATCCAGCGGCTCAAAATGCCTTGTTCCAAGTGTTGAACTACAAAGCAGGCAAGCCGATTTCGGTCTTGATGCCTTATAGCACACGTTTGGCGTTTGTGGCGGATTGGTATGTTCAGCTATGGGCAGAATCCTTAGGTAAAGCAACGTCTAAAACAGGGGAAACCATCAACGTAGGTCCAACGCCTTTAAAAGCCGTCGGAGCCACGGATCAACATAGCCAAGTCCAGCTTTACAATGAAGGCCCGTTTGACAAAGTCTTTACCTTCATTGAAGTGGAAACGCCTGATAATAACACGGTGATTCCCAATAGCTTGCCTGAAGTGTCTGCTCTTTCTTACATGGCAAACAAGGGCTTCCATGAACTGTTGACAGCGGAGTTCATCGCCACACGTTCAAGCCTCACGCGTAACCAGCGACCTAATGCGACGGTGCGTCTACCCAAGATTGATGCCTACCACTTTGCTCAGCTCTTGTACTTCTTTGAAGTGCAAACAGCCATTGCAGGTAGTCTGTTGAATATTGATCCCTTTGATCAACCCGGCGTTGAATTGGGTAAGCAGTACACCCACGCCTTAATGGGTCGTAAAGGCTACGAACATTTGGTTGCCGAAGCCAAAGGCGATGTGCCACTTTCTATCGTTTAATTTTTTACTTCGAAAATACCGCTATTGTAACAATTTAGTTACAGTAGCGGTATTCGAGTCGCTTTTACTCTAAGATGCTAGAGTAATTTTTATATCGTGGGGTGCTAGAACCAAAAGTCTGGCTGAGATGTTGAAGCAAATGGCAACAACAAACCCTTAAAACCTGATCTGGGTAATGCCAGCGGAGGGAACTATTTTAATGTTGCGTCTTTCAACACCTTTTATTTCTCATTATGCTTTTCGCTCAACCCCCTCACCGCCTGCGGTGAAATCGGATGCCATGAAACCTGTGTCTTCTTCACATACACTGCTCCCCAAATCCTTGCAACGACAAGGGATACGCTACGATGCGTGGATCCCTAAAAACATTTCAAGTAATGCGAAATCGTTACTCGCCAACACCTTAGAATGGGCGGAAGTCAACGAAGAAAAGGTAACGCCTGAAAAAGTTCAAGTACTCGCCACTGCTTTTGAATTAGCTCTTAGCAAGGGAGAAGGGCAAGTGATGACGGATATTAAGAGGCATTTAGGCGTGGATGAATCCCACCAACAATACAAAAGTCTAAAAGGCAACCTTAGCAACAAAATTAAGGGTAGTGGTAAAATCAGCAAGATCGTAAAGTGGTTACTCACCATAGAATATTTGCCGTCTTCCTTAATGATGCTTTATGTCACCAACGGCATTTACAATGAAATGCAGGCTCGGCAAAAAATAACGGCGGACGAAAAGAAAGTGCTGATGCGTCAAGAAATTGCTCGCCAAGGCGTGGGATCTGCATTGCATGTGGCACGAACACTGGTAGGCTTTGAAAGCGTGGTTTGGGTAATGAACCTTATGAAGCGGCACCCGAACGTGCGTCAAACAGGCGAACGACTGATGAAGCAAACGGCTCCCTTACAAAAGCAAATCGGTAAGGGGCTGGTTTGCACGGCTGACCACATGCAAAAAACATGGAACACCCTTTATGGGGACGCTAATCAAACGGTCGCATCTATTGCTTCATTGATGTTAATCAATGTACTAACGTATGGGGTGACTCGCCCCCTTATGGTGAATGCCGCCTTTTACGGCTTGCATACTAGCGAAGAAGAGGCCGCCTTAGAAGCTAAAAACGAAAAAATAGCGAAAAAATCCTAGACCTTTTGTATCCTTGAGGGTATGCTATAAAAAGCTCTGCGAAAAGGAAAACCCATGCCTCCTGAACTGACAAATCCACACGCCATAGAACACGCCCTCAACGGGGCAGATTGCATCATCGTCAAACTAGGGAGCCAAGTCATCGTTGATGAAGAAGGGCGTTTGGCGATTGACCGCATTGCCAGCTACGTCAAACAAATTTCTGCGTTACATAACCATGGTAAACGTTTGGCAATTGTCTCTTCAGGGGCTGTCGCCTTAGGACGCCAACGCCTCAACATAAGCCCTGAAGTCACTTTAACGCCAGAACAAAAACAAAGCTGTGCCGCCATTGGGCAATCCTTGATGATGACGATGTATCACCAATTTTTTCGGCATTACACTATTGAAGTAGCACAAGTTCTGGTCAACCCCAGCGACTTTTCGGATCGCCAACGCTACAACCGCCTAAAAACTCTGTTACACAGCCTGCTTGAACTTGGCATTATGCCAATCATTAACGAAAATGACGCAATTCCTGATTTACAGTGCTTTGACGAACAATGGGCCAGCAGTCGCCTGTCTCCCTTTAGTGACAACGACAAGCTCGCTGCTCTGATTTCTGCCCAAGTCCACGCCCATGTACTGATTATTTTGTCGAATGTAGATGGGTTGTATACAACCAATCCGTTTGAAGATGCATCGGCTGAACGTCTGAGCTACATCACGGATTTGAGTCTATTAGAAGGTATCGACACCTCAGGCAAAACGAGCTTAGGTCGTGGAGGCATGGCATCGAAATTACAAGCAGCGGAAGTGGCGAATTACGCAGGCTGCCATGTGGTCATTGCCAGTGGCTTAAAACATCAATCCATTCAACGCTTGTTGGAGTTCAAGGGCGAAAACCGCCATTTCGTCGGTACGTTTATCGAATCTAAACCTAAGCAGGACACCCGATACAAACAGTGGATTGGATTGGCATCAGGCTATAACGGCGTCATTGTCATCAATGAAGGAGCTGCCAATGCCTTGCTAAAAAAGGGAGCCTCCCTACTCGCCGTAGGCGTGGTGGATGTACTTGGCCAGTTTTACGCAGGAGACGTGGTCGCCGTTCACGTGGAGGGGACCTTAGATGAAGTGGCTCGTGGGATTGTGCAATATTCAGCGAGCGAGCTTGCTCTGATTCAAGGCTTGCAGTCTGAAGCAATCAAAGAAACCTTGAAGCGTCCCGATCTGGAAGTCATTCACCGAGACAAGCTAGTGGTTGATAGCATAAGTTAGGCACTTATTTTGTAAAAAACCGTTACAAAATAGGGGTAGCACATCTTTATAACTAGTGGGTTTTATGCCCTTGATGTTATACTAGTGTATGTCAATCATAGGATTTTTAAGTCGAATGGTGTTTTCTTCTTCCGCCACAGTGAATACAAAGCCTCACGCTCTGTCACCGAGTCGTATGGCTCGTCAAGGGGCGGATGCGTCCACGAAAGTCTTGCCTTCAAAAGGCGTGCCAGCCAATGTGATGAATCCCAATGGCTTAACCCTTGCCGATGCTGAAGAACTGCACAAGCGTAAGCTTAAAACGGCTCTGCTGGATGTCCTTCCTTATATAGCCTTGCCTAAATTGTTGTGGGATGCCGTCTTCTTCAACCCGAGTAAAGCCGCAGTGGAACGTGAAGATTTCTTGCACGGCGATCGTTCTTATGCCAGTGCCATTCAGCAAGAAAAGCGTAAGAAAAATGCTCAATTAAAGGCAAGCTCAATTCCTGTGATTGGCGGAATTCTCTTCTATCAGATTGCCAAGTGTATACCTTATATAAGCAAACAAGGGGGATTAGCGATACTTGCCATCGGTTCAATCCCTGCTATTGTAACGGCCTTAGGTTACGGATTATTGGAAAATCCAAAAGACAAGAATTTTAACGAAAAATTGTAAGCGTTTATTTGTAGAGAGATCAAGCCCATGTTTAAAAGCCTCGCCGATGCCCAAGCCACTTGTGAAAGCTGTCATGCCTGCGAGCTTGGGCAGACACGCACACGCTCCGTCTTTTCGGGAGGCTCCACCCACGCCAAAATCATGATCATTGGTGAAGCCCCTGGTAGAGATGAAGACGAGCAAGGCGAACCCTTTGTCGGGCGTTCAGGGCAATTGTTGATGAAACTCTTTGCTCAAGTGGGCTTAGAGCGAGAACGAGACTTGTATATTTGCAACACCATTAAATGCAGACCGCCTCAAAACCGTAAGCCCACCTCATTGGAAAAAGACGCATGCCGTCCGTTTTTGGAGGCTCAAATAGCGTTCATCAAGCCCAAAGTCATCGTGCTTTGCGGAGCTACAGCAGTTTCAAGTCTTTTGCCACATGAAAAGCGAACCATTACACAAGTTCGTGGGCAGTGGTTTGATCATGCGTCGGGGGCGAAAGTCATGGCGGTCTTTCATCCGTCGTATTTATTGAGGCATCACTCGCTGGAAGCAGGCAAGCCTCGGGCCTTGATGATGCAGGATTTAGCGGAAATTAGTCGTCAACTGACAACCGCGTGCTTCGCTTGACGAGCTTGCTTCTCTTCGGCTTTTTTAGCTCGCCACGGACGGGTCAAACGAATCATAATCATCGGCAAAATGGCATATAACGCCGAACCTGCCAAAATCCCACCCAGTAATTCAATGTTCCTTTTTCCGCCAATAAAAGGAATGTGAGTGCCTTCCTTAATGTGCTTGTCCAAGAAGCTTTCCACCGCATTAGGGAATAAGACGTTTGCAATAGCATATGCCACACCACGCATCGCAATTTCAGTCTTTTCCACATCATCTCGAGAATACAGTGAAAGAGCGGTGTAGGTCGGCAAAGCAAAGACCAAAGCCACCAACAAACGGCTCCCTTGCGTCCATTCCCCATTTGGCAGTAAAAATTCTTGTACCAAATCCATTTTGCCTTTTTGGTCAAAGTATTTTTGAGGCTGTGTTTCGGTATAAAACAGGTTATTCATAAACTGATCCGTCCCTTTACGAAGCAATTTTTTGAATCCCGCTTCTTGAGCCTGCTCTTTTCCCAACAACTTTTCTAAAATTTTAGGTGGCTCCAAATGGACTTTGGGCATCTTCCAATTGTGCTTCATACCCATTAAACCTAAGCCAAATAAGGCGAAAGCCGTGGGCAACATAATGGCAAAATCACGTTTGGAAAGCTTAATGTATTCTGCCATGCGTGCTTTCACCAAATCTTGATGCGTTTCTGAATGTAGACGTTCCTGCTTGTCTTCTTTAGATTCTATAGACTTCTTTTGATCTTTTTTGTTATTAAGATTAGTTATTTTGGAAAACTCAACTTCTTGCGTACGTTTCAAGGTAATCATGTTCCGCAACAAGGGCGTAAAAAACTCAATGCCTGCCAACCACGCAAACAACGGAGCCGACAAGGCAAAGTTCTTCCACATTCTTTGGTCATGCGTGAGTTCTTTAATAACCCCTGTACCAAGCTCTTTACCCCATGTTTTGCTCGGTTTTTCGAGTAATTCTTGCATGCCTCTGTTGATTAAAGTAGAAAGCCAGAACGCATTCAAAGTCTCAGCAGCTTGAAAGACCCCTTGGTCCACCGCTTCATCAGGACTCGATGCTGCTGCCACCAATGGAATATTGGAACCCAAGACCTCTTGCGACGCTATTTTGAGCATCGGCTTTTTATGAAGGGTATCTAGTAAAGTTTGCGTCCACGGAACAGTAGCCCCTTGACGTTGCAAATGCCCCCCCTGCTTCGTTTTCAGCAAAGCAGGCGGATGCGTCCATGTAGATGTAGAAGGAAAAGCGTCCATTCAGCTACTTTCAGACTTAAGGGGGAACAGAGTGGTCATTAATCGAATAAAACACGATAAAGCTCAAAAGATGCGAGAGGCTATTTTATTCTACAAGAAACATAAAGAGATGCCTACTTATTTTACATTGATGTATGTTTTCGCTATAGTGAATGTAGTTTAATCAAAAAAAGGTTTTTTATTCACATGATGATGATGTTTATTGATGAAGTGACCATAACGGTACAAAGCGGGGCAGGCGGTAACGGCGCTATTTCGTGGCGTAAGGAAAAATACGTCCCCTACGGCGGGCCTGCTGGAGGCGACGGCGGTCGTGGTGGTAGCGTCTTCTTTGAAGCCACCGACAACATGCAAACCCTGCTAGACTTTCGGTTCAACGCTCGCTATGAAGCCAATACAGGCAGTAAAGGGGCGACCAAAAACATGCACGGCAAAGGCGCTGAAGACCTCGTGCTACTCGTGCCCTGTGGAACGCTAGTGAAAGACGCCGAAACACAGCTACCTGTGGCGGATCTTTCCACAAAAGGGCAACGATTCCTCGTCGCCAATGGTGGACGAGGCGGTCGTGGCAATGCACGATTCGCCAGTGCCAACAACAAAGCCCCCCACTACGCCGAACCAGGGGAAGCAGGGATTACTCGTAATATCACCCTAGAACTGAAAATGCTCGCCGATGTTGGACTCATCGGCATGCCAAACGCAGGCAAATCCACGTTGATTAGCGTGCTTTCTTCCGCCAAGCCGAAAATCGCTAACTATCCATTTACCACGCTTGAACCCAACTTGGGCGTCATGCGTAAAGAAACAGGCGACGGCATCGTACTCGCGGATATCCCCGGTTTAATTGAAGGTGCTAGTGAAGGCGTCGGGCTGGGGCATTCCTTTTTGCGTCACGTTGAACGTTGCCGAGTCTTATTACACTTGGTCGATGCCACCGCTCAAGACGGCGGAACGCCTTTGGACAATTATGCGATTATCCGTAATGAACTCGCCTATTATAGCCCGTCCTTGGGGCAACGCACCGAAGTCATCGTACTGACGAAAGCCGATGCCATGGACGAAGCCGACTTCAACGAATTGCTCGATGCTTTTAGAAAAGAAACAGGTAAAACCGTTTTTGGCATTAGTGCGGTGGCGAAAATGGGCTTGGAGCCGCTTAAAAAAGAAATGCTTGCCTTGCTCGATGCCATTCCCCCTGAAACGACGAAGATCGAGCTGGTGGAAGACACCAAAGCCATCGCCAACGACGATTCCTTCTTTGAAATTGAAGTCGTTGATGAAGAAGAAGGCGTGTTTGCCGTGCATGGTGGTAAAGTCGAACGTTGGTTAAGCATCACGGATATTGCCAACTATCAGTCGTTAAGCCGTTTTTGGCACGTGTTGAAATCCATGGGCGTCTTCAATGCCTTGGATGCTCATGGGGCAAAAGTAGGGGATACGATTGTCATCGGAGCCGAGATGTTCGATTATATGGGGGCAGACGGCGAGGCGAGCGAAAACGACTTTGACCGACATCGTGAAGGGCGTGTACCGTTGTCTCATGGCTTGGATTTTGACGATGATGAAGGCGAGTTTGATGAAAACGAAGGGCAAGTCATCGAACTGAATTTGGACGACTGGGAAGAACTGCTCACGCACGACGATTCCGACCTCGGCGACTTAGATGCTTTAGAAGTCGTTGAAGAGAGTCTCTAGTGTTCAAGTCCATTTTTTGCTATAATGCGTTCATCTGTTGAATTTCTTCTCAAATAAAAAAGGGGATGCCTATGTCGATTCACCAAACGCCTGAACGTGATGCCTTCACTCCTGAAGCCCAAGACCCCACCCTGTACACGCCGAAGAAAGTCACCGTCAAAAGCCTGAAGCAGTTCAAAAATCGTCAGCAACCCTTTGCCATGCTCACCGCTTACGACTATTCCACCGCCAAACTGCTTGATGACGCAGGCATTGAAACCCTGCTCGTCGGCGATTCGCTGGCGATGACGGTCTTGGGGCATCCCAATACCTTGAGCGTCACGATGGATGAGATGCTTCACCATGTCAAAGCCGTCCGACGTGGCACAAAGCGAGCCTTCCTTGTGGCGGATATGCCGTTTATGACCTATCACATTAGCCGAGAAGAAAGCTTGCGTAATGCAGGGCGGTTCATTCAAGAAGGCGGAGCCGATGCCGTCAAGCTCGAAGGGGCGACCACCGAAACGCTGGAATTGATCGAACGCCTTACGGAAATAGGCATCCCTGTGGTGGGGCATTTAGGCTTAACACCGCAGTCGCTCTTGAATTTGGGTGGGTACGGCATGCAAGCGAAAACGGCTCACACGGCGTACAAGCTCATTCAAGAAGCCCAAGCCCTTGAAAATGCAGGATGCGTCGCCTTGGTGCTGGAAATGGTACCCAATGAAGTCGCCAAACTCATCACCGAAAGCTTGGATATTCCCACGATTGGCATCGGAGCTGGGCCTGCTTGTGATGCCCAAGTCTTGGTGATTGACGATATTCTCGGGCGTTATGGAGGCGTCAACCCTTCTTTTGTGCGTCGATACGCCCCTGTCGGCGAACTCACGCAGAAGGCAGCGACCCAATTTAGGCAAGATGTGATTGAGCATCACTTTCCGCACCCAGAAGCCGAAAGCACGCCGATGGATTCGGGTGAGTTCTTCGCCTTGCAACAGATGTTGGACTTGCATCATGGACGCCTTTCCTAGTGGCTAAACAACGCCTTGATGAAACCCTTCTTGCACAGGCTTATGTGGAAACCTTACCTGAAGCCGTCACGCTGATTATGACGGGCAAGGTCCACGTCAATGAACAACTGGTCACCAAAGCAGGGACGCTCATTCGCCTGAATCACGATGTCATTCAGGTGAAGCAAAAACCGCACCCTTTTGTCAGTCGTGGAGGCATGAAGTTGGCTCACGCCTTGGACGTTTTTTCGCTGGATGTCCAAGACCGCATCGCCGCCGATGTCGGGGCATCCACAGGGGGATTCACCGACTGCCTCTTGCAAGCAGGAGCGTCTTGCGTGTATGCTGTGGATGTCGGCAAAAACCAGTTGCATAACAAACTGGTGAATGACAAGCGTGTCATCAATTGGCAGGGCATCAACGGCAGGAGCCTGACGCAAGCGAGCTTTCCGCCTGATGCTCAACCCAGCATTGGCGTGACAGATGTCTCCTTTGTGTCGTTACGCCATATTTTACCGCCTTTGTGTGCAAGTTTGCAACACCGCGACGAATCGCCTGCGTGGGTGGTGGCGTTGTTGAAGCCTCAGTTTGAGGCGGAATACGCCTTGAGTGCTTCGGAAATGAAGGCGTTTAACGGCGTAATTCAAGATGAGGCG
This sequence comes from Vampirovibrionales bacterium, assembly GCA_046341215.1. GTDB lineage: Bacteria > Cyanobacteriota > Vampirovibrionia > Vampirovibrionales > JAJTHC01 > JAJTHC01. Next base: position 15,605 of record JBKDRU010000006.1, on the reverse strand, counting down.
TTACGTCAACGCATTAAAGAGGCGACGCTTGCGGATTTAGAAGACGCCTTAAGCGATTGGCAATTAGCAGGGGTAGAGGAATCGCCGATTCGTGGGGCGAAAGGCAATGCGGAATACGTGACTCTGTGGAAGCCCTGCCCCAATGCGTAAAGCCTCCTTGAAATGACACCCGCCACTAGCACAATTTAAGTTTGAGAGTGTTTTATGGTTATAGCAACGCCATTGCTGAGTAAAACGCACCCACACAAGGATCCCTTCAGATGCTTCGTCTTAATCCACTAACTAATACCCCCCACACACACCAGCACCCCCAAGCACATTCACCCGCCTCTCGTCTGCGTTCAGGTAATGAGCTACCCCCTGAGGTATCTTATACTATGTTAAAGACTTATATAAAGGGTTTTCATGAGTATATGACATCCAAAATCAAAGACTCTCCAAGAGGTCAGGATAGGTGGGATGCAATACTTAGGATGATTAATTACTACGTGAAAACTATAATACACTATAATGCCCAATGTGGTGAATTTTTTGAAGATGATCCCGAAATGATTAAGATTTTGGAAGAACTTAAATTACTATATCCTAAATTATTAGAGAAATACAAGAAAATGACAGCTCACAATTTTGATATGGAAGTTTGAAGAGTTACTATTTTTATTTAAATGAAAGAAAGACAACAATGTTTAACCCTAAATCTTTTCTCCATTCTTTAATGAAAGATGAACAATTTTACCAAAAAATTATTTTTCGGGGTGGATTACTAGCAGCAGTATTAGCTACGACAGTCCATGAAGTTCCGAAAAAATTACCTCAGTTTCATGTATCTCCTATACAACCCCCCACCACGCATCTTAATACTCCAATTAAGCGTCTCCAGCCTCATCTACCAAGCACTTGGTCTAATTTACTACGTTTATAAAGCCCTAACCTTCGCTGCCTTGCAAGTTGAGCAAGCCTAGCTCTTCCGCAACGGCGTGCCATTCTTCGGCAGGTACCAATTCCGCATGATTCCAAAACTTTTCAAGCCCGTAAAAATCACGGGCTTCGTTTTGCATCACATGCACCACCACATCGGTAAAATCTAGCAAACACCAGGTATTCGCCACATCACGCTCATCACCTGTGGCGGTATTGCCGGCATGACGAAACTCATACGCAATTTCTTCAGCAATCGCCCGAGCCTGCGGTTTCGACTGCCCTGTACAGATCACGAAATAATCTGCCAATGTCGTGACTTTATCCGTTTTAAGGACTTGAATGTCCAACGCTTTTTTGGAATCAGCGAGGTAAGCTGCCCACGTCGCCCATTCTAAGGCGGTTTCAGGCTTGCGGTTTGGAATATGTGTAGAGGTATTTTCAGAAAAATTTGTGGTCATAAGGGTTAATCTTTATATGTTATAGGGGAATGTGCATCCGTCACGTGAATGCGTTCATTTTTTTATGTTACAATAAACAAAGATGTTTTACAAAGAGATTGAAAATATGAATGCCCCTTGCTTTTTAGTGATTCCCCTAGACGCACGCCCCGTTTGCCATTCAGCCGTGGCGGATTTGGCTCGTTTAACAGGCATACAAGTATTCTTGCCCCCCGCGGATTTACTCGGCAAGCTCAAAACGCCTGCGGATTTACCAGCCCTTCGCCAGTGGATGGAACGCATCCTAAAGCAGCACCCGATTCAAGCAGCCATTGTTTCCCTAGATTTATTGAGTTACGGTGGATTAATCCCCAGTCGTATTGGTGAAGAATCGAACGAAGATCTCATTCGTGAACTTGAAAAAGGTTTAGCGATTCTAAAAGATGTACCGAAGCTCTACGGATTTTCAAGTATTTTGCGAGTACCCACTTATAATAATAGTGAAGAAGAACCCGAGTATTGGGCGGAATGGGGCGAAACACTGTCTCGTTTTTCACAAAACTTGCATAAGAAAAACATTTTAATGCAAAATTGGCGTTCGTTTGAATGGCAAGAAGAACAGCCCCCCAAAGAGGTCATTAAAGACTTTGTCACCCGTCGGGAACGCAACCACTGGCATAACCTGCGTTTATTGCAATTGTTGCAACAAAAACGCTTGGCTCATTTGGTTTTTTGTGAAGACGATCGAGGCGAATACGGCCTAAACGTCTATGAAGCGGATACCTTACGAGCCAGAGTTGAGACGCTGGAACTCACTGACTTTGCCCATGTACAAACAGGTGCCGATGAAGTGGCTCAAACTTTACTGATCCGTGCCTTAGAAGAAAGCCTGCAGGATTCCCTCAACGTCTTTGTTAAATCCGCCCAATCGCTGGATGTTATGGCGAAATTTGACGGCCAACCACTTAAAAATGTCATTTATCAGCGGATTAAAGCCACAGCTTCAAAACCTGTTCTTAAGCTTGAAGAAGCGGATGTGGTTTTAATTGTGCATGCGCCTCATTACCGCATGGGCGATCATGGTGATGCAAGTCAAGCCGACACCACCATGAATGACGCCTATGAAACACTGGCATTGACTACAGAAGCCGTGGCTCAAGGCAAAGCCGTTGTTTTGGTGGATGTTGCCTACGCCAATGGAGCCGACCCCTTACTTTTAAAGGCGATTAAAGATGAACCTGATGTCCTGCCTCAGCTCGCAGGCTATGCGGCGTGGAATACGCCGGGCAATGCAATCGGCTCAGCACTCGCTATGGGTTTGGGCTTTGTATATGCTCAAAAGTACGGCACAGGGTCAGGCTCTCGGCATCGTAAAACCCTTGCCACTCGCTTCTTGGATGATGGCGTCTATCAAAGCCATGTACGTCACCTTTGGCGATTAAGTCAGCGCCCCTTAAATCAAGTGCATTTAACCGATGCCTTGTTGCGTCATGGCCAGTGGATACTGAACACACTCGGCTTAGGTAATAAACGTATTGATGTTCGTTTCCCTTGCGACCGTACCTTTGAATGTGCCATCGATTTTTTACGGTAAAATTACCATAATACCCTCTCCTAATTTTAGGAGGGGGAACAAATCGTTACAATTCAATGCCAAAAACGCATCTATATGCTATCATGAGTCTTTGTGCTAATAGCACGTTGTGCTTTCTATTTTATAAAACATATAGGTGGATTTTTAAAGATGACGAGTGTAGCGAAACCCAACTTCGGAGATTACATCATTGCCTTAGGTGGCCAATTTATTGGATGGCTCGGGGCGACTTTATTGCTTGCAACCATTATTTCACATCAAGATATTACCCTTGTTCAGAATATCGACCTTCCTTTCTATAAGGATCCGAACCTCACCTTAAAAGGCCTCGCAGGCGTGCTCATGTCTATTGGCCCCATTGTTGCCGCCCCTGCCATGGTGCGTAGCGGTTGGTTAACCAAGCAACCTTCTTTAGCCTTAGCGGGTGTAGCCTTCTTTGTGATGTGGATGGCGATTGCGTCTGATGTTGAAAATGTGTTATATCGTGGGATTTTAATCTTCATGGTCGGCTTCTTGTTTTTTGGCATGAGTAATATCGTTATGGACGAAAAACGTGAGTTTGACTTTGCTAAACTCGGGACGTTAACAGGATTATTAGAACTCGGTGCCTTTATTTTTACTGATGTCTTAATCGCTCTAAAAGTAGGTGTTGAAGGTATTTTCCAAATTGCGGGCTGGCCTTTACGAGCCTTATTGAGAGATGACGGTCTTCCCCCCGTGCCTGCTGTACTTTCAAGCAAAAGCTTATGGAAAAGCCGTCGTTTTGGTGGCGTCTTCTTCTCGGTTGCTGGTATTTTCGGCATCCTAGGAGCCACCATTCCTTCCTTCCAAAGCACAGGACTTTTGCTGTTTAACATTGTAGGCGGATTAAGTGCCTTAATCGTGAACTACAGCTGGTTTCACAGTGGCTTACAAGGCACGCATTGGTTAAGCAAATTGTTAATTCCTGGTTCGGTACTGGCCACCTTAGGCTCTGCAGCTCGTGCATTTACATGGGGATTCGCCCTCGATCAATTCGGATCTCGCCTCAATGAAATGTACATTTGCGGTATGCCGCTAATTACCAAGCAAGAAGAGGCCGATAAGGCTGAAAAAGCAGAAAAAATCGCATCCGTCACCAAGCCTTCTTTAACGGCTGCTACTAACGATCAAGCGAATGCTGTCACAACCGCTTAATCGAAAGACCTTTATTTAAACTCAAAAGACGCCTTATTTTAAAGTAAGGCGCCTTTTTGTATATAATCTGTTGGCTGATTAGTTACGACGAATGATGCTGTATCCCGTCTCATCAATCGGATCTATCAAATTACCATGAAAAATGTTGTATAAAAAGCGCTGTACTGGCGAACGCTTGGACGGTGCCGTACCTCTCCATTCTGCACGACTACGAGCCACCATGGTCGTTTCGATCGTTTCAGGAGAATAACCCTTTAAGGTCAATATCTCAACATCAGGCGTAAAAGCGAATGCTGTAATTGGAGCTACCTGACTTAAAGTCAAAACCAAAGTAAGTAAAGCGACGTGCATTTTCATGGTAAAATCCTTATGCGTTTATAAACGTTCACAAACTAGTATCAGTTTAACGCAAAGATTTATATAATAGCATCCCTTAAATAGAGGGGCATCTATAAAACACCACAAAGAGATTAATGATGCCTGAACTTGAACAAAACCCAGCGACTCCATTACTCGATGCCTTATTGGCTTACACGAAACTCAAACGCAAGCGTTTTCATGTACCTGGCCATGTGGGTAATACGTTTTGGACGGGCGAGCTGGGTGAAAAAGCACACGCTATCGGACTTCAATCGAGCCTGCTTCAACATGATTTAAGCGAAGTCGAAGGCGTAGATGTTTTGTCGACACCTGAAGGCGTCATCGCTGAAAGTCAATCCTTGACCGCTTCAAGATGTGGTGTCGCCCATAGTTTTTACTTGATCAATGGAACATCTGTGGGTTTGCACGCGGCTTTAATGTCTGCCTTTCAGCCTGAAGATGTGGTTTTGACGCCTCGTAATGTGCATCGAGCCGTGAGCGCAGGTATGGTGATGAGTGGGATTCGCCCTGCGTGGTTTACCCCCACTTGGGAAAGCGATTGGGGCATTTGGGGAGCTGTAAGCGTAGAGCAGTTGCAAGATGCCTTTGAGCAGAACCCCAGTGCCAAAGGCGTGGTGTTGACGTCTCCCACATACGAAGGGATTGTTAGCGATATAAACGCCATTGCCAAGTGGTGTCAAGCCAAGGGTTTACGGTTGATTGTCGATGAAGCCCATGGTAGCCTGTTTGGGCATACGCCCAGCACTCCCGCTTCAGCGACTCAGTTTCAAGGCGTGGATGTTGTCATTCAAAGCTTCCATAAAACCGTCGGATCGCTCACCCAATCGGCGGTTTTACATCTTCCACACGGGACTTCGCTCTCCGCTCTTCGTCTACAAGAGACCCTAAACCACCTACAAAGCACGAGTCCCAATTACCTGCTACTGGCAAGTTTGGACTTGAGCAGTGCGTGGCTAGGTTCTATAGAAGGACAAGCCCAACGGCAAAGTATGTGGCGAAACATCAAAGCGATACGAGAACGTATTCACGGCATGAGTGCCTTTAAGCTCCTTGAAACACCAGCAGAACATGGAAGTTTAGACAAACTACGTCTTTATTTGCGGCATGCCTATATCGACGGGCAAATCTGGGCAGATGAACTTGAGCAAAACCATGGACTTTCTTATGAGCTGGCTAATCCTTATGGGGCGTTGTTCTTAGGGCAAGCTGGCCACACCCCTGTAGATTTCGTCGCTCTGATGCAAGGCTTGCAAGCGGTTGCAAAATTATATCCCAAGCACTTGCATCCAGAGTATCAGGGAGAAGCGACTCATTTTTTTGAATCTATTTCGACACCCTTATTGCCAAAAGTTGATGGTCGTCTTTCGCCACGTGAAGCATTTTTTAGTGCATCTGAGAGACTAGCCATTGATGAAAAACTTATTGGACGTTTAAGCGGAGAAACCATCGTGACTTGCCCACCTGGGATCCCTGTATTATTGAGTGGTGAGCGAATTCAAAGCGAGCACCTACCGTTCTTAAGTCATCGTGACGATCTTGCCGTCTTGGTATAAGGCTTGTAAGGCCCCCTCTCTTTAAGGGAGCGGGGAAAAAACAGAAATTTTCTACAGCTTAACGAACGCTAAACGATTCTTTACCCGCTTTCAAAAGTGGGAATAGGAAGAATTCGTACAACCTACGCTTACCGACTTTGACTTCAGCTTGAACGGCCATACCGGGTTTTAAACGAACTTTTCGTCCAGCAACCATGAGTTCAGGTTTGTCAATACTGATGTATGCCGTAAAAGGAGCCGATTTGGGTGCGTCCGCTTGGGTAAGATTAGGATTATCGCTCGCTCCACGGGGTGGTAAGACATTGTTTAGATTCAAATGACGTAAAGTACCTGTCAACATACCATACTTTTGGAAGTCGTAGGCATCCACTTTAATACGACAGGGCTGACCAATTTTCAATAAGCCAATATCCTTATTAACCAAACTCACCCTGACTTCAAGGGATTGATTGGGATCAACAATCTGTACCATAATTTCAGAAGGTGTCACCACCGCCCCTTCGGTATGTACATTTAAATGTGTGACTGTACCAGAAATAGGGGCTTTTAAAAATTGTTTTTCATTACGATACTTTGACTGTTCCTTAGACGCCGTAAGTTCCATATGGTGACGTTTCGCTTCCACCCATTGACGATGCAGCTGGTTCTGAAACTCATGTTCAACGTCACTTAAACCAGCTTGAAGCTTTTTTTCCTGAAAACGTAGTTCTTGCTCTTCAGAGCGAGCTTCCGAGTGCCGGCTCTGATATTGCGTTTGCTGCTGCCGAAGCAGGGTAATTTCTTTTTTAGGGACTAAATCTTCTACTGGCAAAAGGCGTTTAAGTTCTGAATTAACATAAGTCAACTGCTTAAGAGCTTCTTCTTGACGCACATGATTCGTCTGTATTTTTTGAGAAAGTTCCGCCAATTGTGATCTAAGACTGGTTCGTTTCGCTTCTTGAGATGCCTGCATTTGCTGAAATAGGGCTTCTTCTTGAGCTAATAATTCAGGCGAACATTCAGCATTTCCATCGCAACTTGGGTTAAAAGCCGTATGATTCATTAAGGCATTTAATCGCTGTAACTCCAAAGATACGCTTGAATCTTGAGCCTCTACAGATTCTAAGGACGATTCAGTGAGATCGGGTTCCATTTCAAACAAAACATCGCCTTGTTTGACAAGCGAACCTACTTTAGTAAAGATGTGTTTAACCACGCCTATTTCTAATGGCTGTATAACTTGGACATTCCCCACAGGTAAAACTTCACCTGTTGAAGAAATGACTACGTCGACTTCGGCGACATACATGATAATCGACACCGTCAAAATCAAGGCACACAAAACCCAAAATACAATCCGTCCAAACGGTGAAGTGGGTTGGCGCTCTAACATCATCGCAGTTGGGTGAAAATCATGAATGTTCGCATCTTCATTATCGATACCCAAAAATTTACGAATCGTGTGAACAAAAGTCATTAGGGTGCCTCCCCTTCTATCGCTTCAGGAAGCATAATTGTACCCAATTCGACTTGCTGTTCCTTAACCATGCCATAGTAAAGGCTCTCTACGTTATTTAGTAGGTCGTTCGGATGACCCGTTTCAACGACCTTCCCTTTGTCCAAAACCACAATCAAATCACATTCAGACAAAGTTGACAAACGGTGGGCCACCATTAAAACGGTACGTCCTTGTTTAATTTGACGTAAGTTACGACGCACCACGGCTTCACTTTCAGAATCCAACGCTGAAGTGGCTTCATCAAACACAAGGACAGGAGGATTAGTCATCAAAGCTCGAGCAATGGCCAAGCGTTGACGTTGGCCGCCAGAAAGGTTTCCACCTCGCTCTTCAATGGGGGTATAGTACCCTTCAGGGAAATCGCTAATGAAGTCATGGCATCCGGCAAGTTTGGCAACAACAACGACTTCTTCCATGGTTGCTGAAGGACGAGTCATGGTAAGGTTTTCAAAAATACTACCTGTAAATAAAACGCTTTCTTGTAATACAACACCAATTTGTGTACGTAACCACTGCGGGTGCAACTGACGAATATCCACATGGTCCAAACTAATTAATCCATTTTCAAGGTTGTACAAACGCTGTAAAAGTTTAGTTAAGGTACTTTTACCTGAACCACTTGCCCCCACAATGCCCACACAAGAACCTGCAGGAATCTTTAAAGAAAGATGATTCAATGCAAGGGCATGTTCAGGATTATAACGGAAGCAAATATCTTGAAATTCAATGTCCCCTTTGATTTGCTTAAGCGTTTGAGGTTGTTCCACTTCAGGAACTTCAAGAGGTAAGTTCAGAATATCACCCAATCGATCGACCCCAATAATGGCTTGTTGTAATTCATGCCAAGTCCCCACCAATCGTAAAACGGGTGCCATAAGCTGAGATGACAACATATTAAAGGCAATCAACTGCCCAAGTGTTAACTTCTGTTTTAGAACCAAACCCACGCCAAGAAACAGGATGGTCATCGTCAAGCATCGTTGAAATAGTGTTGCGACAAGAGACGTCACACTTTGCAGTTTAGAAAAATCAAAGCCACTCTGCACATACTGCCCTAAAATATCTTCCCAACGGCGTTGTAAGCGACTTTCTAAAGCAAGGGCTTTAACCGTTTGCATACTAGAAAGAGTTTCCACCAAAAAGGATTGTTGTTGAGCGGCCATTTGAAACTTATGATCTAGCTTTTCTTTAAAGAACGGTGTGACTAAAGCGAAGAATATCCCTAATAACACAATAATCCCTAACACTGTAAGGGTTAAAGACACCGAATAGAAAAACATTACGAGTAAGAAAATGCCACTAAAGCTGGTATCCAACAAAATAGAAATCGCTTTTTGCGTAATGAATGTTCGAACCGTTTCAAGTTCTCGAACTTTGGCGACGATGTTACCGACTTTTTGACGTTCAAAGAACGCAAAGCTCAAATGAAGCAGGTGATCCAACAAATTAGAGCCTAGACGTACATCTAGTTTGGCGGCCGTATGATTAAATAAGTATTGACGCAAATAACTAAACACTGCTTCAAAGATGGCAATGGTAAGGAAGGCAACCGTAACGACATAAAGCGTATTCATGGCTTGGTGAGCCACCACTTTATCCATAATCACCTGCGTAAGAAGGGGCGTAACAATACCAAAGGTTTGAATAATGGCTGAAGCAATTAACACTTCACCCATAACGGCCTTGTATTGCATAGCTTGCCTAAGAAACCACATTAAGCCAAAGCGTGTCTTCGCACCAAAAATACCTTTAGGACGCAGCAATAAAAGCTTATACGTCGGCTTTAAATTGTTTAAATCAAGGCTCCCCACTTTAGCTGTTATGGTGTCAAATACCAAGCATTTTAAGGCATCAGGGGCTTTCGAATCTTGAGGTTCAGGTTTCAACAAGACTAAAACTGAACGATTCACCGTATTGATCAGAATACAAGGAAAGGGTATTTTCTTCCATTTTTCGGTTGATTCAGGTAAACGGTGCTTAATGGTTGCCTTAAAATCACATTGAGAAAGAAAACGTAGCAATGGCCCGTCTTCTTCAAGTTCTCGGGGAACAAGTTGCAAACGTTGTAAAGCGATTTCAGGTTGAAAACGCATCTGTTCCATACGAGCAATAATTCCCACCGCCATAATCATAGGATGAGAGGGTGATGTGTTTTCAACTTTTGTTTGTTCTGAGTTCACCTTAAAGCGCCTTTCTATTAAATCCAAATGAAGAGGACTTTTTATCAGATACCGGTGTAGGCGTGACAGGCACTACACTAGACGCTAAAAGTAGTTTTTTTTCTTGAATTTGCCACTGTTCAGATTGTAACTTCACACGATCAAGTGCTTGTTGATTACGACGAATCGCCACATCCAAACTTTCTAGAGGGGTTAAAACCCCTTGCGTCTTCAAGCGATCCGCAGCGAGTTGCAGATTCTTCAACATCCGCTCTGTGGCAAGAAGCTGTTTTTCCTTAGCCGTACTTAAGCGTTCGGCTTCTTTAAGTTGCCATTGCGTTTCTTGAGCTTCCCACAAGCTAGCTTCTTTCTCAAGCAAAAGTCGTTCCTTTTCAAGAAACGCTTTCTTTTCGTTAAACTTAAGAGAGAAAGCTTGAGTCAAAGGCATTTGAAGTGACCAACCAATCCGAGCATTTCGCCATGTGATATTAGACAAACTTTGTGACACGCTACTTGGATCCGTACCAAAAGCAACAACCGTTCCATACACCAAAATATTAGGCGTCCAACGTTGTCGTTTAATGCCAATAATTTCATGTTCTTTTTGACGAATACGATATTCAAGTTCTTTAACATGAGCAGACTGTTCGAGTGAAACAGGAGGCTTTACCGACGTTGCTTCTTCGGGATCCTGTCCCTGATGGGCTAGATTGGGGATACTTAAATCAGGATAGGGTTCAGCGATTTTAATTTGTGTTTGAATTTGCAACTTCTGAAAACCATCCACAATTGAAAAAGCTAAAGTCTCCACCTGTTGTTGTAGAGTCAAGACTTTCATTTCCGCTTCATAAAGAGCCAGCTTGCCTAGCTTACCTGACTCATACAGGCGCTTATAATACGCCAATTTTTCTTTTTGCAAACGTAATTGGTCGGTTTGCAAATATTGTTCTTGTTGCCATTCCCATAATTGTGCATACAGAGGTAGAGCCCTCAGCAAAAGACGATATTGCTTATTTAAGGCATCATAGCGTTCGGCTTCAACTGCAGCCTTATTTTGTTCCACTTGAGATTTTCGCTTACCGAAATCTAAAACGGTCCACTGTCCATTCAAGCCAGCCGAATGCTGAATCGCATCATTATTCAAAATAAAAGTATTTCCGCCAATGTTCGGGGTATTCGCAGAATTGATGGGACGGTTGGTCAAAGTTTGCAAACGCTCACTGTTGACTTGTAAGTTCAAAGAAGGAAGGTATTGTGTTTTGGAATCTTTAACAGCTTCTTTCGCAATATCCACATCCAAACGTTCTTGCCTTAAGGCAAAGGTATTAGATTGAATTTGAGTTTGAAAATCCTGCCAATTTAGGGTTTCCGCACGTAGATCGAGGGGCAATAGAAAGAAAGCGCTTGTCATAAAAAAAGCAAGGCATCCTTGAAGCTTTAAGGGCTTAAGAGAATGTAGATAAGGAAACAAGGCAATTCTCCACGATTTAATATGATTTAATTTAACAACAAACAATGGCTCTAGGCAAGAATTTCTCTTGAAACGTATGATTTTCGTAACAAAAATGAGACCTTCTTTATTAGAAAGCCTCATTTCAACAAACGTTCTAAGAGTGAACTTAAGAAGCAAGTGTTAAGGTAGTCAAGACATTGTCGACTTAAACCACTTCAGCCAACGGAACGACTTGAATTTGGAGGGTAGCCGCATTAAAATAATATATGGCGGCTTTGGTTACACCATTCATCGTCATATTTTGAACGGTGCCTTTTGTGAATTCGACACGAGCATTGGGGTTCATAGACAGTCCACCTAAAAGTAGACGCATCGTACCTCCGTAGTTAGCAAAACGCATAAATGCACCACCAATCAAGGTGTTGTTAGATGCATTAGCGATTAAAACATTATTTAATTCATACCTGTACCTTAAGAAACGGACCCTTGTAAAATTAAGTTTTCAACATTAGCCGCTAATACATGATTATTGACATAGGCATGAAGCGTGTCGTTACCCTCGGTTGCCAACTCAACGACGCTGTCAGACAAACTATCGATGGAATAGGTATCATCTCCTGCAGCAGCTATCATGGTATCGTTGCCAGCACCACCGTTAAAGGGATCTGTAACAGGAAGGAACCCCAAGAAGTGAGTCAGCCCATTTTAATCATAATTGTCAACTTTATTCATAATGTATTACAAAACAACGAGGCTTTCTCGTGAAAGAAAGCCTCGTGCGTTTAATCGGTTTAATGAAAAACTAGACGAGTGCCAAGGTACTCAACGTGTTGTCTACCTGAAGCGTTTCAGCCAAAGGAATAGCTTGAACGCTGGTAAGCAAGGTGTTCAAATTCAAGACGGTTGCATCAACAGCACCGACAAACGTTGCCGTTTGTACAGTACCTGTTTTGAACGTCACGGAATCACCACCACCGTAAGACAAGATGGTATCAGCACCAGAGGTAGATAAGGAAATATCAGCCAATGCTACATTCGTGAAGATAAGACCGTTGGTGCCGACTAAGGTGTCTACAACCGTGTCATTGCCATCACCTTTTCTGAAGATGAAAGCATCGTTACCTGCTCCACCATTCAGGGTGTCGTTGCCTTGACGACCAAAAAGAACGTCGTTACCAGCTCCGCCGAGCAAGGTGTTGGCTAAACCACTACCGATTAAGGTATTGTTCAACGCATTACCTGTTCCTGTGAGAGCAAAATCACCACGTAAGATTAGGTTCTCAACATTATTCGATAAAACAACGCCATCAACGTAAGCGTGTACCGTGTCGTTACCAGAAGCAGCGGATTCAGTTACTTTGTCAAGCAAGCTGTTAACAGCATAGACATCATCGCCTTTGCCACCAAGCATCGTATCATTGCCATCTTCACCAACGAGGTAGTCGTTGCCATTTCCACCTGTAAGGGTATCATTGCCAGCTCCACCGAGAAGTCTGTCGTCACCATCTCCACCATTAAGGTTGTCGTTACCATCTTGGGCGTAAAGCTTGTCGTTTCCAGCTCCACCAAGTAGTCTGTCGTCGCCAGTGCCACCTAAAAGAATGTCATCACCAGTTCCTCCATCTAGCAAGTCGTTACCAGCTCCGCCACCTAAGCGATCGTTGCCATCTTGGCCTCTAAGCGTATCGGTACCGTTACCGCCAGAAAGAAGGTCGTTACCAACTCCGCCACCCATGGTGTCGTTGCCTTCACCACCTAATAGGATGTCGTCACCAGATCCACCACTCATGCTGTCGTTACCAGCTTCTCCAATTAAGAGGTCGTTTTCTGAACCACCATTCAGTCTATCGTTACCATTCCCACCAATAAGGATGTCGTAACCGGCTTGACCGAATAAGCTGTCGTCATCATCTCCACCTACAATGTAGTCGTTTCCAGCACCACCAACGAGGAAGTCGATTCCAGCATTACCCCAAAGGGTGTCGTCACCAGCACCACCAACGATATAATCGTCACCAGCTCCGCCGTAAAGGTTATCGTCACCATTACGTCCCCACATGTGGTCGTTGCCATCTTCGCCCCAAATTTTGTCATTGCCTTCGCCGCCATCTAAGCGGACGTCATCGCCTGCTCCGCCGGTGATTGTGTCATTGCCAGCTAAGCCTTGAATGTTGTCAGTACCACCAAGACCTTTGATCGTATCATCTTGAGGGGTTGCAACGATCACGTTATCTGTGTTATCTCCAATAATAATAGCCATCATTTAGTTCCTTTATAAGTAACATAGTTAGAATCTAATTATACTATGCATTAAATTAACGTACAACAAAATCTCATTGAATAAAGCAAATAAAGAAAAATAAACCAAAAAAAGTTAGTAGAAAATCTACTAGCCAAAATGGATATTTAACTTACCAGCCAGAACCAAAATATTAACTACTAAGGGGAGGCCAATGAGAGCTTGCTCATCAATAGTATAAGAGAAGTATAAAATAGTCAACCTTCTAAATCTTAAGAAAATATTACCGCATCTGGGAATCGCTCATAAAAAAATCCTCCATTCCGTGCTTTAAAAAATGAAAAATCTGAACGTGGTAGACAATAATGAAACTCCCTTGTGAAAGAAAAAGTCGTTAAATCAATCGCTTTAATGGGAAACTAGGTTGTAATAAATTGTAACGTATTCAAGCCATTGTCAAACTGAAGTGTTTCAGCTAAATCTGTCGTTTTAACACTCATAATAACAAGATTACTCACTAGTGTCCGATAAATGAAACAGGCTAAGAGGCTATTCTAGGAGCCTGATTTTTGTGAGGGCGTGTAGTGAGGCCTAGATAAAGAACAAAAAAATCGTAGCGATAACGAAAAGACCATAGACCGTTTTATATAGCGGATACTATACCACAAAGAGCGTCACAGCATCCACCATACGGTCCAAGTCGGCGGGGGCTAAGCCTGCCCACACGCCAATCCAAAACGTGTGATGCATCACCGCATCCGCATTCGGGAGCCGTTCGTAATGCGAGTCGTTGAGTTCCGTGCTTAACAACAACGCCGAATCACGAATCCGCAAGGGAAAGGGCTTATGCACATACGCCGGTTGACGCAACAAATTGCCCGCAAACAAATGCCGTGTGCCGATGCCTTTGCCTTCCAAGTATTCCACCAAATCTTTCTTGCTAAACGGCGCCGTTTCCTTCACCGTAATCGCAAAGCCAAACCAAGACGGATCCGCGTTTGCTGAACTCGTCGGCAGAATCAAATGCTCTCCCAAAGGCGAAAGCCCTTCTAAAAGGCGTTTAAAGTTGGCTTTTCGCTTAGCAATAAAGCCATCGGCTTTTTTGAGTTGAGCGAGTCCGCAGGCGGCTTGCCAGTCCGTAATTTTGAGATTATAACCAATGTGCGAATAGCTGTATTTGTGATCGTAGCCTTTCGGCAGGCTCCCCAACTGAAAACAGAATCGAGAGCCACAGGTATTGTCTTTCCCTGGGGGACACCAACAATCACGCCCCCAGTCTCGAAAGGACATGAGAATGTTATACAAGCGTGAATCGTTGGTCAAGACCGCCCCGCCTTCGCCCATGGTAATATGGTGAGCAGGGTAAAAGCTTAAGGTGGCGATATGCCCAAAGGTGCCTGTGAGCTTGCCGTTGTATCGTGAACCGAGGGCATCGCAGTTGTCTTCAATCAACCACAAGCCATATTTTTCACAAAAGGCGACAACAGCGTCCAAATCAAAGACGTTGCCTAGCGTATGAGCAATAAAAACCGCTTTGGTTTTTTCGCTACGGGCTTCTTCGAGTTGTGAGACATCAAGGTTCAGCGTATTTAAATCGACATCCACAAAAACAGGCACGAGCTGGTTTTGAATAATGGGATTCACGGTCGTGGGGAATCCTGCGGCAACCGTAATGACTTCATCGCCTGCGTGGAGCTGGCGTTCTTTCAGCTTGGGGGACGTTAAGGCGGACATGGCAAGCAAGTTGGCGGAAGATCCTGAATTGGTGGAAAGGGCATATTTTAAACCAAAAAAGTGAGCCAGTTCTTTTTCAAAGGCATCGTTGAAACGCCCTGTGGTCAGCCACATATCGAGCGTGGCATCCAGCATATTATGTAACTCTTCCACACCGAGTACTTTGCCTGAAGGCGGCAGGTATCGGTTGGCATTGGGCAAGGCTTCATTGACTTTGAAATAAAGCGACCCGAGTAGTTTAATCAGGTTACGAAGTAGTAGGTGAAGAGGCATGGCATTTCCTTACGATTGTCTTTTGTCTGTTTTCTGTTTTCTGATTTTACGAATCGTTGCATCAACAGACGTCCAAGCACTAAATCCGAGCGGGTGAGCGAATTGCGAATCCCCGAGTGATTTTGCGGACGTCGTGCAAAGGAATGATGCGACGAGGTGGGTCAAAAGGGGGTGGATTTTCAAGGAG
>JBKDRU010000005.1:0-165370 GCA_046341215.1 Vampirovibrionales bacterium | reverse complement strand
TTGAGTTGTCAATGAACCAATCGCAACAAAAAGAAACCTTAATCTCTTATTCAAAGACCCCGATTCCCTCCAGTTCTACAACTATCCTACAAACGCTGGAGCCTGTCAACACCCTTTTCCCTTTGTAACGGTTTTGTTATGTTTAGCACTGATTGGGCATCACGCGTTTTTTTGCTAGCATACGAATGCAATCATTTTTGTTTTGATTCCCAGCGTGTGAAAGGTCGCCCTAATTTTGTTACAACATTTACACTATTTTCGAAACGAGTCGAACCTGAACAACCTCCAAAGGTTGGGGGGAGGGAGGGCTACAAAATCAAAAAGATCAAGAGCACCTAAGCCTGTAGCCGAGACAATTACACCCTATGCTAAAGCACTCAGGACTCTAGAAAATACATTAAAGTCCATAAAAACAATGGTAAATTTAAATCCGCAAGATGAGCGCCTTCTAAGTCCCCAAACTAGAATAACAACAGAGCAAAAAGAAGCCTTGTTATACTTGCAAAGATACCAGGACCCAGAAGATTTGAAAGAACTAAACCCAAAAATTCTTATGGAACAAGAATTAGAAGAATTGATAAAACAAATACCAACGCAGATAGACATGATCCGAATGGCTTTAGAAGAGGAAAGATCTGGTGAAATGGATCGAATCAATAACACTTTACAGGGTATTCTAGATCGATCGATACAAAGCTTAAAGAGCTTAAGCTCAGAAAAAGTAGTCGAACTTATTAGTTTGTTAAAAGAGTTCTCAGCAAAAATCGAGTGAGCCCTATGAAACGACGCCCTAGCAACTAAAGCCTTGGCTCGTATGCAAGCGACGCAGGTCTTCAAAAAGCCAGTCGATCGGCTTACGAGCAGGCTCGTTGCCATGAAAGACGTCTCGCTTCTTCAGCGGGAATTCGGGGAAGCGATAATGCCCTAAATCTACATGATCCAAGTCTTCTAAAAAGCGTCCGCCACAGATATCCCACAATTGCGGAAACACCCCAATGTATTCGGTATAAGGTTTGTTTCGCACAGGTAGGTAAAACAAAGAACTGGCAGGAATGAAGCCGTCGTTAAAGCGAAAGGGATGCCCATGCCCACGAGGGTAATTCTTTGGTTTATTATAATTGGGTACATTCGCCACAGGCAATTGAGCCATTTGACGCCCTGTAAACTCAAACGCCCGATGCACACTGGGGATGTAAGTCGGGAAAACCGCTCCTAGCACCAAATTGTTCAGCCGTGCAATGGTGCCAAAGGACGTCAAATCATCAATCAATCGCCCTTCTTGTCCATGTTCACTGTATTGTGATTTTAAATAACTGCCATACACAAGCAGCTTGCTTTTAAATTCACGCAGGTCGGGATTGCTGGATTCTACCCACTTGGGTGGGTTGGGATCTAACAACACAGGATTTCGCCTAATTAAGCCAAAAGGCTTAATAGGGTAGCTGTATTTGGGCTTAGAGGTGTCAAAATTCACAAAAAGCATGTCTTTAACAAGATGACGTTTGTTTTTAATGGAAAGTTCGTAAACGACTTTATCCATACCTCGGCGAATGGGTGAATAGTGATTTAAGTTTTGGCTGACCCAGCTTTCGTCGAAGAGGGGTGTGCCTTGATAGGGAACGCTCATGCCGAAGATGGTGTCCACAGAACGCATGAGACTAGGCTCCTGCATGAAGGCGTCCCGAACGATGAGGCCGCCTTGGCTGTAAGTGAGTAACACAACTTTAGGGGTTTCTTGCCCGAGCATTCTTGTGAAATGATCAAACTCTTGAACAAACTCACCCGTGGGGATTTCCAACTTTTGTGTCGAATCGTACATAAAAATGTAAAGCTTGTAGCGTGATTGTAAGTCGGCTTGTGTTTTCCAGCGGGTTTCAAACTTTCGCCACCACGGATTCCGCTGCCCTTCTTGTGCCCTACCAGGTACGATGAGTACGGGGGTTCGATCGCCTAGAGCTTCAGCATCAAAGGCATAGAGGTGGTTTAAATGAACACGATGTTCATGTTTTCCGCTTTCTAGCAGAGGCGGGCTACTTGCTTTTGCGGAAGCAAAGGGCAGGGAAAACAGGCTCAAGAGTAGGGCAAGCATCATACAAAAAAGTTTCATGAAGCAGGTTCCACGTCAAAAATAATATGACTTTGAGTATACCTCAAACACAAAAAAAAATGATTTAAATTGGGGGGTTGAAAGTTTGGTGAAACTTTGTCACAATAACAACATAGCCTCGGGTGTGGCGTTCAATAGTTTGGACTCTACATTTATGAACCTCGGGAGCCTGACGACGTCTGTGTCAACGTAGACCAACACCCCTTTTGATAGAGGCGGTTGAGATTTTCTCACGGTTGGAAACAGCGATCCAGCTTAAGGCACCCACCTGTTGTTTTTACAGGGGTCTCCAAACCTTTGGGTCACACCGCAAAACGAGGCTTTTTTATATTTTGACGTCGAGTGGGGTGCGTCGTCGGCGTTTTGTGGGGGCTTTCACCGCTGAATAGCGAGCCATACGTTTGAAGTCCAGCACGTTTTTGGGGTACAGTGCCATTGCCCATAGCAATTGCCCCGTTTGTTCAAACAAAAGTTTGACAGGGTTGTTGTACCACAGGCATCGTTTAAAGGCGTAATACCAATCATGATTCATGGATGTGTGTCCTTTAAAGCCTACAAGTTGTCTAAGGCTTTTTTGTCTTCGTCGTAAGCGTCCTTGAGCTGTTTTTTGAGCAAGGTCGTTTGTGCCGAAATCATCTTTTTGGTGACATCTAAATGACTCAACTTTTCTTCCAGCACCGTGTCCGCATTCGCCAAAACACGCTGGTTCGCCTGCTGAAAGCCGTTTAAAATCGCACCTGAAACACCGTTTAAGATGCCCCCAGCTGCAACCCCAGCGAGTCCCACAGGCCCAAACAACGGCCCGAGCGTCGTCAATAAGCCCCCGATGCCTGATAACGCCGACGCTGCTGGCATCAACCAGTTACGCCCCAAACCTAAGCCTGACGCTAGCCCTGCTCCTGTGGCGGCTAAGCCCCCACCTGCCCCGATGCCTCCGAAGCTGTTGCTAAAGCTAGCACCCCCAACGACTTCTCCACCAGCGACAGATGCAGCAGCTCCGCCAATATAAGCGTCTTCAGGGAAGTCCACATCCCCAATGCCACTAAAGTCAAAGGCTCCGCTACCGATGCCTAAACTGCTAAAATCGCTTAAGGCACCTAGACTATTGGCATAATTGCGAAGGCTTCCGTAATTACCGTAGTTAATTGAGGCTGCTCCGCCTGTGGCTGGTAAGCCTGCCGATTGTGACCAAGGCGCCAAGCCAAAGGACGACTGCCCACCGGGGACGATGCCCGTGCCTCCACTAAAGGGGGCGTAAAAATTGGTACCGGGGATTGAAATCGCTTGCGAACCTAAAATTGGCGAAAAAGCAGGCGAGCCAAAGGTTCTGGCAATGTTCATAAGGAATCCGCTAAAGGCGCCTAGCCCACTTCCGCCTAGGGCGTTTCCTCCGACGGCGTGGCTACGAATGGCGTCCCATGTTTCGTAGGTTTCCGTGTTTAGGGCATCGCTGGCTTTGCCGTAACGCATAAGAATGGTTTGGACTGAATCGTTTTTGTATGACATTGGAATGGCTCCGTAGGTATTGCAAGCGTCTAATCCCTCTCCCATAGGGAGAGGGTTGAATTAAAATATAAAAGGTGCCTTAGTCTTCTTTGAAAAGAGTTTCGGCACGTCTGTCGACGATTTTCTTCAGACTTTCGAGTTCCGTGGTAATCGCCTTGTAGTACGTGTCTAAACGGGTTTGTTGAAGCGTCAACGATTTTTCAATGTTGACAATGGATTGCAACTTCAGGTTCAATTTCAAGGAATCATCTGAGTTGGGATCCAAATTACTGCCCAAGTTGAACAATTCGTTGGTTTGGTTGGTGAGCCTTAGACGTTCATTGGCGATTTGTTGGCTCGTCATTTCAACATCAATGGCTTGTGCCTTCAGCGAAACGTAACGCCCTTGCGTAGCGGAAAGTCCCATAAGGATTCCCCCTTTTTTTGTTGTCGTGTGATTGAGTACAAAGACTTCTAAAAAAGCCTTTGCTCTTCTTTCGACCTTCTTTCTACTTCCACGAAGCCCCCTCCTCCATTTGGGGGACGCTAAAATTAGTGCTTCCCTAAATAGGCCCATCTATCGTAAGATGTACATACAAGGATTAATTTTTAATCTCTTTTTATTATTGAGTGAATCGTATTTGAGTGAATGTGTGATATAGGAATAACCATAAATGAATCATCGTCCCCCCTCACGACGTCCTTCTCGTCTTCAAGCTTCGCCGTCCCTGCAAGGGTTTTCGTCTTGTGTGAATCACATGGATGCCCAGTGTAGCAAAATAGGTTTAAATACGGCTCGCCGTCGTCGTGCGATGGTGTTAATGTCTGAATGTGGGGTATTTTTGGGATTGTTGGTGTGTGTGGTGTATTTGGCTTCGATGTGGTCGGTATTGAATCCGTTCACAGGGGTGCTAGAAGCGATGAACCGTCCTGCGAAAGAAGTTCAAACGTCTTTATTGGCGGAAGGCAAAACGGCCTCCGTGTTTATGGATGTGCACGTCCCTGATTAGGATTGAAGAGGTAGCTTATTAAGTTCAATAGGGGCTTTCCCTTTGAACGATCTCATGGCTTGTTGCCAATTTTCAGGATGAAACAGTGTCGATAGAAATGTTCTAAGCTGCTCAAGACTTTCAGGTGCATGAGGTAAACTTACCGACATTCTAAAATCGTCTTTTACAATAAATAATAACTTACCGTTTAAAAGCATTGAGTCAAAACCAAATAATTCTTCTAAGGTTGTTCTTTGTAAAGAAGTAATTCTAAGCGTGTCGACTGTCGTAGCTATACCCCCCCCCTCGCGTTGTGTTGCGACAGATTCAGTAGGTTTTTGCACGGGCTGGGTCACTGGGGGCATAGTAAATAGTGGGGTAGAAAGACGCACGACAGATAAATCCTTTATTTATAGTTCAAATTACATACAAAACGTGAAAAGCTCACAAATGTTTCAAACCCCATGATAACATTTTAAGATGCTATTGTAAAGAGATTTTTACATTTTTTACAAACTTAAAACCGCGTCATTCAAGGCGTATAAGCACCCTAAGATGTTTTCCTGTTCATGCCCTGCCGAAAGCGACAAACGCAAACGAGCCTGACCCTGTGGCACTGTCGGCGGACGGATCGCCTTCAATAAAAAGCCTGCCTCGTACATCGCGGCTTCGAGTTGTAAGGCAAGGGCGTTGTCCCCCACAGTGAAAGGAATAATCTGGCTGGCGGACTGCGGGACTTGTAACGGCTCTAAGGCAGGAAAGTCTTTTAAACACTCGTGAAAATAGGCGATATTATCGTGCAAGGCTTGCGTGGGGCGCTCATCTCTCATCAGTAACTGCACACTCGCCAAGTTGCCTGCCAACACCGCAGGAGGCAACGAAGTGGTATAAATCAACCCCCGAGCCTGATTAATCAGCGTTTGCTTTACGATGTCTGAACATCCCACATACGCCCCAAATCCCCCTAAGGCTTTGGAAAACGTCCCCATGTGAATATCGACGTGTTTGGAAAGGTTGGCTTCTTCTACGAGTCCACTACGACGAGCCTTACCGTAAACGCCTGCGGCATGGGCTTCATCCACATAGGTAAACGCTCCGTAACGAGACGCTAGCTCGCACCAAGTCGCCAAATCGAGGGCATCGCCATCCATAGAAAACAACGTGTCGCTAATGAGCCAAATCGGCGAATGAGCATCAGTGGAGCGAATCTTTTTCAAGCGGGCTTCTAAATCGGCGTAATCCAAGTGGCGATAGCGTTGCCATGTGGCTCCTTCGGAAGCGGCTAAACGGCATCCGTCGACGAGGCTAGCATGATTGAGTTTGTCGCTTAAAATAAAACCTTGACGGCACAAGGCGTGAATCACGCTTAAATTGGCTTGAAATCCACTGCTAAACACAAGGCTGGCTTCCGTCTGCTTCCATTGAGCCACTGCGGTTTCAAGGACATCATGCAAGGGGTGCTGACCGCTCACCAAGCGAGAGGAATTGATGCCTGTGCCGTAGGTTTCAATCGCTTCTTGGCTCGCCTGTTTTAAATCGGGATGCTGGCTCAAATACAAGTAATCATTACTTGAAAAGTGATGCAAATGCTTGCCTTGTGCATCTTTCACTAGAAAGGGAGTCGCCGTTGGGGCGAACGTGTGGAGCCTTCGTAAAGCGTGATGCGATTCAGCTTCTGCTAAGGCAGGAGCAAGCTTGTCATCCAAACGGGATGGATTATCCTTCGGCACGGTGGGCTTCGATGCGTTCGTCGTTGGCTTTTGGGTATTCATCACCAATGGGTTCCATACGGTTTAAGGGCCAAAAACGGAAGGTGGCTCGACCGATTATACGGTTCATGGGTAAAGGACCCCAAAAACGGCTGTCATGGCTGTTATTGCGGTTGTCACCCATCATAAAGACGTGACCTTCAGGAATGATGATCGCTTTGTTACAAATAGGCGTCATCACAAACGGCGGATTCAAGGTGCAAGACGACCATGCTGGCTCTTCGACGTAGGGTTCATCCAGCAAAACGCCATTGACAAAAACCCCGATATTTGGCACCACTTGCACGCTGTCACCCGGTAAAGCGATGAGTCGCTTGATAAACGCCATATCCACTTCATCGGCCGAAGGCAAGGCGTCGTAAATATCAAGTCGGTTTAAGGCGTCATTCACAGGAGCCAAGTATCCGCTCAAACCTGTTAGACGCAGATATTGCGAAAAGGCGTCATCTTTAATTTTTGTGGTAGGTGGCACAAAGACTAAGACTTCCCCACGGTGATAAGGCAAGTGTAACCACGAACTAGGCTTTTCCACCAAGACGCGGTCGCTGATTTGAATCGTCGGTTCCATACTACCTGACGGAATCAAGCGAGGTTCCGCAATGCCTTGACGCACACCAATCAACAGAATGTTAAACATCAAGAAAAATTGAAAAACTTCCTTGCTCCAATAAAAGAAGAGTCGCTTGGACTTCTTGGCTTGAAGCAGATCCGCTGATGCCGTTAAGGATGCCAGCGAAAAGGCTTTTTCTGGGATCCCTAGCATCACGCCCCATTGAGGGTAAAACTCATTTAAGGCCTGTAACCAATGGATCCAATCAATGCGTTTGGCATTCGCTTCGTGAGCGATCTGACTAGATCGAGCATAGAGCGTCGACTTTTCGAGAAAGTTGCTGAGTTGCTGGCGTTCTTCAGGCACATCCATAAAAAAGGTATTGAAAAACAGACGTTTGCCAACTTGCTTGGCACGTTCCCACGCCCCGACATACCATGCTTGATGCGGAGAAACCATCTTCTTTTTTTTGATTTCAATCAGCGACAAACCCTTCTTAGCAGGATGCGTGACGCCCAACTGTACCCACCACGCATTGGCTTGCGAAAAGGTATCCGCCGTGCGTAAGGCGGCCATAATCCACAGGTCGTCTTGCATGGGCGTGTTTAAGCCCATGCTTAAACGCAAGCCGTGTTGCATGGCGTACGTGAGGTCGTCCTGCAAGGGCAAGGACTGTTCTCTGGTGGCTTCGGGGGTGTTTGAATCTATCATGCCACCATCATACTAAAAACATGAGAAAAGGCTAGGCTCTCAAACGTTTGTAAGACTATGTAACAATTTATCAATTAATGTTAGAAGAGTACTTTTATTTCTGAAGGGGCTTCTCTAAAAGAGGAAGAGTTAATTTATTAGCTTAAAGGGTCTCACATTTATTACATATCAGAAGAAAAATGAAAAAAGGAGACATTTAGTATGTCTATAAATCCGAATTCACTTATTAGTACGAACCCTGCGTTTGGGCTTAACTTAAAGGCACGACAACTCAATCTGGCTCTTTACGCGCAAGCTACTCCTGAGCAGAAACTTGCCTTTGATGCGTCTATTGATGGTTCAGTAAGATCTATTTTAAGAGACCCCAATTTAACTGATAAGAAGAAATCACGACTAGCACTTAATACTCAGCTAAACAGAGCGCTTATTCTAGCTCCGCCGCCAATTGAGTCTACTCTTAAGCCGGATTCACTTATTAGTACGGATCCTAAATTTAGGA
The DNA here is from genome assembly GCA_046341215.1 of Vampirovibrionales bacterium. Taxonomy (GTDB): domain Bacteria; phylum Cyanobacteriota; class Vampirovibrionia; order Vampirovibrionales; family JAJTHC01; genus JAJTHC01. The sequence goes on along the minus strand of JBKDRU010000005.1, from coordinate 157,260 downwards.
ATAGTAAAAAGGTACGACAAGTTATTCTGGGGCTTTACGACCATGCTACTCCTGAGCAGAAACTTGCATTTAATAACTCTACTAATGGTGAAGTACAAGCTGCTTTAACAAATCCCGATTGGACTCCAAAGAGGCAATCACGAACAGCCGTTGATATTCAGCTAGACAGAGCACTTAACTTTCTTTCCTAGTTGTTAAGTTATAGAGAAGGTTCTGCGAAAGTACCTATCGTCCAAGCCCCCTCCCTTAGGGAGGGGGCTTGATTGTTTTGTAAGGGTGATATTCGCCCTCGTAAAGAAAAGACACTTTTATCCGCCAACTATAAACCCTGTAGAGGAAACGTTTATAGACGATCTAAACGTTATACGTAAACCCATCCCGCTCCATACGATCAAACACTTCGTTGAGCTGTTCTTCAGGCAAGACCAACGACAAACGAATAAAGCCTTCCCCATTCGGACCAAACGCCGTACCCGGTACAACCACAATGCCTGAAGTCTTCAACAAGTCTTGAGAAAATTGCTCGCAAGAACTATACCGCTTCGGAATCGGCACCCACAAGTAAAACGTCGCCTTCGGTGGATTCATGGCTTCCACAGGCCAACCGAGCCGTTTTAAGCCCTTGAGCGTGACCTCTTGACTATGGGCATACACATGAGCCACTTCTTCAATGTAGGTTTGAATTTTAGGACTCGTAATCGCAAAGGTGCCTGCTTTTTGCATGCCTTTGAAGATGCCACTGTCCATCGTTGATTTCACCAACGCCACGAGATCCACGGCATCTTGATTGCCCACCGCAAAGCCCAAACGCCAGCCTGTTAGGCTATAGGGCTTTGAAAGGCTATGAAACTCAATCGCACATTCCATGGCACCTTCGGCTTCTAAAATCGAATGCGGACGAGCATCGGGGCTAAAATACATATCGGCATAGGCGTTGTCTGAAATGGCTAAAATGCCGTGCTGACGAGCAAAATCAACCGTGTGTTGCATGTAAGACAACGGAGCCACTGCCCCAATCGGATTCGACGGATAGTTCACCACGACCGCCTTCACCTTCTTCGGATCAATGCCCTTGCTGATGATTTCGTCTTGCCACACGTCGTCCAAGTTCGGCAGATACTTATTTTCAGGATTCAATCGAATGGAAACGGCTTTACCGCCCGCCCCTTCAATGGCATCCACATAGCTGGCGTAACCAGGGTCAGGCACGAGAATGATTTCCTTGTCGGCATCCGCCAAAAAGGGCGTAATCAGTCCACGAAAGACGTTGCCCAAGCCTTCTTTGGAACCGATTAAGGCACAGGTTTCTTTTTCGCCGTCCACATCCACGCCAAAGCGTTGCTTCATGCGAGCCGCACACGCCTTGCGAAAGCTCAATTCCCCACGAGTCGTGGAATAGGTGTCGTTGTCTTTTTCAGAAAGGCTTGCAATCAGCACGTCTTTAATGGCTTGCGGGGCTGGCAAAGTCGGTGCGCCGATGCTTAGTTTTAAAGGGGGGCATCCCTTGGCGTTGAGTTCGGGGGTCAGATCTGCCACTTGTTTGGCGATGCGAAACATGATGTATTCTTGGCGATTTTGCCAAATTTCGCTGTACAGGGATTTCACGTCTACAGTGGTTTGCGAGCTTGTCATAGGGGAGCATCCTTCTCAATCGTGGTTTTCGCTATTATAGCATGAAAAGAAGAAGAACAGTAGGGGGTTTCTAGCCCCGTTTAACGTGGTAAGGTTAGAGACCTTTGCTCGCACAAACTGCCATAATGGCGGTCTACCTGTTAGCTTGTCTATAAATAGGGGGATTTTTCATCACCTCTAAAGGAGTAGATTCACTTCGTGAATGAGTTATCCCACCCCTCTCGCTTTCCCTTCGTTCCTGCCGTCCGCAAAATGTCTCGTGTTTTGCGCTGTCGGGAAGGGTTTTAGAAACTAGGCATGTTTTTCAATCATCCAGTTAATCAAAGCGGAACACGATACCAAATACCACTTTGCAAAAGACTCCTCTACTTTATTTTCAATCCCATTGCCATGACCAAAATAATCGTTTCGAAATCCATAAATGCCATTCGCTTTTTCTCTAAGCTGTGCAGGGAGTTTTTTCATCCAATCTGGGGACCCTTCAGGGAAGGGATTTTTGTAGTCAGATTTTACTTGACCTCTTATCATATCAGAAAAATAAGAGCTCTCTTTACCGTCAATGACTTTCGACATATTATCTAAGGCTTCAGACATTCCTATACATGCCTCTGTACATTTTCCTTCCTTATAGAATGAAACCGCCTTCGCAACGTACGTCTTTACCCCTTCCCACTTGCCAGTCTGCGAAAGCGTTTCTTCAAGACTCTCAAAAGAAAGATCGTCCATTGTGGGAATAATTTGACCGTCACAAGTCACTTTATATGCCCAGCCAATTTTTACAAAGATATTATTAAAGTGATCATTGAGCACATCTATACCCATATTTTTAATCAAAAGTTCCAAAATATCTAAAGTTTGCTTCCATACTAATTTTTCAAAAAAAATTGTACAATCTGGAATAGATACTTCTATGTGGCTATTCTCAGACTTAGGTATATGTTCAAAATAATCATACTTTATTTGCTTGATTACCTTGAAAAATAGTACTTTCTTCGCTTCTTCTTTATGTCTCCAATAAGCATGTGTAATTCCATAATCTATTAAAGCATCTTGAAAAGAATCCAATTGTTTTAAAGCTTCATGATTGTCACTACAAATTTCAAATAATTTTATAATCTCATTAGCCAATAGACGACGAGAAGTTACATCAAAGTCTTTGTCTTGTAATATTTTTTCGGGAGCTAAACCATTACGTTCTGAAAATAAAACCATACCGTCCTCACTTTTTAGTCGTTACGAACCATCCATCAAAAAAGTGAGGGGAAAAGATCCCCTCACTTCGATTATAGCGGTAAAAAACTAGTTTTTATCACGCTGGACGTTTTTGGATTCGCTCAACCAGCTCATCATGCCACGCAATTTGCGACCCGTGACTTCAATCGGATGGTTGGAATCCGCTTCCACCAAGCTCTTCAGGTTGGGCATGCCTGCACGCACATCCGCCGTGAACTCACGAGCAAAGGTGCCGTCTTGGATTTCTTTCAAAATCACTTTCATGCGAGCCTTCGTGTCGGCATCCACCACACGAGGTCCACGGGTGACATCGCCATAACGAGCCGTGTCGCTAATGGAATAACGCATGTCATCCAAGCCACCTTCGTACATCAAATCGACAATCAATTTCAATTCGTGCAAGCACTCAAAGTACGCCATTTCAGGGGGATAGCCCGCTTCAGTCAAGACTTCAAAGCCTGCTTTGACCAACGCTGCGGCTCCTCCGCAAAGGACGGCTTGTTCGCCGAATAAATCGGTTTCGGTTTCATCTTTAAACGTGGTTTCAATCACACCACCACGACCGCCACCGACGCACGCCGCATAGCCCAAGGCGATTTCTTTGGTTTCGCCACTGGCGTCTTGATGAATCGCCATGAGGCAAGGCACACCACGACCACGCTCATACTCAGAACGCACCAAGTGACCTGGTCCTTTTGGGGCAACCAAGAACACGTCGACATCGGCAGGAGGCGTAATATAGCCGAAGTGGATGGCGAATCCGTGGCTGAACATCAAGGCTTGCCCTTTGCGGAGCTTGCCTTCAAAATACTGCGTGTACACATCGGCTTGCACGACGTCTGGGCATAAGAAAAGCAGAATATCCGCCCATTCGGCGGCTTCTTCAAAGGTGATGCTTTCCATGCCGTTGGCTTTGACTTTTTCAGCCGTTTTGGAACCTGCACGCAAAACGATTTTTACGTTCGCACCCGATTCCTTCAAGTTCACGGATTGCCCAAAGCCTTGGCTACCAAAGCCAATGACGGCGATTTTTTTGCTCAACAATTTACTACGGTCAATGTCCTTGTCGTAATACACTTTAAGTGCTTCTGGCAAGGCTTGAGGGGAATTAACAGTCATCATAGGATTTTTTCCTTACACCATCTAACAATACAAATCAGTTTAATACAAATAGTCTAGCAAATAAAGCTAAAATCGGCTAGGCAGAAGCGAGACTCGCTTCGACTTCCGTGCTTTCAAGACTTTTGGGGAATGGCGGAATGCTTAAGCCCAAGGGCAAGCAAACAGGCGTTACGCTGATGTCTTCCACACTTAAAATATACACTTGGCGATCTAAAAACTTGCAGAGCTTGAGCATCACGTGATCATCCGTACAGGTAAAGCTTGTTTGAATGTCTAGCACTTTGTCAGAGACTTGCGTGCAGGTGAAGGCTTGCGGAATGATGCCTCGGTGGGTTAGGGCGCCCAATACACGGTCTAAGGCGCCGAGTTTGGCTTGTGTACGAATTTGTAAAAGTCTTTGCATGGTCATTTTCCTTAAGATGATTTGTACGTCTTATTGCAATAAACCTAAAAAGGGCTTGTTTGATGCTATTCTTTATTTTCTGTGAGCATATCTTCATTGCCTGCGCCACTAGGTACCCATGGGTACACATCGACTTTTTCAGCCACGACAAAGTCAATAATCACAGGCTTGTCTCGAATGAGCATGGCTTTTTGCATGGTGCTTTCAATTTCTTCGGCTTTGGTGACTCGAAAACCCACGCCTCCGAAGGCTTCGGCGAGCTTGATGTAGTCGGGCGAATACATCCACGCTTCGGATTCTCTGCCGTACATTTTGCCCTGCCACTGGCGAATCATCCCCAAGTGGGCGTTGTTGATGACGCAGACAATGACAGGTAACTTGTACACCGCACAAGTGGCCAGTTCTTGAAGCGTCATTTGAAAGGAGCCGTCGCCTGCAATATCCACGACAACCGCTTGAGGTTGAGCGACTTGAATACCAATCGCCGCAGGAAAGCCAAAGCCCATGGTGCCTAGCCCGCCAGAGGTCACCCACGAGCGTGGGCGGTCCAAATTATAACGTTGAGCCGCCCACATTTGATGCTGACCGACTTCGGTGGTCACAAAAGCATCTTTCGGCAGGTGGGCAAAAATCTGTTCAATGGCGTGTTGCGGGCTTAAATAATGCGTGGGCATGGGCGTTTCCGTGCGACGATTTCGCCAAAAAGCGATCTGCTCAAACCAAGCGCGACGAGTCGCTAAACTTTCGTCAAAGTCGCTTAAGCGATCTTCGCTGGCGTTAAGTAAGTCTTTTAAAACATGCTTGATTTCGCCTTGAATGCCCAAGCCTGCTTGCACATTCTTGTTGATGTTCACGGGATCCAGATCAATGTGAATGATGCGTGCCTTGCGGGCAAACTTGTCGGATTTACCTGTTTGACGGTCGTTTAAGCGACTTCCCACAACGAAAAGCACATCGGCGTTGGCAACCGCAATGTTTGACCAAAAATGACCGTGCATGCCTGTAAAGCCCAAGCTCAACTCGTGCGACGTCGGGAAGCTTCCCAAGCCCATGAGCGTTAAGCCCACAGGGATTTTGAAACGCTCCGCAAACGCCTTTAACTCTTCGGTGGCTAAGGCACAGTTGACGCCTCCGCCTGAGAGGATGACAGGTTGCTTGGCGTTTTTCAGAATATCTAAAGCAAGTTCAATGTCTTCTGCCGTATAGGTTTCAGCATTGATGTAGCCGGGTATATCCAGCTCGACGGTCTGATAGTTGAAGTCCGTTTTCGCATTGATGACATCTTTAGGAATATCCACCAAAACAGGGCCAGGTCTGCCTGTGGTGGCGACATGAAAGGCTTCTTTAATGGCGGCGGCTAAATCCTTAACGTCTCGCACAATAATATTGTGTTTGGTGCAATGGCGCGTAATGCCCAAAATATCGGCTTCTTGAAAGGCATCGTTGCCCAAGAGTTCAGAAGGTACATTGCCTGTAATGACGACCATGGGCGTCGAATCGTAGTAGGCATCGGCAAGCCCTGTGACGACATTGGTGGCACCTGGCCCTGATGTGACCAAAACCACGCCTGCTTTACCTGTTGTGCGAGCATAACCTTCCGCCATGTGACACGCCCCTTGTTCGTGACGCACCAAAATATGGCGTAATTTCGGGTAATCAGGCAAGGCTTCATAAATCGGTAAAATGACGCCACCAGGGTAGCCGAAAATGGTGTCGACACGCTCTTCCAGCAGGGATTCTAACAAAATGCAGGCACCGTTCAGCTGGCGAGTCCCACAGTGGGATCCGTGCATCGGGGGAAGTGTGTCATGCGTGGCATCGTGAACCGTGTTAACATCCGTGAGGCTAGGGCTTAAGGGTAAGCGATGAGAAGGAGAAGAGGTCATAATGGGGGGTCTCTCTAAGACTAATGAATAATTTAGGGACTTCTAATTATAAAAAGAATTAACCGAGCCTTTTGTGCGAGGCTCGGTGTGGATTACAGTGTGTGTGGGACTTTACAACACAGAATCTACCGAGCCATGAGTAGGACGGGGACAATGAGTAGCACCACAAAAATAATCAAAGCATGTCGTGTAAAGACAGGGTTTAACATGTGAAGGGAAGCAGTGACTGGGGGCTTCATGTTTAAGACCTCGTTTGATTAGGAAGACGATTTAATAAGCTCAATAAAACTAACATAGAAATGCCAACTTTTCAAGCTTTTTTTCGTCCTTGGGTCTTTTTAGAAGCTACCCAAAAAAAGGGTAACGATTTTGTTATATTTAGCACAACGATTGCTTCACGGCGTTTTGTGCTAGCATAAAGGCTGTAGGTTGTTACGGTTTTTGTTTTTTGTATACCCCCCAACTGCTTAAAAAGGAACCCCCATGTTACGAATCACCCCTACCCCCCCCCCGCGCTCTAGCCCCCACCGTAACCCAACGCGAAGGTGTGCGTATAGATGAGCCAAATATGGATTTATTTTTTAGAATCATCGATAGTGCGGCCGCTGAAGCCGCTCAATCATCTGAAGCCTGTCCTTCAGGTTTTCGTTCTATGGCAGACTATGTAGAACAAAATCTTAAACTTATTAAAGAACGGGTTACAAATATACTTAAGGCTCGTAAAGCTATTTATCTAGAGCTAGATGATGACATCGATTGTGATGAGGATGACGTCCCAATGACACAAGTAAAGGCGATTCTGCATTTACCTTTTATGCAAAAAAACGGCGAAGATCATGAAGTTTCTTTCTCTTTAACCCCAGAAATACGGCTTGACTCTATACCTACTCCGTTTGAGCGTTTTCAGTATCTCGTGTTCCAATTAGGACAGATACAAGAACGTCTTACAAGTTATAAACCATGGTTTGAAGAAACAGAAGGTTATCAGGGAGTAGGAAAATTACTTGAAGAGCTTAGAACTGCTTTAGTAACAACTGCTCAAGAATCAGAAAAACCGCAATAGGCCCACTTCCAAGAAATCCTAGGCGTTGCCCTTGGGCGTTTTGGACTGACAAGCTAAAATTTTTCTTAACGTAGGCTCACTTTGTGCGATAATAGTAAGGTATCCCTTAAACCCTAAGGACGTTTTCCTATGTTCATGATGTTTGACCCTGTTTTGACGATGATTAGCTTAATCGGATTGCCTTTGGTGTTCCTGCCCCAACTGTGGGTAAAAAACACCTTCAAGAAGGTCTCCCAAATCCAAAACCGCCGAGGCATTACAGGGCGATATGTCGCCGAAGAAATGCTCAAACGCCAACAAATCACCGATGTGCAAGTCGAAGAAACCCCCGACTTCCTTGGCGATCACTATTCCCCCGACGAAAAAATGGTACGCTTGTCCCCCGATGTCTTTGAAGGCACATCCATCGCAGCGGTAGCCATTGCGGCTCACGAAGTGGGGCATGCGATTCAGCACGCCAAGCAGTATCACCCCGTGGTGTGGCGATCCAAGCTCTTCCCTGTCGTTAACATCGGCAGCCAAATGGGACCGCTTTTGTTGATGGCATCAATGATTTTAAGCTTTATGATGAAAGGCTTTAGTCAATTTGCCTTTCAAATCGGCGTGGTGGGTGTGATTTTGTTTAGCGTTGCCGTGTTGTTTCATTTTGTGACCCTGCCTGTGGAAATTGATGCGTCTTCACGAGCCTTAAAAGTCCTAAAGCAGGACAATTACTTATTTGAAGACGAGTTGCCTCAAGCGAAAAAAGTGTTGACGTCTGCGGCGTTTACCTATGTCGCCACTGCGATGTATGCTCTGTTAGAGCTGGCAGGCTATATCTATCGCCTCTTCCTGATGTCGTCGCAGTCGGACGAGTAGGGGTTTGAAGAGCCTTCTATACTCCAAATAATGGAGGGGCTTGCAGTTTATTCATCATGTTCTCGAAAGACGCTTAAGCAGGGTATGGATACCCTCTAAGCCAGAGAGAATTTCAGGATGAACAGTATTCCCCTTCAAAACCAAAGCACCATTGCAGGCCTAAGCACCACAGGTGGCGCCGCTGCTGCGGAAGCCCGCATTAAGCAATTACAAGTCCTTAAAGCCACGCTCACCCAACGAGCCAATGCGAGAAGCTTGCCCATTAATCGGGACACCTTCAAGTTATTGCTTGAAGAAGAACTCCAAAAAGCGGCGGCTAAAAAAAGCACGCCAGCCACTGTGCCGATCCTACCCAAAGCACCGACACCGTTGAACCCCTTTAACCCGCCAGAAGCCAAAGATGCCGTTAAGGCCAATAGCAAATTGCAACCCTTTCCCTTTGCAGGCAATGCGAAGGCGTTGCCTAGCGTGTTGCCTCCTAGTGTGCAGGCTCGTCGAGATGCCTTTAGTGACGACATCGTGAAAATGTCTCAAAAATATGGCGTGGATCCGCTTTTGGTGGATGCCGTCATTCGCCAAGAATCAGGCTATCAGCCTAGTGTGGTGTCACGATCGGGTGCCATTGGTTTGATGCAACTCATGCCTAAAACGGCCGCAGGCTTAGGCGTTGAAAATCCGTATGACCCCATTCAAAACATGGAAGGCGGTGTGAAATATCTCGCCCAGCAGTTGCAACGCTTTGGCGGTAATGTTTCGCTTGCCTTGGCGGCGTACAATGCGGGCCCTAATGCCGTGGCGAAATATGGGAACATCCCTCCCTATGCGGAAACCCAAAACTATGTTCGTAAGATCTTAAAGAATTACCTCGCCCAAAAATACAACCAATAATTTACCAAACTAATCAATCAAAAAAGGAAATAGCCTCATGAGTTTCAATATCGGCGCGATCAGCTCAATCCCCCTCAATACCAATCAAGGCTTACTCAGCATGGGCGGACACCTCGCCCAAACGCAGGGCTTGATGAACGGACAAGCCTTTCAAGGCGTGACGATGCCTCCGCATTTGTACGCCCCCACCATTACGCCGATGAATAGTGTTTCAGGCGTGGGTTCGTTTAAAGATGTGATGTTGAATACGGTGAATGGCGTGAACGCCACGACCAGTAAGCCGAATGATCTGATGCGTGAAGCGATGGCAGGCGGTAAGGTCGACATTCACGATGTCATGATGGCAAACACGCAGTCTGAACTGGCGATTACCCTAACGTCGCAAGTCATGACCAAAGTCATTCAAGGCTACGAAAAACTCAGCCAAATCCAGATTTAGTAAGATAAAGCGATGAGTTTTCGGGACAGGTGGCTAGACGAGGAGCCTAGATTATTTTGTGAGGGCGTGTACATGAGACGTACATAACAGAACAAAATAATCGTAGCGACAAAGTATAGACACTGTACAGGAAGCTCATAGAGCTTTCGTACCGACAATCATCGCCACCGAGCCAAAGCCCAACCGCTCGATGCGGACATCCACCAAGCCCAAGTCTTCAAACAAGGCTTTCAAGCTTTCAGGCGATTCAAAGACTTCCGTCGATGCTTGCAAGTATTGATACGCTTCTTTATCCCCAGCGAGTAGCTCGCCAAAACGAGGCATCACATGCTTGAAGTACCATGAAAAGCAGGGCAGGCTGGTGATGGGGGCGGTGTCTAGGTTGATGATACGTCCGTCCGCTTTCGTGCATCGAATCATTTCAGTAATCGTTTGGCGAATATCGGCGACATTCCGCAAACCAAAGCTAATAATACTGGCGTGGAAGCTATCGTCGGCAAACGGCAGGTGCATGGCATCGCCTTGCACAAGCGAGACGTTTGAAACGTTGTTATAACGATCTTTCGCCACCGCCAGCATCTGCTCGCTAAAATCGAGTCCTGTTACCTGTCCTGCTTCGCCCACATAAGGACGCATCAAGCCGAGCAAGTCGCCTGTGCCTGTGCAGACGTCTAAGCCGTGTTGGTCGTGAGTGAGTTGAAGGCAGGCAACCGCATGACGTTTCCATCCCCAGTGCATGCCTAGGGAAATAATGTTGTTCAAGGCATCGTATCGTGTGGCGATGCGGTTAAACAATCGTTGGACGAAAACAGGTTTTTCTTCAAGGCTAGGGAGTGTCATCATAAAATCCTTTAATACGCACGCAAACGCTGGGCGTAGCTGTGCAACAAGTCGGCGCCGTATTTAGCTCCGTTGAGTTCTTTTGCAAAACGAGCAAAGCCTTCGGCGTTACTTTGAAACCAGTCCATTTGCAAGAGCAATTCTCGCAAGGTATCCCCCAAGCTTTCGCTCGTCAAATCAGGATACTCCAACTTTAAGCCCATGCCTAAATCCACCAAACGCTGGGCATTATGTTCCTGCTCGATCTGCTTGGCATCTGGCACCACCACGCATGGCTTGCCTAAAGTCATCAGCTCCATGGCCGAACTATGCCCTGCTTGGGTAATCACCGCTTGAGCCGCCTTGAAAAACGAGGAGCAGTCCGTGATGTTGGAATGTAGCGTCACGTTTTCAGGCATCGGTTGACCGTCATTCGGCACAAATGGGGTCAGCACGGCAAAATGATACTGCTCAAAATCAAACGCCATGCCTAAAACGGCATCAAACAAAGGCCGCCGATACTCATGCCCCCCAAGGGTCACTACAATTAAGACCTTGCCTTCGGCTTCAGGCAATTCAAGAGGCACCACCTCATCAGGATTAAAGGTCACCAAAGGGCCGAGGAAATGCGTCCTTTTTTTGACCTTGGGCTTTAGGCTCAAGTTGGGCAAGCACACCGTGTAAGGTGGCGGAAAATCAGGAATCAAAATTTCTTCCGCACTACAGAGCCAAAATTTCATGACCCACTCAAAACTTACGCCAAGCAATTTCACCAGTGGCGTGTCTTTCGCAAAAAACGGATAAAACGCCGATTGATTCGTCAAGACCAAGCACGGCACATCCATGCGAGACGCGGCAACCACAGGGGCAATGCGACCGTCGGCGACCACGAGCGTGACGCCATAATCACGAATGAGATCCATTTCTTCTTGCACCAGCTGATTGAAATTAAAGACGGCACTTTGCGTATTGAAAATCGTTGCCCCGACATCAAAACCGCCGTTGCTTCCCACCAGCTTGAGTTCTTGCGGAATGGGAATGCAATGATAGCCCAAGCCCTTCATGCGATCTAACGCAATGCCGTAGGAGCCGATGATGTATTCATGCGGTTCAAAGGTTTTGGTGAGTGCCATGGCTCTAGACGAATGCCCAAAGCCTTCGCTCGACACGGAAAAGTAGATGCGAAACGGCGTATGCGGACGTTTGGTAAAAGATTTCATAGTATTTTCTTTTGTTGTTTTTTTTGATTTTCAATTTTCTTTTTTTGCTGGTCGTCGTCAGAGACCTTTGCTCCGCCAAAGGTCTCCAACACCTCTAAAGGCGGTTCAAGGAGGGGGAAGGGAGGACGTATTGCGTTTCTCCTCCCTCATTCCCCCTCCTTGAAAATCCTCCCCCTTTGACCCACCTCGTCGCATCATTCCTTGCAACGACATCCGCAAAATCGCTCGGGGATCGCAGTACGCTCACCCGCTCGGATTTAGTGCTTGGATGTCTACTGGAAGAGTCAATCATAGCTTAACAATTTATCCCAAAAATTACACATCCAAATTAGACACCTTGTGGGCGATGGATTCGATAAAGTGACGACGAGGCTCTACACGCTCGCCCATCAACACATCAAAGAGCTTGTCGGCTGCGACGGCTTCTTCCACTTCCACCTGCAAAAGCGTCCGTGTTTCGGGGTTCATCGTGGTGTCCCACAACTGTTGAGGCATCATCTCGCCCAAGCCTTTAAAGCGTTGCAAGCCCATGCCTTTTTTGCCACGCTCGTCAATAAACAACTTCAAATCACGCAAGCTGTAAAACAGGCGTTCTTCCTTGTCGTTAATCTGCACCTTTAAGCCATTGGCGGCTTCAGGATTCAAGGTACTCGGCAATTCGGGATTCCACGTCGACAAGGCTTCAAAATCACTGACCAAGCGATCAAACTCGTGACTATCGAGCATAATGCTATTGAGTTCCGTCAACAAGGCATCTTCTAGCAAGTCCACGTGCTTACGACGGTACACCAAAATCGACGCATTCACAGGCTTCGGCAACAACGCCAACTGCTCCGTGATTTCAACAGGTTCAGACGGTTCAGCATTTTCGGAGGCTTCGGCATCCAGCGTTTCAGGCAACTCGGCTAAAGCCTCTTCTTCAGGTTCATCGTCTTCTAAGCCAGCGACCTCAAAGCGATACTGCGGGAAATTCGCCGTGAGCTTTTCAGCCAAGGCATTGACAGTTTCCGCTTCGTGAAAGACGTTGGCATCCACTTTTTCGGCCACAAGCGTCAATAAAATATCACTCGGCAAGGCATCCAAGACATAGGAATGACGAGCCGCCACATAACGACTGATCATTTGCAAGGTTTTAATCAGGGATTCCGCTTCCACAGACAACGCACGCTTAACATCCCACAGCACAAGGCTATTCGCCCCACGCTTGTTGACGAGCTGATCCAAACTGCGGTCATTATAAAGGTAGCTTTCTTCACGACCCACCGTCACCTTATATAAAGGCGGTTGAGCAATGTAGATATACCCATTGTCAATCAAGGGGCGAGCGTAGCGGAAGAAGAAGGTCAACAGCAAGGTGCGGATGTGGGCACCATCGACATCGGCATCGGTCATGATAATGATTTTGTGATAACGCAAACGATCCATTTCAAAGTCGTCTTCAATGCGTGAAATGTTGATGCCCAACGCTTGAATCAAGCTTTGAATCTCGTTATTGTTATAAATTTTGTCCAATCTGGCTCGTTCGACGTTCAAAATCTTGCCTCGCAAAGGTAGGATGGCTTGAAACTCACGGTTACGCCCTTGTTTAGCCGATCCACCAGCGGAATCTCCCTCAACGATGTAAAGTTCGCAACGTTCAGGCTCACGATTCGAACAATCGGCGAGCTTACCAGGTAAGGTGCTATTTTCCAACGCCGATTTACGTCGGGTCAATTCCCTCGCCTTACGAGCCGCTTCACGAGCCTGTAACGCTTGCACCGCCTTCATAATCACCACTTTAGCGGCTTTCGGGTTGAGTTCGAGCCAGTCTTGTAAACGCTCCGAAACCACCGACTGCGTAATGCCCAAGACTTCGCTATTGCCGAGCTTTTCCTTGGTTTGCCCTTCAAATTCAGGGTTCGGCACCTTCACCGAAACAATCGCCGTCAAGCCTTCACGGATGTCATCGCCCGTGAGGTTGGTGTCTTTTTCTTTAAGGATGTTGTTTTTGCGTCCGTAGTCGTTGATGATGCGAGTGAGGGCGTTTCTAAAACCGGTGAGGTGTGTGCCTCCGTGATGCGTGTTGATGTTGTTGGCAAAGCTCAACACGTTTTCGCTGTAGGAATCCGTGTATTGCAAGGCAACTTCAACTCGCACGCCGTCTTTTTCATCGTCACAATAAAAAATACCGTCATACACGACGTTTTTATTTTCGTTGAGATAGCTCACATAACTGCCGATACCGCCTTCATAATAGAAGGTTTCGTTGAAATTACGAGCCGTATCCGTATAAATAATTTTAAGCCCTTTGTTCAAGAACGCCATTTCTCGCAAGCGTGTACCGATAATTTCACCATCGATGACGGTGGTTTCAAAAATGTCGCCATCCGCCCAAAAGGTGGTTTTGGTGCCTGTGGTGCTGGTTTTGCCGACCACTTCAACAGGGGTCTTCACTTGCCCACGCGCGTAAGTCTGTTTGTGGACTTGCCCGTCTCGGCAGACTTCCACGATCATGCGTTCAGACAAGGCGTTTACCACCGAAGCCCCTACGCCGTGCAAACCGCCTGAAACCTTATAGCCACCGTCTCCGAATTTTCCGCCTGCGTGAAGCACCGTATGCACGACTTCCAGAGCCGAAACGCCGTCTTCCTTCAATGCCACAGGAATCCCACGACCGTTGTCTTGTACGGTCACAGAACTATCGTCATGCACGGTAACATGGATTTCGGTACAATAGCCAGCTAAAGCTTCATCCACGGAGTTGTCCACCACTTCATAGACCAAGTGATGCAAGCCTCGTTGGCTGGTGGTGCCGATGTACATACCCGGACGAAGACGCACGGCTTCAAGTCCTTCAAGCACACGGATTTGATCCGCCCCATAATCGCCTGAAGACGCTGTCGAACTCGGCGTGCTTGCAGGAGGCAAAACCGTTGAATTAGAGGGATTAAGGGTGGTGTCTTCATTTAAAGTCATGTGCATGATTGTTCCTTTACAGCGTCCAAACTAATTAATTAAGTCCATTATATCATGCACATGAAAATTGAACGAACTCATTTAAACAGACGAGACAAATCGATACAAAACGCTTATTTTTAAGGTTTCCTTCATCTAAAGATTTAGGATTTCTACACCCTAGGGTTAAACTCTGCGTTTAGGGTATTCCCAATTCAGTTGTTTTGAGGTACAACTAGAGTATCGAATCAACGAGTTCAACATTTCTTGAAGTGCTTAGCTCCTTAGATTTACATTTATCATCTACATTGTCCTCTCCCTCTTAGGTTCGCCCTAGAGGGTTTTTCTTTTTAAGAAAGTTCTATTTGCCTTATTCGTCAAATATTTCTATACTAGAAGTGTACTAATCATCTATTTGATTAGTATATATATTGTTTGATTATTGAAGGAGAATTAGAATGAAAAAATTAGCTTTGTTGGCTCTTTTAGCCTTTGCCGTAATGGGTTCTATTAACTTGACGTCTTCAGCAGACGGCGTTTACGGATTCATCTACACCAATGCGACCGTCCCTGGTGGTGGTTCGGGTTCTGTGACAACCCCTAAAGTGGGTCATGCATCTTGTGTAAGCTACTTTGGTATTGTGGCTTTAGGCGATTGCAGTATTCAAACCGCTGCGAAACAAGGTAAAATCAACAACTTGTCTCACTACGACACTGAAATTGTGAACATTTTGGGCTTCTCTAAAGTGAAAACCTACGCTTACGGTCAATAAACTTATTCTAATAGACTGTATATATTGAAACACAAAGGCTCCAGTCACATGACTGGAGCCTTTGTGGTGGGCGCTCACGGACTCGAACCGTGGACCACCTGCGTGTAAAGCAGACGCTCTACCAACTGAGCTAAACGCCCTTAGCTTTATTTATATTACATCCTCAAGCCTAGAATGCAAGACTTTTTTTGTTATTTCTATTGAGGAGATTCCACAATAGACAAAGCACTTATTTTAGCCCCTTCAACAGCATCCAACACCTTCATGCTGGTCGCGTGCAACGCAAGCGGACTCAAGTTCAGTACCACGCCATCAGGAAACGCCGTTTTTAACGCCAACAAACGTTGCGTTAAATCATCCGACGATGGCAATAATTCATCGTTGATCTTAATTTGATTATTCGACAAAATATCCACTTCAATGACTTTTTGATCTTTTTCAGGGGTTTGAAGCGAATCAGACAAGCTAGGCAAGCTGATGTTTAAGCCTTGACTATTGAGCATGGGTGCCACAACCATCATAATAATCAACAGGACTAAGAAAATATCGGTGAGAGGCGTGATGTTAATCTCATCAAAACGCTTAAATCCTTTAGAACTCGCCATTGAGGGATGCTCCTTCTTCAGAAATAGACGGCTGTTCGGACGCTTCTTTTTTCGGTGGAGCCGCTTCCCCTTCAAAAACAATACGTTCTACTCCTGTACCTGCAACCGCTTTCATAACGGTTAAAACCGCTTTGTTAGAACTGGCTTTATCAGCACGCAACAACACTTTTTGTTCTGTCACCGTCGGCAATAAGGCTTTAATTTTAGCACCGAGTTCACTGGCTTGAACCGATTCACCTTGAACGTCGTAGTCCCCTTTGGCAGACACATCCACTGTAATGAGGTTTTTGCTAATGGCTTTACCATTTTCAACCAAAGGCAATGCAACCGCCTCATTTTTCTGAGCGATGCTAGGGGCAATCACCATCATGATAATGAGCAGCACCAAGAAGATATCGGTTAAGGGCGTAATATTAATTTCATCAAAACGTTTGACCTGAGCCGCCATAGGGTTTCGCTCCTTTTACGCATGAACAGGGTGTTGCGTCTGATGATCTTGAGACGTTGTATGAGGAGCATCCACCGAAGAAAGCAAGACCAGCTTCAACAATTGGAAATCATTTTCAAAGCTTTCGACCTTGGAGCGGAAATAGTTGTTCGCCACAACAGCGACAATCGCGACACCTAAACCGAACGCGGTGGCAATTAAAGCAGAGCCAATACCAAACATCACTTGAGACGCTTGCCCTTGAGCCGAATTTGCCATTTCGCCAAAGGTCAACAAGATACGAACAACGGTACCGAACAAGCCTAAGTATGGGGCAATCGTGCCTACGGTGCCGAGAATATTCAAGCCCTGTTCCAAACGTCGCAAGGCTAAAGCAAGTGTAATGTCAAAGGCACTACCAAACGATTTGGCATCACGACCATGCTGGCGAAGTAGTTGGATGCCTTCTTGGCTAACCCGACCGTAAATCCCGCCGAGCTGTTCACTAATAGCCAGTGCGTTATCATAATTATGTTTTGCGAGTTCACGTTGCAAGCGTTGAACAAAAGATTCTAATTCACGTTCTTGGCTTTTAAAGAAGCTCAAACGTTTAAACACTACCGCCCCTGTAATGAGGGATGCCACAATAATGGGGGACAAGACCGCCCAGTCATGTTGCAAGGTAAAAGTGAGTAGTTTGAAATCCATTGAAAAAGCTCCTTCAGCAAAACCATCATACAATTTAATAGTATAAAGTATAATTGCAATTCGGGAAAGTCTTTTCCTAAAGCAAATTAAAACTATCTGCCTGAACCCAGTTCAATGGATCGGGAAGCCATGCTTTTTAAAATGCCGTAGACTGATAAATTGGCTTCAAACATGCGGTTTGCCATTAAGGCATCTGCCATATCCACCAACGGGTTAGCGGTCGATGCTTCTACATAACCGTTGGCATCGGCGGCGGGGTGATAAGGCATATAGAGCTGCGTCCCTTTGGTGGGATCGCTTATCGTGCCTGACATCGTAACGCCTGCTTCGCCTAGATTGTTCAACGTATTGGCTGGCACGCCCGACGCCGAGGCTTTCACATTGCCCATTAAATTCGCAAACGGCACTTGGGCTTGTTGGCTTAAAATAGGGATCTGACGCTTATAGCCGGGTGTCCCTAAGTTTGCCATGTTCGTGGCGTGGACTTGGGCACGTTGGGCGTGAGCCGTCATGCCTGAAGACGAAATCGTCATTGCGTTTAGTAGCGTCATCATAGGGGAGCCTCCTTCGGTCTAGGGTTTAAGACTCTTTCGGTGCTTTTCAACGGACGCTTTAAGGGCATCGGCGGAATGGAGGGGGATGCTTGCTTAGGGAAAATTGAAGATTGATGAATTTTGTGTTATTTTCTATAAAACACATTTTAAATTAAAGGGTTTTATCATGGCCAGCGAATCGTCAACTCCTAGCGATACCTCAACTAACGATAGAGTAGAAGAAGAAACAACAAAAGAGGCTTTGTTTCGTAAAATTGGGATGATTGCTTGGGCGGTTATAGCTGTTTTAGGGTTTATAAATGGGAACTGGGTATTGGGAGTGTCGGCTTTATTGGCTTCTTTTGCCTGTGTAGAATCGAGAGAGGTCAGGTTCAAATCACTTCAAAAGGAAGTAGAACGCTTGAAAAAAGAGGGGCGTTTAGAAGAAGCTCAAAAAAAAGAAAACGAAAAAAATATGTTGCTCCCAACATGGGGGAATTCAGTAGGGGTTGCTATTGGCTCCTTTATTTTTTTTGGATTGATATCCTTGCCTTTTCAAAGTGCTGAACAAACTCAAGCAGAGGAACCCTCAGTAACTAGAAATATAGAAACTTCTGCCACGGAGAATAAAAATGACCCTTATGTAGAAGCTACAGACACTGTCGGATTTGAAACTATTTCACCGATTGAAAAAAAGTTACTTCTAGCTTGGCCTGAATTAACCTGTTCCAATATGAAGTACAAAGGAGATGCTAGTCTAAATTATGGGATTTGTCATTTTGGTGAAGCCTTTAATGATAATGAAGATGGACGTTGGTTAGAAAGCAATAGCGTAGCAATTCATCCTGACTCAAGAATTGAAATAGAACTGTTTAGCCCTACAACAGAGGAGGACTTTACAAATGAAGAAACGCAAGAACGTTTAACATATAACTTTGAAGCATTGTCCTCTTTACTTCCTGCTCTAGTAGATTCAAATTCAGTTACGACTATTTTAAATATGGTTAAAAATAGATACAATACCATTGTTAATGAATGTATTTTTGATGTTAATAATAAAGAACCCGATATGCAGAAATTGGAGCTTAGACGATTTGTTCTTTGCAACCAGCTTCCTCCGTATGAAAAAAAATTCCATTCGAGACAGGGTCTTGATGTTTATATAGTCAATTACACAGGTGCCTATTGGCTTGTAATCAATATAGAACCAGAATAAACAGAAAAGCACCCTGTTTTACTTCTTTATGTTTCTGTTGTATAATATCGGCAACGTGTAAAAGCGATTGATAAAAAACGGTTTGCGACGCAAGCCCTGATGTAAAGAAAGTAGATTCTGATTTTATGATGATGTCTCAAGAAACCTTGACCCACCCCCAACAATCGGGTGAATTTGGTATTACTAACCCCACGCTCGATGCGTTTTACCCCGATATGAAACGGGCTCAGTTCGACATTGGCGGTAAAACCGTTTACGTTGAAACGGGACGTATTTCTCGTGCGGCTGGCGGTTCGATTATTCTACAATGTGGCGAAACCACCGTTATGGCAAATGCCACGGCGACCGAAACCCCTCGTGCAGGGATCGATTTCTTCCCATTGCTCATCGATTACGAAGAAAAGCTTTATTCCGTGGGTCGCATTCCCGGTGGCTACAACAAGCGTGAAGCTCGCCCGAGTGAAAAAGCGATTTTAACCTCTCGTTTGATTGATCGCCCCATTCGCCCTCTTTTCCCTGATGGCTTCCGTAACGATGTGCAAATCGTCGTCAACGGCTTGACCAGCGATCTTGAAAACCCCATGGATGCCTTGGCTATTTTGGCAGCGTCTTTCGCTTTGACGCTTTGCAAAAACGCCCCCTTCCAAGGACCGATTGGTGCGGTTCGTGTGGGTAAAGTCGACGGTGCGTTAATCGCTAACCCGACTTACAAGCAAATGGCTGAAAGTCCTTTAGACTTGGTCGTTGCTGGTACCAAAGATTCCATTATGATGGTGGAAGCAGGCGCCGATTTCGTCACCGAAGACGAACTCATTGAAGCCTTAGATTTCGCTCATAAAGAAATCAAAAACCAAGTGGCGGCTCAAGAAGCCTTTGCTCACTTGTGTGGTGTGCCAGTCGTAAAAGAATTTACGCCTGAATTTGACAACAGCCCTGTTTTGGAGTTCTTGAAGTCGAATTACTACGATAAAGTCAATGCCGCTTATCACAATGAAGACCGTGACGGACGCAAAGACTTGGTCGCTGCGATTAAGGAAGAGGCTAAAAAAGCCCTCGAAGCCTTAGGTGAAGACCACGAATTGAACGTCCTCATCAAAGCTCAAGATGTGCCCGTTTTCAGCGAATCCTTTAAATCGCTTGAGAAAAAAGTCATGCGAGCCATGGTCGTTAACGAAGGCATCCGTGCCGACGGTCGTAATTCTGAAGAAATTCGCCCCATTAAATGTCATGTTGGCGTCTTGCCTCGTGTGCATGGGTCTGCTTTATTTACCCGTGGAGGCACTCAAGTGCTTTCAATCGCCACGCTCGGTTCACCAGGTGATCTTCAACGCTTAGACGGCGTTGAGCCTGACACCGAAAAACGCTGGATGCACCACTACAATTTCCCTGCTTACAGTGTGGGTGAAGTTCGTCCTAACCGTGGGGCGGGTCGTCGTGAAGTTGGCCATGGTTGCCTCGCTGAACGTGCGGTTGCCGCATCGTTGCCTAAACAAGCCGAGTTCCCTTACACCTTGCGTGTGGTCAGTGAAGTCGTTGCTTCTAACGGATCCACCTCGATGGGTTCCACCTGTGGAGCGACACTTGCCTTAATGGATGCTGGTGTGCCGATTGAAAAAGTCGTCGGTGGTATTGCCATGGGTCTGATTAAAGAAGGCGATAAATCCGTTATTTTATCCGACATTCAAGGTCTTGAAGACTTCTTGGGTGACATGGACTTTAAAGTCACGGGTAATACGGATGGTGTGACCGCCCTTCAAATGGACATTAAAATCCAAGGGATTTCCATTGACATTATGCGTCAAGCCTTAGAGCAAGCCCGTCAAGGTCGTTTGCATATTTTGCAAAAAATGGCAGAAGCCCTTCCGAAAGCTCGTCCTGAATTGTCGACCTATGCCCCTCGCATTGAAACCATCAAAATTGATCAAGATCAAATCGGTACCGTTATTGGACCGGGTGGTAAAATGATTCGCTCCATTATTGAAGAAACAGGGGCAACCATTGATATTAACGACGAAGGCTTGGTGCATATCTCCACAAACGACGGCGTAGCGATGGCTGCGGCTCGTAAGAAGATTGAAGACTTGACTCGTAAGTTTGAAGCAGGCATGTTGATTAAAGGCACGGTGCAAAGCATCATCCCTATTGGCGCCTTTGTTCAACTCGCTCCTGGTAAAGATGGCATGATTCACATTTCGCAATTCCCTTGCCGAGTCGGTATCATTGAAGATGCCGTCAACATTGGCGATGAAGTCGTGGTTCGTGTGACTGCGATTGATGAGCGTGGTCGTACCAATCTTTCCATGAAAGATGTGACCGATGAAGAGCGTGCCAGCTTTGGTTTAGCACCTTTCGTGGTGCCTGAAACCTTGAGTGAGCGTCCTGAACGTGAAGAGCGTCCAGATCGTGGCGGTCGTGGCGGTGGCGGTGGCTATCGTGGTGGCGGCGGTGGTCGTGGTGGCGGACGTGATCGCTACTAGGCTTTAGCCAAACTGACTTTTAAGACGGGGTGCTTTTAGGAGCATCCCGTCTTTTTGTGATGACGCCCTTTAACAGAACCGTATAGATATTTTGAGATCTCTAACTAAATCGCCTTGTACAACGCTGTGCTACAAAACTTAACCCACACGCCCCAACGCCAACGACGACAAACAATTTTTCAAGGTACGGTAAAAGTTTTCATGTGGTCCGATTAGTACCACATAAATCACATGAGCCTCCTCATTCAACTGATAACCAATTCGCCATTCTAAGCCTTTGTACCTTACATGGTGCGACCTGAGCATCGTCAACGGTTGCTTGAGTTGTTCCCCCAAGCCTGTGGGATTCGTCGCCAAACGTTCCAATGCCTGCTTCAGCAACAGGCGCAACGGCTTATCAAGCTTCTTTTGAGCCGACACGGCGGATCGACTCAGTAATACTTCATAAGCAGGTGATTTAGCCGTTGTCATCTAATCCACCAAGTCAGCAAAAACGTCAGCTGAACGCACGACGTCGCCTTGCTTCACTTCTTTAAGGCTTTGCATAACTAGCTCAAACTGATCGTCTGACAACAGAATGGACATGGTTTCTTGCGTGGGAGCATCCCACAAGGGGAGGGCTTGGTGCAAGATATGAGCGAACCATTGCGGAATAGACTTCGTGGAACGCTGATTCATCAAGCGACTAAAAAACATGGGGCATCCTTTATAGGTGAAGGTAACGGGTGAGTTAGCTATTGTGTATATCTGCATTAAAACAAAACACTTTCCACTTTGTGCTTTTCTCTGTATGATAGAACTAGTTCATAAAACTACATAAACGTTTCGTACATCAAGCATAGGATTCATACCCCTAAAAGTGACATAAAATCCGTAGAATGTGTATGATAAAAGCTATCTTAGCGTTTTGATAGACGCTCATCGCTTTATTTATACCGTTTATACAGAAGTTATATTGCCAATAAGGGTCGCCACATTATGACGAGTAACACAATTCAAGACACATTAATTAAATATGATATTCACCCCCAACAATTGCGTGACTGGGAAGATGCACTTGGCATGAGTATTCCCACCGATGCCCAAGGCAATAAGTTGTATACACGCCAGCATCTAAACCTCTTTAAAAATATTAAAAAACATATCGCCTTAGGGCGAAGCTTGGCGCACATCAAACAAATTATTAGTTTGCCCCCAGCTCAGGAAAGCCAGCCTGTAGAACGCAATGTGAAACAAGCATGGGAACATGCCCCTACCCTTCAAAAGATTAAAACGCCCGCTTCTGAAGCGACAGCAGTGACTAATCCCTTAGTGCATAACGCTGAAGGGGTTGTGGCTCCTTTGAGTTTAGAGAGTGAAGCTTTACTTGAAAGCTTTAAAGAAAGTGCTGAAACAGTGATGCATCCCGTTGAAGTCGCACCTGCTATTGAGCAGGGGGATTCAGCTGATACGTTCAATAACCTAGATTTAGAAGCTCGCCTTCAAGCCGATTTAAGTGCGGATGTGCAAAGTGGATTCCCTATAATCACCAGCGATCCTTTTGAAGTATCGCCTGATCTAGAAGAGGCTGTTCCTGAAACAGTTGTAGAAACGCATGCGTCTATCCAAGTGTTAGAAGACGTCTTGGCAGAACCTATGTCTGTAGAAATCACCGCTACCCAAGAACCTTTGGTTCATGTGGAAGAGGTGCCTGTTCAAGCGCCTATTCAAGACACGGTTCCACATAACAATGAAACGGTCATTCATCCGTCCTTGGCTGAAGCGATTAAATTTTCCGAACTGACGCAAACGTCTCAAGAGATTTCAGAATGGACCTATACACCTGCTATTATGTCACCAGAAGCCTTGGTGGAATCGATTAAAGCCAATCACGTCAAAGAGACTAAAGGTCTTGAAACGGTAGAAGCCCCTGTGTCGCTTAAGCCAAATAGTATTGTGGAAAAGCGTTCTACAGAAGCGAGTCCAGCGCAGTATTTATCAGCTCCTTTAGCCGTCGTGCATGAAAAGCAAGAACATTCTTTGCAAATTGTGGACAGGTTACTCACTGAAAAGGATGCCCTTCAAACCCGTTTGATCGAAGCGGAAAAGTTGAACTCTCACTTGTATAATGTGAACAATTTGTTCAATAAAAAAGTCAAAGAACTTACCACACTCATCAAAAAAATGAAGCATACCTATAATGAAAATGATTTGATGAAGCTTATGGACGACAAAGCCAAACTGCAACGTCAATTACTGGATGCTGAAAAAGACAAGCTCGACGCCCAGCGTCAAACCGAAAAAGCCAAGGATGCTGAAAAGTACGCCTTAGCTGCTCAGAAATATTTGGCGGATGAACTTAAATCCCAGCGTCAAGGCTTTGCGGGCAATCGTTTCTTAGGCGATTGGCGTGAATCGCTTAAACTACGTGAAATTCAGTACGACACGTTTGGTTTAAATGTGGAAGAAGAACGTAGCCAGCATCGCTTGATTGATTCAGTACCGACTCGCATTGTGGGCAATGTCGCCTTTGTGACGACGCGTTACGCCTACCCTGACAACACCCTGTGGCAACGTTTAGAAACCTTGACGATTGTTTACATGGAAGAAAATAAAGCCCAAGGTGAACTGCAAGTGGATTATATTTTAGACGGCATCCCGGTCTGTCGTGCCATTTACATCGCCAACCTTGAACGCATTAGTTAGTCGGCTCAAAACCTCTTCAACAGCCTCATTTACAAAGGTTTCAATGCGTTCTCTTGTCCATATTTTGGCTAAGGCTTGGCTTTGAGTAATTGTAGTGCCTTCAGATACCAAGTCTAAACCCTGTGCCTGTTTCCAGTCTCCTAGTAGCCCCATTTGATCATGAAGTAGCTCATTCTTAGCAAGATACTTGGCTTGTCGGCTTGGCACAATATCCAAAACTCTTCTTTTTAGACCTTCTGGACTACATATATATATGTTCAGAGTGCTTGGATTTATAGGGCGAGTTCTACCTTTCCTTGGCGTTACGGAACGAGGGGGATTAAGAGTACTCTTTTTAGATCGAGAAGAATCCTTGGCTTCAGCTAGAGCAGTATATGTATCAGGAATATCTAATAACTCTTCTCTTAATTTATTGAATGCGCTGATAAATTGACTTTTAATAGATTTGGAATTGAAAGGTCCGTTCTCACGATTTGCAACATAACAGCGCAATGTTTCATGGATAGCCACTTCGACATCCGCCCTAAACATTTCAGGGTCTGTAACTATCAGTCCCTGTCGTTGAGCTTTTAACGAAGGTGACACCTGAGGAAGCATGGGCTTATTGATTTGCATGAAGAAAACCTTTATTGAATGTTGAGAAAAGAACCAAGCTATTTAAACTATATAAAGTATCGTAGGGGAAAAACAAAAAAGAAGCAAGCCCTAAATGGTATTCGTGGGTAAGGTGTTTTGTGCCTTTTTAGGCGTTTTTGAAGGGGTAGCGCCTTCCCACGGAAAGCGTTGCCCTGCAAAGCGTTTGGGATCGACAACGGTTTTGGTAAAGCTCCCGACAGGATACCATTGAGCATCTTTACTTTCGTCAAAAGCGATAAAAACGTCTAGGCTTAAACGCCCCTGATCTAATCGTTGCACCATGTAATGATGTTCCGAATTAAGTTGGATGATTTGGGTGCTTCCCACCGATTTAGCTGCGGTTAAAGGCGTCTTTAAACGTTCATAGTACGTGTCTAAAGTTTGCTTCCCTGAAAATAAACGCAACTTTACCTTCGTAAAAGGCACTTCAGAAGCCCCCTTGTTTTGCAGACGCACACTGACCTTCGGCGACCATTCCCCTGTTTTCGGATTCAACTGCTTCACGCTCAACGCCGTGACACCCACCACCACAGAATACGGCAAATGCGTTTTTTGTATTCTGATTTGACGTTGAAGCCGTTCTAAGCGAGCTTTTAAACTTCGAGCTTGACGCTGATCGCCTTGAATTAAGGCAACTTTTAGGGCATCATCTAAGGCTTTGGCATAACGCAAGGCATACAACCTAGGCATCAAGGTATACGCCTGTTGAAGATATAGTAATGATTCATGAGAGTGCTTGTCATCAGCTTCAACTTGGGCGAGTTTCGCTAGCAAGGTATGACTATAATGCTTACTCAATGCATAGGCTAAGAAGCTTCGACGTTCTTTTAATGAAGCAGCTGTGTCTTCTAAACGCTGGTATTGACGGTTAACGGCGACTTCAATGGCGTCTTGTAGTTTGACATCATAACGATAGCGAGTGACAAAAGCCTGTGCATTTTCAAGCACAGCAAGGGCTTGAAGAGGGTTAGCATCATGTTCCAGACGCCATAAACCCCACTGATAGTAAACATCCCACAAAGCGTGCTTTAAATCACGGTTGTTTGGTTGTGTTTCATACACCCTTAAAAGCAAGCCTTCCGCTTCTTTATAGCGATGCTGAAGTCGTAATAATTTGGATTCCGCCAAAATCGTCAAGACATCTTGACTATGGTGTTGCACGCCTTTGTGCTTGGTGCGAATCGCCATCGCCGCTTCAAAGGCGGCTTCCGCTTTTTCGAGTTCATTAAGCTCTAAATAACACTGCCCCAAATCGATCCATGCTTCATACAGGTCGGGATGCTCTTCCGTTAAAGCTTCCAAATCCTTCGCCGCCCAAGCGACCTTGCCTTCTTCCATGAATTGCTTGGCTTGATGAAGGTGATCCTGCGAATTGGACGCATCCAAGAGCAGGACGCCTGAAAAAACCAAGCCTGAAAGCAACACCGCTGCCCCTAAAATGCTCACGACCTGCCACTTGGGTTCCTTCCACCAAGCCCGTTGCCACGGTTTACGGCGTCCGCTTTGGCGTGACTTAGAACCCAAAAGCCTTGCAAAAGGGGTATTTTCCAAAAAACGCCATCGCCCTTGCCTCATGAAGCGTCCGCCTCGTTGGGTGTGGGCTTGAAAAAGATTTCTTTATGTCGAAGTAGGGCAACGAGTGCAAAGGCAATAAGATTTAAGGCTCCCACAAATTTTAAGTACAAACCTAAAGAATGAATATAATACGCCACCACCAAACCGCTTAAAATCGACAAGGCATAAAAGACGCTGACGACTTTGGGCTGAGACAATCCTGCTTTGAGCAGACGGTGATGCAAGTGTTCCCCGTCGGCGACAAAAGGGTTGCGTCCTAATAATAGACGTCGAAAAGTAGAGTAGGTAATGTCCAAGACTGGTATGCACAAGACCAAGATCGGGGCGAGCATCACCACGGTATACATTTTAAAAACGCCCAAAACGCTCAAGCACGCCAAGGTGAATCCGATGAATAAGGCACCGCTATCGCCCATAAAAATGCGAGCAGGGTGTAAGTTATAGACCAAAAATCCGAGGCAAGACGCACATAAAATCAACGCCAATAACGCCACTTGAGGCTGACCTGTAAAAATAGCGACGACTGCCAGCGTCAACGCCGCAAACATACCGACGCCTCCTGCTAGTCCGTCGACACCGTCGATGAAGTTGACGGCGTTGGAAATGCCGACCATCCACATAAGGGTTAAAGGTAGACTTAAGGCATTTAAAACCAAAAGGAGACTACCTGGTAAATCCAACGCTTCAATGGAAACCCCCATGCCAAAGGCAACAAAAGCCGCAAGGAATTGACCTGCCAATTTCACATAAGGCGAAAGATTAAAGAGATCGTCCAGCAATCCCAACAAAAAAATCAGGGTACCCCCAGCAATGAGTCCCAAATTGCCTTTTTCAATCAAAAACGTGGCAGGACTATGCCCAAAGACACCCACAGCGCCTAATGCAATGAGAAAGCTTGCGAAAATAGCAATACCCCCCAATCGAGGTACGGGTTTTTGGTGGATTTTACGTTCACCAGGGGCATCAAATAAGCCTGCTTTTAAAGCATAACGAGCGACTAACGGCACTAATAACAAGGACGCGAACAAAGACGTGATAAAGCCAAGTCCTAAATCAAGGTTCAATTCAGGGGAAAGGGGTGTCATATAAAGGCTTCCTTCTTTCTTTGTCTCAACAAGGCTTCAGCAAATGAGTTAATGCTATAAACTAGACGGCGACTTCATTCTTGGCGATCAGTTCAGGGTACAAGGGGAACTGTTCACCTAAGGCTTCAATACGAGCTTTGAGTTCGGTGAGGGGAGGGTGTTCAAGCAGAATGGCATCCGCCAAAATGTGAGCCAACGTCTTCATCGCAGGGGCGTCAAAGCCTCGTGTGGTCAAGGCTGGCGTGCCGAGCCTTACGCCACTGGTCACAAACGGACTGCGTGTATCATTAGGCACCGTATTTTTATTGGCGGTCACACCAATCTCTTCAAAGAGCTGCTGCATTTCTTTGCCTGTTTTATCCTGAGGCGTAAAATCAATCACGAGTAAGTGGGTATCCGTACCACCTGTGGTGATTTTAACCCCTCGTTCTTGCAAGGTACTGGCTAAAATCTGAGCATTTCCCGCCACATGCTGAGCATATTGCTTAAATTCAGGACTCAAGGCTTCTTTAAAGGCGACCGCTTTGGCAGCGAGAATGTGCATCAACGGCCCACCTTGAATACCAGGGAAAGTCGCTTTGTCGATGGCTTTGGCGTAGGTTTCATCAGCGGACATAATGATGCCACCACGAGGCCCACGCAAGGTTTTATGCGTCGTGGTCGTCACCAATTGGCAATGAGGGAAGGGACTCGGATGAATACCTGCCACCACAAGCCCTGAAATATGAGAAATATCGGCAAGAACAATCGCACCCACTTCATCCGCAATGGCACGAAAGCGAGCAAAATCGATGTTTCTCGGATACGCACTGGTGCCACAAATAATCAACTTGGGCTTGTGTTCCACCGCCAAACGACGGATTTCATCGTAATTGAGGCGTTCGGTTTGAGCATCCACACCATAAGACACGACATTATAATACATGCCTGAAAAGTTCACAGGGGAACCATGCGTCAAATGCCCACCATGCGAAAGATCCATGCCCATAATAGTGTCGCCTGCTTTTAAGCCTGCTGCCATAAACGCCGCCATATTGGCTTGCGCACCGCTATGCGGTTGCACGTTGACATGAAAGGCTCCGAAGAGTTGCTTGGCTCGTTCAATGGCAAGATTTTCGGCTTGATCCACGATTTCACAACCTGCATAATAACGTTTGGCGGGTTGACCTTCAGCATATTTATTGGTCAGTACGGTACCACAGGCTTCCATCACGGCAAGGCTCGTGAAGTTTTCACTTGCAATCATTTCAAGAGTAGATTGCTGGCGTTTAAGTTCAGCTTGAGTAATGGCATAAATTTCAGGATCGACAGACGCAAGATGAGACAATGAAGACATGTTACTTGGATTCCTTCACATTATAATGGCACATCTTTATTTTAGCAAAAACACAACGTCACGCTATACGTGAAGAAATGTAACAAAGTTGTGAATCAATTTGATAATATAGAGGACATCTCACATTTTATGTCATTTTATTAATTTAAATTAAAGACTTTTTTAAAGTCGTCGATGCAAAATAAGCTATACTAAAATCAGCAAGGGGTTGTATGCCCTTCAATTAAAAGAGTGAGTCTAAAAAAATGGTTTCTACCACTAAAAAATTGACCTTAGAGTCGATTACACAAGAATTAACAAAACTCCCTTCGGTGCCAGATGTCATTTTGAAACTGTCGCAAATGCTTGAAAGTCCTGATGTTACTGCCGAAGAATTGGGGCAAGTCATTCAGTTAGATCCTCAATTAACGGCTCAAATGTTACGAGCGTCTAATTCGGCGTATTATGCCTTGCCTCGTGAAATTAGTAGTATGAAAGAAGCGGTTGCCATTTTAGGACAGAAAGCTTTAAAAGCTCAAGTTTACGCTATTTTGTCTCATAAAATGTTGAATCGTCAAGTGGCGGGTTACGGCTTAGCCAAAGGCGACTTGTGGAACTCTGCCTTAACAGGTGCCGTGTACGCCAAGAAAATTGCCACACTGTATGATTTCAAAGAATCAGACACCGCCTTTACTGTGGCGGTTTTAAGAGATATTGGCAAATTGATTCTACATGAATATGTAGGCGATGTGTTTAAAGATCTTGAAGCTCAAGCCTTACAATCGAAGCAAGGCTTTGATGAAGCGGAACGACAACTGCTTGGTTTTAGTCATAGTGAGTTGGGTGAAGTGATTGGTAAAAAATGGAACTTCCCTGAACGCATGATTTACGCCATTCGCTATCATCACAAACCCAGTGAACTTAAAGAAAAAGTGAGCGATGATGTTTATCAATTGCTGGGCATTGTTCACCTCGCCGATGCCCTTTGCATGATGTTGGGTCACGGTATGGGCAATGATGGCTTATTGTATGCCGTCGATTTAGATTATTTGAATGCACACGGTTTTAATATAGATGCCTACACCTTACAAGAACTCATGCTACATTTACATGCGTGTCAAGGTGAAGTCAAAACATTGAATGACTCCATAAAATAAACCTGCACACCCTTAAAAGCATAAAGTGATTCCCATGATTCAAACTCAATCTCAGACCACGCCTAACTTAGATCTTTCCAATGTGCTGAAGCAAATTTCAAGCATTCAAGAAATTGAAATAGGCGATTTTCAAGCCTCCTCCCTTTCTAAAACCAATTATTACATCAAAAATGTGACCACAGGTTTATGTGTGATTCTGTATGACACCCATGCCCATGTCGGAGGTGTCGCCTACATTATGTTGCCTGACAGTGAGTTTCAACAAACGCAGACCACTGGTTTCAAAAAACCGTTAGATGACAATGCCTTTAAAGCCTGCTATGCCGATATTGCCCTGCCTAAGCTATGGGAACATCTTCAAGGCTTAGGAGCGAGTGTGGCAAATACCCAATGCGTCTTAATTGGCGGAAGCCAACTGTTTACGTTTGGGGGTGGACGTGGTAATCCCCTGAATATTGGAGCGAGAAATGCTATTACCGCTCGCACGACGCTGGCTCGTATGGGCTTGAGCATTAAACACACCGAAGTGGGAGGAAACCGTCCTCGTCATGCGGTGTTTATGCTCGCAGATGGTCGTATTTATGTACAGATGAAGGGTGGCGAAACCATTCAGATCATCTAAAACGGCTATGATGGACTTGTACGAACAGACGCAGGGGTGGTCTGTTGTTGAGGTGCTACTGAGGCGACGGGTCGCTTAAAAGGCACAATATTATTTATCGCACCGCTCCGTAACCACCTGCGTAAGGCAAGCCTGCCAGGCCAAGTTCAGCCCCTGCACCATAGGGATTCGCTGGCGTACCAGGGAAGGCTGGGTATTGGGCAGGGAACTTAAAGTTAGGCGGATAAGGCGATAAGCCTTGTTGCCACTGCGTCCATTGGGAAAGTTGGGTAATGCCAAAATCACTACCGTTGATGAGTTTTTTTACTTCATCGCTGGTCCCGCCACGGTTCCATAAGGTGGCACCGTCAAAGTATTCTTGGGTCCCGCCGTAAGGATTGGTCATCAAGAAACCATCGGTAGCAGGCCCTAAATCGAAGTTACCTCTTGGCATGCCATTCGGTCCCGGTAAAGGTTGGTAGGCTAAGCCTGGTACCACCGCAGCGGTGGTTGCATCAGGGGTAAATCCTGTTGGAGCGTCGGGCATTAAGCGTGTTCCGTTGTATGGATACATCATAATCGTTTTTTTCCTATTTAATCCCTTAAAAAAAGTGTTTTGTTTGATTCAAAGCCTTTGTAATAGCATAAAGGCAAAGAGTGCTTCCTTTTGTGCTAGTGTTTGTTACATTTCGTATAAAAACAGTTGTAAAGTCCAAAACAGACCGTCATTGCAAACGTAGCGTAGCAACATTGCTTAGCCCTTGCGTGTATAAGTCTGAACCGATTACTTCACACAAGTTCGCAATGACGATCTCGCCCTTTTGCAGAGCTTCCACAAGAAATCAAACGATTTCTTGTGGAAGAGGATATTTTTCTTTGAGCCGACTTGAAAAATACGCTTTATTTTTTTGCATAAGTGGATCATTAGGTCGAAACCGCATGGCTTTTTCATTCGCAATAGCGGCTTCTCTATAAAGCCCTTGTCGATCATAAACCACGCATATTTGAAGATAAGGAAACCATGTATTAAAGTGATTTTCTACCATATCAATCGCTTTAGCTGGTCGCTTCATTGAAATACAAAGGTTGTACCAATGTAAAGCTTCATCATATTCACAACGATCCAAAGCCAAGTTCCCTAAATAATAATAGGCTTTTGTCTTTAAAGGAACTTCTTTAATGGCTTCATATAAATAATATTTCACTTCTTTTTCATTAAAACAAGATCTTTCATAATCTGCAATTCTAATGAACGCTTCATACTTATTTTCAGACCATGCATCAGGCATCGTAACAAAGCGTTTTAGATAAGAAATGCCTTTTTCTGTATTTTTAGCATCACAGTATTCTTTACCTAAATAATAAATATTACGAGCTTCATGAGGTCTGTTTTGTACAATTTTTTCAAGAATAGAGAGATTTCGTTCCGTATGGTGTTCTTTTTTATGATGATGAATCTCTATATCTATTTGTGTATAAGGATGTTCAATTTTGAGGTATTCGTGAATGGGTTCATTCCACTGTAAGTTTAAATCACGTTTAACAATACGTTCTCGAAAAAAAGAAGCCTGTGAATTGCCGTATTCGTCAAAGGCATATTCATATTTTAATAGCCATATTGAAAATTCATGGAGCCTTTTCTTAAGTTCTAACAATTGTTGGTAGTATTGAGGTGTAATATAATCATCCGCATCTAACCACATAATATAGTCACCGGTCGCTTTTGAAAACGAAAAATTTCGAGCGGCACTAAAGTCGTCAATCCAGTCAAAATGTTCTATTTGCACATTGTATGATTTTAGCACGTTTAACGTGTCGTCTGTGGAACCTGTATCACACACGACAATTTGATCAAACAAATCACCTTGAACAGAATCCAGCAAGTGACCGATCGTGTTCTCTTCATTTTTGCAAATCATACAAAGGCTGAGTGTGTTGGAAGACAATGGCGTTAACTCCTGGAAAAAACTACTTCTTTTAATCTTATTTGGATATAGGTAATTATAGTAGGCTTGAGTTTTTCTGTACAGGGGTCGACCTCAATTCTACAAAATACATCGCTGTGTGGATGTAATCCTCCATCGCCTTTGTCATGCTATAAGGTAGAGAGACATCAATGTAGAGAGAGTATACCCCATTATGGCAGGCATCGGACGTATCGCCACAGGCTACCAATCCCAACAAAGCAACCAGTGGTTACAACAATCACAGGTGCGGTTGAATAAAATCCAAGAACAAGCGTCCTTGGGTCGAAAAATTATTCGTGCGAGTGACGACCCACTAGGCTTGACCCAGTTGTTAAGCGTCACGCGAAGTATGAATGAAGACGAACAGTATATTAAAAACATTGCCACTGGCGTTTCTGAACTCAAAGCGACGGATGCTGCCATGACGCAGATGGTGGAAATCCTACAACGTGCCAAAGAACTCGCCACACAGGGGGCTAACGTCACCACAGGGGCTAGTGGTATGTTGTCGATTTCAAAAGAAGTCAATTTGTTGACCGATCAACTGGTGCAGTTGGGTAATTTCAAACAAGGCGACATCCACCTATTTGCAGGCGCTACCACGAATGCCGTCCCTTATACACGAGTCGGTGATGTCGTCACCTATTCAGGCACACCAGCCACAGGAAGTTTTCAACGACAAATTGATGTGGCGAAAAACTCAATCGTGACCTTAAACGTCACTGGCGACGCCTTATTAGGCGACACGACCGCAGGCGTCTTTAGAACGATGATTGATTTGAAAAATGCGTTAGCAACGGCAGATACCATAACCACTCGTACGCAGTTGGACTTATTGACGACGCAAATGAATAGTTTACTTTCTAGTCAAGCGACGATTGGTTCAACGTTGAATCAGCTTAACGCGACGCAAGACCGCACCCAAACCCGTCAAGATTCATCAGCGCAACTTTATAGCACGATTCAAGATGTGGACATGCCCAAGCTGGTGACCGATTTACGTTTTCAAGAACAGATTAACCAATCGAGCTTAGGGGTGATGGCTCGGATTTTACCGCAGACACTGTTTAGCTTCTTAAGGTAAGGGTATAAACAGTCTTAATAGTCTAGGTACCATCCATACGCCAAAGGCGAGCAGGACGAGACCTAAGCCATGTTGCAAGGCGATGTTTAAAAGTAGCGTCCCCCAAGCTGGGGTGGGACTTGTGTTAAGGGCTTGGTAAATATTAAACATGTAGCTAGAAAAGGTCGTCATCGCACCCATGCACCCTGTTAGAAAAAAGAGCCGAAAGGCAGGCGTGCCGAATCGTTCAGGCAGGGCGATTGTCAACCCTAGTCCGATGCCAAAGCCTAAGCATCCCAGTAGGTTAATCCCCAAAATGCCTTGCCATTCAAGGGAAAACAAGCGAGTGAATCCGTAACGGGCAAAGGCTCCTAGGCAAGCACCTAAACTCAATAAAAGCCACGCAGGAAGCTGATTAAAAGTCTGCCATAGAGAATGGGTGAAAGACAAAAGAAGGGACTCCTCTACTTGTGGGGGGCGGGTGTATCGGCGTGTTTTTAGAGTCGAAGAAGGAAGTAGTTTCCACCATCATAACATGGAACATCGCCATGAACCGCTCTTTTTTAGACAGTTTCTTAAAAATCGTAGGACGCTCTAGTGTCCTGCTACTGTTGTTTTTGGCAACGAGCGTTCCTGTTTTTTTAAGCGGATGCGAATTACCTGGATCGAAACCGCCTGTAGAAGAAGGTTCTGAAGAAGTTGAAGGAGAAGGAGAAGGAGAAGACGCTGAAGCTGAAGGCGAAGAGGGTGAAGAAGAAGGCGAAGAGGGTGAAACTAAAAAGCCTGCTCCCCCGCCTCCACCGCCTGTTGAAACACATTTAAGATACACGCTTGCCGAAGACTACCACCCCACCCGATTAAGCTGGACGACTGTAGATGGCTTTGTTTTACAAGGGGATTTATATAGCCCTTATGGCGAAGTGCAAGCCTTGAAAGCCAAGCCCCCTGTCGAAGCGGTCGCACCTGCTGAAGGAGAAGAAGGGGAAGACGTCGCTGAAGAAGAGGCTCCCGAAGAAGAAGCCAGTGCAGAAGAAGGTGAAGACGCTGAAGGTGAAGAAGGTGAAAGCCCTGCCAAGCCTAAAGCCCCGCCTGCTCGCCCTTTACCCAGCTATCGATACCCCTTGGTAGTGGTGACGCATCGCTTGTCGTCTTCAGGCAAACGCTTGCAATTCTTGGTGCCTGATTTAGTCAAAGCAGGTTATGCCGTCTTGCTTTTAGACGTACGAGGGCATGGCATCAGTGAAGGCTTGGCATACGGAGGCGTAAAATCGTGGCGTATTTTCACCCAACCCGATTGGACGCAACTCACCAAAGACTTTAAACGGGTGGAACATTACTTTAAGCACCCTGAACTGGATGCAGAAAAATTCCCTTTAGAAGTGCTGCCTCAAAAAATGGCGATCATCGCCGAAGGCATTAGCGCCAATGCCTTATTGGTGAGAGCTGCCGAAAAAGATGTGCATCTCAAAGCGGTGGTGAGCATCGGTGCGAGGCTGGAAACTAAGAAAATCAGTCCCATTCTTTCGGTAATGAATAGCCATGTACCCATTTTATACATGGCAAGCCAAAGCGAACAAATGAGTTATGCGGACACGCAAAAGCTCTTTCGTATTACGGAAGCGGTGAAATCCTTGAGTTTGTACCCAGATAAGGGGGCAGGTGTGGATATTTTGCTGAATGATGCGAAGGCTCGGCAAACAGCGATCGGGTGGGTGAAACGTTACATGCCCCCTGCTTATGTGGAACCTGCCTTTAAGCAAGCCTTAAAAGACGCCTCGGCGTCTTGGGCAAAGCAGGAGAAGCTGAATAAAGCCTTGGCAACGAAGCGTAAGTAATCGACGTAGTGACGCTAAAAATCTAAACCGCATAGCCTGCCGTGCCTTGATGCGACGGATGGGCTTTGCTAAAGGCGATCGCCTGTCTCAACCCTTCTTCGAGCGTGAGCTTAGGCTCCCACCCCAGCAGGGTTTTCGCCTTAGTAGTATCCCCCAACAGCACTTGCACTTCGCTTTTTTCAGGACGCACCCTTACCGCTTCATTCGCCAAAATGGGTAAGTCTTCTTTGTCGGTTAATCGCAAAATCTGCTGAAGGACATCCCGCATGCTCTGCGTCTTACCGTTGCCGATGTTAATCACTTCCCCACGAGACACCGGGTTTGCTCCCACCGCAAGGAAGCCCCGAACCGTGTCCCACACAGGGGAAAGGTCTCGTTGGGGGTCTAAACTCCCGACACGCAAGGCATCGCTGTATAATACTTGTTGAATCACGGTGGGAATAAAGGCGCGTGCGGATTGCCGAGGTCCAAAGGTATTGAAGGGACGAATCACGGAAACAGGGGTTTCAAAACTTCTAAAATAGCTTTCCGCCAGCATATCCGCCCCGATTTTAGACGCGGAATACGGCGACTGCCCTTGCAAGGGGTGCTTTTCATCGATCGGCGTGTAAATGGCGGTACCGTAGGTTTCACTGGTGGACGTCTGCACCACGGGAATATCCTTGTCACGACAAGCTTCTAGGATGTTGAGCGTGCCTTGAATGTTGGTATTCACATAATGTTGCGGCGCTAAATACGAGTAGGGAATACCGATAAGGGCAGCGAGATGAAAGACCATGTCTTGCGATTTGACGAGGCGGTGCATCATAAAGGCATCGGTGACATCGCCAAACAGGATGTTGATATTTTGGCGTAAGGCGTCAGGCAGGTAACGCAGGTTGCCGATATCGCTGGCTCCGTTGTATTTGACGAGGGCGGTGACGTGAGCATCCGCCAGCACGAGGGCTTCGACGAGGTGCGACGGTATGAAGCCACCTGCTCCTGTGACGAGTACCTTCTTCCCTGCGTAAGACGCCGTCCACACATCAGCGTGATAGAAGGCGTGGAGACTTGGTTTTTCTAGGAAATCGAGGGAAGCATCGTGCATGAGGGGTGACCTTTAAAAAAACGAGATACGTCTATTATATCGTATTTTATGGATATGGTGTGTTATGTTTCTTGGATTTCTATCTCCTTTTGTAGCTGGTCGGTCGTCAGAGACCTTTGCTCCGCCAAAGGTCTCCAACACCTCTAAAGGCGGTTCAAGGGGGGACGGGGAAGGACGCATTGCGTTTCTCCTCCCCTTCGTCCCCCCTTAAGCCGCTTTGGGGGTTTGGGGAGTCTTTGGCGGCACAAAGACCCCCAAGCACCAGCGTTAAACGGAGCTAGCCAAAGCTAGAAAGCAAAGGTCTCTGACAACGACCAGCTACAAAAAAAGCTAGAAATCCAAAATTAAACAAGCGACGTCAAAAATAAGCCCTTGCCAAAGCCCCCACTCGGCGGTGGCGTCTTCATTTTTAAGACGACCACACTCTTCGCTTGAATGGGAAAGAGCGTGTGAGGCATCCATTCGATCTGCTCAAAGCGTGGCGATCCATTAGGCGAAGCGGTATCCAGCAAAACTTCCCAAGGGGTTTGGTCACTACGATGCGTCGGCAAGTAAAACTGCTCATCATTGGGTTGATCGTTAATGATCAATAAAACGCTTGAAAAATCGGCGTTAGGGTTGTCGCAAAACTTGCGGTTCGCTTTGCCGTCAATCAACAAACCCATGCACCGCAGGCTGGGGTTATGCCAATCTTCAATGGAAAGGGGCTTGCCTGTGGCGCGCCACCAGGTGACATCAGGAATGCCACTTTTCGGACTGGGCGTGCCTGTGAAAAAGGTGCGGCGTTTGAAGGCTGCGAGGCTTTGCCGTACTTCAATGGCTTTGCAAGTAAATTGAAAGAAGTCTCGTTTCTCAGGATTATTTTCAAAGTCCCAATCCAACCAAGAAAGTTCGTTGTCTTGGCAATAGGTGTTGTTATTGCCCTGTTGGGTACGGCTGAGTTCGTCGCCTGCTAAAATCATGGGTGTTCCGATGGAAAAGAGCAGGGTCGTCATTAAATTACGTTTACGACGCTGACGTTCGGCTTTCACCTTCGCATCTGAGGTGACGCCTTCTACTCCGCCGTTGTAACTGCGGTTGTCGTTGGTGCCGTCTCGATTATTTTCGCCGTTGGCTTCGTTGTGCTTTCCGTTATAGCTCACCAAGTCTTCTAAGCTAAAGCCGTCGTGACAGGTTACAAAATTGAGACTATTATACGGATGCCTGCCGTTATGCTGAAACAAATCGCTTGAGCCTGCCAAACGAGTCGCCAACTGGTTGAGCGTGGCGTGTTGCTGATTCCAAAAGGCTCGTAAGGTGTCTCGGTAACGGCCGTTCCATTCCGACCATCCTAAGGGGAAGTTACCCACCTGATAGCCCCCAACGCCTGTGTCCCACGGCTCAGCAAAAAGCTTGACTCGCTTGAGGATAGGATCTTGGGCGATGGCTTGAAAGAAGGAAGATTTGGTGGAAAAATCAAAGTGTTCACGGGCTAAGGCGGACGTTAAATCGAAGCGGAATCCATCGACGTGCATTTCGCTCACCCAATACCGCAGGCTATCTAAAATCATCGTCAACGCAGGCGGGCTGGTGCTGTCGAGCGTGTTGCCACAACCTGTAAAATCCATGTAAAAACGGCTTGATTCAGGCACGGTGCGGTAATAGGCTTGATTGTCGATGCCCTTCCAGCTGAAGGTGGCTCCCATATGGTTGCCTTCGCAGGTGTGATTGTAGACGACATCCAACACGACTTCAAGCCCTGCTTTATGCAGACTGCGCACCATGGATTTAAACTCTCGCACGACTTCATGCGGATCTTTGGTCATCGCATAATAGGGATGCGGTGAAAAATAGTTGAGCGTATTATAGCCCCAATAGTTCACCAGCTCCGTGTCTTTTAAATGCGGCTCATCAATAAAGGCATGAACAGGCAACAGCTCAATCGTGGTAACGCCGAGTTCTTTATAGTATTGAATCATGGCATCGCTACCCAAGGCGGCGTAAGTGCCTCGCATGGCAGCAGGCAAGGCTGGATTGAGCATCGTGGAGCCTTTAACATGGGATTCAAGCACAATCGTGTCTTCCATCGGGATGTGCGGGGGGGCATCATCTCCCCAGGAAAAGGCGTCGTCAATCACAACACCCAAGGGAGCATAAGGGGCGGAATCTCGGTTGTCAATGGCAAAATCTTGCTTGGCATGCCCCACTTTATAGCCGTACAGGACATCAATATCTTTCACTTGACGAGCCACGGATTTGGCATAAGGATCCAACAGCACTTTGCGAGGGTTGAATCGGTGCCCATGTTCAGGGTCATACGCCCCATGAACACGATAGCCGTACAATTGCCCAGGTTGTAAGCCTTCAATATAAATATGCCACACATGATTGGTTTTGGTGTTAAGGGGAATGCGAATGGATTCCCTGCGAGCCTTTATGCCGTCAAAGAAGCAGAGTTCGACCTTGCTTGCAGTGGAAGAAAAAATCGCAAAGTTGACGCCACAACCATCATAAGACGCCCCCAATGGGTAAGGAACACCTTTTTGTGTGATGAGTTCGCCGTATCGTTTTTTAGGAATGCCGTGCATATATCGTTTGCCTATTCTCTCAAGCTCTATATATGTCTAGTATACTCTATGGACACAAAAAAGGGAAAGCCTTCTTCTGCTTCTAAGCCTCTTCTAAGCCTAAGGCTTCCGCTTCATCCACCGTTTGATGGGTGGTGTCGACTTCCGCCACAGGCGTGACGCTTGCAGGAGCCTCTTTTTCCAAGGGCTCAAGATCTGCTGGCAATTCTTTTGGAAGGGCTTGGGCATTTGTTGAGCTTGCCTTCTTGGCTTTCTTGCGTGGTTTGCGTCGAGGGGCATGCCAGATATTACCGATTAAATAGCCTAACACATACATGACGCCTGTGCCTAATAGGGAAATCCCCACGTAATCAGGGCTTGGTAACCCACTAAACAATTGGGGAAAGACGAGCAAGACAAAGGTCAGGCTTCCTGCGATGTAGCCCCACTGTTTCGCCATTTCTTCTTGTTGCACTTTCGGTGCAATGGCACTGGATTCAAGGTGTTCTTCTTCATGCAAGCTTTCAGACGACATGATATGCATTCCCTATAGTTTAGATTTCAGCCTAGCGTTTAATGACTTCACTCCGTTTTAGTATACCTTTTTTAAAGTCCTTTGTGTAAACTCTCTTTTAAAAAATAGAGATATTGTTTGATGGAAGGCTTGAATACCCTCTCCTAAAATTAGGAGGGGGAGACAAAGCCACTTTTTTATATCTGAAACCCCTTCACTCTTAAGCTTTTTTTAATAAAAAAGTCGTTTCTTTTCTCAAAAATATGTTACAGTAAAGAAGTCTATGTTTGGATACTCTATTGTTTGAAGAAGGAAGATACACATGACTACAGCAACCGCTTTTGCTTATGAAGCAAAAACCTATGCGTCTGAAGGCTATAACGGGCTTTCAAAAGAACAGTTGGAACAACATTTTAAGTTGTACCAAGGCTACGTAAACAATACCAACCTTGTTGCCACTAAAATTTCTGCCTTGATTGAAGCGGGTGAAATCAATACCCCTGAATACAACGAACTCAAGCGTCGTTTTGGTTTTGAATACTCAGGCATGCGTTTGCATGAATACTATTTCGGCAACTTGACGCCTAATGGTGGAGCAACCTTGTCTGAAAGTTCAACGCTTTACAAAAAAATCGTCGAAGATTTTGGGTCTTATGCCAATTGGGAAAAAGATTTTAAAGGCACAGGCTTGATGCGTGGCATCGGCTGGGCGGTCTTGTATCAAGATCCTGAATCCAAACGCTTGCAAAACTTCTGGATTAGCGATCACGAAAATGGTCACCCTGCAGGCTTTAACGCTATTTTGGTCATGGATGTATGGGAACATGCCTTCACTGTAGACTATAAGCCTACGGAAAAAGGTTTGTACATCGGTGCATTCTTCAATAACATTGATTGGTCGGCAGCTGAAGCTCGCTTGGCTTAATGTGTCTTTCAACACACCCACCAAATTGTTTGGTTTTTGAAAAAAAACTTCCTTTTTAAAGTGGGTGTGTTATACTTATTTTTGTCTGATAGATTTTTTATATATTGTCTGATTTTATGAATGTCTGATTTTTTGGACCTTGAACATGGAGATTTAAATTATGCCTTTTGTAATCGGTGAAGCTTGTGTTGGTGTAAAAGACAAAGCTTGCGTAGGCGTTTGCCCTGTAGATTGTATTTACGAGTTTGACGGCGAGCCTCAATTGTACATTCACCCTGATGAATGTATCGAATGTGGTGCGTGTGCCCCTGTTTGCCCAGTTAATGCCATTTTCATGGACGGCGAAGTGCCTGCTGGTCAAGAAAAATTCGTTCAATTGAACGCTGACAAATGCGAAGAGTTAGGTTAATCCTTAACACTTTATATTGAACCCTATTCGTTTTAAAAAACCGCCCCTTCTTACGGAAGGAGGCG
Organism: Vampirovibrionales bacterium; assembly: GCA_046341215.1. Taxonomy (GTDB): domain Bacteria; phylum Cyanobacteriota; class Vampirovibrionia; order Vampirovibrionales; family JAJTHC01; genus JAJTHC01. The sequence goes on along the minus strand of JBKDRU010000005.1, from coordinate 116,559 downwards.
GTTTTTGTGTGACTTGCATTTTTTAGAGATACATTGATAATCGAGCTATACTAGGCTTTCTTAAAGAGGGTAGGATTTAGGCGACGTCACTGGTATCGTCAGCAACTTCACGCTTTCTTCCTATTTTTTATCGGTGACAGGGGTATCATCCACCCCTTGATTTTTATATTCTTTATCAAAGGCTTTTTTTACAAATCCATTTTTGACACGTTCAGCAGTATTCGAGGCTTCAGATTTTTTACTAGCATTAAACTCGTACATGATTAAACCACGTTTGTTTTTACGAGCATGTAAAGTAATGTTTTCATAACCATTACCCGATTCGTTCGGGGATTTAATTTCGATCTTAGACTGATTTTTAAAGCCACCGATAGAAGTGCCGTCTTCTTTAGAAACCGTGACCGTACCGCCATTTGGCAGTTCTGCACTAGAACCCACCGCAACGGATTTTCCGCCAACGGTAACGTTACCTTTAGAATCACCTTGAACGGTTTTACCATCGACTGTATAGCTAAAGCTTTTCATAAAAACGTTCTTAGGATCTTGGCTGTCCATTTGAACGCTTAAAGAAGAGTTGCCGTCTTCAAAGACTACGCCACTTTTGACTTCTTCTTGTCTAGTAACTTCACCTAGACTATTGCGTGTCACAAAAATAGGATCTCCGTGAGCGTTGATTTCAAGCTTGGTGTAAACCGTGTCTTTTTTAGCGGGTGTTTCAGATTTTTCTTCAACAGCTTCAGGCGTAGCCGTAACCGTTGCTTCAGCTTTGGCTTCCGCTTTGGCTTCAACTTTATCTTTCTTGCCGAAAAGTTTAGGCAAGAAGAGGGCGGCGAGGATTCCTCCTCCTCCTATAAGCCAAGGCAACCAGTTTGTCCCTTCTTTTTTCTTAGACTCTTGAGGTGGATATTGAATTTTAGGAAGCTCAATCTTAGGCGGATCTGGATACACTGGAGCTGGGGGGGGCACTGGAGGTGGATACACTGGAGCTGGAGCTGCTTCGTGTGTGATGGTAGGCTTATATTCAAAAGTCTTCGTAATATAATTGTAGGTGATTTCAGGGGCATAGATTCTCGTATCAGGGGCATACGTTTTCTCAGTAATCGTAGTAGGGGCATTCGTGTAAGTCTGGGTATTCGTGGCGAGCAATGTATTTGCAGCTGGAGCTTGATACGGAGCTTGATACGGAGCTTGATAGGTATCCCAGCCAGAAGTATTTTGCCCATAGGTTGCTCCTACAGCATACGTATTTTGAGCGGGAGTCCCTAAAGCAGGGTACGCAGATGGATAGGGAGAGGTGGTGGCTAAATCGTAAGGGGGTTGTTGGTTATTAGGCAACCAAGGGTTATTTGGATTAAGAGAAATCATCTTAAGTGATCCTTTCATGTGAGGTGTACAGGGAAATTTAATAAAGAAGAATAAATAGAGCAACGAAAAGCTAGTTTTGGGGGTATTTAGACAAAAGAACTTTATTTGTGTCTTATGCTTTAATAAACAATTTATAAAGCTACGAATTGCTAAATGTTAACAAATTGTTATATTAAAAAAACAATCTCATTTTATGAATTCACTTACTTCGAAGAAAAACATGGTGTTTCGTCACTAGGCAAGGCTTTAAATTGCGGTCATAATGAAGAAGAGTAGCTCCTTAAAAACCGACCCTTTTGGCTCCTTTGGGAGCCCTTTCCCTCTCTTTCCCGTCGTGAGTGTGTGTCAAAAAAGAGAGTTTTGTGTGTCAGAAAAGAGGGTTTCGTGTGTCAGAAAAGAGGGTTTCGTGTGTCAGAAAAGAGGGTTTCGTGTGTCAAAAACAGGGGTTTCGTGTGTCAAAAACAGGGGTTTCGTGTGTCGGAAATGACCTGTATCTTTACATCTAACAGGCTTAAATCGATTAAATTCGTCAAAACGGATAAGGGGATCTGACATCTTTTGAGCCCCCCTCACCTTTTCACTAGCAACAAGTAGAGTAGAATTTGTGTTAATGCTTGTATATAGACATCCCTTCGTCACTTTCACGAAGGGGGCATGCTAACGCATAAAGGTTTTTCTTATGGCATCGATTAATACCAGTTCATCAAGCAGTCCGAACTTTCCGACAAATTCAAATCACTTACAAGCCATGAAAAACGTGCAAAACAACGCTCAAGATCAAGTTCAACAACAACTTGAAAACGCGGGAGAAGTAGGCGATTCGTTGGCTAAAAAGGCCTTTGATCTTGCACTGACCATGCAGTTCATGGATCCAGAATCGTCTGAACGCTTGTCTTACCCCGAAAAAGGCGCTGCTATTGGCTTAGGACTCGTTTCTCTATTGGCGTTTACGAATATCGCTAATCGCTTGGCGGGCTTGGATCCCAACTTAGGAACCATTAATCCCCTTAATAAAAAAACCGCGCATAATACCCTTTTGGGAGGTTTCGCCAGATGGATAGATGGCTGGACGCCTAAAGAAGGTAGTTTTAAAAACTTGCCTACATGGATGCGTGCGTACCTAGGCGACCTGCCTTCCGATGAATACAACCGTTATTGGCTTGGCAATCATGAACATGCCTTCAATGCGACGGCCAATAAGCTTAAAACAGGGGTAACTCTTGCTCCCGATTCTTTGATAGAACGCTATATTGCCCATTATAACAACTTGCATCAAACGCTGAAAGAAGCGACTACCCATCACGATTATTACGAACGTTTTGAACAAATCATGACGCCTGAACAGCATCGGCATGTGACTACGACGTTGATGAACCCCTTCCTTGAAGCAGATGCCAAAGGCTTTTTAACCCAAGGCAAGGAAAATAAGGCGTTAGACCAAAACCTCTATCATCACTTTAAAGCCGTATTTGAAGAAGCCTTAGCGAACGCTAAGGCGTCTGGTTCGCCTGAAGCGATGTCAAAATTCTCCAAATCCAAACTCCTGAGTGTTTTGGGAAGAGATAAGAATCCTGAATATTTAACTCAGTTTGATGATTTTATTCAACAGTGTCCTCAACAAATGAAGGTTATTTTAGAAGGTGCGCCTAATGATTCAGACGCCGTCAAAGAACTTCAAAAAGCCGTCATTGCGTATGTAAACGGAGTCAATCCGCCGAGCGTGAAGCACGCCTATTTACACCAAATTCATTCAGACCTTTACAAGGGAGGACAGCGTTGGTTCTGGTCGCCCGAACATATGAATATCGATACCGCCAAATCTATGACGCCTGCACAAGTTAAGGCGTTGGAACATAACCCCCAGTTGCTTCAAGTTAAAGATATACAATCGTCTATTTTTCGTTTAAAAAAGGTGGGGGATAAAAATTTAGTCCTGCCATTCAGTCGTTATTTTTCTAAAATTTTCACACCTGAAGCGAAGCTCGTAGAATTAAGAAGCACGGCTCTGCAAGAAATCACCCGTAATCAAGCCCATTGGGAAGCTTTGTTGGGCAAAGAAGCGGTTGAAAAACACATTGCAGCGTTAGATCCTTCGAAGAAAATGACGGTGAATGATTTCTTTAAACTCAATGGGGAGTTTAGTAACCATGCTCAAAAAAGTTTAACAGCCTTTAAAAAACTCCACGATGTCTTGCCACGTTCGATTCAACGTTTAATGCAAAACATCTCTGAACATGAACAATTCATTCATAATCAGAAAGAACTTTCTGAAGCGTGGGGCGTGAGTGGTTTAGGACGTGGTGTGGCTTCCGTGTGGCGTGGCGTCATTGATATGGCAAAGTTTGCCTTGCATGAACAGCCTGAAGAAGTCTTGAAAAAGAAAGCCATAGCGATGTCTGACTTGAGCAAGGGGGGTCATAATCCGCTGCTTGGTATGCTGAAGAGTTTAGCTCAACCAAGATATCTAATGTTCTTCTTAGGAGCCGTGACCGCCTTTAGTACGGGCTGGGCGGCATTTATGGCCGCAGGTAAGCCGTCTAAAACAAAAGCGCCCCAAGCAAAGTCTACGCCACCTCTTCAAGCCAACGTCCCAGACAACGTCCAAGCCAAGCCTCAAAGTAAAGACGCTAAAACCACTGAAGTCCAAAAGCCTGCTGAAAAGCCCTTTGTCTTGGGTGAACAAATTAAAGCAGGTTTAAGAGCCTGTTTAGGCATTGCCTTGCCGATGATCGGTGGTCATCAGTTGATGGTGTTCTTGAACCGAGGCAATCGTTTGGGTAAGCTGATGGGGGGGCATTATTTGACGAGCTTTAAACTCCCCTTTGTCGTGGCAGGCTTTCACTGGTTGACAGGGGCGGGTGTTATCATTGGACTGGGAGGTCAACTCCTCTTAGCAGGCAAACTACGTAAAGGGGTGGAAACGATTCAAGACAAGACTGTGGGCAAACCCACGTATTTGGTCGAATACGAAGAGCGTGACAAAGCTAGAGAAACCCTTAAAGCGATTAAAGATCGCGAGTTTAGTTCGATTAAAAAAGAAGATATTGCCTTAATTGCCAAATATCCTGAAGCGTCCACAAAAGAAAAAATCACCTTGACGCCTGCCCAAATCGAAGAAGCCTATCGTTTGGCTGGCACAAAAAAGGTTCGAGACATTGACCCCAAGGAAGCCGCCTTGTTATACGCCTTGGCTCAACAGGCGAAAAACCCGACGGCTTCACAAGCGACAAACGTACCCAAGCAACTGACGCCTCAAGAAGCCGCGTTGATGTATGCCTTGACTCAAAAGCCAACGCCTTCCAAAAAAGCCGTTTAATGAAAGTGTGTAAATCGTCTCATGCCTGATTCACTTCCTAAAACAAAAGCCACGGAACCCGCTCAAGCTCAAGATATGTCAGGCTTGCCGTCTCCGCCTGATTTAACCGTGCGGGATGAAGACCCTGTAAACGACGAGGCAAAAAAAGCCGAGCCACCAGTCCTTTACCCGACGGTGTTCCCGCTGTCGCCACAAGCGTGGGCTCAACGGGTGCAGCCGTGGGTGATGAGACCTGAAGAGCCGTTTGACAAGCAAAACCGAATTCCGCAGGTGGATCTGCCTCCTGAAAACATTGGTTACCAAAGCCCTTTTTTGCCTTATAAGGGGGCTATGTTGAAGGCTCCGATCTAGGGGGGTTAGCTTGTTTGACTCAATTGTTTTAGCAAATATTTTTACGGCGTTTATTTAGGAGCTGGGAGAGGGAGCTTTTTGGGAAGCTCTCTTTGTGGCAGGGTCGCTATTCCTGACAAAGAGTAGTCTGGCATCCTTTCACGCAATATGTCCCAAATCCATGTAGAGATGGAACGAGTTTCTGTTCTGGATAATTTATTGAGTTCTATACTTAGTGTGGTTCGGTTTTTACGTGAACTCCATTCTTGCATTAAAGGTGTTTCAGCTATCTTCTCTTTGGGGATGCGTTTATGAATAGGAGACGCCATTACTTGGTGAAAAGTCCACCAATACTGAGGCTGTTTAGTTTTAGGGGAAGTTCTTCTGGATAGTCCCAGGAGCTCGGTAAATTGGAGCATGAGGCGATTAAATTTGGGATTATAAGGAATGTTCTTAGTTACCGCATGGAACCTAAGATGATGAGTTATAAAAGGCAGATTCCCTTTATCATCTATTATCGAAATAATGGGAACCATCATATTAGGATCTGTGTCAGATGGCATATTATATTTCAGTGCATTTGTGTAGGAAGAGCCATTACCTGCCTTGAGAGCAGTATCGATACAATCTCTTAAAGTCTTGAAATCGACTTCTCGCTCATATAAGGTCAATATAGGATCGCTTCCTAATGAAATCCGAACCTTAATTTCATCGGGAAGTGCTGCCAAAAGACGGGCTTTGTTTTCAAAATCTGCTTCAAGCAAACCCAACCAAGTTTTTAGTTCTTTTTCTGTGGGTGGGGTTCTACCACTTAGATAAGTTTCTAAAACAGCATTGAGATTGTGAGAAAAAAAGTCTATTAATCGTTTATAAGCATCGGCTTTGGTTAAAATTCCCCCCGCTTCATTTACAAATGTGACCCCCAGACGTTGCGACAAGGGTGACGGTGAAACACGTTTTGCGGGAGACGCTTGAGTCAAAGACGTCTTATGTTGACTGGGGAAAATTAAGGGATGCACTGCAAGAGAAGGAAAGTTCATTGAGATCTACCATTCAATTAAATTTAAAAAAATACTAAGTATAGCTTAAAGAAAACATAAAAAGGCGTCAATGCCTTTGGCACTGAAGCAAAGGACAATGTAACATTTCTATAACATATACAGTAAGATTCCTTGGGCATTCAAGCCAACTGTAAATAGAGCGATTTGGATTTCACTATTATCTATGCTATTTTGTTAAGGGGAATGAGGAAACATCCTCTCTCACGTTTAGAAAACCCTACTTACATTTAGGAAAAAGGATTTATCATGGATTGGCTGATTCATAGCATTGAATGGATACTGGGCGGACTCTTAAACTGGGTGCATAGTGTGATTGAAGCCTTAGGCTATTGGGGCATCGTAGTACTTATGGCGATTGAATCAGCGAATATTCCGTTGCCTAGTGAAATGATTCTGCCTTATGCAGGGTACTTGGTGCAACAAGGCGAAATGAATATTCATTTGGCTAGTTTGGCGGGAGCCGTCGGGTGCGTCGTGGGATCGCTCCCGTCTTACTGGCTAGGGGCGTGGGGGGGTGAAGCCTTCATCAAAAAATACGGCAAGTGGATCCTCATCGACGAAGACGACTTGGCGGATGCCCGTCGTTGGACGGCTCGCTTTGGGGACTGGGCGTTTTTCATCTGCCGAATGTTGCCGATTCTACGAACCTTTATTTCCGTTCCTGCAGGCGTTTTAGGGGCAAACATTTGGACGTTTACGATTTTCACCTTCATCGGCTCCTTAATTTGGAGCTATTTGCTGGTGTATGTGGGTATTGTTTTTGGGGACAACCTCACTGAATTCAAGCACTTGTGGCATAAGTTTGATGTGGCGATTGCCTTATTGCTGGTGGTGGGAGGCGGTGCTTACTTGTGGAAGCACGTCGCTAAAAAGTGGATGAAGCCTCGTGCGTGAAGAATCAGCGCTTATTTCAAGCAAGCATGTGCCTGTGTTGCTAGACGCCGTTTTAAAAGGCTTGAATCTACAAGTCGGCAAAACCTATGTAGACGGCACCTTAGGCATGGGCGGACATAGTCAACACCTGCTTGAAGCCTTACACGACTTGGGCGAAACGTCTCCTCGTTGGGTGGGGGTGGATCAAGACGCTCGTGCGCTGAGCATGGCTCAAGAACGGCTCGCTCCCACGCTAGCACATTTTGAGAATAAACAGCATACGCATTTTGTGCAATCTAATTATAGCGAAATCCCCGAAAAGCTAGACGCATTAAACATCACAGGCATGGATGGCGGGATTTTACTCGACTTAGGCGTGAGTTCTTACCAGCTTGACACGGCGGATCGAGGCTTTAGCTTCATGCGATCAGGCCCTTTAGATATGCGAATGAACGGTACGGATGATGAGATCCCCACCGCTGCGGATATTTTGAACACGGCGTCGTTTGAAGAATTGTGTCGTATTTTTGAGATTTATGGTGAAGAAAAATATGCGTACCCGATTGCCAAAGCCATCGTGGAAGATCGAGCCGAATCGCCTTGGCAGGACACGCTGGATTTGGCAAAACTGGTGGAGCGGATTTATCGATTGAAGCAAAAATCAGGCAAGGCGAAAGAAGCTAAGCATCCCGCTACACGGGTTTTTCAGGCCTTGCGTATGGCGGTTAATGGTGAACTTGAACATTTAGAATCCACCTTAAATGCCTTACCTGCTTTGATGCAAGCAAGCAGTCGTGTGGCGATTATTACCTTTCATTCTTTAGAAGACAGGCTGGTGAAGCAGCAGTTTAAACCATGGTTAGACGGATGTATTTGCCCACCGCAATTCCCTATTTGTACCTGCGGAAAAACGCCCTTGTTTAAGGCGGTGAACCGTAAACCACTTGAAGCCACCGAACTTGAAAAGGAAAGCAACCCTCGTTCACGTTCAGCGAAATTACGGCTATATGAGCGATTGTAACAACCTTTGACAAAACGCCCATTATGAGGTAAACTAAATTCTTAATATTTTGAATATATTCACCGAACGTTTTTTCTCGTATTCTCATCGTGGTGTTATCGTCTTCTCTCGTTTTCGAATGTAACGACGTTTGGCACAATCCTTATTAAAAAAGGGTTTTATGCTGATGTGGCTTTGAATCTTGTAACGTTTGTGAATGGTTACTTCCATACACTTAGGAGCTACAAGCATCGTTTCGTTCATTGGGATTTTAAAGTATAGGTTTTGCACATTCGTATGATGTCCATTAAACAGTCGTCTCTTTATTATCATACACTTGCAAAGCTCAAAGCTGAACAAGACGAGCCGCAAAGGCGAAAGGCATCCACGCCTTCTTTAACTAATATGATGATAGAAGAATTCCCTACTCACGATGCCTTCGAAACCCAGCCTTCCTTACCCACTCCAGCCACTGAAATGGAAGGGAAAGCCACCGAAAAAACTTCTTTAGCACAGCGACTCAACCCCTTCAAGCGACGAAAAAAGAAGCACGAAGAAGCCAAATTTGAAATTTCGCCTGAACTGCTGACTTTAGCAGCAGTAGGGTATGCGTCCACATTGAATCCAGTACTAGCGGCAAATTTGGCATCTAAAATTGATTCACAATTCTTTTGGGATTTTACGATTTTAGACTTTGTGGGTATGGGGTTTCCTCGTATTTCACGTTCTTTACAACGAGGGGCCGTGCCTTATGACCCTGAAAAAGACCCTGAAGCCCAACAACGCAAAGGCTTAAATAAGTGGATTTATATTCGCTGCAAAAAATCCCAAAATGCCAATTGGGCGAACTTGGGTGAAGAAATAATGAGAGAAGTACAAGCGGCCCCAGGTTCCTTGCTGGTGCCTGCCTTGGTGTTTGGTCTAGTGCCTCTACTCAGTCGTAACAAGTTTTTAAGCTGGACAGGGCGTCGTTCCTTGCAGATGTCTGAAAGCGAACTGACGCAAGAACATCAAAATGTGCAACAGTTTTTGACTGAAACACCCATTCGGCCGACTAACCCCCAAGATCGAAAAAACTTAGAAGCCTTCGGCAAAGGCTATGTGGAACGTGTTTTTGAAGGCATTCCTGATCTAAAGCGTCAAGAAAAAGTAGCGATCGAATTTCATGGCAATACTTTGATCAATCCCTATTATCATCTGAGTAATGGGCATTTAAACAGCCTGAAAAAAGGCTTAAAAGACGACGAGCTTTTTGGATTAAAAGCGTCTTTAAATAGTCATACCAAACTCAACAACAATTCACTACTTAGCTTAAAAGATGTGACCTTGGATCAAGTCATAAAAGAAATAGCTGATGTTCAAGGCAAGTTGTTAGCGTTTGATGTTGAACATGGTTCAGGTTCTATTTTCTTTAATAAGACACGTCGTGAAGAACATACCCTGTTAACCGCTAAAATGCAAGCGTTGTATAACATTGCAGAACACACGGCTTTGAAGGCGAACGCCATTCATTCCCCAAATACACGTATGAAAAAGCAAATGATCCATCTGAATACCATGCAGGGTAAGGGAACTACTCAAAAGGCTTTCTTATATCATTTACGTGGTATGGACCAGGGACGTGATTTAATGGTGGCAGGCTTACGTAATTTCTTTGCTAAAGCAGGTAAGGGTGATTTCAGGGAGGCCCTTGCTCAATCTTTCAATACCGCAAAAGCCACCAAAGCCTTCATTACACTAGGTTCTTTGATGTGGATGCTGGGCTGGATGTGGTACTTGTCTCATGCGATTCAAAGAGGACGAGAATACCCCGCCAACCGCTTAGTCACGCTCAACAAAGCCAAACCCCATGAAAAAAATACGCAAGCCCCTGTACCCACGGAAGGCTTGCCTTTGAGTAAGCAAGCCGCCATTCGCCAGCACTTGAAAGCATCTGCTTCAAAACCAGTGGGGGAGGATAAGGTGTCATGATGATGTCTAATAAATCCCCTTACAACAATAATGGCTTTGTGGATGCCCTGAATCACTTTTATTACCATGACGTGAAAAGTATTCCTATTAAAGGCAAGAACTTTTCGGATCGCCTAAATGCTCAGGCTCGAAATACATCCAACCCAGCATCGAAAGCGGTGCAAATGACTACTGCAAAAATGACGTCCCTACTCACGGACAGTGTGGAATTTGCCAAATTTGAAAAAACACCTGAACTCTTTGGGGTAATTATTCCCAGGTTGCCTTTGAGCTTCATGATTTTAATGTTCTTTGGTTCGATGATGCCTGCTCGTATGCATTCTGAATACCTCAGAGCGCCTGAAATCGATGAAGATAATGACGGTATAGCTGAAGGGCGTGATTACCGTGCAATTCGAGATGTGCTTATTCGGGATGTGTTGTCTATTTCACTGTTCTTGTTTGCGTTAGAGCCTGTTAAGCATGCGATGCTGGCTAAAAAACAAAAAGACGGCACCTTATTCAGCTTAGGTAAAAGCCCTAAGCATACCAATCTAATGCTCATGCACGGAAGCTTAAACCCTCGTAAGCCAGTTCATTCGATTACTTATCAGCAAATTAAAGAAATTTATAACCTTACCCCCAATGCACCAGAAACGTTGGCTAAACTTGCAGCCATGCATAAAGCGAATAGTAATTTAGCCAAACCTATGGAAGATTACCTTCAAGCTTACCCGCTTTGGCAAACGGAAACGACGCGATTTTTGAAAACATTGAACAATCCCCAAGCGTCGATGGATGAAAAAGCAAAGGCTCGCTTTATGCTTCAAATGATCGATGCGCTTCATAGTGGGGGGCGTAAAATGATTGCTCATACGCAAGACGTAGGCACCGCAAAAACACATTTAAGCACCCATTTCTACGATGCGATTAACGAGCTTTCCCTTGAACAAGGAACGAAGACGATGCGTCGTGCCACCCTTAATACGGATCCCGATACCTTGATTCGTCGCTTATTTGAACTCAAGGGTTTAGACAAAGACTTTGCGGTAGAACACATCACGCTTAAGGCCTTAAAAGAAATCGTCGCCGATGATCTTCAAGGTCTTCACAAAAAGATTCAAGAAGAAGCCTTGCTTGGGGAACTTCCTAAAGAAAAAGCCTATTTAAAAGCAGCGACACAAACCCCTGATTACGCCACTTTCAAAGGGCATTTAGATTTGGCTATGCAAAAAGGTGACATCACTGCCTTTAACCTCATGGCAGACAAAGCCCTGAACTATCAACATTTTATCGATGTCTGCACCCAAAAAGTCATGGCCACCCATCCTAAATCCAAAGACGGTAAAGCGCTAAGCTATTCGCAAGTCTTTAATACCCTGAAAAATGAGCATTTTACTCAATTAGAAGATAGCGTGGCTGCCTTAAGAGCAGGTCAAAACGTGTTGGATGTCTTAAATTCTTCACATGGACAAGGCGTTTTAAAGCACTTTAAAGCCATGTATACGTATTCTGCCAGTGCGATGAAAGAAGTCGATGCCTTGGATGCCACAATTAAACGCCTTCAAAGCGATGGGGCAAAGCACTTAAAAGCGTCGTTTAACTTTTTAGGCACGAAGGTACCCTTACCTGCTTTAGATTGGGTCAAGAAGACGTTGAAGCTCCCAACGCTTGAATCCTTAGAGGTTCGTCGTATTTTATCTGAATCGGCACGTAATATGAGATCCCCTATCGATTCGATTGGTTACGTTTTAGTGGCTGCGGTTATTGGCTTTTTCCCTGTATGGTTGAATCAAGTGGTCACCGAAACCGAATATCGTTTCAAAAAAGCGAAGGATGCTCCGCCAAAGCCTGAAGAAACTTCATCTAACGCTACCACAAAGTAGAGTAGATCTTGGGTTTAATGGTAGAGCCTTTATTTTTTTAGAGCATGCAAGAGTGATACCATCCACCGATTAAAGCCGAATCGTATGGACGTTTTTTTTAATACGGCTCGCCAATCATATTGATTTCGGTGATGTTCATGTGCAAGATGTTCCGCAATACGAGATTCTATTTTTGAATCGACCCAAGCTTTGAGCGTTTGGTCGTCCAACCCTTCAATGGGCTCTGTTGCTTTTTGCAAGGCGTCCCACGTCACATTCTCATGCTGTTTTAATAGGGCTTTTTCGTGGGTTGTTAATTCTTTTAAAAGCTTTGCACCCATGACTTCTTTACTGAAAATCTGCCTCAGTGTCATCTTGCTTAAGTCTTTGACAAAACAAGGGGTAAAATCAACCATCGTAATGACTTTCCCCCCCTTTTTATTAGTCGATTCCATGAAGTTCCCCGAATTCCTATCAAAGAAAATATAGCCCGTTTTTTTATAGACTTCAAACAACATGGGGGCAATTTCCTCGTTTAATAGGGTGTTAATATCTTCATGTGAATAAACGCCTTTTCGTCTCAGCTGGCTTAATGATTTCCCGTCAATACTTTCAAATTCAAGCAGAATAACATTATGTTTCAATGAGCGAGGTAATTTTCTTTTTGGATCTGCTGGAAAAGAAGAATAGGAATATAGTTCAGGAATGTGCTTTTGAAGCCCTGCTTTTACAAAACGGTCATAAATTTCATTATTAAGCTTTGCTTCTCTAGCACCTCTTGCAGTATTGGGGATGGCTTTAACAAAACGGTCGACTGAAAGTACTACCCAATAGTGCATTAATCCTTCACCACTTAAGTGACCTCTAGGGCAATGTTCTAGAACTTTACGCACTTTAGAATTAGGGGGAGGGATATGGTATATTTCAGGTTTTTGTTGTCGAAAAGGGAGTAATACCTGAAATAGTTTCAAAGGTTCTGTTCTTTCATTATTTATAGTTATAAACCTTTAGATTATGGTAGAGCCTCAACAAATTCGTCATACTACAAAAGAACGATTCTATTTAAGTTCTTACTTCTTTAAAAACGTCAAAATATCAATCAAGAACCTTTTCTTTATTTTTTTAAAATAGTTCACTGTAACGAATGATTTAAGAGAGAGACAATCTAAATGTTAAGATCACTATACACTGCCGCCACTGGTGCGACGACGCAACAGTTTAACATGGATATTATCGCCAACAACGTTTCAAATGTCAACACCACAGGCTATAAAAAAACCCGTGCTGAATTTCAAGATCTCATTAACCAAACCTTTTCATCGCCCGGTTCATTAGGGAGCCAAGGCACCATTGACCCTGTTGGCGTACAAGTGGGCTTAGGGACTCGTATTTCTGCCACGCAACGTGACTTTATTAACGGCCCGATTATTCAAACCGCCAATCCCTTAGATATGGCGATTCAAGGCGACGGCTTCTTCCAAATCCAGCTCGACAACGGGCAAATCGGCTATTCTCGAGACGGTTCCTTCAAACGAGATGCCAACGGTAGCATCGTGACCACAGACGGCTACCCTCTCATTCCTCAAATGACGATTCCCCAAGATTCTACCGAAGTCACCATTGGAGCGAACGGCTCGGTTAGTATTCGCGATGCCACGGGTAACTTCCAAGAAATCGGTCAAATTCAGCTCGCTCGCTTTGCTAACCCTGCGGGACTTGAAGCCCAAGGGCGCAACTTATATACCCGTACGCCATCTTCAGGCGATCCGATTGTCGGGCAGTTGGGTCAAGGCGAATTTGCCAGAACGACGATTGGGCAAGGTTTCTTAGAAAACTCTAACGTGCAGATTGTTGAAGAACTCATCAATTTGATTACCGCTCAACGGGCTTTTGAAGCCAACTCAAAAGTCATGCAAGCGGGCGATCAAATGCTCCAAACCATTAACCAAATCGTATAAGCTAGGGATTTTACTGTGAACAGACCGTCCCTTTTTTCCTTCCACATCCTAGGGATTGTCTTTATCTCGTTTTTGGGGCTAATTCCGAACATCGCATGTGCCGAACAATGGTTGGAAGCCCCTCACTTACAAGAAAAGGTCAAGCCTTTACTCGACGCTTCTACACAAGCCTATTGTCAATCCAAAGGGCTTAAAACCTGCGATTTTGTTCTAGGGATTAACGTGGCAGCGACTCGTAAGTTTCGCTCGCTTGAACTTCTGGCAGGGGAAGCGTATAACCTTAGTTTGAATGGTGGGGTGGATACTTCTGTTTTTCAACAGGGTTACGGCAGTGTTAATCTTGTGTTAGAAGGCACACAGTCCAATCGTCAAACGATTTTGGTCTTGCCTTTGGTTTTGCAAAAGCAGGTCTTGGGGTGGCAGGTAAAAGAAGCTATTCCGTTTGGCGCAAGCTTGGTCGGGAAAGTGGAACGGGCGACCAGCACGGTCAATTTACGAGACGTGAGCCAATTACTTTTGAGCGATTTACCTACTTCCACCATAGCTCGCACGAATTTAAGCAAGGGGCAGTTGATTACAAAATTTCAAGTCAAGACGCCCCCTGCGGTTTTGATGAATCAGACGGTGAAATTGGTGGTAGAAGTGCATCAAAGTACACGCCCCATTCGTTTGGTATTGGATGCTCAAGCCATGCAAAATGGGGGCATTGGGGATATGATTAAGGTCAAGCAAAGTGGTTATAATCATAAGATCTATTTGGGACAAGTACAGACGGACGGTACCGTTTTTGTCAAAATGTGAACGGATTTCATACCGCTTAAACGACTGAATAACATTCTACAAAAATCCCTCTCATCCCCTAAAAGGAAGGGGGCAAATATACTTTTGCAAAACCTTTTCTTGTCAACATTTAAAAAAAGCTTGCACATTTAGATTGATTAGATAGACTAATAAATGTTGAAAGAGTTTAATACTTTTATTCAATAGTTGTCGAACAATTAAATAAAACGCTTATATAAGCGGGAGTAATTCAGTGGTAGAATGCTTCCTTGCCAAGGAAGATGTCGCGAGTTCGAGCCTCGTCTCCCGCTTATTTTTTATACTTTATTTTCAGTGGGCTTAACATTTTTCTAAAAAAATGATTCAAACAAATACAAAATTGTCCCTAAAATAAGTATTTGTGCTAAGCTATTCATAAAAGTATCTATTGTTTAATGCGTCCTGCACGCTTTGGAAGGAATTAAAATGAAAGTCGAACTTCAACCCATTGAATCGTCTGCGGTTAAACTTACGATTCATGTGCCTGCTGAACAAGCCCAGCAAGAGTTTAATAAAGCCTGCCGCCGTGTAGGGCAACGGGTGAATATTCATGGCTTTCGTCGTGGCAAAGCGCCCCTTCGCATGATTGAAAAAACCGTGGGTGAAGATGTGATTAAGCAAGAAGCGTTGGATCGTTACCTGCCTTACGTGTTTGCGGATGTGATTAGTGAGCAGAAGCTTGATGTCGTGGCTCAGCCTCGTTTGTTGGAATTGGACTTCAACTTGCAAGAAGGCATTCGTTTGGTGGCTGAAGTGGATATTCGCCCTACGGTAAACTTGCCTGAAGGCTTAGCTCTTTCGGTCGAAGTTGAAAAATTGACGCCTATTGCAGATGCTGAAGAAAAAGAAATTCAAGCCCTTTTAGAACGTGTGTCTAGTCTTGAAACGGTGACGGATCGCACGGTGGTTGAAGGCACGGATGTGATTGTCTTAGATTTTACAGGTCGTTTAAATGGCGAAGAATTTGCAGGCGGTAAAGCCGAAGAATTCGAACTTGACTTGAGCAATAATAACTTCTTAGATTCTTTCACCATGCAATTGCCAGGTAAAGAAGTGGGTGTGGCCTTTAATATAGACGTTCAATTCCCTGAAGATTATTTTGATGCCAAGTTGGCAGATCAGGTCGTGAGCTTTGAATCGAAAATTCATGCGATTAAAAAGTATGTAACGCCTGAATTGACGGATGAAACGGCTCCTAAATTGGGTGATTTTAAGACGGTCGCCGATGTGAAAGCCCATGTCGCTAAATCGATTGAAACTCGTAATGAGCGTGAAGAAACTTTCCGCAAACAACGCGCTGTCGTGGATGCCCTTGTTCAAGCCACTAAAATCGACTTGCCCAAAGGCATGATTCAACGTGAAGTGGAATCCATTATTGAAGATATGGGTCAACGTTTTAGCCAGCAAGGCTTGAACTTCAATGAGTTCTTGCAAAACCGCACCGAAGAAATGACTGAAAGCTTCAAGAATGAAGCGATTCAACGCATCACCACAAGCTTGGCGTTTGCTGAAATTGCGAAAGCGCATCAAGTGACCGTCACGGAAGAAGACTTCAATCAGCAAATTGCGGAAATTGCCGAAGCTCAAGGTACGGATGAACGCTCGATTCTACGTCAATTGTCCAATCAGCCCAATGGTAGCCAAGCGTTGTTGGATCAACTCTTGGCACAAAAGGTGGTCAACATCCTACTTGAAAAAGCGACCTTTACTTGGGTAGAAGCCAAAGAAGCCGTGATTGAAACAGCCGTAGAAGCCCCCGCTTTGGAAGAAGTGGCTACATCTGCCGAATAGTGTAGTTCCTTTATGCAGGGGAGATATGCTTTAGTCGTCGCCTTAATTTTGATTATTTGTTACAATAATGGAGTTCTTTGTATTAGGATTAAGGCGTTAAACGTTTTAGAAGAGATTTAAGGAGAGACGAAATCGTGATGATGATGTCTAACTTTCAAGAGCAAATGGCTCTAATTCCCATGGTTATTGAGCAGTCCAGTCGTGGCGAACGCTCGTTTGATATTTTTTCTCGCTTATTGCGTGAGCGTATTATTTTCTTAGGCACAGGCGTGGACGACAACGTCGCTAACGTTATTATTGCTCAGCTTCTTTTGCTTGATTCCGAAAATCCTGAAAAAGATATTATGCTTTACATCAATTCCCCTGGTGGTAGTGTTACCGCTGGTTTGGCGATTTACGATACCATGAAGCATGTGCGTGCTAATGTTTCGACCATTTGCTTGGGTCAAGCCTGTTCGATGGGTGCCTTCTTGCTTTCAGGCGGAGAAAAAGGCAAGCGTATGGCATTGCCTCACGCTCGCATCATGATTCACCAGCCTTGGGGCGGAGCTCAAGGGCAGTCCTCTGATATTGAAATCCAAGCTGCTGAAATTGGTCGTTTAAAGCGTACCTTAAACCAGTTGATGGCTTCACATTCGGGGCAGTCGATTCAAAAAATCGAGCAAGACACGGATCGTGATTACTTTATGACCCCTGAAGAAGCTGTTGCTTACGGCATGATTGACAAAGTCATTACCAAGCTTTAGGTCGTCTTGATTGAAGGACTTTTATGATGCAATTTAGCCGTACAAGTCAAACAAAGACGGGAATTTGAAACAAATTCCCGTCTTTGAATATCGTTTTACGGAGCAGGAGTTCCATACCTCATGTCAAAATCTGAAGAAACCCGACTCAAATGTTCATTTTGCGGTAAAACGCAAGACCAAGTCAAAAAGCTCATTGCTGGGCCTGAAGTCTTTATTTGCGATGAATGCGTGGAATTGTGCAACGATATTTTAGCCGAAGAGTTCCTTGAATTTGCCAAAGCTCATGCAGTTCAAAAAGACCCCAATGCCCCTGAAACGGCCTTGACCATGATTGAAAACCTGCCCACGCCTAAAGAATTGAAGGCTTTGTTGGATGAGCATATCATTGGGCAAGAAGAAGCCAAGAAGATTTTGTCTGTGGCTGTTTACAATCACTATAAACGAATTAACTATGCCGTCAAACAAAAGCAAGATGCTGATGCAAAATCCGAAGTAGAAATCTCTAAATCCAACATTATGTTGATTGGACCTACAGGTAGCGGCAAAACCTTGCTCGCTCAAACATTGGCGAAATACTTGGATGTGCCTTTTGCCGTTGCCGATGCCACCACGCTCACGGAAGCCGGCTATGTGGGCGATGATGTGGAAAACATCTTGCTGCGTTTATATCAAGCGGCTGATTATGATGCCGCCAAAGCGGAACGAGGCATTATTTACATTGACGAGATTGACAAGATTTCTCGTAAAAGCGAAAACCCCAGCATTACCCGAGACGTTTCTGGTGAAGGCGTTCAACAAGCCTTGCTGAAAATGATTGAAGGCACCACCGCCAATGTGCCTCCGCAGGGGGGCAGGAAGCATCCACACCAAGATTTCATCCAAATTAATACGCATAATATCCTCTTTATTTGTGGAGGGGCGTTTGATGGTTTGGAAAAAATTGTGGCGCGTCGTGCCGAAGCGACGAGTAAAATCGGATTTGCGGGGGAAGCGAAGACCGCTCCCAAAACGGCGTATGAACGTGATTTGGAAAATGCTAAATTGCTCAAGAAAACCGAACCTGATGATTTGGTCAAATTCGGATTGATCCCTGAATTTACAGGACGAGTCCCCATTTTAGCGATTTTAGAACCCTTGGATGAAGAGGCATTGATCCGTATTTTGAGAGAACCCAAGAGTGCCTTGTTCAAGCAGTATCAAGAACTCTTAGCCATGGATGATATCACCCTAAGCTTCCATGACGACACGGCAAAAGCCATTGCCCAAGAAGCCGCCAAGCGTAAAACAGGGGCAAGGGCCTTGCGTTCGATCGTCGAAGAAATCATGCTGGACTTCATGTATGAAGCTCCGAGTCGTGAAGATCTAAAAACGGTGCATATTACGCCTGAAATGGTCAAGCAAAAAACCATTTTAAAAGTGGTTGAAACATCGGATGAAGTCATCCCTCCTGAAGTGACGGTGGCTCCTAAGAAGGTGGCGTCTTAAAGAACGGTTTCTAGTCCGTGGTGTAAACCACTTTCTAGCGAACGTACTTTTTTACAGCACAAGGCAATGCCTGCCATAAAGCAATCACGATTGAAACTGTCGTGCCTGATGCTGAGCATTTGCCCCAAGTCGCCAAACAAGACTTCTTGGTGAGCCACGAGTCCAGGTAAGCGAACCGAATGAATGTGGATGTTTCCTTCAGATGTCGCACCCCTCGCTCCAGCGAGCGTTTCATGTTCAATACCGTTAGTCACCGCAAAATCAGGACGCACCGCTTGCATCATCTGCACCGTGCGAAGGCTTGTGCCACTAGGAGCATCGGCTTTTTGGTTGTGATGCAACTCGATAATTTCGGCATGATCGAAGTAACGGCTGGCTTCTGCGGCAAAACGCATCATCAGGACGGCACCAATCGAAAAGTTCGGCACGAGTAATCCTGCGAGTTTTTTCGCTTTTAATTTGGCGTCAATCTCTTTTTCTTGTTCAGCGGTCAAGCCTGTTGCCCCAATCACGGGGGCAATACCTGCGTCGATCATCGCAAGCACGTTGGCATACACCGTGCTAGGATGCGTCAACTCGACCCCCACCGTCGGCGGATGCGTGGCGTGAGCAATCGCCTCTTCCACGCTGGCATGAGCCTGAAGGTCTGATTTGCCATGGATTTTCGTCCCTGCCAAACGACGGCTGGTCGTGGCAACGAGGCACAGGGCGTCATCGTCCAAGCAGGTAGCGACAAAGGGCGTCCCCATTTTACCGCTGGCTCCTGCAATTAAAATGTATTCGGCGTTCATAAGACTTTCCTTTGCGTTTAAATCGTGACGCTTTTATGTTAGCATAAAAATACCTTATCGAAGGAGACTTTACCATGACCCGCAACCCAATTCAAACAAGCCTCGTTGATTTTGATGCCGTCGAATCAGGGCCGTCTTGCATTTATGGACCGGTGAAAAGCTGGCGACTGGGAGCGAGCTTGGGGGTAGATTTGCTCCTCAATCATTCGATTTGCTCCTTTAATTGTGTCTACTGTCAACTAGGTGATATTCAGGTAAAAACGGCGGAGCGTAAAATCTATGTGGCGACTGAAAAGGTGGAGCGTGACCTGCGTTTAAGCGATTGGGAAAAAGCCGATTTGGTCACCATTTCAGGCAACGGCGAACCCACGCTAGCCTTGAACCTTGGGGAAGTCTTGCAAGTGATTCGTGAATATACGGCGAAACCCAGCACCGTTTTGACCAATGCGACCTTGTTGAACGACCCTGCGGTACGAGCAGATCTCAACTATGCGGATCACGTGGCGTGTAAGCTCGATGCCGCCACAGACACTGTTTTACAGCGGATGAACCGTCCTGTGGCGGGCATTGATATGGCGTCGATTGTCTCAGGGATTAAGGCGTTGCGTCAATCGTATGACGGCAAGCTTTCCTTGCAATGTATGTTTATGCCCACCAATCACGACGATGTGGATGCCTTGGTTGAGCTGGTGAAGGATTTGGATTTAGACGAGATTCAGCTCAACACGCCCAAGCGACCTTACCCCATGAGCTGGCTGGTTGAAAATCGGGGCAATCATGGGGAAGCGATTGTGGAAAGTCGTGTGTTGAAGACGATTAGTGAAGATGAGGCTCAACGCATTGAGTCGCTTTTTGGTGACGCCACGCAAGGACGCATCCCTTTGATTTCGATTTATCGCTAGAGAAAATCAGAGTATTGACAAGTATTTTTTAGATAGTATTATTAATATATCAATGTTATTATTTTTATGACCCCTGATTTTCGAAAGGTTTTTCTCATGAAATTAAAGGCTCCTCCCCTCTATGCTTCTCCGTCTCTCTCTCCTTCCAAACGCTCAAATACACAACGTGAAGGGGTAACCGTTTTTAAGGAGGTAGCCCACATTCCTCAAGAAACTTGGGAGGCTGCCGTACAACGTATAGTAGATACTTATGATAAGGAATTTATTAGGGGTATTAGTGTTTCAAATATGTATAGGGCTTCACGTAGGGGTTATAAGTCAATCTATGGGATTGAGCCTGAAAATCCCTATTTTCCCTTCAGATTTCGTATACGAGAGAAGGGCAGAACAGGACTCGATGTTAACAATTACCAACTTCTAGCCTACCCAAAAAATATGTTGACCTATCCCCTAACAAGTAAATTGGAAGAAATGGGAATAATAGAAACGCACATTAGTAAGCATTTACTAAATACACTCTCTATTGATAAAAAGCAAGTACTCCACACACCTACGACTTTGGATACACTTTTCACCACAATGCGCAACAGTAGTGAAGACCCATACACCGATAAAAAGAATGAGTGGCTATTTTAAACCTCTCCCTTTTATCTGAAAGCAAGTAGTCCGCCACTTAATAGCCACGCAGGGAACGAAAACGAGCAGCGGTTCGAGCTTCTGATGCCGCCAGCGATTTGTCTCGATTGGCTTGAGATTTGGCTTCTTCTACAGCGGTCGTCTTCACCGAAGCCCTTCCGCCTGTGTAACGCTCATTTTGTGCCGATGCACTCACAGCTTCGTCGAGCTTACCCTTTTTCTTTAAGTCCAACAAGGCTTTAAATAGTTCCGTGACAAATTGCAGTAAACGCTCGCCACTGGCACCCATGTGCTTAAAGTGAAGCGTCGCAAAGCTATGCCCTTCATTTGATTTGGCAGGCGCGACCCACCGCAATTTCGGCGCAATCCCTTCAGGCAAGAGCTGTTGTAGGTGCATCCACTGCTTTAAGCCATACGGCACGCTGATTTTGAGCTGTTCTTCATCGGTGCGTACCAACGGAATGTTGAGTTCAGTCGATTGCACACGCAAGCGAGCCAAATGCACCAACTGCTTAGCAGGCGCAGGCACCTTGCCAAAGCGATCTTGCCATTCAGCGACGATTAGATCCAACTGCGTTTCACTTTTGGCGGCCGCCAAACGACGGTATTCCTGCAGTTTCACGTCTCGACTGCCCACATACGGTTCAGGAATAAAGGCGGTAATGTTGAGATCAATAACCGCTGGTTCTTGCGTTTGCTCTTCCAAGCGTTCACCCTTGTGAGCCGCTTCCACCGCTTGATTCAACAGTTCGCAATACATTTCAAAGCCGATTTGCATCATGTGACCATGCTGTTCAGCCCCTAATAAGTTGCCCACGCCTCGGATTTCCATGTCTCGCATGGCGATTTGGTAACCACTGCCTAAGGCGGTGAACTCTCGGATGGCACGCAGGCGGTTTTTGGCATCTTCGGTGAGGACTTTGTCTGCATCGTGATAGAGATAGGCATAGGCTTGTACGTCACTTCGCCCGACCCGTCCACGAATCTGATACAACTGAGCCAAGCCGTAGCGATCCGCATCATCGATAATCAGCGTGTTGGCATTGGGAATATCCACCCCACTTTCAATAATGGTGGTCGCAACCAGAATGTCAAACTGCTTATTGGCAAAATCGAGCATGGCGGTTTCCAGCTCGTTGGGGGGCATCTGCCCATGGGCGACACGCACTCGGGCTTCAGGCACGATTTTTTGCAGTTCAGCACAACGATCGTAAATACTTTGCACACGGTTGTGAAGGTAGTAAATCTGCCCCCCACGATCAAGCTCATGCAGAATCGCCATACGCAATTGAGCAGGATTGAATCCGCCGACTCGTGTTTGCACAGGCAATCGGTTGACAGGTGCGGTATTGATCAAACTCATTTCACGCACGCCAGACAGCGACATATGCAAGGTACGAGGAATGGGCGTGGCGGACATGCTCAAGACATCCACATTGGTTCGCATTTGCTTGATGCGTTCCTTGTGAGCCACGCCAAAGCGATGCTCTTCATCGATGACCAGCAAGCCCAAATCTTTAAAGATAATATCCTTTTGAAGCAAGCGGTGCGTGCCAACCAAAATATCAATTTCGCCCGCCTTCATTTTGATCAGCGTTTCTTTTTGTTCCCGAGGCGTTTTAAAGCGAGACAAAAGCCCCACTCGCACGCCCCACGGGGCGAGCCGTTCAGAGACGGTGTTAAAATGCTGTTGAGCCAAAATCGTGGTCGGCACCAAAAAGGCGGTTTGCCTGCCTGACATCACACACTTGAACAAGGCTCGCAAAGCGACTTCGGTTTTACCAAAGCCCACGTCTCCGCAAATGAGCCTGTCCATGGGTTGGTGATGTTCCATGTCTTTTTTAGTGTCTAAAATCGCCTTCCACTGGTCAGGTGTTTCTTCAAAAGGAAAGGCTTCTTCCATTTCGACTTGCCAAGGCGTATCCGGTTCAAAGCTAATGCCTTTGACTTCTTGACGAGCCTTGTACAACGCCACAAGCTCATTGGCGATATTTTGAATCGAGTTTTTGACTTTCGCCGTCACCCGACGCCATTCCGCCCCGCCCATTTTAGACAACACAGGTTTTACATCGCCTGTGCCGTTAAAGCGAGCCAACAAATGCAATTGTTCGACAGGCAAGAAAAGACGGTCATTCCCACGATACTGAATCTCTAAGTATTCACGCTTTTCCGTTTCCATGACGATTTGCTTGAGTTCCACAAACTGCCCGATGCCGTGCTTGTGATGCACCACATAATCGTTGGGTTTTAGATCCGACAAAGAATTAATCGCACGGTCTTGATCCCGCTTATGCTTGTTTTGACGTTCACTTTGCGTGCGACGCACTCGCCCACGTCCAAAGAGTTCAGCATCCGTCAGATAAATCATTTTGAGATGAGGCAAGAAAACGCCGTCATTTAAAGCGGTTTTACAAATAATGATCTCTAAGCCGTCTAAAGATTTTTTGAGCTTGGCTTCTTGCACAGGATTTTCAGCGTCATAAATATCCGCCCAATACTGGGTGGGTAAATCCGCTTCACGACAGAGGTCTAAAAGTCGTTGGGGGTAATCCGTCGCCACCCAAATCTGAACACCAGCAGCTCGCCATTCTTTCATCGCCACAATCGCTTCATTGAGCTTGGCTTGAAAACGATGCACCACTTCGGCTTTGAGGGGATTTTGCAAGGTCACTTGTTCAATATCGGTGAGTGCTGCATCGGGCGTTAAGGCGTGGTGAGCGTAAGTATACATCAAGCGATGCGACGACGGTTGATGCAAGGCTCGACTAATGAGGTTTGCCGAAGCGTGTAAGGGATACTGGTCTGCTTTCGCCCCTAAATCGAGCAAATGCCCTTGGCTGGTGCCTTTGTCGTATTGCGACGCAAAACGGGCATCGAGATTTTCCATTTGCACGATGGCTTCTTGCCAATCGTCCAGCACCAAAATCGACGATTTCGTAAGATATTGCGTCAAATTGTGAAACGGCACCTTGAAGAAGGGGGCATAATAGTTGAGATCATCAGGCACGACGCCTTGTTCGATGCTTTGAAGCTGTTGATTGATGTTTTCAGCCAAGCCGTCGAGGTTATTTTTGTCGTCGATTTTTTTGGAATGCGCCTTCAACGCCTTCAATAAAAGCGGTTCAAGTTGTTCCTTGCGTTCTTGGGTTAAGACGAGTGTATCAATCGGAAAGACGGTGACACCGCCGATTTTCTCAACCGATCGTTGCGTTTCAACATCCATCAAGCGAATATTTTCGACACTATCCCCAAAGAAGGACAATCTCACGGGTGAGGCGTTAACAGGGTAAATATCGAGCAAGTCGCCTCGGCGAGAAAACTCACCGACGGTTTGCACCAAGTTTTTCGGCGTGTAGCCCATGGCAATTAAGCGTTCAACGGCTTCTTCAATGTCTTGCTCGTCGCCTTCTTTCAGCGAAAGCCCTTCACTTTGCAGATAGTCCAAGCTCGGAAAGGTAGGGATTAAATTACGAGCTTGCACGAGATAAATCCCCGCCTTTTCAGCCTGTAAGTCATGCAAGAACGCATAATGTTCGTTCAAAACAGGGCAGGGAATGCGAGTCATATCATACGGCGAAAAGACGTCCGTCGGGTAGCGATGCACCTGTTCTTGAAAGGCAAAGCTACTTTGGAAGCAGGGTTCAAGGGCGGCGTAAATGTTCAAAACGTTTGGGGCATCAGGGCAAATCACCACGATAGGGGTTTGCGTTTCGCTGAGCATCAATTTTAAGAGCGTCGCTTTGGCGGTGGCGGTTTGCAGATGTTCCAAATGTACGGCGTGAGTTTTCTTGCCTGCTTTTTTGGGTTGTAAGACGGCGTGAACATCTTTATGGCTGTGGATGCGGTGCATCCAATAAGCGGTGGCAAGGCTATGTTGTAGCTTGGTGTGTGGGGTGTCAGATGAAGGAGGGGTCGGTGCGGAAACCATGAAGGGATCTACCTTTTTATAAAACAATTTGTGGAAGAACTTTCTCAATAAGTTCGGAATATCTTATTTTAGCACGTTTCGCCCAAGTCGGGGAAAACGGCTTTCTAAAATCCTCTTTTCACATTTTGCACTTCCCCCAAGACTCCTCCAAATTAAGGAGCCGTCTTCAGTGTAGAGAGCGTCCTGCCGAAACGTGTGTTGTGAAATAAACAACTCTCGTATCAACCGATAAACGTCGATACAGTATCACGAGTTTTGTCTCACCGCAAGTGACGGATGACTTGCGACCCTCTCTCAACCTCACATAAGTGGATGGATTCACTTTGTAGGCAATATGTCTATATTACCTGCTTCTTTGCCTGCCTTTTTGGCAGAAAAGACAAAAAGGGAATCCTTACATGAATCTTCCACAGCATTCTTTTCATGCACAACGCCACGCTTCTTCAGCATTGCACACCCCTGCGTCACATGCTCCTCAAGGCTTTTCACCCGTTTTAACCATTCTTTCTGAAGCTCAATCGCATCAGGTTTGGGCAAGATTGCTTAAGCAACCCGCCGCCCCTGATTTAGACGCCTTGCTGGCGTTTTATAGCAATCAAGGGCAACGTTTATTAGAAAGTAGCCTACATAGTACTCGTTATACTTGGGCGAAATGGCTCACAGGCACCATGGTGCTTATGGAAGGGCTAGGCACCTTGCAACGCATTGTGGAAGAAGATCCACAGTGTGGGGAAGCATGGCATTTTCTCGCCTTTTTTCAGTGGGAATGTGGCTTAAAGGCTCCTGCCCAAACGTCTGCTCAAAAATCCTTGAAACTCTCCCCAGTGCTGAATATTCATACACGCCACCTAATCACGTCATGGGCGTTGCAAGAACAGATTTTAAGTCTTAGCGTCTTACAACACGGATTCTTACTCATGCTTGCTGAAAGTATTCAACCCGTGCTAAGTCTAATGGGGTATAACCGCTTGGGTAGCTCTCAACGTATTCAATCGACTTCTCGTCAGACACTTTTTGCCGTAAATAAGAAAGGGGCAGTCCCCGATGCCTGGGCAAAAGACTTTGATGAAATGCTCGCTAGCGAATTTGAACAAAATGAACATAAGGTGTTTTCCCATGCCTTTTCTCATGAGTTTAAAGATCACAAGTTTCCGAAGCATCCGACTACAGAAGAAATTGACGAAGTGACGGCTTTGCTTGATGCGAATCAAGTGGAAGAAGCCATCTGCGTGATGGAAGCTCGTATTGCGTTGCATCCCAATGAAGGTGACTTGCATTTTGAATTGGCAAAAATTCTTCAGAATCACGGTGCTTTGACTAAGTCCCTGTATCATTTGAGAGTCGCATTAAACACGATGCCTCATCATGCCAAAAGTTACTATCACATGGGTGAAGTCTTGAAATCTATGGGTGACATTGACGGGTGTATTGAAGCCTATAAAACAGCCATTACGTTTGGGGTTGACCCCTTATGGACGGCTCAAGTGTCTCGTCAGTTGGCTCGCATTTACGAAGAGCATAAGGGCGATACAGACCATGCCTTGGCTTGTATGCAGTTGGCTCAAGAACTCGAACCCGCCAATATCAACGATCTATTTAGCTTGGCGGAAGCCCACTGCAAGAATGAACGCTATGATGAAGCGGTGGATGTGTATCAAAAAATCTTACGCTTTCAACCCGAAAATGCGGAAGTCTACGGATTCTTAGGCTACTTGTACTGGCAAGCAGGGCGTCATCAAGAAGCTGACAAAGCTTATAAAAAAGCCATTTCCCTAAACAAGCAAAACCCCATTGCCTTAAATAATTTGGGTGTGTTGTACTTGGATGTTTGGCAAGATTTTAACGAAGCTCGTAAGTATTTTGAAGAAGCTCAACGTTTAGATGCGTCTTATGCGATGGCTCGATTCAATTTGGGCCGTACCTTGGTGAAGCTTAAAGAAGTGCATTTAGCGAAACCTTTATTTCAAGAAGCCTTGCACTTGAATGATAAAACTCACGAATTGGCACCTGCCGATATTGAATCAATGATGCGTGAACTCGACTTTTAAATTGAATAGCATCCAAACCTAAAGCCTCTCTTTTTAATAAAAAAGAGAGGCTTTCTTTAAGGATTCAAAAGAACAAGGCACTAGCCTGTCACATCCAAGTATTTCCCTACTTCGCTGGATTTTTTATCAACCAGTTTTTTGGAAGATTCTTGCATCGCTTCATACATCTTCAGGTTCATTCCTTGCCGTGACTGATTCAACATTAAGGCACGTTCCGTCTGAAAGAGGTTAGTCATATAACCACCCTGCCCGAAGCCTCCGTCAATAGCACTAGGATTCGACATCGCCAAATTACCCGCCTGATTGCTAAGCCCCATCATGGCTTGGGCTCCATTCATCAAGCTGTATTGGGCGTTCATTGTCTGCATCATAGACAATTGATTCATAAAAGACGCTGTTGCTAAACCCATGGCATGTTCCTCCTTGACCTCACGATGATAGACTTATCATCTAAGACTATTGTAGTAGGTAGGGGCGAGTCTGTCAAGTAAAGAATGTTTAAATAAAGCTTAAATAGCATTCGCTCAACATTAACATAGTAGATCTGAAAGAGTATTTACTTTAAACACTGCGTTAATGCTTTGTCAAATCCATTCATAAAGGCTTGTTTTTGCCTTTCATCAAAGGGTTTAGGGCCTTTTGTTTGAACGCCTGCACTGCGTAAGTCGCTCATAAAATCACGCACCGCCAAACGACCCTTCATGTTCGTCGGCGTAAAGGCTTCGCCCCGCAAGTTAATCACTGAAACGCCTTTGCTCACCAGTAAGTCAGCCAAGGGAACATCTTGCGTTACGGCGAGGTCGCCAGCTTGAGCTTGCTCCACAATGTAGGCATCCGCGACATCGGCTCCTTGACCCACTTGGATCGCCTGAAACAAAGGATGATCAGGCACGGCGATGGCTTTGTTCGACACAAAAACAGTCGGTACCTCACGCTTACGAGCCATTTTAATAATGTAGTCCTTCAACACGGAAGGTAGGGCATCGGCGTCAATCCAAATCGTTATATCCATCTTTAGAATTTCCTTTTTTAGATAAAATTGTTGATTTAAAGGATCGTTGCACCAGCAGGCGTCCAAGCACTAAATCCGAGCGGGTGAGCGAATTGCGAATCCCCGAGCGATTTTGCGGACGTCGTGCAAAGGAATGATGCGACGAGGTGGGGATTCAGGGGGGATTTTCAAGGGGGGACGAAGGGGAGGAGAAACGCAATACGTCCTTCCCCGTCCCCCCTTGAACCGCCTTTAGAGGTGTTGGAGACCTTTGGCGGAGCAAAGGTCTCTGACGACGACCAGCTAAAAACGGAGCGAAACATCCAAAAAACAGGGAACCTTATCCTTTTAAGATGAGCAAGACACGCAAATTTCTTTCGCCGATGCTGGAGGAACTTTCGCCCAGTCGTGAGCATGATGAGCCTCATCAAACGGCGTTTGAAGGCGTGTAAAACCTTCAGAAAAGGCATCGAAACGATTAGCTTGGGCGTCTTCAATCAAGGCTTGGGCGATGTGATTCCGCAACACAACAGTCGGATTCACCAGCGTTTGAGAGGCTCCGCTTAAGGCATTTTTCTGCAAGTACGGTGCGTAAATCTCGTGCAACCACCACGCCGCTTCAGGCGAAGCGATCCCCATCGCAAGGCGTTCAATATCCGCCACATGGGGAGTCTCTTCATTTTGAAAGGCTGTTTCCCACGCTGGTAACGCTGTGAAAAAGCGTGTGTAGTCCAGCTTGTTTTGATGCAAGTACGCCAACAGGCTTTTAAGCACTTCGCCAAACTCAATATCAGGAATAAGCTTTCGGTCTTCCATGCGAAGCTTTTGGCGATACACCGCTAAAAAGCTGGTATTAAAAGCGTCTTGAAAGGTGCCTTCTATCGATTCCTTCAAGGCTTGGTAATCTTCATCGTTACCGACAAAATCTTGGCACGCTTCGAGCAGACGGCTGTAATTCCACAAGCCAATCGCTGGCTGGTTTTTATAGGCATAACGCCCGCCGTGATCGCTATGATTGCAGATATGCCCCATGTCAAAGGCATCCAAGAAGCCGTAAGGCCCGTAGTCAAGGGTCATTCCAAGCAGCGAGATATTGTCCGAATTCAAGACGCCATGACAAAAGCCAACGCCTTGCCATTGAGCCATCGTCACCGCATTTAGGATCGCTGAAATCGTTAAAACGGCTTGCAATTGCTGAACAGGCGAAAAATCAATGCCTTCGGTTTTGAAAAACGTGCGGAAAAGATAGGCGATATAAGGCGTTAGACGCTCGGCGTATCCGTGACGCCCCCAATACTCCAAATGCCCCAAACGCAAGAAGGACGGGGCGACTCGCAAGACCATCGCAGCACTTTCTCGTGTTTCTCGATACACAGGCGTTTGAGCGTCATGCACCAAAGCCACGGCTCGTGTGGTGGGGATGCCGAGTTGAAACACCGCTTCAGAAGCCAAGTATTCACGCACCGAAGACCGTAAAACCGCTTTGCCGTCCCCACTTCGAGAGTAGGGGGTGATGCCTGAACCTTTCAATTGCAATTCAACCGATGTGGGTTTTTCAAAGAAATCAAAGGCGCCGAATGCCCATTCGCTGTTGCCTTGTTCTTTTTTTCGGTGGATGAAGTCGTTTACTAAATGTTGAAAGGCTTTTGGGAAAAACTGTGAAATCGGGACGTTTTCATCGGTTCCGACAATCGCGGCACGACCGTCGCCTAGTTGAGGGTTGAAATATCCGAATTGATGCCCTGCATACAAGGTGGCAATCGCTTCTTCAACGCCATAGCCTGTTTCTTCGCCTTTGTAAAGCCCCAAGCGATCTTCTGAAGACAGGGCTTTAAGATGTCTTAAATGATTGAGAAAATCCACATTTTCATGCACCAATTGAGCGTGAGGCAAGTCTTCTAAAGTAACCGTGTGAAAAGCCAAGGGTTCTGCATCAAAAGAAATTTCGGGTTTTGTCCACATTATGCCATGACCCTTCTATAAAAATGGCGGAGAAGGAGAGATTCGAACTCTCGGTAGAGTCACCCCTACACAGTCTTTCCAGGACTGCACCATAGACCACTCGGACACTTCTCCACGCCATGATTCTAGTCTAAATCAAAGATAAACGTAGGTCAATCGCAGATTGTGTAGCAATCTTTTGTGTGAGGGAAAGCCGTTCCATCGCATATCTCAACATCGTTTTCGGCATGCGATGAGCCTGTTCAGAAAGAAAGGCAAGCAAGCGTGCTTCCTCTTTCTTACCCGCTTCTCGGAGCATCCAACCCACGGCCTTGTGAATAAGATCCTGCTTATCGTGAAGCAAGCGTTGAGCTATTTCAAAGGTACTCGTGGTATCACCCTTGCGGATAAAATACCACGTCGCCACAATCGCGATTCGACGTTCCCATAAATTAGGGGACGCCGCCAATTCTAGCAAAACGGATCGGTCTTTTTCAAAAAGATAAGCCCCCATAATAAGATGTGCGGAACTGTCCACCAAGTTCCAATTGTTGATTTGTTTTATATGGAACTGATAAAACTGATAAAAGGCTTCTTTTTGTTCTTCTCTTGCGTTTGCGTATTGGTTACTTAGTATAATCAGTGCTAACAACCGCTCTTCATTGAAGGGAGACTGTAGCAGAACCGTTAAATCGTCTAAACTTAAAGAGGCAAACGACTTAGCCATTTTCCTCAATGTAGGAACGGTTACACCCATAAACTGGTCATGCTCGGCGTAATCACCTACGCCTGTTTTAAAGAATTGTGAAACGTTTTTCGGGGTGGAATCGATAGAGTGCCGTAAGCGTTTTCTTATTTCTTGAACTGATTTAGACATTCTTTTCCTCCGTTTCAAACTGTGAACGGGTATTACACCATCTTTAAGCTATAGAATACAAAGGGAGGCTCTATAGAAACCTCCCTTGTGTTTAAGAATGCGCTTGAAACCTACAAATGAGCTTCAACCATGCTGACGATTTCGCCCTTAGGCTTTACGCCAACGGTTTGAGCCACTGGCTGACCGTTTTTAAACACGACCATAAAGGGAATGCTCGAAACGCCGTATTTTTGAGCCAATGCTAAATTTTCATCCGTATTGACTTTCGCAATCGTTGCACGACCTTCCAAATCACCAGCGGCCTCTTCTAAAATAGGAGCCAACGAACGACAAGGTCCACACCAAGGTGCCCAAAAATCGACAAGCGTTACGCCTGCGTCGATGGTACTTTGAAAATCCGCTTCGTTGAGTTCTTTTAATGCCATGAGGAATGTCTCCAATTCAATAATTATAACCAATGAATACAAAAACTATGATACCATAAATTACGAGATATAATAAAAATGTTACCTTTATTTAACGAATGGAATGCCTGCGTGTTTTTTGCCAATAGACTGGAAGCTTATATCGGTAAACAGCTTTGGAAAATGCTGGGTTTGACGATTACTTTGGTGACACTCATCGTGTTTTTTAGTGATACGCTCTTTGATTTTTTGAAAGAAATGCAAGACTTGGGCTTACCCTTGAGCTTGGCGTTTCAATTTCTGATTCTGCAAGTGCCACTCGCCTTTGCCTTTGCCTTTCCGCCGAGTGTGTTTTTTACGGTGCTCTTGGTGTATAGCCATTTGAATCAACAGTTTGAACTCATTGCCTTACGCATGAATGGCGTGAGTTTGTGGCGTATTTTTAGACCTGCCTTCATCTTGGGACTGGTGATGGCGTGCTTGACGTTTGCGTCAAGCGAATGGCTGATCCCCTCTGCTCAAAAAATGGCGGATGACCTTCGTGAAGAGGTCTTGACGTCTTCTCAACTCAAGCTCACCAAAGACGGCATCGTGCTTCCCTTATTTAAAGAAGGGCGTTGGGTGAAGTTGATTCGAGCCGAAAAAGCCAGCCTCAATCACCTTGAAGGCTTTACCTTCGTGCAACGCAGTAAAAGCGGTAACATTGAAGTCATTCAAGCCGATTCGGCAGATTACCAGTCCCCCCAATGGCAGTTGAATGGCGTGCGGATTTTTAGTGCTTTGGCAGGCGAAAATCGCTACATCGTCAATAGCCTAAATCAAGTACAGAAGTCCCATTTGTTGAATGTGGATGAAGACATTCTGTCGCAAACCAAGGCAGGGTTTCACCATTCTAAGGTCGGCTTTTTTGAGCTGGCTCGACACATTGAAACTGAACGTCAAGCTGGGAATGAAGTCCCTCGTAAATGGGTCACGATGCTGTGGGAGCGTTTCGCTCAACCCTTGAATTGTTTGGCGTTGATGTTTATGGCGTTTCCTTTGGCGTTGGCTCCCCCTCGTCAAAGTAGTGCCAAAGGCTTTTTGTATGCGATTATCGCCTTGTTTGCCCTTTATATCGGACGCAACATTAGCATTAGTTTAGGGCAGGGGGGCTTGCTTACCTTAGGCGGACTGGTGCCTTACGATCTTTCGGTGGCTCTTTCGTGTTTGTTGCCGTCGCTAGTAATGTTGCTGGTTGGGGCGTGGATGATTCGTCGTAAATCGTATTTTGTGTAGATCGTATTTTTTGCTTGCTTTTTTGAGGCATTTCCGTTATTGTACAGGTATCCAATCCATGTATACTGTTCGATAGAAATGACCCCCATTCAATGTTACCTATTGCCAATAGAGTCCCTGCCTTTGTAAAGGCACCGTCTGCTTTGCCTGCTTCGTCCCAACGACAGGGGTGGGCATGGGAAACGCATGATTTGATGATTGAAGCTCTACCTAATCTTTTGCCTCCCGATCTTGCACAATTTATATCTGAACATCTCCCAATCCTTAAAGCTGGCACTCGTATCGCCGACGGTAAAGCGGGTCTCCCACAACATAAAGATTTGTTCGAGAAGTCCGAACTTAGAGGTCCTAATCATTACGTCAACCTTGAAGCAATGCTTACAGATTACATGAAACATAACCCAACACTCCCTGCTTTTTTTGAGTTGAAAGACGATCATAAAGGGTGGCTAGCTCAATACTGGAAGCACTTTTGGAAAATAGAGCGAGATGCCTGTATTGACAAAGGACTTTCCTCCGCTTCTTTGGAATTCGCCTTAAATTATTTTGATCAACAGCCTTTGACGCCTGAACGCTTAGAAGCGGATCCGAATCGTAACATCTTTAAAAGTGTGTTTCACTTTCACCAACGCATTATAGAGCAGATGCAAGCGATCAAAGCCCAAGAAAAAAAAACGGGGTCTGCTTCTAAAAAAAAGTTAGTGGAACTGGCTTTTCTTTTAGGAGTAGGTTCCCATTTTGATCAAGACTGGCGAAACCCCCTACACACAAGCATCTTTCACAAGTGGGATTTAGGGTTTGGAATAAAAGCAAATAGTCACAAGTTCTTTGAATATGCTCAAAGTACCAAGCAAGAACAAGCTTGGCTTGGCGACATGAACGCCAATGCCTCCACTCTTCGAGCCAAGATTCAGCCGAAAAGTCAGGAATGGCTTAAATCAGCCATGGCGGAGCGATTACAATACTCTTTTCTGAATCTCTTTGACTTGGCTTACGCGGATCGTTGTTTACGAGCAGAACATTCCAAAGGACAGACCTATAAAGACGCCCTAAAAGCCGCATGGACGTCGGAAAAGTTCATGCCACTGTGGATGAGACAAGCAACAATGTTTACGGCGATGATGTTTCATTCCGCTTATGAAGAAGCAGGCAAGCCTCATTTATTGGGGAAAGACGCTTTGGAGAGGCAGACGTTGCTTCCCATTATCACAGAATAACCTGATTTAGCTCTAGCAGATCTCTCGTTTTAATGTGCTTGTGTAAAAACAGGGATGCCCCGTGAGGCATCCCTGTTTTTAAAAGAAACACGTTGTTTAGCTTAAAAGAATGAGCTTCGGCTTAGACTCTTCTGCTTTTGCGTGGGTTTCAATAATCTCTCCTAAGTGATTCATCAACGAAGTCCCACGTTGATAATTACGAGGGTGAATACTGCTCACCAAGCCTTCGTCCATGTATCTTTGTGCTCTTTCTACTTTCTTAGACTTATTAGGATCGTAAACGGCAATTGCATCTCCGTTAAGTTGGTTTTTAACCAATTGCCAAGCAGGGATGTCTGTATCGCCATCCCCAATATAAACAGGTGGGATGATTAATTTTCGTTCGGCTACAATTTCTTTGATATGGGTGGGCTTGTCATGAGCTGCAATCACTCGTTGAAGCCCTCTTGCCTTATGGTTTTTATTATATTGAAATTGATTGGCACGAATCGATGTAGCATATTTTTCCACAGTACTGCCCTTGATCATCTCTTCAATCCCACTAGAAAGGATATGAAACTCAAGTGAAAGACCTCCATTTTGGGCGAGTTTTTGAAGTCGTGGCATAAAGAAAGGTACATTTGGTGCCATAGGGATACTCTGACCCAAGCTATGAAAATTAGCAGGCGTCAAAACATTTCTTAACTTACTTTTCTTTTCAACATGAAGCAGTTCTTCCATGTAAGCTTGAATACGACCTACCCCTGTTCTCTTTTCTCGTTTTGCCACCCGATCCCAAAAACCATTAGGATCTTTAAAGCCTAGTTGAGCAAGTAATCCATTGTTATTTCTTCCGTTTTGCATGGTGACTGTAGTAAGCGTGTCGTCAAAATCAGCAAAAATTGCAAGCGTGGGTAATTCAAGCTTCCCTTGACGTTGTGGGCCTTGAGGCAAAATAGGTCGTTTTCTGTCCGTTCGACGTTGAAAAATAGGCGTCTCAACAGCTTGAGAACGCACCATGATTGGGGCAAGGTTCATATTATATTCCTTCACTTACATTGGATTGATTGTTGATAACATTGGTTGTTTAAAATAAGTACCTAGAAGATACACCCAAATTTTAGCAAAAAAACAATCAATGTCAAGAGAAAAATAATCAAGGGGAATTAAGAGGTCAAGCCCAAATAAGCATCCTTTAAAACGGGTAGTCTACCGTTTGAAAGGGCGTCCCATTCTTGAGCAATCATCGTATGCAAACAGTCGGGTTTAAGGCTCAATGCCTTAAACTCGGCTTCGCTCACCCATGCCACATGATCAATGTTTTCAGGGTAAGGGGACTCCCACGAAGAGGCCCCCGCTTCGTAAACGCCTAAAAAGGCGACGTCTACGACATGACGCTTGGCATCCGCAAATTCAGAAAGAGCGAACATCCCCACGAGTGAAACCGTCATACCCACTTCTTCTTGCATTTCACGCACGGCACATTCGGCGATGGATTCACCTTCTTCAAGCGTCCCACCGGGTAAGACCCAAAAGGGCTTGCCGTTTTGTTGCATCAACAACAAACGCCCTTCGTGAAAGACAAGCACCGCCGAGCGAACTTTGAGGGTTTGGGTGTGAAAGGTATGCAATGCCATCTTTAGAGCTTCCTGTATATTATACCGTTTAAACGAGTGAAT
The DNA here is from genome assembly GCA_046341215.1 of Vampirovibrionales bacterium. Classification (GTDB taxonomy): domain Bacteria; phylum Cyanobacteriota; class Vampirovibrionia; order Vampirovibrionales; family JAJTHC01; genus JAJTHC01. The sequence goes on along the minus strand of JBKDRU010000005.1, from coordinate 81,332 downwards.
AGCGTGTTAGGATATTCTAGGAGCCTAGATTTTTTGTGAGGGCGTGTACACAGACGTACATAACGGAACAAAAAAAATCGTAGCGACAACGAAGAGACAACACGAAATTTATTCGTTTAATTGGTATTAAAATGTTTCGAGGCTCGCACCTGTTGCGGTGGCGACACTTTTAGCCGTGGATTCGTCGTTATAAATGCCGAGTTGCACTTCAAAGCCTCCACTGCTTTGTTTGACGATCGAATTATAGCCTTGAGCCTTGAGGCGACTTTGGGTCGATTCAGCGTCTCCACGGCTAAAAAATCCGCCTAAGTAAACACGAAACTTCTGCACGACGGCAACCGCCTTTGGCGTCGCTTCAACAGGAGGCGTGGTCGCTTCAACGGCATTGGTTTCAACACTTTCGGCACTTTCAGGGGTAGGGGCCAAAGTCGATTTTGTGGGTGTTTTACGCTTAGGGGCATCTACACCCACATAGGTGTCTCTTTTTTTCTGGATGCTATCTTGATTTCTTAAGCGCCCGGCTTCATCAGGCACATTTAAGCGCACACGATCCTTTAATTCTTGAGGATCTAAGCCTTCTTCTTCAGGTGAAGTGACTTCGGTGTTTTGCATGTTAATGCCTGTTTCAAGGATGGGGGCTTCATCCAATTCTTTGGTTTTGACGTTGAAATCGAGGTTTTTAAAGAAAAAGCTGAACAATAGCAAAAGCACCAATAAAGAAATGCTCAAGGCGGAAAAGAACAAGACCCAAACATTACGTGAACCTAAGGTTTTCGATAGAGACATAAGCATTCCTTTCATAGAGGGGTACTCGGATACATAATGATTATAGCATAAGCCATAAAAAGCGAAAAGTCTTTACAATCAAGCTTAGGGCTTATTTTTTAAGGGTGACTTCATCCAATACTTGGTTTAACGTGCCTCGCACTTTGATATTAAACGACTTTGCGGTCAAGGCTAAATCGAGAAAATGGTAATGCGTTTTGTCATAAAATAAGGAGGTGGGAAAGAAAGGTTCTTCGCAGGGGCCAAAAAAGGTGTTGTTTGAAGAAGGTGTTACATCACGCACGGATGAGGCGTTCGGCTTATTACGATTACAATGCGCTTTAGGGTGGGTGCGTTTTTCTCTTAAATAGGCGCCCCCCCCTCCTGAAACAATTTGCAAGTATGGCAAGCCTTTGGCTTGTGTGCTGACGGTGGCAAAACGCTCGTAGTTGTGATCATGGCCAGCGAGGTAAGCGTCCACTTTGTATTTGATGAATAGCGGTTCGAGTTTAGCTCGCAAGACTTTTAAATCATTGTCCTGCCCATGAGCCCCTGTGGAATAGAGCGGATGATGCCCATACACGATCTTCCATGGCGTTTTGCTTTGTGCCAAAGCCGTTTGAAGCCAAAGCATCTGCATTTTGTTGAAAGTGTTCGTGTTAATGGCGAAAAAATCCACCAAAGGAGACACCGCCACTTTGTAATAGGTTTTTTGCGGAATATGCAAGCTGTCGACCACATCTTGCCCGTGATTCGTGAGCATATCGTGGTTGCCGAGGCTAAAGTAAAACGGGACGCCTAAGTCCCCAAGCCCTTTGTACATGGTTTTCACCAAGCGGTCGCCGTGCTTTTTGGCATCACCCACGGGATAGATAATGTCACCCAAGTGCATCACGCCCTTGACTGCGGTGGGATTCGTCTTGGCATTTGCGTACAGTTTAGCAAGACGAGTCATCGCTGCCGCAACGGCCTTTTGATTTTCAGAGCCAGATCCAGTATCGCCCACCACAAAAAAGCGAACAGGCGCAGAGCTTGCACTTATGAAGGTATGGCTCACGTTGGACACGGGAGGTTTAGCGTTGTAAAAAGGTTTTACCGTCGATTGCACTAAGCTCTTAGCGTGTGTTGAGTGGGTAGACGTCGTATCAGAGGCATGAAGTAAAGACGTCGACGAAAAGAGGGCGCAGGCGAGTAAAAGAAACGAAAAAAAACGTTGGAACATGTGAAAATCCTTGATTGAATTAAAGCGTCCAGTTAGAGAGAATATCGGGGATGCGAGAAGCATCCCCTCATAAAGTTTATAAAGAACAAGCGTTTGATGTTTTCATATCAAAGCGAATGCCTGCATCTTTCATGCGTTGTAAGGCTTCACTTAAGCGAGCTTCAGGAACGGTTAAGGCAACTCTAAAGTAACCTTCACCGACGGCTCCATATCCCGTGCCGGGAGGCACGACAATCCCTGCCTTTTCAAGCAAGAAGCTCACAAACTCGACACTCGTAAAGCCTGTGGGTACTGGCAGCCACAAGTAGAAGGTGGCTTCAGGCATGGGCAGTTGCCAGCCTAATTCACGCAAGCCTTCAACAAATAAGCGTCGACGGTTGCCATAAATCGCATTTAAGCCGCTTGTAAGTGCTTCGCTATGATTGAGTCCCACGGCGGCGGCTTTTTGAACCGCTTTGAACACGCCACTGTCTGTATTGTTTTTTAGTGTGCCTAAGGCTTGAACCGCAGCGGTATTGCCAGTGGCAAAACCCACACGCCAGCCTGTCATATTGTACATTTTAGACAGTGAAAAGAACTCAATACAAACGTCTTCCGCTCCTTCAAACGCCAAGAAGGACGGGGCTTTGTAGCCGTCGTAAGTCATTTCGCTATAGGCGTTGTCATGACACAATAAAATGTCATATTTCTTACAATAGGCGATGACTTCTTTGATTTTTTCTTCAGAAATAATCGCTCCAGTGGGATTGTTCGGGTAGTTCAACCACAATAATTTCGCACGCTTGGCAATGTCTTCAGGAATCGCTGATAAATCAGGCACCATATTGTTTTCAGGCAATAACGGCATCGTGTAAGGCGTTCCACCGCAGAGCAACGTATAGTTTTCGTACACAGGATACCCTGGACTTGGGCAAAGCACGACATCCTGCTCACCTTCGATGTAGGTCAAAATCATGTGAGCGATGCCTTCTTTCGATCCAATCAAAGAAAGCACTTGGGTTTCTGGATTAACGGTGACGCCAAAGCGGGATTTCATCCAGTTGGCGGCGGCTTGACGAAACTCTAGCGTGCCGTGATAGGGGGGATAGTTGTGGGTGTCGGCATCCGCAACGGCGGCTTGCATAGCGGTGACGATCGGCTCTGGCGTAGGCAGATCAGGATCTCCAATACCCAAACTAATAATATCGACACCCTGAGCCTTTTTTTCGGCAATTTTACGATCGATTTCCGCAAACAAATACGGAGGCAATTTCTTAAACTTGGAAGAGGGAGCAGGCATAATTCTATCCTTTTCTACATATGTACAACAGATTTATTCTAAAGGAAGCATGAAAAACCTGCAAGTCCATTATTTCAGCAAATGAGGCAAAATCCAGCGAAGGGGGTTGTGTTTCCAACGTTTAAAAAACGGGAAAGCATAGAGTTCAGGCACCGATTCAACAGCATAACGTAATTCTTTAACCTCACTCCGTAGCTGTCTCAATTCGAGCAATTTGGCGTCTTTCTGCAAGCGAAAGGCGTGTTCCCACTGACTTACTTTCAAAACGGCAGGCACCAAAGCGATCAATAAAAAGACTTCAACGACAAAGGCAATCAGCACCGCCGTTTCGGGATTAAAGGTCATGGTAGGGTTTCCTTTAGAAGCTGGGGATTTGAGGTTTGAGGGACTTGGGCTTAAGGCTTGTTTGGGGATCAATCGGCACGTAAGGCAAGAGATACGTCGTTTCCATAAAGGCTTGTGTGGAAGGCAATAAAGCTTTGGCACAATGTTTGTAGCGTGTGGCTTCTAAGGTTCTGTAGGGGGACAAAAAGAAGCGTTGCCAAACAGGTAAAGCGTTTATATAGGCAATTCTAAGTCGGGAACGCCCACAAGTTTTCCAGCCTTTGGGGAGCGATGCTGGCACAATCTCGTAGTCGTCTTCAATGGTGGCTTTTTTTGCTTCAATGACAGGCAATGGCACAGAAGGTTCAACAACCTTCTGTGGAGGAACGGTGACCTTTTCCGCACTTTGGGCAGGCAGAGTCACAAAGACACTAAAAACGATAAGCGTACTTAAAATAAAAGGGAACATAGTCATAACCTCACTAGATGACCGTTATTCTATCACATAAGCGAGAAAAACCCAATCTTTTGGAGCCACCGTCACCGTAGAAAACGCTTGAAAGTCTTTCGCAGGTGACCACCCCTTTCGGCACCACAAAACGCTGGGGGGAAGCACCAAACGTAAGGCATCGTTTCCTGTATTGAGCAGTCTTAATGCAAAACAATTTTCTTCTTCAAGCCATTGGTGTGACGTCACTCGTAGAAACTTCGGGGCTTGTTGAATAAGCGTATCAATCACACTGGGAATAGGAGTTTTCGGTAAGGCATTATAAACAGGCTTTACCATAAGTTGATGACGATGAAACGCAAGACTCGCTTCATCCACACTGTAGGGCATCCACCGTAACCGATGCGTGATATGGCGTCCGAGCCCTTGCCCTTCAGGCGTTTCAAACGGAGGGCCAGCAGGGTAAAAACGTGTTGCCAAACGTCCGCCAGACAAATGTGAAAAACCTCGGTGCAAGGGTAGAATCAAGGCATCTTCCACAACTTCATAAGCATAATGCCCCGCGACAATAAGCGACTGTCGTATCGCCCCCCCCCAACGCAATGCCCCGTGGTAGTTCGCCCCGACTGCTTGCCATTCATTAGCCGCTTTGTCCACCGAAAAAACAGGAAAGCGATTGGTGCGTTCAGGAGCTTTCAACAAGGTGGTACTAAAGCCACTATGCAAGTCTCGTTCATGGCATCGTGCAAAGCTAGGGGCGTCTAAACGCAAGTTCACCTGCTGATTCGGCGTATGAATCTGATGCACGATTTCAAGTTCAAGCACACCGTCGCCTTTATAAGAAATGTTCACCGTGACGTGATCTTTTTGGACGTTGAGAGACGCGTGAGCGTGTAAGGTTTCGGCATCTAGGAGAAAGTCCAGTGCAAAGACTTCAAGCGAAGATTTCACTGGCGAAGCATTATAACTGTCGCCTTTATCTTCCACCGATTCAAGCGAAAGACGTTTGATAAAGTCCTGTAAATGTTGAACGGCATTATGTTTCGTCAAAGCATCAAGGGGCGTTGCTTCGGATTGTTGATGAGACGTAAACACAGTTTCCACACGATGAGACAAGGGAACTTCAGTAATAGAGCCTTGCCAGTCATTGATTAAACGAGTTTCTTCAAGCGCATTGCCTAGTCGTTGTTCAGAGGGTGGCTTTTCGTTTCCTTCAAAAGATAAGATGGCGTCAGGCTTTAAGGGGATTTCAATGGGTAAAAAAGCTTTTCGTTCGAGTCGTTTTTCGAGCTCACGTCTATGCCACCGGCTCCACGTTTGAGCCAGATCTAAGACGCTTTGAAAACGGGCTTCATTGTTAAGGTGAACGCTGTCGATGCTGCATCCGCAAATGTCGTCATGGGGATGGTTCAATAAAAGCAAACGCCATGCTTCTTGCAATGCCTTTCTTTCTGCTTGCCATTGCCAATCGTGATACTTGATTTGATGGGTGTGTAGATATTCTTGATGCCTTGCCCGTAAGGGTTCCCACACTTGCGTCAACCACCATTCGCATTGGGCATTTAACTGTTTTAACCATACCCGAGACAAAAGCGTGCCACTTAATAAGGGGGGAGCATTTTCGCCATAATCACGCAGTTCGCCTTGACGCTTTTCTAAGTCCGTTTCACCGGCGTTTGAAGCAACGATTTCCATAAACTCATGGGGATGCACCACCTGATAAGCGGCTAAGGCGTGTTTAGAAGCGTCTAAGGTTTGAGCGTCTGGTGGGGCGAGGTGATCTCCCCCAAGAGGAAGAAAAACAGGCACGCCCCATTGAGACAAACGTTTTTCAAGGTCTTGGACGGCTTGAATTTTAGCTTCAAGCGTGGGGATCTCGACATCCTGCAAGGGCATTTGAAAATAGCCTTCTGGCAACTGATAGCTAATCAGCCCTTCACCATTAGGGGAAAGCCAGTGAAAGAGGGGCGACGCATCAGGATTTAAGGCTCTACCACGCCACATCATGGCGTGCATAATGCCTAATTTGTTAAATAGCATGGGGATACTTTCAGGCTGCCCAAAGGTATCAGGCAAATAGGCGGTGAATTGGGTGCATCCTAGGGTGTTAGCTTCGCCTATGCCTTTTTTAAGGTTGCGAAGGAGCGATTCTAGACTCACCAAATTCGTGTCAGGCATGGTAAACCAAGGCCCGACATGGAGTCTTCCGCTTTCAAAGTGCGGTTTTAAACGATCGATGAGCTGAGGTAATAGAGCTTGAGCGTCATGCAACAAAGCCGTTTGCCCATCAAGGCTGAACTTAGCAAGGCGTCCGTTGTCAAGGTGGTGAACGATGCGTTCCAACACAGCGATGAGTCGGTGTTGGTAGGCTTCAAACGAAACGTACCACGCCCGATCCCAATGGGTGTGCCAGCATAGGTAGAATGAACTTTCGTGCTTTCTCATTACTATACCGCACGCACTTTACAACAGGCTTGACGAATATCCTTCCATTCATCGCTCAAAGAACGCATGGCATGAGACGCAAATTGCTGGATCTGTGAAGAGCCTAACCCCAAATCGGAAGCCAGTCCCGCTGCATCGACAGGGGCGTTGGCGGAATCCACATTCAAGCCCACATGAATCAACACCGACGTCACCGATTTGGTACAAATCGACACGGAAAGCTTTTTGGTTTGTTGGAAAAATAGATCATCTCCACGACGTTCAATGACGTGGCCTTCAAGCAAGTCGTTCAAACGATGTTGTAAAATCGACGAAAACAAGCGTTGCAACAAGACGCCTTCTTTTAAGGACGCGTCAAACAATTCCACAATAAAATGTTGCATATCTTGCGAGTAAATGTTGTCTGAATTTAGCACGTCTTCTAGGTCAACCATGCGTTCAAGGCTCACATCGCAAGCCCCTCGAAAGGAGACCACCGCATTGCCTAAAATACCCACATTTTTGTAAATCCAGTGGGGGGAAAGAGCATCACCATTATAGGGCATGGTTTCTTCAATAAGATGTGTTTTCATCATGGGTTTTATTTCCTTCTCTTATAGACTTATTATAACATAATTTAGAAGGATTTTTTATCAACAAACCGAAGTGAACGCTTAAAAGACCTGCACCTGCGAATCCAGCGGATTCATAAAGCGAGTGATATTGTTACGGAAGATGAGCGATACGGTGCCTGTCGGGCCATTACGTTGCTTGGCAATAATAATTTCCGCAATACCCGGTTTGTCGGTTTCTTTATTATAATATTCGTCCCGATAAATAAACATCACGACATCGGCGTCTTGCTCAATCGAGCCTGATTCCCGTAAATCGCTGAGCATCGGGCGTTTGTCGTCTCGACTTTCCACCGCACGAGACAACTGCGAAAGGGCAATGACAGGGCAACGCAATTCACGAGCCAGCCCCTTCAAGCCACGAGAGATGGCGGCAATTTCATTCTGCCGATTTTCCATACCTGTACTACCAGCACGCCCTTGCATGAGCTGTAAGTAATCGACAACAATCATACCAATCGGTTCATTTTGGCGTTCAATCATCAACTTGCGTGCTTTGGCACGCATATCCATGACGGTCATGTTTGGCGTATCGTCAATAAAAATAGGAGAGTCACCCAATCGTCCCATGGCTGCAGCGAGTTTTGAAAAATCGGTTTCACTGATGTCGCCGGTGCGAATACGTTGGGCATCAATTTCCGCTTCGGCGCAGAGCATCCGCTGAACGAGCTGTTCTTTGCTCATTTCCAAGCTAAAAAATAAAACAGGGGCCTTTTCTTTCATGGCAACATGGGTCACCAAGTTTAAGACCAACGCCGTTTTTCCCATGGAAGGACGGGCCGCTAAAATAAGTAAATCGTTTTGTTGAAAGCCAGACAAGTAGTTGTCTAAATCATAAAAACCAGACGCCACACCCATAAGGCTACCCTTGTTGTTGTTGCGTTCTTCTATTTGTTGAAAAGTGCTGGGTAAAATGCTTTCAATCGGGGTGAGGTTGTCTGAAATATTATGTTGAGCCACCGCAAACACAGCTTGCTGGGCTTCATCGATCGCCAGTTCCGCTGATTCACTTTCATACGCTGAGCGCACGACTTCCGCCCCTGCTTTGATTAAGGCGCGTTGCAAGGCTTTGTCTCGAATTAAGGTGGCGTAATAAGTTAAATTGGCGGTGGTCATCACGGCAAGGGCGAGATCGTTTAAATAAGATCGTCCGCCGACGTGTTCAAGAAGATCTTGGTTTTTCAAGACTTCGGACACGGAAATGAGATCGACAGGCTGCCCTTTTTCAAACAAATGGCACACCGTTTTGTAAATCAGACGGTGGCTAGGCCGGTAAAAGTGATGCTCTCTCAAGACATCTACGACACGAATCAGCGAATCAGGTTCGATGAGAACACCGCCTAAAACGGCTTGTTCGGCTTCAAGGGCATGAGGGGGAATACGGTCGAAAAAGCTGTAATCGGTGTCGTCTAGGAGGCGAGCATCATCGGCAGAGCTACTGGCTTTTTCGGCAAGCGAACCTCGTGCTTGCAGGTCAGGTTCAGGCTCAAAATCGGGGAGTTCAGGCAAGTCTAAAAGCGTTGTTGAATCAAACCCTTTTTCTTCTTCTGTCATGTAAAGCCCCCCAATGCGGTTGATTAGAATGCTGATGACAGGAATCGAACCTGCGACCTACGCGTTACGAATGCGTTGCTCTACCGACTGAGCTACATCAGCATATTCACTACGCTTAACAGTTTATCTAAAACAGAAAAAAAAACAAGTTTAATTCAAATTACGACGCACTTTAATGAGCGCATCCTTCGCTCGTTGAGCCACCTCTTCTGTAGGATGATCCTGCTTCGCTTGCAAGGCTTGCAATACCTCTCGACGAGCTTCGCCGATCTGCCCCAATGCCCATGCACACAAGGCCAAAACATCAGGAGTTTCATGTGAATCTAGAATGGTGACCAATGGTGCAATCGCCAAGTGATTTTTTAGCTTGCCCAAATGCCACGCCGCAATACACTGAATGTCGTCTTTGCCTTGTTGAAGCATGAGAATTAGTTCAGGTATGGCGTCCTGCCCAAAATGTTCCAAGGCATCGGCAGCGGTGCCGAAAATGTCATTGTCTTCATGCAACAAGGCTTTCATTAAGCAGTCTAAGGCTTTGGTATGCTGGGTTTTGCCTAGGGCTTCTAGGGCGACCAATCGCAAGGCTTTGGGTTCGGCTTCGTTGTCATAACACGACAACAAGGCTTCTGTAGCGGATTCACTCGCCCATTCGCCAAAGGCGATGGCAAGGGCTTGGCGGACTTCGAGTCCCATCTCTGAGCTGGCGTCGAATAAGGGGAGCAACGCCATAAGAGCATCGACGCTGTTGCCTTGCACGATCTGCACCAAGGCGTTCATCCGCAAGTGAAGCGGAGCATCCACATTGCTCAAGGTGTCAAAGCAGGCTTGGGGGTCATAATCTTTGAAGGGATCTTCATTCGAGGGTCGAGGCGAGATCATGGGGCGTCCTTTTGAGGGGTGGGGCTTCACAAGTGATTTTTATTTTATCACAAAGTCTTTAGTGCTAGAATAGAAAAAATTAGAAATATTTTACGGCAGGTTCAATTATGGATTCCAACACTTACGAAAGTCACGTTAAGCAGCTCAACGACTGGGCTTATCAGTATTATGTGTTAGACAATCCTACGGTGGAAGACGCCGTCTATGATGCCTTGTATCAACAAGTGCTTGCCTTTGAACGAGAAAATCCCTTGCTGGTGTTGCCTGAAAGCCCGACGCAGCGGGTCGGCGATGTACCGCTCGATGCCTTTGAAACGGTCACGCATCCTGTCAGGTTGTATAGTTTGGACAACGTGTATAATGAAGCGGAATTGCAGGACTGGTATGCGAAGCTGAAGGGGGTGGAAGCGTCTGAAGGGGTTGTCGTGGAAGGCAAGCTCGACGGTTTAGCAATGACCCTGCTTTACGAAAACGGCTTGCTGGTTCGTGCCGCCACCCGAGGCAACGGCATTGCTGGGGAAGATGTCACGCAGAACATCCGGACGATTGCGAGTATTCCGCTTAAAATCCCACGGCAAGGGGGCATCGCGGTTCCTAAGCGTTTGGAATTGCGTGCCGAAGTGCTGATGCCGATGAACCGCTTTAATGAGCTGAATGCCCGTCGTGAAGCGGAAGGGCTGGAGCTGTTTAAGAACCCTCGTAATGCGGCGGCAGGTACCTTGAGGCAACTCGATTCAAAGCTGGTCGCCGAACGCAAGCTGGATGCCTACTTCTTTAGTGCGACGATTTTAGACGAGACTTTTACCGATGCCCCCCAAACGCTTTGGGCGATGCAACACTGGATGCAAGCCGTCTTGGGTTTTAAGTTGAATCCCCACCGTCGTTTGTGTTCTAGCTTGGAAGAAGCGTGGCAAGAAATCCAACGGCTGGATGCGGATCGTGTGGACTTTGAAGTCGCTACGGATGGAGCGGTCGTCAAGGTGAACGATTTAGAAGCCTTTGAAGCCTTGGGTTATACCGCAAAATCGCCTCGTGGGGCGGTGGCGTACAAGTTTACGCCTGATGTGGCGGAAACCACGGTTTTGGACATTGAGTACAGCGTCGGGCGAACAGGCGCCATTACCCCTGTTGCCATTATGGAACCCGTTCTGCTGGCTGGTACGCTGGTACAACGAGCGAGCCTCTATAATACGGAACAGCTCCAACGCTTGCCTGTTTTAGATAAAGTAGGCACTGAAACCACCGACCTAAGAGTGGGCGATAGCGTTCGTATTTTTAAGGCAGGGGAAATTATCCCGAAGGTGAAAGGGGTTTTTGTCGAAGGTAAGGCTCGCCAAGCCCCCACGAGTATTCCCACGCATTGCCCTGATTGCGAAACACTTTTGGTGGAATCTGAAAACAAAACAGGCTTGCTCTGCCCCAACCGCATGGGATGCCCCGCCCAAGTCAAAGGATCGCTCACGCATTGGGCGTCTAAACGATGCTTGGATGTTGACGGCTTGGGCGAAGAAACCGTGTCGCTATTGGTGGATAAATTGGCGGTCAAGCATCCGAGCGATCTTTACCGTTTGAGCTTTGAAGCGGTGAATGCTCTTGAAGGCTTTCAAGCGAAATCCACCAACAAACTCTTTAATGGACTTCAAGCCAGCCTAAAACAACCCTTGTGGCGATACTTGCATGGCTTGGGCTTGCCGAATTTGGGGATTGAACTCGCCAAAACGCTAGAAGGCTACATCGGGAGCTTGTCTCACTTGAAGGACTTGCACTGGTTGGAACTCGCTATTTTTGAGGGCATCACGGTTGAAGGGGCGAAGAAGATCGTCACGGCGTTAGAGGCTCCAGCCATGCAAGCGGAACTGGCTCAGCTGATTGCTCTTACGCAAGACGCCGTCACCCCAGAACAGCCGTGGAAACTAGGGGGATTGCCTGAAGCTAAACTAACGCTAGGTTTGCTTAATGCGTTTAAGGTGCATTATGGGTGGGAAAGTTTGGGGGCAAGCTCGCTTGAAAATCTAGCCAACGCCATGGGGTTTCAATTATTTAAAGAGCAAACGCTTTTCACGCAAGCCACGATAGTTGAACAGCTCAAGAAAGAAACGCATCAAGCCTATATTTTAAATGCCTTGGGGAATGATGCCATGCGTGCGGTGGTGCATCAGATTTTAGCACGGTATGAAAGGGCATCCGCACAAGCCCCTGCACAAGGTTTGCCTCTTGAAGGCAAGACCTATGTGCTAACAGGTACGCTCACCCAAAGTGGCTGGAGCCGTGACGAAGCCAAAGCCAAGCTCGAAGCCTTGGGGGCAAAAGTTAGTGGCAGTATTTCGGCGAAGACGACGGGCTTAATCGCGGGCGAAGGGGGAGGAAGCAAGCTCGCCAAAGCCGAAGCTTTAGGTGTGCCTGTGATGAACGAAGCTGAATTTCTAAGTTGGCTAAATGCTTAGTAATCATCTGCAACAAAAAGAGGATGCCTTGAAGCTTTAGCTAGAATGGGTCGAAAGGGAACGAAATACCATTCCCTATTGGTTAATTGCAGGGTACCACTTTCTTATGTACGTTTTATACATGACGATTAAACATTCTACGCCTATTATCAGAACAAGTGTTCAAGTCTTGAGTATTTTAGGGGCGGCTACCCTTTTGGCTTGGGCAGGGGTGGTTTATCACGTTTTTGACCCCACAATAGGGTCTCTCATTATTTATTGGGGCGCCTTCCCGCTCAACTTCTTTCTTCCTACAGAGGCAATCAATCTGTTTTTAACTAGTATGGCGGAACTGTTTTTGTCGTCCTTATTACAAGCCTTAGGCAGTAGAATGGGAACGTATGTTTCTAGAAATACTCATATTGAAAAAGACGCTCAAGAGGTCGTCAAACAGAAAAAAGCCCCCTCTCCTATTGAACAAACCATTCCGCATACAGCGATTTTGGCGTTACGCGTACCTGAAGAAACCGCATTAACCCCCTTGAGCTTAGAAATTAAACGTTTTTCGCAATACAAGGCACGGTGTATTTATAAAGAAGCCGGCTATTGTTTAATTGCATTTCAAACGCTTGAAGAAGTCGTCGCTTACGCACAATTCGTGTTACAGGCTATACAAAAAGCAGGAGTTCCTGAAAGTCAATATGCCCTTGCCCTTGATTATGTGCCAGTGATTGATGAAGACGATACTCAGCAGGTGTATCAACTATTTAAAGACAGCGTCTTACTATGTAATTTGCAGGCTCAAGGCGAAGTGATGTGTACTGAAAGTTTTTTAAGACAGTGGAATGAAAAAATAAAACCCACAGGCTATAAGCTCGTGAAAGGCAAACCTGCTGCTTTAAAGTACACTTTAGAAACCACACTAATGGGTATGTATTTGTTAAAAGGGAGCAACACCCCCAAAACGATATATACCACTGAAATCAAGTAAGTAAAAGGCCGGCACATTTCATGCCGAAAAGAAAGGGGGGTTCGCTCATGCGACCGCTAGTCACGCTAATGGTTTTACCTCCTTTTAATGAGACGTATTTACCATGTATTCAAGCAAGCTTAAACGCAGGGGTAAGCGTTGTTGGTTTAGGCAGTGACTTAAACGAATGGACGACTTGTTTCGCAGGGCAGGCGTTTTTTCCCTTAGACATCCATTTACGCAGTGAACAAAGCGTGATGCTGGGTTTACAAGAACTCAAAAAGCGTTTTCACCATATCGATCGACTACTTTATGTAATGCCTCCGCTTCTTACGGATGAACAGTCGCAAAGCCAAAGCTCGCCGTCTTCACTACACGGTCAAACGTTTATGGATGCCTGTGGAGATAGCTTTGCTCAAGTCTTCACCGTTTTTAGAGAACTTGCTCGACTAATGGCCATGCAACAGCAAGGGCGTGTGTTAACGCTTATGGTAAACCGTGGAGAAGAATCCGAAGCGTCCGATCTCTTCGTGCAAGACGTTCGGCATCAGCAAATGCAAAGTTTAAACTTGCATTTGGGGGAAGAGTTTAGCGTCTATAATGTTACGTTTAATAGCTTGAGCGTGAAGCTTGAAAACGTGGGCGAATCTTTTGTGGGGGAACAGGTGCATTCGTTTTTGTATGCCCCGTATTTCGCTGGTGTGACAGCTCAACATTTGGACCTTGGGTAGGAAGCCTTAAAACACGTCGTTTGTAACGGTTGTTACGAAAAAGCAATTGCGTCCATACATTTGTTTTTATAAAAATACGAGAGAAACACAAAATCTTCTCTCAAAACTCCCTGTTACCCCCTAGATTAATGAAGAAAAATAAAGGAAATATACCCCATGGATTTAAATGCTTTACCTCAATTCCCATCCCTTGCAAAAATAGTGCCTCCTGCCGCTCCTGTAGCAAACACAGCAGCATCCATTGCTCCCGCTCCACCAGCTCCGATGCCTTCAAACTTAACCCCTGGAGGTTCACCACAAGCACTAGCGAAGACCCCTCAAGGCTTATTTGGTGAAGTACCTCCTCTTCAGTTTGCTGGTCCCGTAACGAACAGTGCTAAATTAGGAGAGTTAGCACCTGAAAAACTTAAAGACTTGGCAGTCGCAGATAAATTGGCTCTCAAAGGTAATGCTTAAACGCCCGCCTAGGTTTAAGTCTAAATTTTTAAGTAACGCCCTTGCTCTTTCTAAACAGAGTGGGGGCGTTTTGATTTAAATAAACGGCTTGTCATTTTCTATGGATGATAGATAATCAAGGTTAAGCGGGTCTATAGCTCAATGGTTAGAGCAGGAAACTCATAATTTCTTGGCTGGGGGTTCGAGTCCCTCTAGACCCACCATTTTTCATTTAGAACCAGTCATCTTAATGATTTTCAGGATTTAGCTTCAAAATATGGTGATTCGCCCTAAATTCAGGTAAGCCTTTTTCATCTCTCAAGTATTCGCTTTTTTCGGGATTTCTATACAGGCCTCCATTTTTAACAAAACTAACAACCCGTTTACGTAAATCTTCACTATCAGTCATTTCAACAACTCCATACAAAACCTTACTCTCTTATTATGCGGTTTTTATTTTACGTGGCTATGTGTGCTCATCTACTTTACTGGATTACAATTCGCTAAATTGGTCAAGTGTTAGGATAAAAACAAAGTACCTAAAAAACACGCCTGCGATACAAATCGCAGGCGTGTGGCTCTTTCAGGGAGTGCTGGGGGGATTTACTGGGCATAGCCCGTGTATTGTTGGGGGTATTGTTGTTGGGGATAAGCGGTATTCTGATCGTAAGTCTGGGCATACATTTGTTGATAAGGATTGTACGCCTGGTAAGGATCATAATACATCGGAGCGGGAGCGTACATAGGCTGATAAGGATTGTACGCTTGATAAGGGTTATAAGACTGGTAGGGATCCATGTACATCGTAGGTGGAGCGTACACAGGTTGGTAAGGATTATACCCTTGGTACGGATCATAAGCATTCGGTTGCGTATTACCGTAATTGTTTTGCACCGCTGCATAAGGATCTTCATTAGTTGCAATCGGTAAAGGATTGTAATCTGTTGATGTGGGCGGTGTATTATAATCCGTGCTAGGCGGCGTATAGGTCGGGGGTGTATACGTCGGTGGATTATAAGGCATGTACGGCGTATACGGATTATAAGGTGTCACAGGTGGATAAGTAGGTGTTTGACCAGGTGTTTTCGACCATGTATTGCCTTTATTCACCACATGTAAATCATAGTATTGATTCAAGTAAACAGGATCTTTCGTCCCTGCGGCGGCACGCTCCGTTTTACCTTTGCCATCCGCAATACGGTTGCCCCAGCGGATTTCATTTTCACTACGCAAGGTCGCGGCATAAGCAGGATCCACACCCTTGTCTTGTAAAGCTTTCAACGTGGCTGGATCAAAACGCTCGAAGTGCGTCAAGGTGACAGGTACATCACCCGGATTGCCTGATTTAATTTCCAACTTGGCAAGCGGATCTTTAGGATCGCCGATAATCAACGGCGTTTTTGAATTGGGGTCAAACACCGTGACTTTTCCCTTAGGGTCAATGTACTTGGTTTGCCCATCAGACAGTAAAACGCTATGCTTTTCACCCGTTTTAGGGTCAGTAATCGTGGCTTTACTTTCAGTGGCAGCGACGTTGTCTTTACGATCGGTGACGTTGATGTCTTCGTACTTATTGTTAATGACTAGGCCGTTGTCGGCATAGACACGCACTGTTGTACCACTTGGCGGATGAAATGTACCTTCGTGATTACTGGTGCCTGTTAACTTGTAAACTTCAGGGTCGCCCGCCACACCGCCTTCATAAGTGGGGGTAGTTCCTGGGTTGCAATAGTAGATTTTGTTCACATCGCTACCTGTTGAGGTTTTAGAAACATCATCAAGCGAACTAACCGTGTAGTTTTTCCATTGGGTTTTAGCATCGGCAATGGGGAACTTGTTGTAGTAGGCATCGGCGACGAATCCTGTGGCTTGATCGCCTTCAGAACTTAAATAAACGCTTTTTTGTTGTGGGTAATAAGGCACGTAAGAAGGTGGCGTGTAAACAGGCGGTGCATAGTAAATAGGTGCTGATTGAGGAGGAGGATTATAAATAGGCATCGGCTGTTGAGGTGTATAGGGTTGGTAAGGTTGATAAGGCTGGTAACTTTGAGGAGGAGGATTATAAATAGGCATCATGATTATGGTCACTTTCTACATAGGGTTGGGGGACTGACGACTTGTTATAATGTTCGCTATATAAAACGGTCTATGGTCTGTTCGTTGTCGCACAGGTTTTTTTGTTTGGTTATGTAGGTCTCACTACACGCCCGCACAAAAAAACATAAGCTCCTAGAATAGCCTCATAGCCTGTTTCATCTATCGAACATTATGGGAATATCTTGGTATATGTGAAAGGTATCGGTGTAAGTGAAACGTTGCTTCAATCGCTTGTAACATTCCGTTACGAAACGAGTCAAAAAAAGGCAAAAAAGGTTTTATGCTTATAAGGACAACCACATCAATAGAGAAACATATATGGCAGATTATTCAAACTTCAACAACACGCCTTATTCCTACCAAACGGCACCACCAACAGTGGGTTACTCTAGTAATTCAGAATTAAATACGGTGAATCCTCCCCCTGTACAAAGTAACGTGCTTCAAGAAGCAACGCCCAATCTAAATACAACAGCTCCTTCCCAAGCCAAGACAGATGAAAATGGGTGGATTTTACCCACTGCTGCCGCTTTAACCACAACGGCTGTGGCGATTTGGCAACATAAAAATATCGGTAAGCTCGTGGATGAGGGCTGGAAGTTTCTACGTAAAGATGCGAGTGAGGTAAAAATACCAAAAACTCAAGTACAGGAGCTTGTACCTGTAAATAGACCTATGACGAATGGAGAGGGGATTATTCCAACGCACCCCTCTGCTAAGGTACCTGAAGTTCAGCCTCCCGATGCCGTCCCAACTCCACCAAAAATCACAGAACCGCTTGATACTGCTAATTCTTTTGACAGAGCAAGCCTTGTTTCAAAAAATCAAGCTTATGACGCCCTTGACGATGCCGAAATTCAAAAGATTGAACAAAAAATACTGCCCGCTTACCAAGATGCTCAATTTATGAAAAAATCGACCATTCAAATAAACGGAAAAGATACGCCCGTTTACATGACTTATACGGATGAATACCTTAATATGGCTATGCTAAATGATCAAGGTGAAGTATTAAACTTAGGTCGTATTAAGTACAGCAACAATACAGAAGCAAAAAACCTTGAGATTATAGAACTTTTTACAGGTCAAAAAAATCCCGAAAATATGAAAGGTTTTGGAACGGCTATGACCGATGCCGCTTTACAAAGAAGTCGAGACTTAGGGTATCAGCAAAGAATACGTCTACTAGCTCAAAATAGTTCAAGTAGTCCTTATGAGTTTTACAGAAAAATGGGATTTGAGCCTTCTGCATCAACATTAAAATACGAGGCAAATCAAAGCCAAACGGAAGCAATGGACAAGCTATACCAAAGCTATAAACAGGAGACTCAAAATAACTTAGAAGTATTAACTAAAGAGCAAAAAAGAGTACTCCGTCAAAAAGGATATGAACCTTTTATCAATGGCATTCATATGATTTATACAGGCAACAAGCTAGGAAGCTAAAGCCTTACAAGGCTGCGGGCTGATACAAGAACGTATAGTATTCAATCGCCATACGATCGCTGTCAAAGTACAAGGACGAAAACTGAATCGCACGCTGCATCAATTCCGCCCACTTTTGTGGGTGATCATAATAGGTCGGCAAGACACGGTCTTCAATAATACTCATCATGCTTTCATAATCCCGTTGATGCAACTCCGCATCGCTGGCATTTCCGCTAGTGCCTTCAGGGTTGATGATGTATCCGTTATACTCGTCAAAGGTGCCTTCCACCGCCCAGCCGTCATCGGTGGACATATGCAAAGTACCGTTGAAATTGGCGGACATCCCCGATGTGCCTGAGGCTTCCAAGGGGCGTTGCGGCGTGTTGAGCCACAAATCGGCGCCACGCTTCATGCGACCCGAAAGTTCAAGTTCGTAACCAGGTAAAATCGCCACGCCTGTCATCGTTTTAGACAAAGCAATCACGTGGTTAAAGGTGTCACGTCCCCATGTGTCTTTGGGGTGAAACTTACCAGCAAAAACGATTTGAAGCTTTTTAGAATCGAGCAAACGCTTAATGCGAGCCATGTCTTTAAAAATGAGATCCGCACGCTTGTAAGCAGTGAAGCGTCTTGCCCACACAATGGTGAACACATCAGGATCCAGCTTGGTGCCTGCTTCTTTATTGACGAATTCGATAAATTCTTTACGCATGACTTTCTTGGTGCTAAGCAATTCATCCGCCGTTTTGGCGTTGGCGATGCGTTCGTCCTGCCAGTATTTTAAGTTCGTGGCGTTGGTCACGGCGTGAATGTTGCAACGTCCTTGCACCCACTTCCACATATCGGCGGCGACTTCTCCGTGTAGTTGAGAAACGCCATTGGCGAGACGGCTTAAACGCAAGGCAGCTACCGTTAGTGAGAAGTGATCGCCACCCAAACGGCAGGCTTCGTCCCGATGCGTATTGACGAAGAAGCCCGCATCGAGCAATAAATCGACAGGGTGAATCTCGTTGCCAGCAGGCACAGGCGTATGCGTTGTGAATACTAACTTTGAACGCACTAAATCGTAGTTATTGCCGTACATTCTAAGGAGTTCAAAGGCAGCAGGCAAGGCATGCCCTTCATTCATATGCACGGTGTCAAACTTCACAGAAAGGGCGGACAAAGCACGAACGCCCCCCACACCCAAGATGATTTCTTGTGCGACACGAACCCGTTCGTCTGAATCATAAAGCTTGTTGGAATAGTCCCGAACGTGCTGAGGATTTTCAGGCAGGTCGGTAGTCAAGAAGTAGCAAGGGCAGGTGCCGAAGGTCTTGGGTTCAAGCAAGAAGGGTTTCACCTTGACTTCTTCGCCGTAAATGGTGACATCCACCGTGACGCCTGTGTCGACGAGGAAATCGTAGGAACGATCGATGTATTTGATCTGGATTTCGTTGTTTTCGTCGATGTATTGATCGCCATAGCCTTGCTTCCACAGGATGCTTACGCCCACCATGGGCAAGCCCAAGTTACCAGCAGACAGCATGTGGGAGCCTGACAAAAAGCCCAAACCACCTGAATAGGTGTGAAAACTTTGATCGATCGCCATTTCCATGGTGAAGTAAGCCACTTTTTGTAGAAGCGTAAGGTGCATGAGGGGGGAATCCTTTCAAACTATGAATGATCAGTTGGATATATTCATTCAATTGTTTTTATAACTTTATTACAGTCTACCCTATCTGATTGAAAATGTGCAAGCGTTTTGGGGACAAGATACTGTATCAGTGGGACGTCTTCTGCTATACTAAACTCTATGCAAATGACTACATTTAAGACCCTCCCCTTTTTTCAAGGAAAGCCTCCCCTTTTGGTTATGTTGGGGATGCTTTTGATCTTTAGCCTGCTGTGGATGGCGTACCAGTCGTGGCAGGCCTTTTTAGGGGGCGTGCCAAAGGACCAAACCACCCTAACCCTTAGCTCTTGGGGAACGTTAGAAGAACTTCATACCCTCAAAACGCAAGTCCACGCCTTTGAAGAAGCTCACCCTACCTTGCATGTGAAGATTCGCTACATGCCTGACTTGTACACGCAAAGCCTTCAAATGTTGATCGCCTCCAATCAAACGCCTGATGTCATGATGCTCAATAGCTTGGATGTCCAACGTTTCTGCCAAGCAGGCTTGCTTGAAAATGCGTCCCCACTCATTCACCATGAACGAAACGCCTTCTTCCCTACCGCCTTAAGAAGCATGACGGCTCCTGACGGCACGCTGTGTGCGGTGCCTCGGGATGTGTCGAATCTCGTGGTGTACGTCAATCAAGACTTGCTTCAACGCTTGGCTCCACAAGCACAAGGCTTAGTGAAGCCGTCGTGGCATCTCAACGATTTGCCCAAGATTGCGGAATCTGTGGCGGACTTGCACCGTCAACCTAAAACATGGACGGTCAGTTTCTACCAAGCCCCTGCCTTGTTTTGGCTCCCCTTCGTGTGGAGTGAAGGAGGCGAGCTTTTCAAAAACCAAGCACTTAAACTCAATGCCGATGCGATCAAAGCACTAGAGGATTACAAGGCCTTTCGGTATACGCCTCACCTTGCCCCCGATCGCCACGAAATCGGCAACACCACCATGAGCGATCTTTTCCTACAAGGACGGCTTCTCTTCTTCTTGAGCGGTCGTTGGAGCGTGCCGTTTCTTCGAGAGAAAGCCACGTTTCAGTGGGATGTCCTCCCCTTCCCCCAAGGCAAGGCAGGTTCTCGTGTGGGGATTGATTCGACAGGCTATGCCCTGAGTCGTCGTAGTCTACACCTCAAAGACGCTGAAGCCCTCACTCGTTTTTTAAGCAGTGCAACGTCTCAAAAGGCTTGGGTGCATTCAGGCTTGATCGTCCCTGCTCGCCAAGCACTCGCCAGTAGTGATGCCTTCTTACAACGGGGGCAATCCCCCCAGCATGCCGACTATTTTATCACGGCGATGTCCACAGGCGTGCCGAGTGCTTACCCCAAGAACTGGACGAGCCTAGGGCAATCGCTGAATTCGGCGATGGACGCCTATTTCAACACGCCTGATTTGAGTTTGCAACATGCATTCGAAGATACTCAAATAAAGGGAGCCATGCCTGATGCGTCTTGATGCTCGACTTAATTTCAACCGCTGGATGCCTGCGTTTTTTATCGTGCCTGTTGTGCTAGGGCTTTTTTGCTTGAATTACATCCCGAGTTTTTACGCCTTTTATTTGAGCTTTCAGCACTGGAACCTTTTGGAGGCTCCGCAGTGGGTGGGGCTAGAAAACTATCACCAGCTTCTCGCATCGCCAGCTTTTTTTCAAACGATTCGTCAAACCGCTTGGTATGTGGGGGGCGTGGTGATTTTCGAACTGCTTTTTTCGCTTGTGATTGCAACAGCCTTGCATCGCATCACTCGTGGTAAGCGGATCTTTCAAGTGTTGGCGTTCTTGCCTTATGTGACCCCCGCCATGGCAGCGAGCCTTATTTTTATGTGGATTTTTCAACCTGAGCAAGGCTTATTGAATAGTAGCCTGCAAGCCGTGGGTTTACTTAAAAGCCCCATTGCATGGCTTTTTACGCCGAATACGGCGTTAGTTGCCGTGATGAGCTTGGAAGTGTGGAAGGCGACAGGTTATAATATGCTCCTGATTTTGGGAGCCTTGCAAGCCTTGCCCCAGCATATCGACGAAGCGGCGACACTAGATGGAGCGTCTGGTTTGCGAAAATGGTGGTGGGTGACGCTTCCACAGCTCATGCCAACAGTTGAACTGGTCGGCATGATGACCACGATCCATGCGTTACAGGCCTTTGATGCCATTTATCTGCTGACCCAAGGCGGCCCAAATCGAGCCACCACGGTTTTGGCGTATGCCTTGTACGAAACCGCTTTTCAGCGTTTTGAAATCGGTCAAGCCACGGCGTTAGGCTTTATTATCTTCACAATTATCGCCGTTTTGACGTTGATACAATGGCGACTTAGTCAACGAAAAACTGTATAGCGATTATCTAGCGGAGACGTTACGAGGCAACAGCAACGCCATGGTCGTCCCCTTGCCCTGTTCAGACCACAACAATTTCGCCGTGCCTTCATGGGCCTGCATAATTTTACGAATATAGGCCAAGCCCAAGCCTGTGCCTGTCGCCTTGGTTGAAAAATACGGCGTAAACAACTTTTCAACCTTGTCTTCAGGAATACCCACGCCTTCATCCTTGACTTTAATATACAGATGCGTGTCATCCTTACGGCTGGCTAAAGACACCGTCACTTTCTTGCCAGATTCCGTGGCTTCTAAGGCATTTTTCAGAAGGTTGATGACGGCTTGACGCATGCGACCCGCATCCACCGAAACGAGCAAGCCTTTTTCATCCAGCGATTCTTTGCTAAATTGCATTTCAACGTTCAATACCACGCCCTTTTCTTCATATTTAGGACGATAAAACTCGCAAACGTCTTCCACAAATTTCTGAAGATTCACGCTTTCATACTGTAGTTCAAGGGGTCGAGAATACTGGGTGAGTTCACTTAAAATCGTTTCCAAATGAGCGGTGGCATCCTTGATTTGATCGAGGTTTTTATGCAAGGTATCGGGGACATCGGCGGTTATAGCGAGCTGCCCGAGCTGCCCTTGGACAATCTCTGCATATAGGGAAATCAACCCTAGAGGATTACGTATTTCATGAGCAATTACGCTAGACAGTTGCCCGATCGCTGCCATACGTTCTTGTTCCGCCATACGACGAGACAATTCCTTTTCACGTTCCAACGCCAAGGTCAATTCTCGGTTACGATTTTCCAAGTTCGACAAGAGCGAAGAAACAATCAAGGAAAGCTTATCGTCGTGCCGAGCGTCAAAGGGGGCGTGTTCCACCGCTCGATGCAAGGGGTCATGCCCCAACCATTCTGCCAAATACAGGGAAAGATTACGCACATCCGCAGGGTTGAAGCTCCAACCGCCTTGATCCATGCGAAAGGCTTGCGACGTTTCTGAATTCCAATGTACCACCGCACTCAATTTGTCGCTCAATAAGAGCATAAAGCCAACAGTGGGGGAAATAAGGTTTTCAGAAATATTGGATTCACATTGATCCAAGTTGAAGACGTGCAAGCCCATCATATTGTAAAGGGGCAGGCTCAGCATGTTAAAGGTGTCGTCTTTGAGGGTGCGAAGAATCACGACACCGTTGATTTGTTGATCTCGCACCATGCGGATGAGGGATCCGTAGATGTTTTGGAAGGTGGCTCGAGAAAATAAGCCTGTGTGAGCCGAAAGCTGGTTGAGCATTTCATCAAATTTAGGACGAGACGCTACCATACTTTCATCATCTTCTTCAAAAGGGTGAAATACATCAGAAATAGCAGACTCAAGCATAGTGGAGGCTCCCGAAACATTGTAGATTGCATAAGAGGTAAACAAAAATTGTTTAGATACTTTATATTATAGACCTGCTTCTCATTTATGGCTAGGGTCTCCACATAATGCTTATTGCCAAAGTTGTGATGCCACGCTACGCTCGCAATGACCGACAGAAGACTTGCCGACAACGCACTAAATGCGAGGCTTCCGAGACATTTTGCGGACGGCAGGAACGGAGGGAAAGCGAGAGGGGTGGGATTCTTAAGGGAGGGGGGCGACCAAGACCCTCCATCCCTTAAGCGCATTTAGAGGTGTCGGAGAACCTTTGTGCGAGCAAAGGTCTCTGACGTCACCAGCTAAAAACGGAGCAAAAAATCCAAAAAACAGACAATCTTAAAAAATCACTTCCCAAACATCCAAAACGAAACCCACCAAGCAGACGATTGCAGAAGGGCTTTCTCAAAACCTATAATGGTTGTATACTATCAATATATCGAGAGAAAGAAGACTTTTACCTATGACCTCTGCTGTTCAAATTCGCCTAACCCCCTTGCAAGTATTGGCTCAAGCCTACGGTATTTCCCTTGAGTTCACCGATGCCTTTAATCAAGTGCAGCAAACATCGCCCTATGCGTTAGAAAAAGTCTTAAACGCCTTAGGCGTAAGCCCTTGCGATACGGATTCGGCGGCTAAGCAGCGCTTGGCTGAATGGGAAGAAGCACAGTGGAAGCCTGTCTTGGCTCCTATGACGGTGTGGCGTCAAGGGGATATACAACCCCTTCGTATTCAACTCAACTTCATGCCCAAGTCCCCCCTCGACTGGAAAATAACGGATGAAAACGGCAAGGTCTATACAGGGCAAGTGGCGTTGAACCCCCTCAACAAGGTGGACGAAAAAAGTTTTGAACGCCGCGGCTTGATTTTTTCAAACAAAGAACTACGTTTTGCGTGGCATTGGCACATTGAAGCCGAACTACCTCAAGGCTATCACCAGATTGAACTCAACTATCGTGGGGAGCGTTTGGTGCAAAGCAAGCTTGCCGTGACCCCTCGTCATGCGTACATCCCTGCAGCGATGCAACAGCATCAGGTATGGGGCGTTTCATCTCAATTGTATAGCTTTAAAAGCTCGCAGAATTACGGCATCGGCGATGTCAACGACCTTCACCACCTCGTCGATACCATTGCGGAAGTGGGGGCTTCTGCCATTGGCTTAAACCCCTTGCACCAAGTCTTTCCCCATGACGCTTCGGCGATTAGCCCCTATTCGCCTTCGAGTCGTTTGTTCTTGAACTGGTTGTACATTCATCCACAAAATAGCGTCGATTTTCATCAGTCGGATGTGGCTCAATTGCTTTACAATCAAAACAAAAACGTAATTGAATCCGCTCGTAATACGGAGTTGGTGGATTATGAAACAGTGGCGGACTTAAAGCGTCCGATTTTAGAAGCGATGTTTCAGAGTTTTAATGAAAACCACTTGGCAAAAGACACGGTTCGTGCCAAAGCCTATGTTTCCTTTATGAAACGTGAAGGCGATGCCTTGCACAAACTCGCCTTGTACGAAGCACTTTCTGAAGATTTCAACAACAAGGACGCCAGCCTGTGGGGATGGCCCGTTTGGCCTGAGGCCTTTAGAAACCCTGATTCCCCTGAAGTGAAAACTGCTGCCGTGCGGTTGAATCAACGGGTGCAGTTCTTTGCGTACTTACAATTTTTAATGGATGAACAGCTCACCGCAGTGGCTCATCACTGCGACGAACGCCACTTGGATGTCGGCTTGTACATGGATTTAGCCGTAGGTTCTGGCATTGGCGGCGCCGATGTGTGGATGAACCGTTCGCTTTACAGCACGAGTGCTTCGGTCGGTTGCCCCCCTGATTTATTCAACCAGTTGGGTCAAAACTGGGGCTTGCCGCCGATCCGTCCTGAAGCGTTGAAGGCTCAACAATTTGAACCGTTTATCGAACTGTTGCGTGCGAATATGAAGTACGCAGGTGCCTTACGCATTGATCACGCCCTCGCTATGTTTAGAGCCTACTGGATTCCTTCGGGGGAAACGGGTCAAAACGGAGCGTATGTGAACTATCCGTCGCATGAATTGCTAGGTTTGATTGCGCTTGAAAGTCAGCGTGCCAAGTGCTTGGTAATTGGCGAAGACTTAGGCACCGTGCCGAATTGGGTGCGTGACACCTTCATGGACTGGAATATTTTTAGTTACCGCATTTTTTACTTTGAACGTGGAGAAGGCAATCAATATATTGCCCCACAAGACTATCCTGAAAATGCGTTAGTGACGATTTCAACCCACGATTTACCCACCTTGCAAAGCTACTGGCAAGGTAAAGATATTACCTTGAGAAATGAGCTAAAGCTCTTTCCCACCCAAGAAAAGTTTGAAGAAGAATGGGCAGCTCGCCCATTTGAGCGTCAAGCTTTGTTGGATGCCTTGATCCATAATAATGTGATGCCTGAAGGCTATAGCCACAATCAAGCCGACTATCCTGAAGCGTTGCCCCAAGCAATCGCTCATGCGGTGGATGCCTTTTTGGCTCACACGCCTAGCAAATTGCGTATGCTACAACTTGAAGATGCCTTTGGCTTGACTACGCAGGTGAACATGCCAGGGACGGTGAATGAGCATCCCAACTGGCGACGCAAGCATCCGATGAATGTGGATGATTTGAAGAACATTTTGTAAATTAAAAGAGGGCGTTTCCGCCCTCTTTTTGTAACGAAAAGTAAATAAATTGCAATTGTGCTGGCAGGTTTGTGTTTATTAAATTGTAGACATTTTGGACTTAATTATTACTTAAGATTTAGGCAGTAAACGGCTTTCAGTAATTGTTTGATTAGGCTTTACGGGAGTTACTTATTAAACAACACGTTCGTTTAAGCATTGATTTAAGGATATTTAAACCAGCGTCCACCTGTTTCACGAAAACAGGTATAAATTTTATCAAGATGACAACAGAAAGTATACACCACGGATGAATAGTATTAGTTCCACACCACAATTTTGGCCACCGCCACCAGCGGGATCTTCTTTCAGCCAAGCACCCTCTTATTCGGCACCGCCACCCTCATATTCTTATGCATCTATTCCGCAACAAGGATACAGCCAACCTGCTATGATATTTCCACCCTCGCAGGGATATTCTAATGACCCTATGAATTATGGTAAATATCCACCAGGTTCACCTTTAGCGAATCAACCTTCGATGTACGGGAATACCTTTCAAGCACCTCCCCGCACCGTTTCCGCTTACACTGGCTATAATCCCAACGTGGGATATAATCCTACCGTTTATGATAGCCCCGTAAGGCATGACGGTTTTATGGGCTACATGGCACCCCAATACATTGGGCAATCGCCTGTACCTGTTTATAGTTTAAAAGAAATTATGTTGGGTCGTGGCGATGCGACAATTTACCCTTACCCACCCAGCTATAATACACCTTTACCTGCTTATGCTCCGCAACCGAGCTATGGTCCACCACAACAGGGCTACGCTCCGCAACCGAGCTATGGTCCACCACAGCAAAACTATGCGCCGCAACCGAGCTATGCTCCACCACAGCAAAGCTATGCGCCGCAACCAAGCTATGCTCCACCACAGCAAAGCTACGCGCCGCAACAGCCTCAGCCACAAAGCTTCCAATATGCGGGGCCTCGTGAGGCATCTCAAAACCCGATCTACACCGTGCCTCAAGCACCGACGTATTGGTGATTACAAACAAATTATGCTCCACAGCAGA
Organism: Vampirovibrionales bacterium; assembly: GCA_046341215.1. GTDB lineage: Bacteria > Cyanobacteriota > Vampirovibrionia > Vampirovibrionales > JAJTHC01 > JAJTHC01. The sequence continues at coordinate 54,620 of JBKDRU010000005.1, read as the reverse complement.
CTAAAGGTGCTGGAGTTCAATACTTTCAAAACAAAACCGCCTCTTCCAAAGAAGAGGCGGTTTTGGCTAAGGCGTTATAAGTTTACAGGAATCAGGACAAACCTGTCACAAAGGTGAGCAAGGTCGCCACTGGCGTACCTGTGGATGTTTCATCTTCCAACATATCCGCCCCAGCGATGTCTAAATGCACGACAGGCGTACCTTCTTTGGCTCCACTCATCACAAAGGCACCCGCTGTTTGAAAACCACGTTCACTGCCACGGTTGGTGTTGCGAATATCTGCCCCATCCAGCTTGGATTTAATGTTTTCAAAGTCCAGAGGGGTGACATCGACATACTGAACAGCATCTCCACCCACTTTGGCAGACGCTTCTAAAATTCTACCCCACTTTGTTGAGTTAGACATCATGCAAATCGTGTTGCCCACCGCCATTTTCGCAGCCCCTGTTAAAGTCGCAATGGTGATAATCGCTTCAGGATCCAGCTCATTGGCTTTGGTGACGGCATCAATCAAGGTGAGTCGCCCTTCTGCATCCGTGTGACGGATCTCCACTTTTTTGCCACACGTCGTGTCCACAATCGAATCGGGGATCATCGCATCGGCATCAATTTTATTGGGGGTCGCTGCTAAAAAGATATGCACTTCCACGTTTTCAGGCTTAAGTTCGCCGAGGGCTTTAGCCGTCCCTAAAACGGAAGCTCCCCCTGCCATATCGCCTTTCATGGTGACCATGTAATTACCGGGTTTGACTTGGTAACCGCCTGTATCAAAAATAACCGATTTGCCGACTAGTGCTACTTTGCGACTGGCATTTTTGCCTTTGTACACCAAGTGAATAAAGCGAGGCGGATCACTCTTGACATTCCCACGAGCGACCGTGTAGAAGCAGGGCATTTCCTTTTCAAGCGTGGCGAGATCGTCCACCACAGTCAAAGTGAAGACATCGGGATTAGCTTGAGCGATTTCAGTGGCTGCATCCACCAAGGTTTGCACAGTTTTGGTGTTCGCTGGCTTGTTAACCAGATCTTTGGCTAAGGCACGTCCATTATTGAGAGCCGTCAAAAACGGCAAGGCCTTTTCGACCACTTCAACATGCTCCGTGATCAAAATCACTTTTTTGAAAGCTTTAACAGGTTTCAAGGATTCAGCGGAAACGTACGTAGCATCATACAAGGCTTTAAGCACCGCTTGAGCGATGACATCAGCTTCGACGTTCACTTTGTTGTCTTCATCATTCAACAAGGAACCGCCAAAACGCTCATAATTTTTCACCAAAGAAACAGCAACCGTATGCAAGGAATCATCTTTGCCGAGCAAGGATTTCAAAGAAAAGGCATAGGCTTTGCTTAACGCCCCTTGATCCGCATTTTTAGGCTTGCCTAAGCCGACCAGAATCACACGTTTAACGGCATAATGCTCACTTTCAGGCAAGCGTAAAATCAATTGTGTGGCTCTAGCTCCTGAAAAGCCTTCTTCTTGGGCAAAGTTGTAAATGCAAAAGCCGATGGCTTCACTTAAGGCATCCAAGGCGTGGCTTTGGGGGAAGCGAGGCGTTTTACTGTCGGCTTTGTTGTCGTCATCGTCTTTCGCTCCTTCGGCTTGCCAAATCGGGCTAATGACAGTGGTGGCTTCTTTGCTGGTAAACGGACATTCACGGCTTACGCTAATAAAAGGGGCTAAAGTAGGCATAGGGGGTTTCTCTCTATAAACAAAAATCACTTTTTTAGTATAGCATATTTTTAAGTCTATAAGATAGAAGTCACTTAAAATAATCCCACACTCGTTTTATTCGACGTTTGAGCTGGATGCGATATAATAATAAAGTATTCTACCAAAATGAAGGATCCTATATGAAACATCAGATTACAGAAACCCAAGCCAAACGCCTATGCAAAACGGTTTTAAATGTGGCGATTGAAACGCTCGCCAAAACGCCATACATCCCCATAGCGGTTGATGTCGACAACACGCAAGGACGCCTCATCCTACAAGTTTTTGTTGAAAAAAAGGACATTCGCATTACGCTAGACGAATGTGCCGAAGCCTCTTTATTGCTGGATGCTCCCTTGGCCGATCTCGCCGAACTTCAAGCCCATTCTTATGTGCTTGAATTGAGTTCGCCAGGATTGTTTCGTCACCTTAAAACCTTCCGAGAACTCGATTTTTACACAGGCAAAACGGTTACGCTTAAGCCGTTGGATGTGCCTGAATCGAAAGCCAACGCTCATTTATTCGCAGCCAAACAATTATGGGACGTGAAAGAAGAAGGCAGTGAGATTCGGGTCACACTAAAGCATCAAGCCAAAGAAAACGAAGCAGGTGAAAGCGAAACTTTTTTTCTTTCAGAACTTCCTGAAGGGCAGGGCATTTGTTTGGCTCCGCCGATTCAATGGCCAAACGACGATAATGATGAAGGCGACCTCCCACTAGAAGAGGAATAAGGCTGTTAAAATAAAATGCTGTGTTAGAATAAAATATGAATCCTTGCATTTATTTATGCTTTGATTAACATGGTAGTAAGGCATTGTGCCAAACTGTTTACAATTAAATACTCGAACAACGAGGAGTCCTAAAATATGATAAAAGTCGGATCCGCCCTATTAGAATATGCTGAGCAGCTCGAACGTGAACGTGGCATTCCCAAAGCATTTATTATTGATTCATTGCGTGAAGCTATGCTGGCTGCGTATCGCCGTTATGCCAAACTACCGAGCACTGAGGGTTTGTTATGCCGATTGGTTGAAAAATCAGGCGAAATTGGCATTTTTCAAGAAAAGTTTGTTGTTGAAAAAGTGGTTCATGTGGAAGCGCCTGAAGCCTTTGAAGGTGATATTGATGCCGCTTTAGAAGCGGTTGAAGCCCTTGCTGAAGAATCCCCTGTTGACGGCGAGGCTCAAGACGAAGGCCCTGAATTGAGCGAAGAAGAGCGTGCAGCGATTTCTTTAGAAGCTCGTAAAGTGAATCCCTTTCACCAGATTTCCTTGCAAGACGCTCGCCATATTAAAGCCGATGTTCAAATCGACGATGTGCTTGAAATTGATGTGACGCCTTCGGAATTTGGTCGTATTGCGGCTCAAAGTGCGAAGCAAGTCATCACCCAGCGTATTCGTGAAGCAGAAAAATTGCTGATTCAAGAAGAGTTTGATGAAAAGAAATATACGGTTGTTCCTGCTGTGGTGCAACGTGTTGAAGGGCGTAATGTTTGGGTCAATATCGGACGTAACGATGCCTTATTGCCCACGCGTGAGCAATTACCCGGTGAGTACTACCGTGTCGGTAACCGTATTCGTGCCTATGTTTTAGAATTAAAAGATTCTAATCGTATGCCCACGATTGTGGTGTCGCAAGCTCATCCCGCTATGGTTCGTGAAGTTTTTGAACTTGAAGTACCTGAGATTGAAGACGGGCTGGTGGAAATTAAATCCATTGCTCGTGAAGCAGGGCATCGAACGAAGGTGGCCGTTCACGGTACGGATGGCGATGTGGATCCGCAAGGGGCGTGTATCGGCACACGAGGCAGTCGTATTCAAGCAATCGTCAGCGAGCTTCGAAACGAAAAGATCGACATCATCCGCTGGTCAGACAATCCTGGAGAGTTCATCGCCAATTCGCTAGCGCCTGCCCACATCTTGGAAGTGCGTGTGGATTCAGATCCTGAACTCAAGCGAGCCTTGATTATTGTGCCTGATGAACAGCTTTCTTTGGCCATTGGTCGAGAAGGTCAGAACGTTCGTTTGGCAGCCAAATTAACAGGCTTTAAGCTTGACATTAAGAGCATTTCTCAATTCCAACGATTGAGAGAAGAGTTCTTTAACCGTCGTGCCAAAGCTGAAAACGACGCCCTTGAAGAAGGAGGCGAAGAAGCCGAAGCCCTTCAAGAAAAAGTCTTAGACGGTGTGGAAGCCTCCATTCCTGCTGAAGTAGAATAACGCATTGGGGGAGATAACTCTCCCTTCTGCTTTTTCTGCCTGATTTATTTGTTCCTTAATTTTTTAATTTGAAAGAAAGTGATGTCATGCGTGCTGATGAACGTAAATTTAAACGTCGATGCTTCATCTGTCGTGGCTACCACCTGAAACAAGCACTCTTGCGCATACGAAAAACGGATGCCGTGCTTTGGGTTCAATGGCAAGACACTTGCTTGACAACACCTTCTTCGCCCCCTGTGACTCAAGGGCGTTCGGCTTATGTCTGTACTTCATCAGACTGCTTGTCGAAAGTCCCCCTGCAAAAGGGTCGTCATTTGGCTCATGCCTTGAGAGCGTCTATTTCGCCTCAAGACCTTGAATCCTTGACGGAAACCTTGCAAAATCACCCCCAAAAAAAACACAATTCAACATAAAACGAGGTGCTTCCGCACATGACTGCAAAAGTAAGAGTTTACGAACTCGCTAAAGAACTGAATATCCAAAATAAGGATTTGGTTGAATATCTTCAAAAGACTTTGCAATTGAGCGAAGTTAAAAGCCATTCGAGCTCTATTCCTGTTGAAGAAGCGGTAAGGGTTCGTCGCTATTATGAAAAACAGGGAAAAGAGCAAGGAAAAGAAACCTCTGCGAAAAAAGAAGCTCCTTCAACTGAAAAAACAGAGGCTCCTGCCCCTAGGAAAAACGAAAGTGCCGTTAAGATTTACAACCCCAATGCGCCTAAAAAGGATGCCCCTTTGACTGCTTCGACACTTTCTCCTGAAAAAAAATCCGCACCTCAAACCAAAGCTAAAGAAACAACTGATACTGTAGCGAAGGATGCTCCTGTCCTTGTGCCCGTGGATTATACCGCTAGGATTCGCAATTTGGACAACCCCTCTCCTCGTCCTGCGTCTTCAGCCAATAAGCCCCAAGCTCCTCGTAGTTCAACCGTTTCGACGTATTCACCTCAACAACGCCCTGCCCAAGGGGGAAGACCAGGATTAACACCTCGTAATACGGAACAACGAAGCAGTACAACCGCTAGTAGCTACCGCCCCAATTATGCTGGAAATACACAGGGAACAGGTCAAGGAAGAGATGGTGCTCCCGTCAAGCGTCCTAGCTTACAACCGAAAGAAGGTACGGTCAAGCCTGTTGATCAACGTACTTTTCGAAAAGAAGGCGAAGGTCCTCAACAAGGACAACGTCCTTACCAAGGCGGTACTCAAGGTGGACAAAATCAAGGGCAAGGCAGATCCTACCAAGGCGGTCGTCCTCCTCTCACGCCTCAAGGGCAGTCAACGCAAAACCGGCCTTATACGCCTCATCGACCCGCAACACCTCCTTCAGGCGATCAACTCAATGTCGTTTCAGCTGATTTCATTCCAGATGTCACCAAAGAAAAAGAACGGGCGAAAAGCTTTTCGCCTCAAGCCAAAGGCAAGTCGTCTGTTTCTAAGTACATTAATAAGAGCGAACTTGAAAAAGAAAAAGAAAAGTTAAGTGCCTTGCTTCGTCCTGCCAAAAAATCAGGCAAAACCTCTAAAGCGGAACGTCGCGCCAATGCGGCCGCCATAGAAGCTGAAAACTCTATTCCGCCAACGCACTTGGTTTTTGATCACACGCTTACGGTGCATGAACTAGCGACGTTGCTGAAGCAAAAAGACACCGAAGTCATTAAATACCTCTTTATGAAGGGCATTATGGTTACCATTAACCATACCCTTGATTTTGACGCCATGATTGACATTGCCAAGAACTTTGAAGTCGAAGCCGAAGTGAAAAAAGTTCAAGATATGAGCGAAGTCGAAGTCGCCAACGTGCTGGACCGTAAGTCGGATGCTGATGAAGATGCATCTTATGTGCATCGAGCCCCCGTTATTTCGATTATGGGTCACGTCGATCACGGCAAAACCTCGTTGTTGGATGCTATTCGTGAAATTCGTACCAATATCGTCGACACCGAAGCAGGGGGCATTACCCAGCGAATCGGTGCGTACAGCGTTGAAAAAAACGGCCAGAAAATCGTTTTCTTGGATACCCCTGGTCACGAAGCCTTTACGGCGATGCGGATGCGGGGGGCTCAAGCCACGGATATTGCGATCTTAGTCGTTGCTGCGGATGACGGGGTTATGCCTCAAACCATTGAAGCCATTAACCACGCCAAAGCGGCTGGTATTCCTATTATTGTGGCAATTAACAAAATCGACAAAGCAGGAGCGGATCCTGATCGGGTCATGGCAGCATTGATGGAACATGGCGTTATGTCTGAAAAATATGGTGGTGATGTCGTCACGGTTGAAGTGAGTGCCTTGCAAAAATTGGGTGTCGATGACTTGCTTGAAAACATTTTATTGCTGTCTGAGTTATTGGAACTCAAAGCGAATCCGCATGTGCCTGCGGAAGGCGTCATTATTGAAGCCAAGCTAGACAAGGGTAAGGGTCCGGTCGCCAGTGTATTGGTTCAAAAAGGAACACTCAAAGTCGGTCAAAGCATTCTCATGGGTTCCGTCGGTGGACGTGTACGTGCCTTGATTAACGACACTGGGGAACGCATCCAAGAAGCAGGCCCTTCAACACCTGTTGAAATTTTAGGCCTAGAAGAAGTGCCTGTTTCTGGTTCAACGATGGTTGTGATTGAAAATCATAGTGAGTTTAAACAACGTTTAAGTACGGCTCAAACCAAAGAACGTGAGCGTCGTTTGTCGGCTCGTACCCGAAATGCGGGTGGTTTAACGACCTCTTTAGACGATGAAAACAAAAAAGAATTGCGTATCGTTCTTAAGGCAGATACACACGGCTCTTTAGAAGCGGCTCAAGGTTCTTTAGTGAAATTAGACACCGCTGAAGTGCAAGTCAACATTATTCACACAGGCACAGGCGATCTAACGGAAGCGGATGTCATGTTGGCAACCGCATCAAAAGCCATTATTATTGCCTTTAATAGCCGTGAAGACGCCAACGCCGCTCGCATCGCCGAATCGGAAGGCGTGGTGGTTCATCGCTTTGACGTTATTTATCACATGGTCGATCGTGTGGAAAAGCTCATGCTCGGTGAGTTGGATGCCGATATTATCGAAGTGGAATGTGGTCAAGCGGAAATTCGTCAGCACTTTACGATCGGTAAAACCGTTGTCGTTGCTGGCTGTATGGTCACCAATGGCAAAATCGTTCGTAGCGGACGCATTGAAGTCAAACGCAACGGCAAAGTCATTCACGAAGGATTTATCGACTTGCTTAAACGCTTTAAAGATGACGTTAAAGATGTGGCTCAAGGCTTTGAATGTGGCATTACCATTGCCAAGTTTCATGATCACCAAGTGGGCGATGTCATTGTCTGTTATCAACAAGAAGAGCGTAAACGCACCAGTCTCTAGCAGGCAGACGGTGTAGATTTCGCCTATTATAGAGGCTTTCTCTAGCAAGGAGTTTCACTATGAATCAGCGACAAGAATTTTCACGAGTCGATCGTGTGCGTAAAGCCATTCAGCGTGAAATGGGCGATATTTTACGCACTGAAATGAAGGATCCTCGCTTGGATGACTTGGTAATTTCGGTCACCGAAGTGGATTTGACGCCCGATCTAAGTGTGGCGAAAATCTATTTAAGCATTTTCTTAGACGATGAGGATGAACGCAACGAAGTAATGACGATTTTAATTTCGCATCAAGCGAAGGCTCGTAAAGCCTTGGGGCATCGTGTTCGTTTGCGTCACACGCCTGAAGTGCATTTTAAGTTTGACGATTCCCTTGAGCGTGGCGTGCGGATGAGTCAACTCTTGGATAAAATTGCTCGTGGTGAAATCGAATAAATCTTTCGTTTTCAAACCAAGCCTTTAGCGTCAAAGGGTAAACATTTAGTTTTAGACTAGATATTTATCTTTACAACTAAACATTTATATTTTAGTACATCTTTAGTTTTTTTGTAGATGAGGATAAAAAATGAGTCAAGGCAATCGTTACACACTTATTTCATGGAATGTGAATGGCATTCGTGCCGCTCATAAAAAGGGCTTTTTAGACTGGCTAGATCAAACCTCACCCGATGTCTTGTGCTTGCAAGAAACCAAGATTCAAGACCACCAGCTCACCGAAGAAATGCGTCACCCCCCTGGCGGCTATCATGCGTATTACAGTCATGCGACTCGCCCAGGCTATAGTGGAACTGCCATTTACTCTCGGGTGGAACCACTGAATGTCGTCGAAGGTTTTGGCGTGGATCGCTTTGATTGTGAGGGTCGGACGCTCATGGCAGAGTTTGACGAGTTTATTTTGTACGGCATGTACTACCCCAACGGGGCTTCTGGCGACGAGCGTTTGCAATACAAAATGGATTTTTACCACGCTTTTTTAGAAGATCACATCAAGCCATTGCAGGCTCAAACCGACAAGCCCATTGTGTTAACAGGCGATTTTAACACGGCTCACTTTGCGATAGATTTGGCTCGCCCAAAAGACAATGAGAAGGTCTCAGGATTTCTGCCCCAAGAACGTGCATGGATGGATGAACTGGTCGACGCTGGTTTTGTCGACACCTTTCGGTTGAAGCATCCCGATGAAGCCGAACGCTACAGTTGGTGGGCGATGCGGACTCGTGCAAGAGAACGCAACGTCGGTTGGCGGATCGACTACTTTTTCACCTCAAAGTCGCTTACGCCTTATATTGTGGATGCCGACATTCACGATCACACCGAAGGCTCGGATCACGCCCCTGTTTACCTAGAGCTTCAATTTCCTGCCTGATAAATTAAAATGACTCCATTCTACATTTTTATGCTAGAATAAAACCCATATATTTTTTATGTAAAGGAATCTTCATCATGCGTCCATTTGTAAAAGCTATTGCAGGTATTGCGAATCAAAATGTAGAAAACGTCGCTCTTTTAGCCCGAATCGCGGAACTCGCAGGCGTGCAAGCCCTTGATGTTTCCGCTAATGTAGCGTGTGTAAAAGTGGCTCGCCAAGCATTCCATGGTCAACTATTTGCTTCGGCTGTTTCGGCTGAAGACCTGCGTTTAGCCGTAGAAGCTGGTGCCGATGTCGCTGAACTCGGCAATTTCGACGATATGTATGCTCACGGTGACTTCATCACCGCTGCTGAAGTGATGACACTTGCTCAAGAAAGTTTGGATGCTCTAGCAGGTAAAGCCCCGCTTTGCGTAACGATTCCCGGTCACTTGAGTCGTGACACCCAAGTAGAGATGCTCCATACTTTAGCAGATATGGGTGTTGCCATGGTACAAACAGAAGGAGCGATTCGCTTATTGAACGATGAGAAAGTACAATTGCTTTCTGTTGAAGAAAAAGCAGCGATGTCCCTTGAAAATGCTCGCTTCTTGGCAGAAGTCGGTCGCTTGCCTGTGATGGTCGCTTCAGGGATTTCGTCGAACAATACGGCAGACGCTCTTGAAACAAGCGCCGTTGCGGTAGGTATTGGTTCTTCTTTCAACAAGCTTGCTTCTGAAGAAGCCATGTTGACCGAACTTTTGGCGTGTCAAGCATCTCTTCAAAATGTGCTTCAAGCCATTGCTTAAGATATTTTAAATTAACAAGGTAGACTCCTTAAAGATCGTTTCGACGGTAAGAAATTGACGGTGATTCGCTTATGGCTAGACAGTTAAAACACTTGATTAAAAGCTAGATCTCTAGCATATTTCGACCATTTCTTGTTTTAATTCATACATGACGAAGAACGGAGTCTTCTTACATGCCTCATTCAAACCTTTCCCCAGTTGAAACACTGGACGCTTCTTGCCCTTTAAATGCGGAGACCGATGACACGAACGCCTTTGAACCCATTCAACCCAATAGCCGTTTAGCCAGTTTACCGCTTTACGTGTTTGCCAGCCTTGAAGGCTTAAAGCAAAGCGTGCGTGAAAGTGGCTTGCCCTTGATTGACTTGGGCATGGGCAACCCTGATCAGCCGACGCATCCTGATATTTTGAATGCCTTGCATCATGCGATTTTGGATCCTGAAAATCACGGATACCCCAGCTTTAAGGGCAAAGCCACTTTGCGAGAAGCCATCGCCCAGTGGATGCACCGTCGTTACCATATTTCGCTCAATCCTGATTCGCAAATTTTGCCATTGATCGGATCAAAAGAAGGTATCGCCAATGTGATTTTGGCATACCTCGAACCTGGGGATGTGTGCTTGGTGCCGTCTTTGTACTACCCGACTTATCAGCGTTCGACGGTCATTTCAGGCGGAACGCCTTATTTCATGCCACTCACGGAAGAAAATAACTTCTTGCCTGATTTAGATGCCATTCCTTTAGATGTCTGTAAAAAAGCCAAATTGCTTTTGTTGAACTATCCGAATAACCCCACAGGTGCGGAAGCAACGGCGGCGTTTTACGAAAAAGCCATCGCCTTTGCCAAATTGCATCGATTGGTTTTGGTCACCGATATGGCGTACGGCGAAATTGCCTTTGACGACTACGAACCCCTTTCCATTATGGAGTTTGAAGGCGCTCAAGATGTGGCGGTGGAGTTTCATTCCTTTTCCAAAACCTTCCACATGGCAGGCTGGCGTTTGGGCTTTGCGGTAGGGTCAAAATCCGTGATACGCAACTTGTATTTAGGCAAAACCACCATTGACTATGGCGTCTGTAACGCCATTCAAGACGCTGGCACCTATGCCTTGAATCATGCTGAGCGCTTGATTAAACCCATGTGTGCCATGTATCAAGAACGTCGTGATTACTTGGTCGACGCCTTTTCTGATTTGGGTTGGGATGTACATTCCCCGAAATCGAGCTTTTACCTCTGGATGAAAATCCCACCTGTGTTCGAAGAGTCTTATGAGTGGATTGAATACCTCATGCGTCAAACAGGCGTAGTCGTCACCCCCGGTGGAGCCTTTGGTTCGGATGGCGATCAGTATTTCAGGGTGTCACTTGTTTCGCCGATGGACAAGCTCAAGCGTGCGGTAAAAGCCTTGCATCAGAAGGGGATTCGCTTTGATATGGCGTATCCTATCGTCGCAGATAAAGACGCCTCGTAAAAATAGGTGGTGTAAAAGCTTCGCTTGCGTTACAATATAAGGGACGTAATAGAGACGTAACAGTCTTGTTTAGGAAATCGCTGATGCTTGAACGCCTTTTAGAACAAACACCAATGCCCCTTCTTTGGGGAGCGTCCCTTTTGCTGGGTTACCTCATGGGGGCAATTCCGATGGGCTACTTGGTCGCCAAACTCTTTTATAACAAGGATATTACCCAAGAAGGCAGTGGCAATACAGGCGGCACGAATGTGATGCGTCTGTGTGGTAAAAATGCAGGACTTGCGGTTTATGCCCTTGATTTTATCAAGGCGGCGTTGCCTGTTCTACTCTTAAGATACCTGTTACCCCAAGAAGCTTGGTTGCATGTGTTGGTAGGCGTTATTGCGATTGTCGGGCATTCAAAATCGGTGTTCTTAGGCTTTAAGGGTGGTAAAAGTGCGATGAGTTCCCTAGGCGTGATTTTTGCCCTTTCGCCTTATTCGGCGTTAGCCCTTGGCCTGCTTGCCGTCATCTTGATTTTAAGCACTCGGGTGGTGTCGATCGCTTCATTGACGGCAGCCTTTCTAGCAACGCCTGTCATGTACCTTTTCGGCTCGCCTAAGCCGTACTTAACTTTCACCGTTGCGGCGTGCGTTTTGGTCTTTTTACGTCATCGGGACAATATCAAACGCCTGATTGCAGGCACCGAAAATAAAATTTAAGGATTGAAGGATTTTAGACGACTTCTATGAAGAAAGATGAAAAAGCCAAAAAATTATGTATTCTAGGCACAGGTAGTTGGGGCTTAACGTTAGCGTGGATTTCTGCCCAAAGCCAGTTGCGGGATCCTGACAAAGCACGGATGCACGTCACCTTATGGGGACGAAATGAAGCAAAGGTCGCTGAGTTCAAGAAAACCCGTCATGTGGACTTCCCTGTTCAAATGGATATTCCCGCTTCTGTTGAAATTACGTCCGACTTAGCGACGGCCGTTAAAGATGCGGATGCGGTTTTGTTTGTCGTCACCGCCAAAGCGACTCGTGAAGTGGCTCAAGCCATTTTGGCGACGGGGGCTTTGCCTGAAACAGCGATGCTCGTTAATGCGTCGAAAGGACTTGAATATCCGTCATTAAAGCCGATGTCTCAAGTCTTGAAAGAGTTTTTCCCTCATCATAAAATTGGCGTTTTATCAGGTCCTACCTTGGCAAAAGAAATTTTAAGGGGACTCCCTACCGCTTGCACGATTTCAGCCGAATCGCTTGAAACGGCAAAAGTCTTACAAGAACTCTTAAATTGTGACAGGCAGTTCCGACTCTACACCAACACCGATGTCTTGGGTGTGGAACTCGCTGGAGCGTCTAAAAACGTATTTGCCATTGCCAGTGGTTTTATGACGGCGAAAGAATTGGGCGACAATGCCAAGGCATCTTTGTTGACTCGGGGCTTAGCGGAAATGGCTCGTTTTTGCTTGGCTCAAAAAGCGGAAGAATCGACGATTTATGGCTTGGCTGGTTTGGGCGATATGCTCGCCACCTGTAATTCACCGTTAAGCCGTAACTTTCAAGTGGGCTTTCGCTTAGGCAAGGGTGAAGCGTTAGACGACATTTTAGCCGATATGAAAGTGGTGGCAGAAGGCGTTCAAGCCGCCAAAGCGGTGCATAAAATCGCCAAAGAGCTTGGGCTAGATATGCCGATTGTGGACTTGGTGGTCCAAGCCGTGAGTGGTACGGAAGTGTCGCAAGAGATGATGGTGCGGTCTTTGATGAACCGTAAGCTCAAAGCAGAGTAAATAATTGTGCCGAAAACTGATAAATTTCTTCTTGTTTTCTCTCTATTAACACTATTTGGAGGATTCAAAATTTTAAGTGATGGCATAACTGAAATAAAAAATGAAAACTTATTAAACTCATCATCAAAAATAATTTCAGCACAAATCTATCAAGTAAAAACGTCTAATTACAAAAGTGCAAGATGTATTAAATACAAATTTTTAGTAAATAATCGAGAGTATCTTTCGCCTTCTTGCAAAACCCTTTCAAAGGAAATATGGGATAGTTCTATAAAGAATCAAAAAGTATCTATTATGTATTTTACAACTAATCCCGATATTAATCGCCCTATCAAAGAGCAGGCAATAAGTGGTTACGGAAAAATAATCTTTTCGGTATTTATGTTAATTTTCTCTTTATTCATAAATACAGAATTCACAGATAAGATAAAAATATTAGTTAGTAAGCGAAAAATGTTTTAATCGGTCACGATAGTAGCAATACCTAAAGAAAAACGTTACCAAAAATAGCTCTAAAGCCAAAAGGGATGCCTCGAAAAGCATCCCTTTAAGCGATAGATGGATAAAACCTAAACAGCGACGTGTTTTTTGGCTTCTTCCGCAATTTTCTTGAAAGCATCTGGGCTTGAAACAGCAAGTTCAGCCAAGAACTTACGGTTTACCGTAATGCCTGCTTTTTGCACGCCGTTAATGAAACGACTGTAGCTCAAGCCTTCCATACGAGCAGCGGCGTTGATGCGGACGATCCACAAACGGCGGATGTCACGCTTCTTGTTACGGCGATCTCTGTAAGCATAACGTAACGCCTTCATCACGGCTTGGTTTGCTACTTTAAAGAGCTTTGAACGTGAACCACGAAAGCCTTTAGCGAGTTTTAAAATCTTCTTATGACGTTTACGAGAAACGTTACCACGTGTAACACGCATATCTTTTTTCCTTATTCCTGACCTTTAGCGGCACAGTTTCCTGATTTAAAGCCTTCTAAAGCGGGTTGAACATAGAGTAATAAAGTGTAATAAATGGATTAAACCAACGAAACGACTAGCGTTTAATGGTGGCGTAAGGCAACTGAAGGGCAATTTTCACTGCATCCCCAGCGTGTACACCCACGATGCGGTCTAAACGGCGTTTACGAGCCGAGGACTTCTTCGTGTTAATGTGACTACGACCAGCTTGGTTACGCACTAACTTGCCAGTGGCAGTGAGTTTGAAACGTTTTGCACCAGCTCGGTGTGTTTTCATTTTAGGCATAATTACCGTCCTTTTTCACGAGACTATTCGTTCGTGTCGGCTGAAGGGGCTTCCGTGGTCTCTTGTTCAGGAACCGCCTCCGATTTGGGTGCCGACTTAGGCGTGGATGAGGTTTTTTTGACCGAAGGGGTGGCTTTTGGAGAAAGCACACAGGAAATGACCCGCCCTTGGGTTGCGATTCTGCCATCCACAGAACCGAACTCTTCTAAATCTACTACAAACCGCTGTGCCAATGCAACCCCTAAATTATGATGTTGTATTTCACGACCCTTTAAACGCAGGGTAAACTTGACTTTATCGCCTTGTTCTAGGAAGCGTTTGGCATTGTTAAGTTTTGTCACATAATCGTGATCGTCAATACGCACGGTCATTTTAACTTCTTTCACTTCCGTGACGTGTTGCTTTTTTTTGGCGATTCTAATCTTTTTTTCTTGCTCGTACTTATATTTACCGTAATCAATCAACCGCACGACGGGGGGGCTAGATTCTAAGCTAATCACAAGTAAGTCCAAGCCTGTTTCTTCGGCAAGGCGTTCCGCTTCTTGACGAGAGACAATTTGGGTGTCGCCGTCTTGAATCAGGCGAAGTTCGGTGGCTCGAATACGGGGATTTAGAAAGACGGGGCCTTTTGTTTTTTCTCCTTGACTGCCCGCTTTAGCGTATGGTGTAGAAATAGGGAAACCCTCCTTGGGGATTGTTGACAAATACGGTGTGAACGACGATTTAAAACGTCCACCCATAAGTATACCACAAACTGCCTAAGAGAAGACTCGAACTTCCACAGGGTTGCCCCCACATGTCCCTGAAACATGCGCGTCTACCATTTCGCCACTTAGGCATTGTCTTTATTCTAGGCGAAACAAGGCGTTTGGCAAGGTTCTGTTTTCGCATTTTCAACCCTTTCCCTTGTCTTTCTCCTGTGGATGGCGTAAAATAAAATGCAACCCTTAAAGGATGCCTTTCCCATGCTTCATCTCAAGTTTCACGCCCTTGAAGCCGTCAGCCGTAATTATGCCCCAAACTTAGAAGCTCTCTTAAAAGACTTCCCTGAACTCGACGCCAATGCGGTTGCCGTGTTGTTATGGGGACATATTCCCAAACTGGGTCTGAAGCGTCAAAAGCAGTTGTTTCAGTCCTTTAGTGCAGAATTGTTGTGGCAGTTGTTTTGGGTGCCTCCGCAATGGGGGGCCGAACATTTTGGCGAAAGTTTTAAGTTCTTTCCCACGACGCTACTAAAAGCATGGGAAGAAAAACAAGTCTATTTCAAAGAGCATTTACGCACCGTATTGAGCCATTACCAAACGCAAGGCGTCGGCTGGATGGGCTGCCATGACGACCGCTTCCCCGAACGGCTCGCTCAAATCCACGAATCGCCAGCCATTTTGTTTTATCAGGGCAATGTGGATCTGTTGCAGTCGGAACATCCCTTTTTATCCGTCGTTGGCACTCGTCATGCCAGTGATTACGCCTGCGAGCAGTTAATGCGTATTTTAGAAGAAGTGGTTCCCTTAAAGCCGTGCATCGTAAGTGGACTTGCCATGGGTATTGATGCGGTGGCTCATCAAACGGCGATAAACAACCAGATCCCCACGATTGCGGTACTGGCAGGAGGTTTAGATTATGTCACGCCGCCGTGTAATGAGTACTTGGGGCGTGCCATTTTGGACGCAAACGGCTTACTCATCAGTGAAATGCCGTTGGGCGTTCCACCGATACCAAAGTCGTTTCCTCGACGCAACCGCTTGATTGTGGGCTTAAGCCCTGCCTTGTGGGTCGTGGAAGGTAGCTTGTTAAGCGGAACCATGGTGTCCGCTCGCATTGCGTTGGAAGAAAGTCGAGATGTCGGCGTTTTGCCCATGGATATTACCCGTGACGGTGCTGCTGGACCCTTGAAGCTTTTGAAAGAAGGGGCGATGCCGATTAGTTGCGGTCAGGATTTGGCGGATTTACTCGGGATTGTGGGAGCTGAAAAGCTGGTTTCGACGATGAAAGTGCTTTCGGAAGAAAAACGCACCGACTTACTTGAAAGCATTCAACGGAAAACCAGCATTCCCAAAGTGATAGAAGACAAGTCGAACAAAGACGTATCCAAAATGTCAGACGCCATCGACTTGCCTCAAGAAAATGTCGACGAGTCAGACGTAGAAGATCTGCATGAAGACGACAACGTGTTGTTGTCTATTTTGCGGCAAAGCAAGGCGAAAGAACTGCATGTGGATTCGATGGCGTTGTTGTCAGGCATGAAGCCCCATGATGTTTTGGGGGAATTAAGCATTTTAGAAATTACGGGTCGTGTGGAACGTCGTTCAGGGAATGTTTTTACGCTTGTGCTTTAGATTGGTTTGTATAAGAATAGAATTGTAAATGCTCTCTTTTTAATTAGTTCTTCAATTATGGAATGTAAAATGGCTGTCAAAGTGTCCAATCTACTGAATCCTGCTTTAAAAACGTATGAATTAAAGAAAGCGGGTCGCTTCCCTCTTGTCGGTGCCTTTTCTGTTGCCACCTCATTCGGAGCCTCCTTAGCCTACGGTATTGGAGGAACAGGCTTGTGGTACGAACAAATGCAGAAATGCAAACATGAGCCTCAGTCTAAAAAAAAAGAAACAGGCATTAAAACCATTGCCCCTCAAACATCCTTCGGAAAAATAGGGGTAAAGGCAGGACAATCCGCCGTTTTTTTAACGTCTTTAGCAGGCATAACTGGGGGCGTGGCAATGGGTTTTCCGCTAATGTCTGTGGGAGAAGGCATCGAGCTAGGAGCCGCCCCGATCATTCAAACCCCTGTCGGCACAGGCTTATTTGGTATTGGTATAGGGGCTTTTTTTGCGACGCTCGCTCAAGAAGGCGACCACAGCTTACAGTTGGATTCAAAGGCGTTAAAAAAGATGAGCTTGCCTCAAAAGGGCGTTCAGATTCTTCAAAATATGGGTAAAACGCTCAAAGCGTCTTTTGAAGACGGCATCATGCTACCGAAACAAGCGATCGCCTTGTTTGGCAAAGATAAATTAGTCGCCCAACGCTTTTTTCAAGATACCCTCTTTTCACTCGCTTCACGCAAAGTGGCGTTAGAACAGTATCTAAAAGCAGACGGTTCTTTTCACTATGCCATGAAGAACGTCCCCACGAAAAGTTATCTCATGTCGTTTGCGTCGCTGATCCTCATGCTGGGTGGAGCAAGCGTTGTAGCGTCTGAACTTCTATTGCCAAAACAAAAAAACTTACATCAAAAAGCCTTGCAGCTTGAAGAAGCCGGCTTCTTGGCGGACAATGCCGGCATGACCCGCTTTGGTTTAGACAAATTCACGCAAGGCACAGGTTTGGGCGTTAAAACCCGAGGCATCGGGTTTGCGACAGGGGGGGTGGTCAATGCCGTAAGTCAATTTATGAGCTTGGATGAAACATACGGTCGTGGGACGCAATGGCTCGGGGTGGCGTTGGTCTTCTTAGGTTTTGGGTTTGATCGTTATGGAATGCTTCAAAAAGCGTTGAAATCTCGCACACACGGCAGCGAACTCACCAAGCTGGTGCAAAGTCTTCATTTGGATTTACGGGATGTGATGAATCCTGCGGAGATCAAAGCGACCTTAGCA
The DNA here is from genome assembly GCA_046341215.1 of Vampirovibrionales bacterium. GTDB lineage: Bacteria > Cyanobacteriota > Vampirovibrionia > Vampirovibrionales > JAJTHC01 > JAJTHC01. The sequence continues at coordinate 37,094 of JBKDRU010000005.1, read as the reverse complement.
GGCTTTAAAAAAGGCGAACTCCCTGACGCTCATGTTTTAATGGGACTCAAACACCAGTTTGAAAAGGCGACAATGCAGGGCAAAAGCTTTGATGTTAATCAGCTTGACGCTCGTTTCAACAAGGCGGTGACACATGAACAGGCGATCGTGCCTGAACAGCTCCGCAAAGAAGCCGACAAACTATTAAACGCTTCCAAAGACTCATTCGTGATGCCCTAATTTAAAGAAAAAGTGCTACACCCTTTCTTTAATAATGCTATAATGGCAAAAATAGTAAAGAAAGAGAGAGGTTCCCCCGATGAAACTCGTATTCAATGCGTTAGCCCTTCTGTGTGTATCCATTGCCCTGTTCCACCTAAGCGGATGCACACCGCCCCCCACCGAACATAATGAATCAGTCACTCGCCCTGGTGAAGAAAAAATCACCTTCGCTCAAAATGTGCCTCCTGCCGAAGCCTTAAGCTTAATACCCTTTCTAAGCGAAAGCCCCTTGCTTTTAACGATTACGGCTGATTTATGTGCAGAATGTCAAGCTCTAAAGCCTGTTTTAGCTGAAGTAAGCAAAACTTACCCTCAAACACCTGTTTTGGATTTAAACCTCAATCATAAGCCCCAATGCCCATTAGGTCTCAAAAATTACGATGCCCTTATGACCGCATATGCCCCTGTTGTCACCCCTACCCTCATCTTCATCGCCAAAGGCGGAGCCGTTTCTTCGATTTTAGCAGGGAATCAGAAGGTGGACTACCTACAGGAAGCTTTCGAAAAAATACAGTTGCCTAAAGAACAATCGCCCAAAACTCCTCCCAATCCCAACAATCTATTGAGTTGTAGCTAATGATGTTCCTTTCCTTTTTAGACGGCGTGGGGCAAGAAGCCATGAGCTGGGTGCAGGGGCATCCCTTAGGGTGGTGGTCGCCATTGTTTGCTTTTGCTTTAGGCTTGTTAAACACGTTAAACCCTTGCACCGTAAGCGTCTTACCCTTATGGGGACTTTATCTGTTTGGGGAATCGCCTCTTGAAGAAACGACGCATGAGTCGTCTGATTTTCAACTGCGTTTAAAGGGCTTTCGTCGCTACTTACACTTAAGTATTCTGTTCACCACAGGCATGGTTTTAGCGTTATCTGTTCTGGGTTTTATTGCTTTGCAGTTACGGTGGATCGTTTTTGGGGCATGGAATCAGCCGTGGGTATGGACGCTCACGGGATCCTCTACCTTCCTTTTGGGACTTTCCATACTCAAAAAATGGGATGTCTCTTCCCTACTTCAAAATGCCACGCAAGGGCTTTTTAAAATCAGTCAGGTGTCTTGGCTTGAAGCACTGAAGCCGTTATTTTTAGGGGTGAGTTACGCCTTTATTTTATCGCCTTGTAGTACCCCTTTTTTGTTAGCGTTAACAGTGCTTTTATTGCATAGCCCACACCCTGCGGTAAGCCTATTAAGTATTGTGATGTACAGTTTTGGGCAAGGGGTATTATTTTTGTTGTTGCCATTAATTTTACCCTTTTTACAAGAACGCTTGAAATCTTCGTGGTTGGATCGTTTGCAAAAAGCCAGTGCTTGGCTTTTATTGCTGATGGGTTTGTGGTTGATACTTTACCCTATCGTATCCGCCAGAGGAACCTAAAATCGTTCTAAAATACTATAGAAAACTCAATAGCGAATCAAACGATATGTTTAGACGATTTTTGAGACTTAAGCCTAGCGGTTCTTGACCTCTATCGCCCATACTGGTAGAACAATATGGACGACTCTAAGGACAAAAACAAGTATGGCTCGTCAAGAAGATTCAGCTTTCAATCAAGGAACGCTTGTAAACTATTACAAGATACTTGGGCTTGAAAACTATGCCACACTCAGCGAAGTGCGTAAGGCGTATCGAGGCTTGGTGAAGACGACGCATCCTGATGTGGTGGCCCCTGAATTGCGAGGGGAAGCCACCGAAATTTTTAAAACGGTACTATTGGCGTACACGGTTCTGAATCACCCAGGTAAAAAACAGTATTACGATGAACAGTTGCAAAGCGTCATTGATGCCGTGAAGCAACGTGTGAATACGCATCAAGCCAAGACGCAAAAAGACAATGCTAAAGAAGCTAAAAAAGACGCTCATAAGCAGACCTCTCACTCGAAGAGTGCCAATGGCGAAAAGGGTGAGAAAGGCGCTTCTCACAAGCATAAGCACAGTCATAAGCACAATACCCATAAAAATAATCCCATTAAGCCCCCTGAAACAAGTGAGCCTTTTATCGCCGTGCCTTCTAAGCCGATGTTTTGGAAAAAGTGGCACACCCTTTATGTGGTGGAATCTAAGCCTAATACGTGGCATGCCACGTGGGAACCCAACGCAAAACAACGTCAGCAAGCGGCACAAAAAGGGATTTTATTTAAGTGTGTGAATTATTACACAGGCACGGTGTTACAACATGTGCAGGTGCCGTTTGGGGTAATCCCCGACAACAGCAAGGCGTGCGTGCTAAAGCTTGCGATTAACAATAGTATTTTGCTTAATCTACAAGTGGAAAAAGTGAACGCCAGTGGCGGGGGCTGGTTCGGCGTGGGAGAGTCCCAAAAACCAAGCCGTCCACCGAAAGTACAAAGCTCTTTTGAAGACGATTATGACGACGACGATGATGATGCGTACAATAGTGATGAAGCTTTCGTAGAAAACGAGATTGAAGACGATTATGAAGATGAGTCTGAATCAAAAAGTTCTGCCGTAAGGTCTTCTAAAGATGTGTCCCAAGCAGGGAGTTCAACAAAGCAAGTCTCCGCTCAAAGTCCAGGTGCTTCTTCGGCTCACGCTTCAACGTCTAAATCTTCACAGGGGTCTTCTCCCAAGCCACACACGCCTTATAAGTCTAGTTCTAGTGCTTCTGTCAACAAAACAGTTGCCCCTCAAGCGACGGAAATTCCTTTAATGCTTGAAGTATGGGAAGCGGTATTGGGGACTGAGAAAAAAGTACAATTGCCTGGCTCAGGAACGGAGGCGGAAGAACTGGGGAGCGTGACCGTGCCTGCGGGCATTCAGCCAAACAAGCAGTTACGTATTACACATAATGAAAAAAGCTACTTATTTCGGGTGTCGATTGTGATTCCTACGGATTTAAGCGAAGAAGCTCGTAATTGTTATGAGATTTTGCAACATTTAAGTAGCACAGAGTAAGGTCTTCACCCCCATGATGCCGCTTACCCCTTCAATAGGTCTGTTTAACTTTGATTCCATTGAAGATGCCCACATCGCCTAAGCGCGCGTAAGATTTTAGCCATTGGACGGTTCCTTTCAGCCAATCCAGGTAATTCCTGAAGTAGGCAACTTAATCCCTTTGACACATCACCGATTGTTTCATTCTTGAACCAAGTTTTGTAAACTACCTCCCCCGATGGGCTCATTACTTTCAGCGTGTGCGTAACTCCGTCGACTGCAGAGTCCACGGCTAAAATAAGATGATTAGAAGCTTGATGCTTTTTGAGGTCCTTTAATATAGTGCTAAAATGATTTATAGCAAAACCTTGCAAATGCGCGAAACCTCTGGAATGAGGTTGTCCATCAACTAAACGGGATGCTTGTTCTATTACTAGGCGCTTAAATTTAAGATGTGTTTCATCAAAAAGATTAACTAATCTTTTCTCCACCTCTTTTGTGATAGTTAAACCTTGGCGCTGTTGGAGTGAAGTGGGTTGATTTACGCTAGCTTTACAAAAGTTATTGGAGGGGGTACTGGACAGGCGCATGGGGGTTTTTCCTTTCGGAAAGTTAAATAGGCGTAATAAACGGAACACGCTTTTCTAGCGTACCTTCACATAAAACAAGGTCAAGCTTTTTTTGTGCTAAAAAAAATCTTCACAAGTGAGCGTGTTTGATTTAGGCTAGACTTGACAACTTACAGAGAAAGGTCTTCACGCCATGATGCCGCTTACCCCTTCAACAGGTCTGTTTAACTTTGATTCCATTGAAGATGCCCTCATCGCCCTAAAAGCAGGACGCTCCATTATTCTGGTGGATGACGAAGATCGTGAAAATGAAGGCGATCTCGTCGCTTTGGCGGATCGCATTACCCCTGAAACCATTAACTTTATGGCAGTCGAAGGACGTGGCTTAATCTGCCTTGCCCTCACCCCCCAACGATGCCAACAGCTCGATCTGCCCCAAATGGTCACGCATAATGAAGAAGCCTTGCAAACGGCGTTTACGGTGAGCATTGACGGGCATCCGAAATATGGCATCACCACAGGCATTTCCGCCAGCGATCGAGCCAAAACCATCCAGCTTGCCGTCGCTCGAGATGCCAAGCCTAACGACCTGCGTCGCCCAGGGCATATTTTTCCCCTTCGTGCCAAAAAGGGAGGCGTCCTAGAGCGGGTGGGGCATACCGAAGCCAGCGTCGATTTGGCACGCTTGGCAGGAGCAGAACCTGCTGGCGTGATTTGTGAAATTATGAATGAAGACGGCACCATGGCGCGTCGCCCTGATTTAGAGCTTTTCGCACAAGCCCACAATTTACCCTTGATTAGCATTGCTCAATTGGTGTCGTATCGTTTAGCCACTGAAACCACGATTAAACGAGTGTCTACCGCCAAAATGCCGACTCGCTTTGGTGAATTTGAAGTGGTGGCTTACGAAAACACGCTGGACGATTCAGAACACGTCGCCTTGGTCAAGCGTCCTGAAACGATTACCAACAATGAAACGCCCTTGGTGCGTGTGCATTCCGAATGCTTAACGGGCGATTTACTCGGCAGTTTGCGGTGCGATTGTGGCTTTCAACTCCACGGAGCCTTAGAACAAATTTCCGCTTATGGTCACGGCGCCTTGGTGTACTTGCGTCAACATGAAGGGCGGGGCATCGGGCTGAACAACAAAATTAAAGCCTATGCCTTGCAAGATGAAGGGCTAGACACGGTGGAAGCCAATCACAAGCTGGGCTTTAAGGCGGACTTGCGTCAATACGGTATAGGGGCGCAAATCATTCGAGACTTGGGCTTTCATACCTTTGATTTGCTCACCAATAACCCTCGAAAAATTAGGGGCTTAGACGGTTACGGCTTAGAAATTCGCCAGCGTGTGCCGTTGCTTGAAGGCGTGCAAGCCGACAATCTTTTTTACCTGCAAACGAAAAAAGAAAAGCTGGGGCATTTAATGGAAAATTTAAATACCGTTCCTCCTGTGAAAGGAAGCTAAATGAGTAGTGAAATTCACCAAGCACATAAAGAAGCGTCTGAAAAAACGGCGGATTTTTTGGCATTTTTAGAACAGCCTCGTCGTATTGCAGTGGTGACGGCTCAATTCAACGCCCACATCACCCACGCCCTAGAAGCAGGCGTCACAAAGGCCTTAAGTACTTATGCAACGCTTGACTACATCAAAGCTCCTGGAGCGGTGGAACTGCCGTTACTCGCTCAAAAAGCCCTCGATGCGGGGGCGGATGCCGTCATCTGCCTAGGCTGCGTCATTCGTGGCGATACCACGCATTACGACTATGTTTGCAACATGGCATCGCAAGGCATTTTAGACGTGAGCTTGAAATACGGCAAGCCCGTGATGTTTGGCGTCTTGACTTGCGAAAACGAAGCTCAAGCCATCGCTCGCACGCTTGATGATTTAAACGACGTGGATAAATCCACGTTAGCGAAGCTCAAGGGCTTGGCTCCTGTAGGGAATAAGGGTCGTGAAGCGGGCGAAGCGGTTTTGGAAACGCTGTATGGGATTCATCAATTGAGTGTGGCGTCCCATGAATAAGGACGAGCTTATTTCAACCGACATTGCTCAAGCCATCGAGACCCTCAAAGCTGGTGGACTCGTGGGTTTGCCGACGGAAACGGTTTACGGCTTAGCGGCGGATGCCTCGAATCCTGATGGGGTGGCTCGCATTTTTGCCTTTAAAGAACGCCCCTCGCAACATCCCTTGATTTTGCATGTGGCGAATGACGGCATGAGCTGGAAGCGTTACGGCGTGGTGGATCACCCTGTGATAGACGCCCTTGCGGCTGCCTTTTGGGCAGGAGCCATGACGCTAATCCTCAAAAAAACAGACGCTGTTTCGTCTGTGGTGACAGGCGGTAAAAACACCGTGGGCTTGCGAGTGCCTGAACATCCTGTGGCGGAAGCGGTCTTGCGTGAAAGTGGGCTAGCCTTGGCGGCTCCTTCGGCGAATCGTTTTGGGCAGATTAGTCCGACGACAGCAGAACATGTCTGGCAGTCCTTCCATGATTCAACCTTATTGGGTACTTTCCCCTTTCTTATTGTAGAGGGAGGTGCTTCTTCAGTAGGCATAGAATCGACGATTGTGGATGCGAGCAATATAGACGAGCAAGGCATCGTAATTTTACGTTTGGGGCAAGTCACGCAAGACGCCGTTGAAGGCGTCGCCAAAGCCTACGACGTGGCGGTTTCGGTGAAGCATCACTATGCGGAAGACGATCAAAATACAATTGCAGCGGGAAGCTATGCCCGTCATTATGCGCCTAATACGCCTAGCCAACTGGTTCACGTCGGGGATTTTGAAGAATTATTGTGGGAAAAGGCGTCAAAAAGTGAAAAGCCTTTGGGGATTTTAGCCTTTCACGAAAAACCTGATTCCCTAGAAGCCCCTACGCATTGGGTGGAAGCGTCTAACACGCCAAGCGTGTATGCCCAAACTTTGTATGCTCATTTGAGGGATTTAGACGCTTTAGGCTGTAGCGAACTGTTGATTGAAGCCCCCCCTGAACAAGCGGAATGGCAAGCTATTTTGGATCGCCTTAGACGTGCCACGCACGCTTAAGATAGGCATAGTTAAATGAGTGCATCTTCACCTTTAGGAAGGAGAGCTTAGTAAGCGTGTCCTAAATCTCTTTTGCTAAGTCTCTTTTTGTTCGAGTGGAAAAGGCGACGACAAATGAAGCGTCCTAATCCGCAAGCCTTCCAATTCCTGCACCGTGAAGCTGAAATCTTCAAACTGCACACTATCGTTTACTTGCGGTTCACGCCCCAGCAGACCAAAAACGAAACCCGCCACGGTTTGGAATTCATCCACAGGTAAGCTTAAACCCAAGGCATCGTTTAAATCTTCAATTTCCATTTTACCTGCGATTTGCCATAAGATGGGGGAGATCTCCAGTAAGTCATCTTCAACGATTTCTTGCTCGTCTTCCCATAAGGCTCCAACCAATTCTTCCACGACATCGCTAATGGTGACCATGCCTGCGAATCCGCCGTGTTCGTCAACGATCGCCGCCATCTGAAAGCGATCCCGCTTAAAGTCTTCTAAAATATCGCTCAAGACCTTATTTTCAGGATAAATCGGCAATTCTCGCAATAAAGGATGCAATGGATGGTCTGCCTTACCTTCACGCAAGCACCGCAATACATCTCGCTCATGGACTAAGCCCACGAGGCTGTCGACATTTTCCTTGTAAACAGGCAGTTTAGAATGACGATGTTCCACGAATAAGTCCGCCACTTCACCCACACTCATGCTCACTTCAGCCATAATGACATCGGTTCTAGGCACCATCACATCCCACAATTGAGCTTCGGCGAAATCAAAAACGTTCCTAAAAATCTTGGATTCACTAGGACGAATTAGCTCATTTTCTTCGGCTTCCACCAGCAGTTTATTGAAGACATCTTTCCAATGCTCTTCGCTTTCATCGGCGACGACTTCCACAATGACATCTCGTAAATTAGGCACACGTTTTTGCATACGTGTTTTAAGATGTTCAATAATATCGTCTACATCTCGAATCGGAATATCAGGCTCGACTTCCACTTTGAGTTGAGCAAATAAACCGTTGATGCCTTGATCCATGGTTTTAAAGTCTAAAATGGCGGAAATACCTTGTGTTTCTAAAGCAAGGGCTTGCAATTTTTCTTCCACACTCGCAGAAGCGGAAGCCCCTGTTAAAAAACTGCGGTTATAACTGAAGAGGTTAATCGCCAAGACCAAGAGCAAAATACCAATGGCAATCGAGGCAATCGAATCAGGCCAATGGGCGTATTGCTCAGGGAACCAGTCGTATTTTTGCCCAAGTTCGCTTAAGGCAATAGCAAAAAAGGCAATTAAGGCACCAAATAAAGCCACCGTATCTTCAAAAAAGACAAAACGAGTCGTAGGACTTTGCACCTTTTTCACATGCTTAAAGGCGGTGGTGATGAGATCAAAATGCCCCGCCGTCACCCCGACTTCTTGCAAAATCGCACGAGAGGCGGACGACAACGCAAATATCTCAAAAATAATAGAAAATAAGAGGATTAAAATCCCCCAAAAGGCGTTTTCTAAATGAGCAGGGGGTTCCTGTAAACGTTGCCAGCCCATCACAATAGACACCAAGGCACTAATAAATAAGACGAAGCTTGCCAATAATGCCCAAAAATTGGTTTCTAAACCGTAGCCATACGGACGAGAGCGATCAGACGGACGTTTGCCTTGAATTAAACCAATCAAGAGCGTGACACTATTAAAGGCATCGGTCAAAGAATGTAAGCCTTCTGCAATGAGAGCAGTCGATTTGGTGATCCATAAGCCCACGCCGAGTTTCGCAAAGGCAATGACAACATTAGCAAGCATGGCGACCAAAACAGCACTCATGGCGTGCTTGGCATGGTCATTGTTTGTGGGTTCTGAACGAGCCACTACACGAGACGCAAGTTCAGGGTTGAATATCTGATCCGAGTCGGACATTGGGGCAAAAGGATTCCTAGTTTATTTTAATGTTGATTTATTATAGCACATTTTTGGACTTTGTTTACATCCTTGTCTGGGATGATTTCATGACAAGCCCTTTTGCTAGAAAAATTTAAGGCGTGGGAGCCCCTATCGGCGTGGGCGGAGGCACCACAGACTCTTCCTTCTTCGGCAAGGGATCGTTCACTGATTTGCCAGAACGCAAATTGGGTTCTTCCGTTGGCGGACTACTCTTAATCGTCTTTAAATTAGACGGGGGTTCCTTGACAGGCACCGTCTCTTCAATAGGTGCATCAGGATTGACCGTTGTATCGACATCGGTGTTGTCAACCGTTTCAGGTAAAGGTGCCGTTTCATCCGTTTTGCTAGGATCTTCCGTATTTTCTGTGTCAGGCGTGACTTTGATGGATCCTCTTGTAAAGCCTCTTCGCGGAAAACCAGCATGACTCATATAAGAGCGCCAAATGACAGCAGGCATCACACCACCCGTAAAGGTTCTGGGCATGGGGGTGTTGTCGTCATTACCCATCCACACACCTGCCACCACGTTGGGGGTATAGCCGATGAACCATGCATCACGATAGTCGTCACTGGTGCCTGTTTTACCTGCTGCAGGGCCTCCGTATTGGGCGGCGCGGCCTGTGCCACTGGTGATGACACTTTGCAACATTTTGGTCATGGTATCCGCCACAGACGTATCCAAGACTTGGAGCTTCACAGGTTCTTGCGTAAAGAGGTTTTCGCCTTGAGCCCCGTCAATGCTTTCAATAAAGTAGGGATTCACCCGCATGCCGTGATTGGACAAGGTACCAAAGGCTCGAATGAGTTCCACCATATACATGGAACTACCGCCTAAGGTCGACGCCAAATTGGCATCGACGGGCGAATCAATCCCCATTTCTTTGGCGGTGGCAATCACCGATTGGGGCGACAATTCGTTCATCAATTTCACGGCGATAATGTTGTTGGAAATGGACAAGGCTTTGGTGAGCGTCATGGCGCCACGAAACTTTTTGTCGTAATTATGGGGCTTCCACGTGCCGTAGCTAATGGGTTCATCCACCCGCACATCGTAAGGGGAATAGCCTTGACGAATGGCTTCTGTGTAGGTAAAGACTTTAAAGAGGGATCCGGGGGAGCGGGGGGAACGCTGGAGACGATCATACTGACTTTCAGAAAACTTTTTTCCCCCTTCGTAAGACAAAACCGCCCCTGTTTGGGTGTCCATCGCCATGAGCATGACTTGGTTTTGAGCCGCCGTGCGTTTATAGCGTGTAATGGCTGAAGCAATGGCGTCTTGAGCGGATTCATTGGCTTTGGGATCTAAAGTCGTGTAAATGCTCAAGCCTGCTTGCCAAAATTCTTGTTCACTTAAGCCTAGTAATTCTTGGGTTTGTTGACGCACCACCTGATTGAAATAAGGGGCTTTATCGGTCACTGCAAGGCGTTCTAGGTTTGGGGTGAGCTTTAACGGCGTTTTTTGAAGGACTTTCGCTTCTTCAGCCGTAATCGAGCGAATTTCAACCAAGTTTTGAATGACTTCATTTCGCCGAGACACCGCTTTTTCAGGGGCTACCATCGGGTTATACGCCGAAGGAGCCTGCGGTAAACCCGCGAGTAAGCAGGCTTCAGCCACCGTTAATTGCTTAGGCGTTTTGTTGAAATACACTTCTGAAGCGGCTTCAATGCCATACGCCCCTTGCCCAAAATAGACGTAATTCATGTAAAGTTCTAAAATATCAGACTTGCTCAATTGCTGTTCGAGTTGCACCGATAAAATTATTTCCTTGATTTTGCGAGACAAGGTGCGTTCGTTGTTTAAAAACAATAAGCGAGACAACTGCTGGGTGAGTGTGGAGCCGCCTTCTTTGACGCCACGACCCTTGGTATTGCTCAAAATCGCTCGACCAATCGCCACAGGATCCACGCCTTTGTGGGCGTAAAAACGGCGATCTTCAGTCGCCACAAGGGCTTGAGGGAAGGCAGGAGCCACCTCTTCCAGTTTGACAGGGCGAATACTAAAGCGTTCGTTGCGTAAAATGACGGTTTTTTTGTCGTTGGCATAGACGACCGTTGAGTTTTGAGCCGACATAATCTGCGACTTTCGTTGGCTAATGAGTTCTCGAACGCTGGGCATATCTTTCGTAAGCTGCCCCCACGCAATGGCAATGCCACCAATTAAAGCAACCAATAATAGAGCAAGCGTGACACCTAAAAATTTCCACATAATCTAAGGGGCTTCCTTTTTGTGAAGGGGATGAGATCCATCTATGTGTTTCATTCTACACCAAAATTAAAAAAGAAACGCACTTTTCGACCCACAAAAGTCGACTTTTCGACCCACGAAAGTCTGTTTTTTGGCCACGAAAGTCCGATTTCTGGCCACGAAAGTCTGTTTTTTGGCCACAAAAGTCTGTTTTTTGGCCACAAAAGTCCGATTTCTGGCCACAAAAGTCTGTTTTCTGGCTACAAAAGTCTGTTTTTTGGCCACAAAAGTCCGATTTCTGGCCACAAAAGTCCAAATAAAATCGTCCGTCTGAACAAATCGATACCATTTTCAAAGAGCCACTCTTTTTCAGTATGACATTATTTCAAAGCGTTGCCTAGTGCTTAATAAGCATGTTTTTGACTATTAGACGGATGATTTTTAAACACAAAGCCCCCAAGAAGGCTACGAAGCTCGTTATACTAAAAAAGCATACCCCCCTTCTTGAAACGAGAACCTTCCCCATGGCACGGCATAAAAAGCACCCTGAACACGAAAATCTAGAACGTTGGTTGGTTTCTTACGCCGACTTTATTACCCTGCTGTTTGCCACCTTTACCGCACTGTACGCCATTGCTCAATCGAAATTGACGGACAATCACAAAGCGGCCGAAGAAATTCAGAGATCTTTCCAACAAGAAACCTTATTAAAAGGGATTGCATCCGTTTTTCAGGGGCAAAGCACCCCGACCGACAAGCCCAATCCTGCGTTTGAAGAAACAGGTAAAGGCGAAGGTGTGGTGGGGAAATATGAAAGTTTGATTTTGACACACGGCGAAAAAAAACAAATGGAAGAACTCCTTGAAGAATTGGATGAAGTCGCTAATGACCTTCAACAAGACCTCGCTAAAGCCATGGCCAATGGTGATTTAAGTCCTGCTGAAGGCTTTAAAGAGCAAGTCAAGGACCTAGACGGAGCTCCCTTAAGAGGGCTAGAAGTGGCTTTGCAAGAACGGGGTATTAAAATCAGTTTCGACAGTCGTTTGCTTTTTTCGTCAGGATCCGCCCAACTTAACCCACATAGCATCCGCTTTTTGGACCAAGTCGCTAGTCGCTTACTTAAAAGTGTGCCCACCCACTTGGTGCATATTGAAGGGCATACGGATGCATCGCCGATTTCAGGGCGTTACCCGTCTAACTGGGAACTGTCTTCCGCAAGAGCGTGTGCCGTCGTGCGTCATTTTATTAACTATCATAAGTTTTCCCCTGTCGATTTAGCCGCTATTGGTTATGCGGACAGTCGCCCTGTCACATCCAATAGTACCGCTAAAAATCGTGCGAAAAATCGACGCATTGATATTATTTTGCATAGTCGAGATCAAGAAAAACGGGCAGATCCTACTCAAGAAGCTCGTAAAGAAAAGGTTTTGATTGATAACACCCATCGCTATAGCATTGAAAACAAGACCGCTAAAGAAGCGATCCCCCTCGTGGTTCAAGAAATTCCTAAGCCCAAGCTAGCTAATCCTAAGAAGCCTGATTCCCTAGAGAAAAATCCTGAAAAAAAGCCTGAAAAAAAGACCTCTAGTAAAGATCTTAAAATCTTGCCCATTAAGGAAGAAATTCACATCCCAATTTTTGGTGAAAATGGGGAGGTCGTCAATAAAGACGCCCCTGCTTAATCGGCTTTGTAGAGAAGGCGCTCTGTAAGCTTGACATAGGACACTAGCCTTTTCTTATTATAAGGGACTTACCAAAAAGCTCGTAAAAGGGTACACTAATTAAAAGCCCTTTGTTTATGAGACTACTACGATGCGTTGGCGTACCAAATCAAGCACCACAACCACCCCAACCTTCACTGCCCCTGAAGGCTTGTTGGACGTTGAACCCGTCACTGAAAAAATCAATACGCCGCTGCCCTCTTCCGCACGCTCAAAAGACGACGAATCCAGTCCCCCTCCCCTGCAAGGTAAACTGGCTTACAAGGGTATGCAAAGCGAAAAGCTGCTTGTTTTTGGGATTTTGGTGGTGTTGAGTTCGATATTGGCTACCCTCAGTGGTACGCTGAATGTCTATTACAAAAAAGCCCTCAATGACGATTATGAAGGCTACGGTAAAAGCATTACGCAAATGATTGCACTTGAAGGTGTGGAAACGGTGTTGCAAAAGCCCGTCAATAAAGGTAAATTGAAACGCCTCGCCAATGGCATGATTCAAAGTAACCCCGATATTGCAAGCCTGCACTTTTATGATGCTTCTCATCACCTGCTTTACGGCTTAAAGCGTGCGGATCTCTCTCCTAAGGATTTGCAAGAAGGTACGCAGTATTCGGTTCCCTTGCGTCAAGGGACAAGTTCTAAAGTCATGGGGCAAGTGGTTTTGACGATGACAGGGCATCGTCTACAAGACTTACTTCGTATTAGTCAACCCATTTTAATTGTGCCGTTTGCATCCGCATGGTTGTTGACGGTTTTGGTCATTATGGTCATGACGTATGTATGGATGAAGCAACTAGAATTGATTGTGAATGCGGTTCAACGTCTTTCAAAAGGCGAATTTGGGGTTCGGTTACCCGCCATGCACTTTACGGGCTTGCAACGTCAATTGGCGGAAGATATTAACGAAATGTCTCGACGTTTGAAGATTTATGAAGACCATAATATCGAAACGATTTTGTTTGAACGACGAAAGCTTGAAGCCAGTTTACAGTCCATTGTGGATGGTGTCATCGTCTGCGGGCATAACGATGAAGTCGTTTTTATTAATGATGCGGCCTTACGTTTGCTAGATCTTCACTCGCCTCAAGAATCCTTAGGACGTTCAATTGTTCACTATCAGGACGATCACGGCGGTATTCCCTTTGCATCGATCGTGGAAGCCTTTAAGGAATCGCTAACGAAACTGCCCCCTGCCCCCAAAGAAAGTGATGATACCTGGTTTATGAAGCCCTTTAGTCAAGTGCTTGAACTACGTCCGCAGTTGGCGTTGCAAATTATTGTGGCGCCGTTGCGTCAGGCCACACGTACCTTTAAGGAAGATGTGAGTACAGGCGGATATGTGTTGATTATGCACAACATTACCCGAGAGCGTGAAGTCGACAAGCTAAAAACAGGCTTTATTTCTAATGTGTCGCATGAACTTAGAACCCCTGTTACCACCATTAAAAGCTATGTGGATACCCTATTTCATCACCGTAAAGACTTGGATGCCGCCACCCAAGACGAATTTTTTGAAACCTTACATGTTGAAACCGAGCGACTCAAAAAACTGGTGAACGATATTTTAGACTTTTCACGTTTGGATGAAGGGCAAGTGGAACTTGAGCGAGCGTGGGAACCCTTGGCTCCTTTGATTAGCTTGACGTTACAATCAGTCAAGGTATTGGCTCAGCACAAGCAAATTAGTTTAAGCACTGCTATTGACAGCGATTTACCACCCGTCTATATTCATAATGACAGCATGGAACGCGTGATGCTTAACCTGCTTTCAAATGCGATTAAATACACCCCAGAAGCAGGACGTGTGAAAGTCACCGCCGAACTTACGGAAGACCGCACAGGGGTGAAAGTCAGTATTCAAGACACAGGCATTGGAATTTCGCCACAACATTTGAACCATGTGTTTGACCGCTTTTATCGGGTGGAAAATAAGGTGCATACGGTGAAAGGCACAGGCTTGGGTCTTCATTTGGTGAAAATTACGATTGAAAAGCATCATGGGGGTCAAGTGTTTGTGCATAGTCAGGAAGGTAAGGGGTCGACCTTTGGCTTTATTTTGCCTTTGAAGCCTAACCTTCAAGGATTGTGATGTTTTAATACGTTAGATGGTTAGTTCTGATTTAAATGATGCCCGTTTTATCTCTATAAGTAATCAACATCGCCCCCTTCTTCCAACCGAGCGGTGGTAGTTTTTGCCAGCTTAAACCCGATGCTTCTACGGCGGTTTTGACTGAACGTGCTAAAGAATACGTCAAAACACCCCCATGCGTTAGGTTTAGCACCGAAGCATACAGCTTGAACACATCGCTTGACCACAAAGCAGGCACTTTTGAAGGCGAAAAGGCATCGTGGAAAATAAGATCCACCGACGGCTTAGCTTGCGTGAGCCATTGCGGTAAAACGTTTAAAGCATCGCCTATGTGGATGTGCATCGTGATCTTGGGCAATGGCAAGCCGTCTTCTTTTGCTTGAAAAGAAAGCAAGTACCCATACGCCGTTTGCACTTGCAAGATTTGTAAGGTTTCCGTCAAAGGACTAAAATGAGCTTGTGCCAAAACGTCCTGCCACAAGGGAGCCAAACGCTCGTCGATTTCAACCGCTTGAATCTCAAGGCTCTGGACTTTCCCAAGCAAAGGAGAGGCGAGCAAGGCTTGAATAAAGGCAAAACTGTTGTATCCCAAGCCAAAGCAGACATCCCAAAGCTGAAGATGCTCAAGGGATTCATCGGCTTCTTCGAGCAACGCCAAAGCGGGCTTGGCATAATGCCCCATGGCTTCAGAAAACGCGCCCGCCCAATTGTGATACGTTTCGTTGAGTTGAGCATCCACCAAGCTAAAAGAGCCGTCTTTAAGCATTTTACGACTCAGTATTTCTTTTGAAAACAGACTCATTTACAGGTATTTGTCCAACAAAAAGAACACGCCTTTTTTCACCGAAGGCTTGACATACGCTTCCCAATTTTCAGGGGTAGCATGACGCTTGAGGGCTTTCCCGCCTAAAATCAAGCCCAAGGCGAACCAAAACCATTTAGGGCTTTTGAAAATAGAAAGCAGTAAAGCAATCACGCTCAACCAGCTTAGAATCTTTTCTCGTTGCGTAAAGGTGGTATACAGGGGCAACCACGCTTCACTGTAAAAGGTTTTTAGGACGTCTTTTACGCCGAGATATTTCAGAACCGAAATGGACATGACTCACACGCTTTCTTTAGATCGTTATTTGAAAGACTCTAGTATTTTACAGATGAAACAAGCTATTAGACTATTCTAAGAGCCTAGATTTTTTTGTGCGGGCGTGTACATAGACGTACAAAACCAAACAAAAAAATCGTAGCGACAACGAAGAGGCAATAGATTGTTTTATCTAGGCGAACAAAGGAGCCACATAGGTCACAAACGCCCACACCAACGCAAAGAACAAGACCAAAACCGCCATAAATACAAAGGGGTAAATAAGGAGCTGGATTTTATCCGCACCTTGACGTGCTTTTGCCATAAGAATGTTCCTTCACAAGCATTAAAATAACTAACGCTTTCATTGTAGCACAGAATTACAATTTCTGAAACATGTAGCCAATCCCACGAGCCGTCAAAATAAGCTCGGGATTCGCCTTGTCCAACTCAAGCTTTTCACGCAAACGGCTGACGTGAACATCCACCACACGCGTATCAATCCGTTGATCCGACGGGTAGTTCCATACATGTTGCAAAATATCCCCACGGCTAAACGGTTGCCCTGAATTAGAAGCGAGCAATTCCAACAAGCAAAACTCCATGCCTGTCAAACGAATGCGTTCGTTTTGACGAAAGACTTGGCGTTTAACAAAATCAATTTTCACACCCGCAATGGTGACTAAACCCATATTGGTACTACTATTGCCGTTACCGTTACCATTGCTAGATTCTGCTGAAGCCCCATTTTTATTCGCGTTTTCGCCTGAATGGGCAAAAGAAGAACCTGCATTCACACGACGTAAAATCGTCTTCACCCGAGCTTCAAGTTCTTTAGGGCTGAAGGGTTTAACGACGTAATCGTCCGCCCCAAGTTCAAGTCCTGTAATGCGTTCAGCCACATCACCCAAGGCGGTGAGCAGAATAATGGGGGTGTCGCTGGTGCTACGAATATGCTTGGTCACACCGTAGCCATCAATTTTAGGCATCATAATATCTAAAACAACGATGTCTGGATTAAACTTTTCAAACATACTCAAGGCTTCTTCGCCATCACCGGCAGAAGCTGTTTCAAAACCCAACATTTTAAAACGAGTTTCTAAAATACGACGAATGCTGACTTCATCATCCACAATTAAAATGCGTTCAGAACGGGTCACTTCTTCGGGTGTGTCGAGTTCATCAAGGGAATTAAGCATGAGTGTCAGAATCCTATCTCAATTGTAGTGAAAATCAAATGAATTAGCGTGAAGTATCGGTTCACAGAGCTGTTCATTCCTTAGGATGAAGGATAATGAACCATTTAGGCATCCACCAAATGGACGGCTTACAAGTACTCCGCATGTTATGAACAGAATTAAAATAGGACGCAAACGGTAAGCTTGAATGAATGCTGGAAACGTTTAAGCAACCTTTTACAGCGTGTTGAGGGGGATAATTCTATACATTACAAACTAAATCACTTCTAATGTATTATAAACCAAAATAAAAAAGCTGTCATGTTTATTTTTCTAGAATTTAAAAAACAGATGAAAACAATGAAAAATCTGTGCTCGTGTTTCAAATACTATAGTAGAAATGGACTAAAACAGTATAGACGAAGCCTTAGAAGAGGCAATGATCCGTTTTCTAAATGAAATCGACGGCTTTTTCGCTCATGATTTCAGCAAATCGAGGGTTGTCTTTCAAGCCATCAGGCAATTCATTTGAAAGAATTTCGCTAACAGGTGAATCTAAAAAGAGTTCTAAAGATCCTGCCACACGAGCCTTGACTTGCTCTTCTGACAAATCTGCAAATCTCGAGCGTTGCAAGGATTCTCTTGCCGTAAGCGGTGAAAATTGGACGACATCCAGGTTGCTTACAGAGGCTAAGTTTGGAACCGCACTAAGTGCTGGAGCATTTTCCACGCCAATTCTTGCCAGAAGGGCAGGCGTTGCTTGAGTAGGACGCACAAAATTCGTGTTAAGTGGGTTGTTGTTAAAGGTATTGTCAAAAGATGTCATGGTTTTTCCCCTTGAAAATTGTCGTGTGATTGAAGCAGGTTCAAACACATCATTATAGTGTATTATAAGGTGTTAGCCTTGAGTGAACAAGATTTAACACGTTAACAGGACGTTCTCTATCTAAAATCGGGCTAGAAATGGGCTGTTAGAACGAAATGTTTTCCGCAGATTTAAACCCTTTTCACAATCTAATTCAACGTTTGATGAACCGTTTTCCTTCGTTGTGAATGCCTTCTCATTTACATCTATATAAACACCAGAAAGTCCTAAAATATGCTAGTCAGCAACGGTATTGTTACATTGTGTTACAATAGGGACGATCGCTGTTTTTTTGCATTAAGTTAGGAAAATATCATGCCTAAAACCACTGAAATCAAAGAGCTTCAACAATCTCGAACCCTCATCCACACAGGTAAAGTCATCAGCACCGTGCAAGACGAAATCCTCACCGCCTACGGCAAACCCGCCACCCGAGATGTCGTCTTACATCCCGGAGGCGTCTGCGTCTTACCCGTTTTACCCAACGGCGATATACTACTGATTCGCCAATTTCGCTACCCCACAAGCGAATTCTTGTGGGAGTTCCCAGCGGGCAAGCTCGATGTCGAAGGCGAAGCCCCCGCAAGCACCGCCGTTCGTGAATTGTGGGAAGAAACAGGTTACGAAAGTACAGATTGGCAAGACTTTGGCTATATTTACACCGCTCCCGGCTTTTGTGATGAGCGAATTTATTTGTATATCGCTCAAAATTGCACGCTCGCCCAAGAAGCCCCCCCGCAAGTCGACGATGAAGCCATTTTAACGCAGGTCGTGAGTCCACAGGCGTTTGTGGATCTCATCCGCCAAGGGCAGGTCAAGGATGCCAAGACGCTCGCGTTGTGGAGTCACTATATAGTATCCGTTATATAAAACGGTCTATGGTCTCTTCGTTGTCGCTACGATTTTTTGTTTGGTTATGTAGGTCGCTCTACACGCCCGCACAAAAAAATCTAGGCTCCTAGAATAGACTCATAGCCTGTTTCATCTATCGAACACTATAGAATTTTATAGAAGGGGCTAAAAATAAAACGTTGACCCTTGGGTATGCTTTAGCGAAAATGAAAAAAGCATATCACGCAATATAAAGGTTTTTGATGATGTCCCTATTTGAAGATGAACTCCATTATACGATCGCCACACGCCTTGAAAAACGGGACGCACTCATTGAAGCAGGGCATGAACCTTACCCCTATCGCTTTCAACGTACCCACTACAATCAAGACCTACACACCCAATACGATGCCCTAGAAGCGGGCGTTGAAACCGAAGACGTCGTGCGTTTAGCAGGGCGAATTATGGCGATCCGCAACAACGGCATGTTCCTAGATTTGCACGACACATCAGGCAAAATCCAAGCCTTCTGCCACAAAGAAAGCCTCGATGAAGACTTGCTCGCTATCTTGAAATTGCTGGATGTCGGCGACATGGTCGGCGTAGAAGGCAGCATCCGCCGTACCCCTCGTGGAGAACTTTCCGTGCGGGTCAAACGCTTTGAAGTCCTGTGTAAAGCCCTTTTGCAGTTGCCTGAAAAGTATCACGGCTTAACGGATGTCGAAGTCCGCTACCGCCAGCGTTACTTGGATCTCATCGTCAACGAAGACAGTCGTCACACCTTACGCCAGCGATCCAAAATCGTGAGTGCGATGCGTCGTTACCTCGACGATAAAGGCTACATGGAAGTGGAAACGCCCATGTTGCACCCCATTGCAGGCGGAGCCTCCGCCAATCCCTTTGTGACGCATCACCATAGCTTAGATCAAGACATGTATTTGCGGATTGCCCCCGAGCTTTACCTGAAACGCTTGATTGTGGGTGGTTTGAGCGACAAAGTCTTTGAAATCAACCGATGCTTCCGAAACGAAGGCATCAGCACACGCCACAATCCCGAGTTTACCTCGATTGAATTGTATGAAGCCTATAGCGATTACAACGATATGATGAGCCTAACCGAAACCCTTGTGCAAGTCGCTTGTTTGGCGATTCACGGCGATTTAAAAGTCGAGTATGGCGAAAAAACCCTTGATTTCATTGGGCCGTGGAAGCGTGCTTCGATGGTCGATTTAGTCACCGAACACAGCGGTGTGGACTTTTTGCCACTTAGTGAAGAAGAGGCTCGCCAAAAAGCGAACGACTTGGGCGTTTATGTCGAACCCACCGATTCATGGGGTAAAGTGGTCGAAGCCGTCTTTGCCGAAAAGGTTGAAGCCCACCTCATTCAGCCGACGCACGTGATTGACTTGCCTCGAGACATTTCGCCCTTGTCGAAGGTGCATCGTCACCAGCCACGTTTGAGTGAGCGTTTTGAAACCTACATCAACGGCTGGGAAATCGCCAACGCCTTTAGTGAGTTGAGCGACCCCTTGGATCAAAAAGCGCGCTTTGAAGATCAAATGAAGGAGCGAGCCTCTGGCGATTCAGAAGCCCAACCCATGGATGAAGACTACGTCAACGCCTTAGGTTACGGCTTGCCACCGACAGGGGGCTTGGGTTTGGGGATCGATCGTTTGGTGATGCTACTCACCAATTCGCCCTCAATTCGAGATGTCATTCTCTTTCCCACGCTGAAAGTCAAGCATTAGACAAGCTATTTTGGGTTTGGGTTGCTTGTTTTTGTAGCTGGTGACGTCAGAGACCTTTGCTCGCACAAAGGTTCTCCGACACCTCTAAATCCGTTCAAGGGAGGACGGGAGAGGATGCCTTGCGTTTCTCCTACCCCGGCTCACTTAATTTATTGGCATTTTTTAGGGCTTTCTCCAGAATGGGCATCTGCTTATACTCAGGTAATTCCCAGAATCCTTTTGGTGGTGTCCAACCTTTACCTCTTAGTAAGGTTGTCAGTTCTTCAATTCGCTCCCAACCTAAACGGTCGAGTCCTTCGGTGAGGGTTTTCAAGGTCTCAGAACGGGGTGCCGTACCCCAAAAGACTTTATTTCCTGCACCGTCCTTCATAGTCGGTCCAACATAATAGTCACCCTCTATTATTTTCGTATCAATACCGAAACTAGGCCACTCTGGTTGCTTAGACAAATACTGCAATTGATTTATAATTTTGCTTGTCAGTGGGCCTCGTTCTTCCTTTGGCGTATTTCCCGTCAAATCTTCAACTAAGTGGTAAAATTCGTGTGGAAGATCTAGCCCAACATTTCTCCTGAAATTTCCCGACATCGAATTGTCAAATCTTGCAACCTGTCCAATGAACCATTTGCCTACATTAAACATTGTTTTTTCCTTTTCTGATTTATGGTGGGGGGCTGTATGCCCTGTTGGCTGAACCGCCATCCCCCTGCGTCACTTGGTAGTTGAATCCTTCGTAAAATGGTTTTGAAGACTTTCCATCACTTTTTACGATACTCAAAATACTTTCGATATTTTTCTTGAGTCTGGTAAACTTTACCCTCTATGTATAAAAACAGCGTCAAGCAAATTTTGTAAGCCTTTCACCCCACCATCCTCGATTGTTACATAAATCGTTACATCTTTTTATGCGACACGCCCCACAAGCCCCCCTTCAAGTCGAAAAAGTGAATGCGTTTATCCCACCCCTCTCGCTTTCCCTTCGCTCCTGCCGTTCGCCAAATGCCTCGGAAGCCTCGCATTGAGTGCTTGAACGTCTGCTTGAAAGAAACGTATTTCACTGTAATAGCATGGAAAGGCAAACTGTTGTATAATGGCATCTAACGCCAATATGAGGACGCATCACGCTATGACCCCCACCACATGGATCGATCAGCTTTTGGAAGGCACGCCCAGCGTCTACAGTGTGGGCATGGGGCAGGGCTTGCTCGACTACGTCCAGCAAAACATCCAGCTCAACCCCGAACAAGCCGACGCCTGCTTCACCCCCCTACACCAACCCTTGCAAGTCCTCGCAGGGGCAGGCACGGGCAAAACCATGCTCATCACCGCGCGCTACCTCACGCTCCTGCACGAGCTGCTGCACACCCAAACGCCCCAAGCCGAAAGTCGCATCTTGGTGATGACCTTCACCAAAAAAGCCGCTGGCGAAATGAAAGAACGCATTCATCACCACCTGAAACAAGCGGGCTATACAGGCGCCTTGCCTGATGAAAACATTACCACCTTTAACAGTTTTGGCCAGGGCTTTCTCATGCGTCACGCCCAAGACGCAGGCCTCAAAGATGGCGTTTCCGTGCTGGATGACGTGGATCAAGCCAGCCTCAAAACAGCGATCAACCAACGCATCTTGAAAGGCAAGGCGAGCAATCTGCAAAGCACGCTGGAGCGCTACGGCATCTTTGAAAACGGCATCGCCAAAGACGTGTTGGCCCCTGCCAAGCTCGCCGAATGGGGCTTGAAAAAAGACCCCGATGCCTTCATCGACACCGTGTGGGAGGTCATCCAAAAAGCGAAAAGCTACGGACTGGATCCGCAAGATTTTCGCAGGCTGGCACGCTCGCAATGCCTCGCCTTTAGCGATACGGTGAAAACGCTCCCAACGACAGAAGCTAGCACGATTAGCGAACTTTACACGTCGTGGGCAAGGCATTTAAACACCCTAAGCACCCCTGCATGGGAAGAAAACCTGCGTCCCTTGGGGGATTGGAAGGACGACAAAGACGCCTATAAGGCATTGTTAGATCCAGCAGTGTTTAAGGCTCACCCTGCCATACAAATTAGCCGAGTCCCCAAGATTGACGGCGTTTTACCACCTGATGCCGTCGATTGGCTCGCCGTCGATGCCCATACGCAAAGCGAACTCGCTTTTGTGGATGTCATTACCGCCGTCTATGCCTTGTATCAAGAGCGTTTACTGCTCGACGGCGTGATTGATTATGACGATCAAATCAACCTGACTTTGCACACCTTGCAGACGAACGACGCCTTACGACGCAAGTATCAAGACTGGTTTTCGGCGATAATGGTCGACGAATTTCAAGACACCAACGGCAGTCAATTGGCGTTGCTCAAATGCTTGATGCGTCACCCCGACAACGGCTGGCAGGATGTACCGAATCACGGTAACCTAACCGTCGTGGGTGACGTGAAGCAATCGATTTACAGTTTTAGATTCGCCCAAAAAGAAAATGTATCGCTGATTTTTGAAGGACTCACGCCGAAGAAGGTCTCCTTGGTGCGGAACTATCGTTGCCGTGCGGGCATTTTGCATGTGGCGAATCAAGTGGCGGACAACACCGCTGAAACGCCTGCGATGCGAGATCCTCACTTGGAAGCTTTTAAAGCGTCTGATAGCAAGCATCCGACGGAAGCGACGGCGTATTACTTTGGCACGCAATCCGACGGCAAAAAGTGGGACGGTTCAGCAAGTCTTCGTTTTGAACATGCCAGCCAAACCCTTGTGCAAGGCTTGATTCAGGACTATCTTTCGCATCAAGATCACGAAACGCCGTTTGCGTGGAAGTCGCATTGCATTTTAGGGCGAAGTCATTCCCAATTACAAAGCGTCGCTAATTTGTTGGAAGCCAAAAATATTCCCTTTGTCATGGAACGAGACGGTGCGATGTTCGCCCACCCCTTGATCCAGCAGGCGTGGGCGTTTTTAGAAGCGGTCAAAGATCCCACCAACCCCATGTGGATCGTGAAATTGTTATCGCCCTTTGTCGCACCTTTACGTTTGCTCCATGCCGTTCAGGCGGTGGAAAGCATCCCTCACCCTAGCCCTCTCAACAGTTCTTTCTCTAGGGGAGAGGGGACTTTTGTTGACAAGCTTTTAGACGCCCTCGCTCAAACGGACGGCATCACGGCTCACACGATGCAAACGCTTACGACGCTGCTTCACGCCGTGCTTCAAACGCATCAACATCACGCCTTTGAAGCCCCTCAAACGCTACTCGCTCAATTCGCCGATGCCCTGCTCGCAAGCCAGCCCCCATCGAAGCATCCAGCGAAGGAACGGGCGTTATTACTGGCGTTTGGTGATTTGTGCCAGCGTCATTATGAGCGTTTGGGCAAGCGTTACAGTGTGGCGGAATTGATGAAGGGCTTAGAGAAAGACAGGGCGAATCCCCAGTTTAGCCTGCCACTCAAGCATATTCGGTCGGCTCGTGGGGTGAATGCGGTGCGTTTGATGACCTTTCACGCGTCGAAAGGCTTGGAGTTTCCGCATGTGCATGTGTTGTGGTTTGGCAAAACGCCGTCGAATCAGTCAGGCATGAGCTTTGATCCGCAATTTAAGCCCAAGGCAGGCGTGGGATTCATCCTACATAAAACGCTCGAAGACGATGTCGATACGCTGAAATACAGTCTTTACAAGTCTTTGTGGCGAAACCCCCGAGACGACTTTGAAAGTCGCCGCCTGCTCTATGTGGCGTTGACTCGAGCCGAAAAAAGCGTTCATTTTTATGCCGATGCCCAAAAACTCGCCAAAGATCCGTGGCTCAAGCTAGAAACGAATTCGCAAGCCCCTGAACAGGTGCAGGTTTTTGAAGAAAACGAGGACGAAGAAAGCTTCACCGCTTTTTATGAGGCCTTTAAAAATGCCCCTCTCTTGCCGAATCCGACAGAAGGCGTGGCGTGGGACGGTGCAGAACTGCCTCGATTATCGCCAGTTTTAAAAGAGAAGCTCGACGCCTTTAACGCCTCGCAAGAAGTGGTGTCGATCGTGAGCTTTTCGGGCTTGCAGGAGCTTGAAAAATGTCCGCTGAAGTATTGGTTTCAACAAATCCGCCGTTTGCCTGTGCCGAAAGAAAGCGAAACGCTTGAGAGCCTCACTGCCTTTGAACGCGCCCCCCTGCGAGGCAAAACGGTGCATCGCTTGATTGAAACCTATTACCGATACGCCAGCATCAGCGAAAAAGGCGTTTTAGATGAACGGCTCGACACGGTGATGCGTCAGAGTTTGGGGCATTTGAGCGAGGGGGATCACGCCCTCATTCAAGCCGAAGTCCTCAATATGTACGACGGCTTCTTAAAAAGCGAGTTCACTTTAGAAGGCCTAGAGGCTCAAGGCTACACGGTTTTAGCCCCTGAACAATCGGTGAGCTTTAAGCTTTTGCCAGCAATCACAGGGGGGCGTTTGGCTCACATCGTTAAAGGGCAGGTGGATGCGATTTTGTATCACAAGGCAACCGACAGCTACGGTCTGATTGATTTTAAGACGAACCTTACGCTGAAAGAAGACGCCAAGGCTCGTTATTATGAGCAAATGGCGTTGTACCGTCTGGGTTTGCAGTTGAACAATCCGCATGTGCAGGTGGAAGCGAGCCGTTGTGCCTTGGTTCATTTGGCTCAAAATGCTTTACCACAACGTTACGAACTACCCGAAGCGTATCATTTACGAGAGGAACTTGCGGTGACGCCGTGGTTAAAAACACAATTGTTTGAGTTGGAAGCCTTGCTTGCAACGCCTGAAGCAGAACCGAAGGCGTCGGAGCATCCGCCGTGCGAACATTGTGCTTACAAAAATATCTGCTCGCAATCTAAAAAAATTAAGTATTTGTGCTATAGTTAAAATCGTCAATTAACTTGGAGTGCTTCCACTGTGCTTAATCCATTGAGTTCTTCTCTCCTTAAATCCGATGCCACCCACGCCCTAGACGCCTTCAAACAGACGCATTCGGATTGGCGTAGCCTTCGGCACGTCGCTATTATTATGGACGGTAACCGTCGTTGGGCAAAAGAACGCATGATGCCCTCGCTTTTGGGGCATAAAGAAGGCAGTAAACGACTCAAAGAAATCATTACCGCTTCCACGATCTTAGAACTTGAAACCTTGACCACATATGCCTTTAGCACTGAAAACTGGCAACGTAGCGATGAAGAAGTTTCTTACCTGATGAAGCTTATGGCGGATGTACTTTCTCAAGATTTAAAGGGGCTGGCGGATCTAGGCGTTTGCATTAAAGTCTTGGGTCAGCAAGACGCTTTGCCGTCTTATTTGAAGGATGTGCTTCAACACGCCGAAGCTGAAACCGCCACCAACACAGGCTTACGCCTGCAATTGGCGATTAACTATGGGGGACGTGCCGAACTTACCGAAGCGGTGCAACGTGTGGCAGCCCTTGTGAAAGAAGGGGTTTTATTGCCTGATGAAATCACGGAAGCCACGATAGAATCCCAATTGACCCGTTGTGGTACCGTCTTACCTGAACCTGATCTCGTGATTCGTACCAGTGGGGAACAGCGTTTGAGTAATTTCTTGATTTGGCAAACCGCTTATAGCGAATTGTATTTTACACCTGTCACATGGCCTGATTTTACGGTGCAAGAATACTGCCACGCTTTGGGGACGTATTTTAACCGAAAACGACGTTTTGGACGTT
Organism: Vampirovibrionales bacterium; assembly: GCA_046341215.1. Lineage (GTDB taxonomy): Bacteria > Cyanobacteriota > Vampirovibrionia > Vampirovibrionales > JAJTHC01 > JAJTHC01. Next base: position 11,052 of record JBKDRU010000005.1, on the reverse strand, counting down.
AAAATGCACAGAAAACGTCCCAAATTGTCTTGTTCCTCCTCCCTTAGGGAGGAGGCTAGGAGGAGGGACACCAGCTCTAACGGGGCATCACGAATCCCTCACCCCAACCCTCTCCCTAAGGGAGAGGGAGTAAAACACCTTCTATGTACATTCATTAAAAGGAAATAATTGTGAAGTCTAAATCTTTTTTACCGATACTCGCTTTTGTTCTGATGATGCCCTTGTTTTGGGGTTGGAAGGAATGGGCAGGTTCACGGTCTCTTCAGGCGATTGCGGCATCGACGGTTTTTGTGGATCACATGCGACATAAGGGCAGGCTCTTGGTGTGGCAGGACGCTCGTGTAAACGTCTATACGACCCGTCCAGACTATAAGCCTCTTATTGAAAACGCCTTTGCCCCGTGGCAATCGGCGTTGAAGACTGTGCATCCGCTCAGGTTGAGCTGGGTAGACACGCCTGAAGAAGCGAGCCTGCTCATTCACTTTGTCGATGCCATTGCCCTGCCTATCCAAGTGGATGCTCAACACCGCCGTGGATACATCGCTGGGTTGACGACGCCTAAAACCTATAACGACAAGGGTCTTCGTCAAGTCACTATGCAATTTGCCTTGCTCAACAGTGGGGGGCTTCCGCAGCAGCCTGCCGTTTTAGAGCGGGTCATGCTCCATGAAATGGGGCATGCCTTGGGCTTGTGGGGGCATAGCACGAATCCGTATGACGTAATGAATGCCAGCTATGTTAATGCCTTAGGACAGAAAAACAAGACGACCAGCACCCTTCAAAATGGCGATGTCAAGCTCGTTCAGGGTGTTTATACTCAAGCTCACGCCAAGGCGAATCTTGAAAAAACGTCAGATTCGCAAGGCTTGGCACTCGCCAAAGCGGAAGCGGAAAGACAGCCCACGGTGTTGTCCCTATGGAAATATGCCCGTGCCTTACGAGACGCCAATGCCTTCGCCGAAGCCAGTGTGCAGTATCAAAAAGCCTTGTCGTTTGGAGGGGTAAACCCGCCTTTGTATCTAGAGTTTGTGCAGTGTTTGGAGCGTCAAACCCAAAACACGGAAGCCTTGTCCTATTTAAGCGAGCGGCTCCCTAAAGGGTATGTTCAAGAGGGACGTTTACAGCTTGAAAAGGCCTATGTGTTGTGGAAACTAAAGCGTTTGAGCGAGGCGAAAACCGTGTATCAAGACGCGTTACAAAGAGATGCTATGTTGGGGGCGAGTCCTGTGGGGCGTGAGCTTGCTGATCTACTATCGAAATAATCGTGGGTTTTAGGCACTAGGCAAAGGCTTGAAAAGGTGTCATTCTAAAGAAGAGTAGTTCTTTGAAAAACGCATTAAACATCCACTTCGTTTCGTTTTTCCCACAATTTCGTGTGTCAAAAATCGAGTTTCATGTGTCGAAAATGAGGGTTTTGTGTGTCAGAAAACGGGGTTTCGTGTGTCAAGAATAGGCATTTCGTGTGTCAAAAAAGTGGGTTTCGTGTGTCAGAAACAGGGGTTTTGTGTGTCGGAAATTCGACGTTTCTTTATATCGTGTCTAAACAAAAACACCCCTTCACCAAGATGAAAGGGTGTTTTTAAATTTGTGGCGAACTAGATCAAAGCGGTGTTTTTTAGACCGTTTTGAACACCTGTAATAGCTTGACCGTAGCTCCAGATGTCATTGATGCTACCTTTTTGGTAAGCTTCTGTGTTGGATCCAGGGTAAGTCACTAAGGCGTTTTTATAACCCGTTTGGTTAAACAAAGCGCCTGCGGCACTAGCGTTAAAGCCATTGTTGTACAAGTTGCCTTGCGTGAAAGAACCTGTGGCTTGAGCACCGTTAACAGCGGTAGCAAAGGCTCCACCCTGCTGGCTAAAGGTTCCTGTTCCGCGAACGTTGTAAGCGGTAGAAGCAAAACCCTTCTGGGTATTGTTCACGTTTCCACCAAAGTTGCCAAAGTTGTTGAAGTTGGCTTCTTGGTTGTAATTACCGTTGGCGTTAGGTCCGTTGCTGGCGTAGTTCGCATAACCACTAACCTGATTGGAGTTAACCGTACCATTCGTGTTCTGCACGTTAGAGTATTGGTTGCCAATGTGGTTGATGTTACCCGTGCTATTGTCGGCAAAGGTGCTGGCGTAAAAACCACGGTTTTGGTTGGCGTTAAATTTGCTACCTGCAAACCAAGCGTTGGAATTGTTGATATAATCGGTATTGAAGTTACCTTGTCCACCGTAGAAGTTACCTTGACCGAAGTCGCCGTACTTTTGGCTGACGTTGAAGTTTCCACCATAAATGTTAGCAAACTGTTGGTTGGCATAGCTTTGATCGAAATTGGTATTTCCACCGTTGTAACTATTGGCAATTAGATTGTGACCACCTGTTTGGAAGCCTCCTGTGTTTTTGCCGTAGCTGTCAATTCTGGACTGCCATCCACCTGTACTGTTTTGGTTAATCCACGCATTTTTGCCTGGTTGAACCAAACTATAGTTGTTAGCACCCACTTGACTTAGGTTGCTCCAAGGGTTTGGTGCATAGCCTTTGGGTTGACTCATATTGTAGCTCATTGTATATCCTCGTTTCTTTTCTCTAATTTGATTAAATTAAATGTCCTATGTAATAAAAATCTGTGTCGTCATAAGCTGGACGGGCTTATGTGTCCATTTCAAAAGGTGTCGTCCTTTCGTTAGGTCTCTTGTGTATTGCCTTAGACGAGAAGGAAATACACGGTCAAAAAAGTGTTTATGTTGTGAAGGTGCGTAAAACATGGCACAAAATATAGGTTTAAAACCGTATAACATGAGCCTAGTCTGTGTTATCTAAATAAAGAATTCTTAAACCCTAAAATTATATTTTTGTAATAATTGTTTACAGAAAAAGTTAAAAGGTGCATACAATGGCGATAATGGTATTCCCTTCTTTTTTTCTGATAGAATAGAAAAGCTTTACATCAATACATTATGAGTCTACATGCCTACCCCTGAAATCCCTAAAAAAAAGAAGTTACCCCTCGTCCAAGCCGCCCCATGGACGCTTGACGCTAAAACGTCTATTGAAGACACCTTGCTTCGCTTTCAAGCCGAAGCGACCGCCTTCTTTTCTGCCCCTGTGGATCTTAGCTCTGTAAGTTCTGCCGAAAGCTTTCTTAAAGACGGCTTTCACTTCGTCGTGTTTCGTGCGGATCTCGAACGCATGGCATCCATGCAGTTAGGGCATTTACCAGTTCAGGTTATCAGCGTCCCTTACCTACCTACACAAAACTTTGTGCAAGACATCTTTCCTGCCTTGCTGTTGAATGAAACTTACTTGAAGGAATCGCATCACAAGCACGAATTTGATATGAAACAACAATTGAGTGTGTTGTTTCCGGTAAAGTTTATTGCCGCTTTGTATGAATTACAGTCCTTGTTTAAACGATTTCAGCTACAGGGTTACTTGATTGGTGGGGTTGCTCGAGACCTCATCCTCACAGAAGACCGCAAGATGTTGATTCGCGATGTGGATATTACGGTTGAAGGGCAAGGCGACAAGGCCGCTCAAGCCGTGGATTCACAATCCCGTAACTTTCGTATTGAAGAAGTTTATGCTGAATTTGGGACGGCGAAACTACAATATAAAGATTTGGTCATGTTGGACATGGCATCCACCCGACAAGAAGTCTATCCGTATTGTGGAGCCTTGCCGACCGTGATTAAACGAGGCGTTCCGTTGTACGAAGATATTGGCCGACGGGATTTTAGCATAAACACACTAGGACTTGCGATCCATGATGTGGGGATGCTTTACGATTACGTCAATGGGTTGCAAGACTTAGAAGCTCGTCGTATTCATGTGTTGACGGGTGCCACCTTCTTTGAAGATCCTTCTCGTATTTTAAGGGCGTTTAAATTTGCTAATCGTCTTAACTTTCAACTTTCACCCCAAACCCAATGGCTCATGCAAGAAGCCTTAAGCGTTTTACATTTAACGTGTTACAAAGGGGGCGGTGCCAGAATCAAAGAGTCTTTGAAAGAATGGATGTCTTTACCGCCGTCTAAACTCAAGCATGATTTATTTAACCAGTTTTTTGGTATGCAAGGCATCAAGCTCTTTATGATGACGTTTTTAGATTCCACGGCAACACCACAAGCCCTCCATTTGAGTTTTGAAGAACGCCGTGCCATTTCTGAAAGCTTGGTACAATTGCAACATCTTTGGGCAGACGTGCAAAATAACTTACAAGACGTCTTTCAAATCGAATCTCCTTACTGTGATCCCTTAGATCCTGACACCTGTAATGAACGTGCCTTATGGTACGTTTACTTATGCTGCATTTTAGCACCGCTTCGTAAGCAAGTCGCCTTGAGTCAAAAACTGATGATTCGCTTAGAGTTGACACGTGCCTGTAAAGATATTCTGAGCGATTACTATAAACTTTTAGATGCTCAACCGCTTCAGCAACTCAATTTAGATGCGTCTGCCTTGCAACTCTGCAATGCCTTTGACGCCTATGAATCCATTGCCTTAATTGCCTATGTCTTACAGCAAGACAACGCCAAGGCATGGCTTGAACCGTTGACCCGTTATCTGAAACGTTGGCGTGGCTTAAAACCTGATTTAACAGGCGACGACTTGATTGACATAGGTTTGTCTAAGGGTGAAAATATTGGTAAATGCTTGAAACGCTTACGAATGGCTCGCATTACAGGACAGGTTCAAAACCGTGCAGATGAAGTCGCCTATGTAAAAGAGTTCATGAAAGAAATGGATACCCCCTAATGGCGGACACTTCAACTTTACAAACGCCACTACCCAACCCTCAAGGTCATCCTCAAAGAAGCCTGCTAAAAGCCGCAGGATTCATGGCGATTTTGTTATTGCTGTCTAAGCTCGCTGGTTTTGCTCGAGATGTGATGATTGCGCAACACTACGGCTTTAGCCTTATGAGTGATGCCTATTTCGCGGCTTTTCAGCTTCCTCAATTTTCGCTGATTTTGCTCGGGGGCTTAGGGGGGCCATTTCATACGGCCACTGTTAGTATTTTCACGGCCTTACTTGAAAAGAATCCGCAAGGCAAGCTCGTGCCTTCTGAACGAGCCAAGCAACTCGCTAGCACGTTGACCACGCTCACAGGGCTTGTTTTTGCCATTTTAAGTGTGCTAGTGTACTTTTTTGCTCACCCGATTATGTCGCTTATTTTGGGCAATGGAGCCAAACCTGAACTGGTTGATTTAGCCAGCCAACAACTGCAAATTATGTCTCCGATTATCCTAATTGGCGGGCTTGTGGGCTTTTTGTATGGGGCTTTAAATATGCTCCACGTCTATATATGGCCTGCTCTTTCGCCTGTAGTGATGAGTGTGGTAATGATGCTCGCCTTGGTGCTATTTGGTGCGGATGAAACAGGGCTAGTCCTCGCATGGGCATCCTTATTAGGGGCCGTCTTACAATGGCTGTTGCAATTGCCCGAATTCTTCGGTAAGGGCTTTTCCTGTATGCCTCGCTTAAAGGAATGGCAGTCGTCTGAAGCCCAAGCTTGGTATCAACTACTTTGGCCTGCTGTTTTAGGATCCACGATGGGGCAGTTGATGATTTATGTGGATATGTTCTTTGTGGCGGATTTGCCTGAAGGGGCATGGTCTGCCGTGGTGTTTTCAAACCGTTTGATTCAATTGCCTTTAGGCGTTTTGCAAACCGCTTTGTTGGTGCCGTTGTTTCCGCGTTTGGTTGAATTGGTGAACAAAAAAGATAAAGACGCTTTAGCCTCACTTTTAGTCAAAGGCATCGGAGGGCTTTGGTTCTTATCTTTACCCATGATGCTGATTTTAGGCTTAGCTCCTTTACCATTTATTGAATCGCTGTTTGCACATGGCCAGTTTGGTGGAGATGATGCAAGCCTTCTGGCGGTTGCCATTGCGTGGCAAAGCTTACAAATTATTCCCTACTTCGCCAGAGACACCGTCACCCGAGTCTTTTATGCCTATCAAGATTCTAAAACGCCTATGCTGGTTGGTTTAATCGCCATTGCCTTAAAAGCGGTTATGAACTATGTTTTCATCGTGAAGCTTAAGATGGGTGTCGCTGGCATTACGGCATCTATCACGTTGATTACCGTCTTTAATTTAATGGCTCTGTCGATCTTATTGCATCGTCAACACTTTAAGCAGCTACCTATTAAAGCATTAACCCTGACCTTAGGCAAATTAACGTTGGCGTCTTTACCCATGTTGGGGATGCTGTATGTGTCCCAACGAAGCTTTGCTTATTTACCTCTAGCCATGCAATCGATCGCTTTTGCCAAAGCCGTGTGGATTAGTTTACTGACCCTAGGTCTTGGCGGCGGACTTTATGTGGGGGCATGTCACGCATTAGGCATTAGCGAAGTAGGCGAAGTGGTGCAACGTTTAAAACAAAAAGTCTTCAAAAAGGCTTGATTTTAAAGGGTTCTATCGTATTTTAAATAGAAATAGGTATAAGCCGTCTATTCAGGCAACTGCATCTTCGCCTTGAGAGACACCGCCTTTTTAGTCGATGCCGTTTCACCATTAGGAGGCTTTACGGAGTCTTTGGTCACCGTTTTCGCTGGCACCGTTTGACGATTCATCACAGGTTCAGCCACCACTTTAGAGGATGAGCCACCTTTCCCTTTAGAACTCAACGATACAGGACTCATCACAATTTTAGCTTTGGGGGCTAAATTGAGATAGTGAATCGTATCCAACGCCACCTCCCTAAAAATAGGCGCCGCCACGGTCGATCCCCAACTTTCAGCCATTTTAGGGCTGTCCACCACCACCATCATCAAAATTTCGGGCGATTCCGCAGGAAAATAGCCAATAAAACTGGTGACGACTCCTCCCCCCGAATAGCCCCCGCCTCGAGCCTTTTTCGCCGTGCCTGTTTTGCCAGCCACGTTTATAAAATCCAAATACGCTGGGTGCGTTTTGTTTTTGTCTAAAGCGGTTGTCAGCAAATACGTCATGGCATGAGCGGTTTCGGGCTTAAACACCCGATGCACGTTTTGCGTCGGAATCTTGGTGGCTAAATCTTTAGCGTAACGCTGGGCATCTTTGGCATTTTCGGCAGTCACCCCTTTAAACAAACGAGGCGGTACCCACACCCCCCCATTGGCAATGGCATTGACCGCCATGGTCATTTGCAATGGTGTTGCCATAATCCCGTAACCGTAGCCTAAAGACGCATGTTGAGAGTCGCTCCACTGATGGTAATCGCTCACCACGCCCTTCGATTCACCCGTCATGGCGATACGTGTAGGCTTTCCAAAACCCAAGTTTTTCAAACGTTTATAATAGGTTGCTGGATCAATCATCATGGCAATTTTCGCACTGCCGATATTGGAAGAATGCTGCAATAGGTGGATTAAATCAATGTTCCCGGGGTAAGGAAACTTATTGTAATCGTAATTTTGAATCGACCAGCCCCCGATCTTCATACGTCCTGTGTCCAAAATACGACTTTGGGGGGTAATGACGCCTTCATCTAGGCCGTTTGCCACCGTTAAAATCTTAATCGTCGATCCCGGTTCATAAACATCTGTAATCGCCCAGTTTTTAAGCTCTTCGTACTTCGCTTTTTGATACTTTTCAGGATCAAAATCAGGGAAAGCAGCCAGAGCCAAAATCTCTCCTGTTTTGGGCTTCAACATCATTAAAGCCGCACGTTCTGCTTTTGAGCGAATCATACCTGCTTTCAATTCACGCTCAGCGATAAATTGCAAACGACTGTCAATCGTCACTTGCACATCTTGAGCATCCGCAACTTGCACGAAATGCTTCAATGAACTTTCATCATGCACCAAGGGACGCCCTCTTCCATCCACCAAAAGGGGTTGCTTGCGTTTTTGCATGAACCAGTCACTGCTTAACTCATCCAATTTTGAATGCACGCCTGTGGAAATTTCCGCAGCGTCATTGACGTATCCCAAAACGTGAGACGCCAAACGCCCTTGAGGGTATCGCCGTAGGGGTTTCTGAAAGGGATCAAGTCCCCCAATACGTTCTTCAGCTAAAAGCACTTGCCCTGTACGTTTGTCTAAACTGGGCTGCCCTGTTTTTTCGTCCAACAAAGGGACTTTTACACGTTCCGCACGAATCGCATCAATCGTTTTTTTTTCAAGATTAGACGCCAACAAAATCGTGGGGTAAGCGAGTTGTAGTTTTCGTAAAATTTCGGCGTGAGACTCTTTCAAATGCTTCGCCAGCAAAGACGCCACTTGTTCGATCGGTTGTTTTTTGTAATCTCTAGGGTGCATGTAAAGGTCGTACACGAGCGTATCTTGAGCGAGGACAATGCCGTTACGGTCGACGATTCGCCCTCGATAAACTTGCGAAAGTTGGGTACGATGCTGGCTTTGAGACATTTTACGTCTAAGTTCTGGGCCTTCAATAACTTTGAGCTTGAAGATCTGCCCTGCCATGAGAATAAACAGCAAAAACAAGCCCAACAAAACAACGGACAGCCTTGTCGGATCCATAAAGCCCTTGGGTAACGGCATACGCTTCAACGGACGCCCACCACGAGGCAATCCGCCTTCATCGTCGTAATAACGGCGTTTTTTTGAGCGTCGTGGCTGTGTGGATCGAGTCTTGTTCACGGAAAATCCTAGCGTTTAGGGGGATGTCTTTTTATTGTAGAGTAAGTACTCTCAAAAGAAAAGCAGTTTTCGATTTTCTTGAACGCTTAGGCTTCGCTCGTTCTTAAAAAGCAGACTACCAATTTTTTCTGGGAGGACTTATACTTTTAGCCACCGGAACGCCAGCGCTAAAACCGGGAAACCCAATCACCAAGGGGACGTCTTGACCTTGTTGTGTTAACTGGTTCACTAAATCACTCATTTGTCCAGACCGCCTTCTCATACTGCCTTGATTTTGAACACTTTCAAGCATATAGAATACCCCTTGATACATAGGATACGTGCCTCCTTTCCCGCCTGTCATTCCGTTTGCAAATAAATTGAACCCCATTTGGGTTGGGTGCTTACTATGTACCATAGGAATTTGAGCCTTTTTTGAATCCTTATAATCAGCAGCAAGATCGAGCGTAAAATTAGACCCAACGTCCTCACTATCGGTCAGAACTTCATTACGGCTGTATCTAAGTTCTTTGGGGACAAAGGCGTAAGGTATCCCATTTTTTTCAAGAATCTCTAGCAAAGCTTGGGTATGGGGATCCAACAACCTCGTTTTTGTGGGGGACTTGTCAGCCAAAGGAATGGATGTCTCATAAGGATTGTCTTCCTCTGTGAAACCTTCAGGCATTTTTGCCTTCCATGCTTTTGAACGTTGAATAAGACTTGCATTGGTTCTTCTTTTCCCCTCTTCCACGTCTGAACGAGCAAACTTTTCTTCCATACGCTTGTTAAAGGTTCCTGAATCTAAGGTCAACAAGTCAAGAATATAAGCCAAAGAAAGTTCTTTTGGACTATTTAATAAAAACGCTTCGGCTTCCAGTAAAACGAGGGGCTTCCCGTCTTCTGCTTGCAATTCTTTTAAAGCAGGGATTCTTGCTTGGATCTCGGCTCGCAGGTCTTCGTGAGCCTTTTCATAATCGGAAAATTGTTCAAGTAATTTCCCAACCTTAGTTAGATGATCTCTGTATTGATAAATAAGCGTCGGCAGGGAGTCAAGGAGTGGGGTAGAATCTGCGGCGGTTTTCAAGGCATTAAAATGTAACAGTAGTTCTTGATAATCGGGATTTTTTAAACCGTTTCGACCGTGAGGGTAATTCCCAATAAGGGCTTCCCCACAATATTTAATTAATAAAGGCAAAGGATTATTTTCAGTTTCAACACGCCATTTTAGTCTTTTGACTTGTTGTTCATAATATCTAATCAAAGCCGCTTGCTTATTCTTTAGCCTATTTGCAAGCGTTATATTTAATTCTTCTACCCCCCCCGTGCGTTGAGTCGACGAAGCATGAAAGGTATCCGCCTTGTGAGGCAGTGGGGCTGGACGGTTTAGAGATTTTGAAGAGGGGCTTGAAACTTGTAGAAAAGGTGACTTAGGCAAAAGCGTGAGTGCTTGAAGCATAAAATATTGTCCTTAATTAAAGAAAATAGAGAAAACAAAACAGCAAAACAACTAACGTATTTTACCTTAATCACTGATTTAATGCAAGCTACCCAAACATCGATGCCCACTTCGCATCGACTTGAGCCTTGATGGCGTCGCTCATCTCGATTTCATTCGGCCAGTCTCGGGTAAAGCCTTCGCTTTCCCACTTCTTGGTCGCATCAATGCCCACCTTACTGCCGTACGCCCACATCGGCGTGGCGTGATCCAAAATATCCATCGGGCCTTCGGCAAACATCATGTCTCGCTTGGGGTCAGTATTGTTAAACACATGCCACGCCACCGTGCTGACATCCTGCACATCCACATGGCTGTCCACAATCACGACGTATTTGCTGAACATCAACTGCCCAAAGCCCCACATCGCACTCATCACCTTACGCGCATGCCCTGGGTAACGCTTTTTAATGCTCACTAGCACGCAATTGTGAAAAACACCTTCCCACGGCAGATTCATATCCACAATTTCAGGAATGAAAATCTTCAACAAGGGCAAAAATAATTGCTCGGTGGCTTTACCCAAGTAGCAATCTTCTTGCGGAGGCTTACCCACAATGGTCGTCATGTAAATCGGATCTTTCCGATGCGTCATCGCCGTGACGTGAAACACAGGAAAGTCATCGGCGAGCGAATAATAGCCCGTGTGATCGCCAAAAGGGCCTTCCCAGCGGAGTTCATCATACAGCACATAGCCTTCCAGCACGATTTCCGCATGGGCAGGCACGTCTAAATCAACCGTCTTACACTTGACGGTTTCAACAGGGGCATTTTTGAGGAATCCCGCCAGTAACAACTCATTCAAGCCCTTCGGCAACGGCGCCGTTGCACTATAAATCACCGCTGGATGCGCCCCTAGCACGACGGCGACTTCCAGCCTATCTTTCCCCGATTTTTTGGAATTTTCGTAAATATCGTTACCGTCGTGATGCTTATGCCAGTGCATGCCGGTGGTGGCGTTGTCATACTTTTGTAGACGGTACATCCCCACATTACGGTCCCC
>JBKDRU010000004.1:0-10907 GCA_046341215.1 Vampirovibrionales bacterium | reverse complement strand
CACCTCTAAATGCGTTCAAGGGGGGACGGGGAAGGACGCATTGCGTTTCTCCTCCCCTTCGTCCCCCCTTGAAAATCCCCCCTGAATCCCCACCTCCTCGCATCATTCCTTTTGCACGACGTCCGCAAAATGTCTCGGAAGCCTCGCATTTAGTGCGTTGACGTCTGCTTTTAACCCGTCGTGTCATTATAAGGAAAATATATCTTTAATCTTGGAAAGAAAGAGACAGCATGACAACCACAACGACCCCCTCTGAAAGCCCAGCGATCCCCCTTGAAACACCTACCACCCAAGGCAAGCTCATTAAAATGGCAAAGCACGCAGGCTTTTGCCATGGCGTGAAAAAAGCCGTCGACAAAACCGTCGACACCCATGACACGCACCAAACGCAAGATCGCCCCACCTATGTACTCGGGCAGCTCATTCACAACCAGCAGGAAATTCAACGCCTAGAAGCCATGGGCATCCACACGGTGCAAGACCTCGCCGATGTGCCTGACGGAGCCGTTTGCGTGATCCGCACGCACGGCGCCCCCCCTGAACTTGTCAAGCTCGCCGAAGCACGAGGCATACATGTGAGTGATGCCACTTGCCCTGATGTTCGCTTGGTGCAGAATAAGGCGGTTGAACTCGCTCAAGAAGGTTATACCGTGGTGATTGTAGGCAAGGCGAATCACCCTGAAGTCATTGGCATTACGGCATATGCCCTTGAAGTCGACGGAGCCAAAGTCGTGGCGATTTCACACCCTCGTGATATTCAAGACGCCTTGAAGGACTTGCCACGCCGTCGCATTGGCGTGGTGTCTCAAACCACGCAAATGGAAGATAGCTTTTTTGATATGGTGAAGCATTTAAGCATGGTGGCGAAAGAACTGAAGGTGCATAATACGATTTGCCCAGCGACGTTTTTTCGTCAACACGCCGCCGCTGAACTCGCTCACGACGTGGATGTGATGATCGTGGTGGGGGGCAAGAACAGTTCCAACACGACGCACTTGGCACAACTCTGTGTGGAAATCGGCACGCCCGCCTTTCATATTGAAACGCCTGAAGAGCTAGCTTCCCCTGAAATCACGGAGGCGTTAAACAAGGCGAACCGCATCGGCTTAACAGCAGGGGCATCGACGCCTGACTGGGTGATTCATCACGTCCATGAAACGCTGAAAGCAACTTTTTAATGATGCAAACGCACCTTGAATTTGAAGCCAAAACCTTCGGCGTGAGCGAACTCACCGCCTACCTAAAACGCACGATTAAAACCGATCCCATACTCGGGGGAACCTTGCTCGTGAAGGGAGAAGTGTCCAACCTCAAGCCCTCTAGCCGTGGACACGTCTATTTCACCCTCAAAGACGACACCGCCAGCATCAACGCCGTCATGTGGGCAAGCACGGCGAGCAAAAGCAAGTTCACGCTCGAAGAAGGCATGGAACTCATCGCCACAGGAGACCTCGACCTCTACGCCCCCAACGGAAGCTATTCACTCGTCGTCAAAAAAATCGAGCCTGTCGGTTTAGGAGGCTTACAACTCGCTTATGAGCAGCTCAAGGCTCAATTCGACGCCGAGGGCTTATTTAACGCCGATCGTAAGCAAGCCTTGCCAGAATTTCCGTTTCGCATCGGGATTGTCACGGCATCCACAGGCGCCGTCATCCACGATATGATGCGAGTGATTCGAAGTAAAAACCCTTTTGTGGATGTCATTTTGTATCCTGCGAAAGTGCAAGGCGACGGAGCCAGCGAAGAAATCGCCACAGGCATACGAGCCTTAGAAGACGAATCCCTAGAACTGGATGCCATCATCGTCGCTCGTGGAGGCGGTAGCTTTGAAGATCTCTTCTGCTTTAGCGAAGAACCCGTCGTGCGAGCCATCGCCGATTGTCGCCTGCCTGTGGTCACCGCCATTGGGCATGAACCTGACTATGGCTTAGCGGATGCTGTGGCTGATTTTTCCGCCGCCACGCCCACCATGGCAGCGGATACGCTTGTGCCTGATGGCTTTAAAATGCAAGAGGTTTTGGTGGAATCGGGCAAATGGTTGGCGGAACAAGTGGAGCGTCAATTGTTATTGAGCGAAGAAAATGTGTCGCAATTGGGTGATCGTTTGTTGGATCGCATCACGCCGAAAATCGCCACTGCGGAACAAAGCTTGCTCAATCTCAAGCAGGGGCTAATCCACGCTGTAGAAGTCCGTTTGAATCAAGCGGAACAAGCACTAGATGCGAGGGAGGGTGAGCTGAATGCGTATAGCCCTTCGCAGATTTTGCGTCGGGGTTTTAGCGTCTTGACTCACGCCAAAGACGGCCGAGTGGTAAGAACGCTCGCCGATTTGGAGGGGCATCCTGATTTACGGCTCCAGCTGGCGGATGCGGAAACGACTTTGCAGGGATATAGCTGTTTGTAGGGTGTTTTTAGATAAAAGTGAGATGCTTAAAATCGATGCACCAGCCGACGTCCAAGCACTAAATCCGAGCGGGTGAGCGAACTGCGAATCCCCGAATGTGGACGTAGGCTTATGCAACGACTTAAAAATCAACACACTACAATTTAGCATTGTGAACGAGTTGGTTTCTAAAAATTTTGCCGACAACGCACTAAATGCGAGGCTTCCGAGACATTTTGCGGACGGCAGGAACAACGGGAAAGCGAGAGGGGTGGGATTCTTAAGGGAGGGGGGCGACCAAGACCCTCCCTCCCTTAAGCCGCCTTTAGAGGTGTTGGAGACCTTTGGCGGAGCAAAGGTCTCTGACAACGACCAGCCTAAAAAGGAAGCCAGACATCCTAAAAAAACAGACCGCCTTGAAACTTACTTTACTAAACATAAAGCACTCTAAAATAAAGATTGTCATCACACTATGTTTTAGATAAGCTAGCATCGACAGATTAAAACTGTATCGATGAGCTTAAATCCGTTCGGGAGTCTAACTAATTTTATGAAGTTTCTTAATTTCCTACCCAATGAAGCCTTGTTTTACAACCTGATTAACGAACTCGCCAAGCAAGCCAAAGCCAGTTCCGAAGGCTTGCATGCCTACGTCCAACACGGCGATGCCACCCGTCAACCCATGACGGATGCCCGTTCTGCTTCCAAAAAAGCTTTAGAAACCCTTGTTGAAGAAGTCTGCAGGGCTTTTATCACGCCGTTTGATCGTGAAGACGTGCAAGAACTCGCTGAAGCTTTGTACCGCATTAGTGCCATGATTGACACCATTCAACAACGCATGCATATTCACCACTTACATTCTTTAGACGGCGACTTCCAACGTATGGCGGAAATTATCGTCAAGCAAGGCGATCTGTTGGTCACGCTGATTGAAGGCTTGAACCGCAACGACAAAGCCAGTCACTTGCAAGAAAAAGTGGCACGCTTATATGAGCTTGAAGACGAAGGCGATATTGTCGCCCTAGAACTGGAACATGCCCTATTCACCCACGAACCCTTGCCCGATGCCTTGAACTTGATCGTCCGCAAAGACTTGTATCAAAGCCTTGAAGGCGTTACCGATGCCTATCGAGATGTGGCAGCCATTGCTTTGCGTATCATCCTAAAACACAGCTAATTGAGGACTCAACACAATGGAATGGTTAGCAGATCCTCAATTTATACTGTTGATTGTCATCATTAGCATGGCGTTGATTTTTGATTATATCAATGGCTTTCACGATGCCGCCAATGCCATCGCTACCGTTGTGGCCACTCGAGTAATGACGCCGAAATCAGCCGTCTTGTTTGGCGCGATTTTCAACTTGCTCGGTGCCTTAATGGGAACTGAAGTGGCCGCGACCATGGGAAAAGGTATCGTTGAAGCCGAGCTCATCAACCTTGAAACGATTTTATGTGCCTTAATCGGGGCGATCGTGTGGAACCTCATCACGTGGTGGAAGGGATTGCCGTCGTCATCCTCTCACGCCTTGATTGGCTCACTCATGGGAGCCGCCTGTTTTTGGGTGGGAAGCTTTGGCGAAAACGTCGTGCATTGGCACAAAGTCATCGACAAAGTCATTATTCCGATGTTTAGCTCGCCGTTGATCGGCTTTACGGTGGGTTATGTACTGATGACCTTGTTGACGTGGATGGTCTACAAGCTTTCGGTGAACCGCATCAACAGTGTGTTTGGCAAATTGCAGATCGTCTCCGCAGGAGCGATGGCACTCAGTCACGGCATGAACGATGCTCAAAAAAGCATGGGCATTATCGCCTTGGCGATTATTCTGTATAAGGGCGTGCCTGCCAGTGAGTTCCATGTGGGTTTAGAAATTGTGATTCCTTGTGCTATAGCCATTGGCCTAGGCACCTTGTCGGGTGGGTGGAAGATTATCCGCACGCTCGGTAGTAAAATGATTAAGCTGCAACCGATTCACGGATTCGCCGCTGAAGTCACGTCGTTTAGCGTGATTATGCTGGCGAGTCATTGGGGGATTCCCCTTTCGACGACGCATGCCATTACATCCACCATTATGGGCGTGGGGGCGACTCGTCGCTTGAGTGCGGTAAAATGGTCGCTGGTGGGGTCGATTCTATGGGCGTGGGTACTCACAATCCCCGTCACCTTTTTATTGAGCGGTTTTATTGCATTGGCTTACAAATGGCTTCAGGCACAACTGTAAGCAGAAAATACAGACCTCAAAAAGGCACTAAAAAAATACGATACTCAATTTATAAGCAAGCAACATAATCACCAGAAAATGCTAGTGAAGACTCGACGGTGGGGTATCTTTAGGCTCGTTCTTTTTCTTGTCTTCACGCCATTTGAGCCAGTGAGCCGACGGTGGATTCTTCGCAGACTCACTAGGTTTTTCGTCTTTTTTAGCTCGTTTAAAGGGAAGATCACGAGCGTCTAAGCGTTGCACGGAAACTTTAATTTGAGGCTTGAAGACGATCATTACCGTTAAAATCACCATAAACCAAAGCAACACGCCTTGAAATAGTGAAATCGAAACCCCGTGAAAGACGCTAAAGACAATCGTATTCCACAAAACCGTACATAACACGCTTGGCAACACCAGTAGTATGATCAAGGTCATTAGAAGACTTAATAGACTTAAAAGCAAACCAAGTGCAGCGGGGAACATAAGAAAGGACCTCTTTTTGTCGGATTTTTAGAATCTAATGGCACTATACCACAAAGTCTAAAAAGTGCGAACGCTCTAAGCATTTTTTTAAGAAATAGAGGCTTGAAAAAAATCCCTTTGTTTTTTCTTTGTTATATAATGGGAACATTAACTGGTCACAATACGTAAAGGACAATTCCCATGAACAGCAAAGCCCCTTTTGACGTGCGTCACAAGTCTAAAGAAATCAACGACGGCCCCGCTCGCGCTCCGCACAGAGCCTTCCACCGAGCCATGGGTTTGGTTGAAGCCGATTTTCAAAAGCCCTTTATTGGTGTGGCGAATACGTGGAACGAAGTCACGCCTTGTAATTTAACCTTGCACGATCAAGCCACGCTGATTAAGGCAGGCATTCACGAAGCAGGGGCGATCGCTCGTGAGTTTACCGCCATTTCCGTCAGTGACGGCATTGCGATGGGACACGAAGGCATGAAGGCGTCCTTGGTGAGCCGTGAAATTATCGCCGATAGTGTAGAACTCGTAATGCGGGCGCATTGCTACGATGCCTTTGTGGGCATCGCAGGTTGCGACAAATCCTTACCGGGTATGATGATGGCGATGGCTCGCTTGAATGTGCCAGCCATTTTCTTGTATGGTGGCACGATTATGCCTGGTCACTTAGACGGTCAAGATCTCACCGTGCAAGATGTGTATGAAGCCGTGGGATCGCATGCGGCTGGCAAATTAAGCGATGCTGGCTTAAAAGCCGTTGAAGAAAATGCTTGCCCTGGGGCGGGCAGTTGTGGGGGTCAATTTACGGCGAACACCATGGCGTGCGTCGCTGAAGCCATTGGGCTTGCCTTACCAGGATCTTCCGCCATTCCCGCCGAGCATCCCGCTCGTGCAGCGATGAATCATCGTTACGGTCAAGCCATTGTCGACTTGTTGAAGGCAGGCATTTTGCCTCGGGATATTCTCACCAAAAAAGCCTTTGAAAATGCCGTGCGAATCGTAGCCGCAACAGGTGGTTCCACCAATACCGTCTTGCATATGCCAGCTCTTGCTCACGAATGTGGCTTTGAAGTCACCTTAAAAGATATTGAAACATGGTTTAATACCACGCCTTATTTTGTGGATCTTAAACCGGGTGGGCGATATGTCATGTGGGATGTCTACCAAATCGGAGGCGTGCCTGTTATTCTGAAAGCTCTTTTAGACGCAGGTTACTTGCACGGTGATTGCTTGACGGTTACAGGCAAAACGCAAGCCGAAAACCTCGAAAATGTTCAGCTCCCCACAGGACAAGACGTCATGGTACCCGTGACGGCTCCCCTCAGTGCTGGCGGAGGCTTGAAAATCTTGTTTGGCAACATGGCCCCTGAAGGCGCCGTCGTAAAAACCGCGGGACTCACTAAATTGGTGCATCGTGGTAAGGCGAAGGTCTATAATGGTGAGCAGGATTGCTTTGCCGCCATTGTGAAAAATGAAATCGTCGCTGGCGATGTCGTGATTATTCGCTACGAAGGACCCAAAGGCGGCCCAGGTATGCGTGAAATGCTGTCGGTTACCGCAGCCATTGTAGGGCAAGGCTTGGGCTATGATGTGGCCTTATTGACCGACGGTCGCTTTAGTGGGGCGACTCGTGGGTTAATGGTGGGTCATGTGGCGCCTGAAGCCTATGTCGGCGGTGTGATTGGCTTAGTCGAAGCAGGCGATGAGATTGAAGTCAACGCTGAAACAGGCGTGATTACCTTGTTTGTGGATGACGCCACGCTTGCGGATCGTCGAGCAAAATGGGTGCAACCTGAACCGAACTATCCCGCTGGCGCCTTATGGAAGTATGCTCAACAAGTTGGCAGTGCGGCTCAGGGGGCGGTAACACATCCCGGGAATTGCTTGAAATAGTTTCCCCTACAGTGTCTATACTTTGTTGCTACGATTATTTTGTTCAGTCATGTAGGTAGTGTCGACATTCAGCCCATAAAGGGTACTTTCTGTGTCAAAACAAGCCGTTTTTTCGTTATGTACGTCTGTGTACATGCCTCAAAAGCCGTTTGTTTTTCCTTGAAATTCCTCCTTCCTTGACTAAATGTCGATACTACCTAGGTCTATCTACACTTCTTCACAAAACAATCTAGGCTCCTCGTCTAGCCTACCGTCCGGAAAACTCTTTAAAACAATAGAATTGCTTGAAATAAAAAAAGGAGCTTAAGATGAGCGGATTTCTTCAAGACTTTAAAGACTTTGCCTTAAAAGGCAACGTCATGGACTTAGCCATCGGCGTCATTATTGGCGGATCTTTTGGTAAGGTGGTGAGCTCTTTGGTCGACAATATCATCATGCCCCCGATCGGCTTTTTAATCGGCGGGGTGAACTTTTCAAACTTAGCGATTGCCCTTCACCCCCGTGAAGCCATGGGTCTTGAACTTACCCCTGTTTTATGGAAGTATGGCGCTTTTCTTCAAAGCATTTTGGATTTTTTGATTGTCTCTTTTGCTATTTTTAGCGTGGTTAAAGCGATGAATCACTTTAAAAAAGAAGCGACGCCTTCTGTTGAAGAGGCGGTTCCATCACCCAAATCACGAGACACCGAATTATTGGAAGCTATTTTAGACACCTTAAAGGCAAAGCCCTAGGCTTTACTCCTTTAAGATGGCTATAAAAGCCCGTAATCCTTAAAAGATACTAAAGAGTCGTTTCCCAAAGGATGTTCTTGTGTTAAATTAAATAAAGTCATACGCCAACGTTAAGGTTTATGACGTTTATTATTTATTGTAAAGGATCTTATGATGACCACTCAAGTAACATTCAAAGGCAATGCCATTGACTTACAAGGTTCAGAAATTCGTGTTGGGCAGAATGCCCCTAACTTTGAATTGTTGAACAGCAAATTAGAAGCCGTTACCTTAAACAACTATTCAGGTAAAACGGTTTTCTTGAACGTTGTCCCTTCCTTGGATACCCCTGTTTGTCAGATTCAAAGCCGTAACTTTTACCAAAAGTTAAACGGTAAATCCAATGTTGAATTCATCACCGTTTCGGTGGATTTGCCTTTCGCTCAAGCTCGTTTCTGTGGCGCTGAAAACATTGAAGCCACGACATTAAGCGATCATCGTAATTTGAACTTCGGCGAAGCGTATGGTTTGATTTTGCCTAACTTGCGTTTGTTGACTCGTGCGGTTATTATCATTGATGCTCAAGGCAAAATCGCTTACAGCGAAATCGTGCCTGAAGTGACCAATGAGCCTAACTATGACGCAGCGTTAAACGCCCTTGAGCAAGCCCTTTCTGCAGGCGCTTCTGCTTAATCGTTTGAACATTGTTCATTTAAAAAGCGACGTTCTCTTTCAGAAAACGTCGCTTTTTTGTTTTAGATTCTTAACACCTAGACCTTAGCGGTCAACAGCTTTTCAAGTGTAGATCCCATATCCGCTGGGGATTCCACTACCGCAATGCCTGCTTCCGTAAGAGCCTTCATTTTTTCAGCAGCCGTTCCCTTACCCCCTGAAATAATCGCACCCGCATGACCCATGCGTTTGCCAGGAGGCGCCGTCTGACCCGCAATAAAGCAGACCATCGGCTTGGTGACGTTTTCTTTATAATAGGCCGCCGCTTCTTCTTCAGCAGACCCGCCAATTTCGCCAATCATGATGATGGCATCCGTATCAGGATCCGCTTGGAATAACGCCAAAGCATCGATGAAGTTGGTGCCGTTGATGGGATCCCCACCAATACCGATACAGGTACTTTGCCCGATGCCTCGTTGGGTGAGCTGATCCACCGCTTCGTAGGTGAGCGTTCCTGAGCGAGAAACGACACCCACACGACCCGCCAAGTGAATCGAGGCTGGCATAATACCGACTTTGGCTTGCCCAGGGCTAATAATCCCAGGACAGTTCGGCCCGATGAGACGCACGCTAGGGTATTCGGTCAACAACAAGTGTTTAACCTTCATCATATCCACCACGGGAATGCCTTCGGTGATGCAAATCACGAGAGCCACACCAGCGTCCGCCGCTTCTAAAATCGCATCTGCTGCGAAGGGAGGAGGCACAAAAATCACGGAACAATCCGCACCTGTTTGAGCCACAGCGTCTTTCACGGTGTTGAAAATCGGTAAGTCTACGCCGTTTACCGCGTGAGTCGTTCCGCCTTTGTTGGGGGTGACGCCTCCGACGATTTGCGTGCCGTATTTAAGGCATTGTTCAGCGTGGAAGGTGCCTTCACGCCCTGTCAAACCTTGCACGATGACTTTTGTTTCTTTGGTTAATAAAACCGCCATGTCATAATTTCCTTTTTAAAATAGATTTAAATGTACGACTATACAGAGGTCGTCTGTTTAAGCGAAAGAACCACCTTTTCAGCGGCGGCTTCAATGGTTTCACCCACTTCGTAGCGAATGCCACTTTCGGCTAAAATACGTTTGCCTTCATCCACATTGGTGCCTTTCATACGAATGACAATGGGCAAGGTCATATTCAGCTTTTGAGCCGCTTTCACCACGCCAGTCGCCAGCAAATCGCAACGCAAGATGCCGCCAAAAATGTTGATGAAAATGACTTTTACGTCTTTGTCACTCATAATAATGCGGAAGGCGTTTTCAATAGCGTCTTCTGTGGCACTACCACCAACATCCAAGAAGTTCGCTGGCGAGGCTCCGTAAAGTTTAACGATGTCCATGGTTGCCATCGCAAGACCTGCGCCGTTGACCATGCACGCCACTTCACCATCTAACTTAATGTAGTTCAAGCCGAATTTAGACGCTTCTACTTCAAGGGCGTCTTCTTCATCGGTGTCACGTAGGGCGACGATGTCCGCATGGCGGTACAAGGCGTTGGAATCAAAGTTGACTTTACCGTCAAGGGCGAAGACTTGGTCGTCTGCCGTGATGATGAGCGGGTTTATTTCAAGCAAGCTACAGTCAGTTTCAATAAACATCGTGTAGAGATTTTTAATCAATTTGTGAGCCTGCTTACTTTGGGCGGGATTTAGCCCAAGACTAAAGCAGACTTCACGAATTTCATAGTCTTGAATGCCTAAAGCAGGATGAATCACGGTTTTCTTGATTTTTTCTGGCGTATGCTCAGCTACCGCTTCAATATCCATACCGCCTTCGGTCGATGCCATCAAAACCGCACGAGAGGTGGCTCTGTCCATGACGATTGCTAAATACAATTCACGCGCGATGTTGGAACCTTCTTCCACCAAAACGCATTTGACTTTTTGTCCTTCGGCACTGGTTTGGTGCGTAATCAATTGCATGCCGATAATGGCTTCCGCAGCCGTGCGGACGGCTTCAGGGTTGTTGTCGACGACTTTAACACCGCCGCCTTTGCCACGTCCACCAGCGTGGATTTGGGCTTTTACGACGACTTTCGCCGTTTTGAGGGTAGCAGCCACGGTGACGGCTCCTTCGGGGGTGGTGGCGACATCGCCATTGGGGACGTTAATATGGTACTGACGAAACAAGCCTTTGGCTTGATATTCATGGATTTTCATGGGGGCTTCCTTCACTAATCAAACTAAATCAATATGAATTCGAACATTACACTATTGTAGCGTCTATACCGTAAAAAAAGCAATAGACGATATTGACGAGATGTTTTTTTTATAGTTTTTGGGTAAAGCGTGTGTTGATTTTTGACTCATTTCACAAGCAGGCGTCCAAGCACTAAATGCGAGGCTTCCGAGACATTTTGCGGACGTCGTGCAAAGGAATGATGCGACGAGGTGGGGTTTCAGGGGGGATTTTCAAGGGGGGACGAAGGGGAGGAGAAACGCAATACGTCCTCCCCCGTCCCCCCTTGAACCGCCTTTAGAGGTGTTGGAGACCTTTGGCGGAGCAAAGGTCTCTG
>JBKDRU010000003.1:0-57619 GCA_046341215.1 Vampirovibrionales bacterium | reverse complement strand
GCTTCAAATACACGGACAAGCCGTGTATACCCTGTTGCAAAGTAGTACCTATACCAATGGACAAGGGGTGCAAATTCAACCTGATTTGTTAAGCAGTCTGCAAATCGCACCCGGTGTCAGAATAACCAAGAATATTAAAGGCTGGCAGCCCTATGTCGAAGCAAATATGGTCATGAATCCCTATCATAGTGCGAAAATGAAAGCGAATGACTTCTCCATAAGTAACCCCGCACTAGGTCACTATTTTGAATATGGCGTTGGACTCCAAAAAACAACGCAACATGATGTACAAACCTACGCACAAGCCATGATGAGAACAGGCTCACGTCAGGGCGTCGCACTTGAACTCGGCATCAAAATCCCTGTGGGGCAGAAATAGCTCGCAATACGTTTAAAGAAAAGAGATACAACCCTTTGTAAGATTGGCTCGATGGAGATTGACCCATTTTTTAAATAAGTGTGTAAAAGTATTTTTTAAGTCTTGAATTTCTTTTGTAAACGAGCTTCGATTGATTCGTACCAGCCTGCTTCGGCGGGTAATTTCGTCCAGGTGCTGAAAGCTTCAATAGCTTGGTGGATCAACATGCCCAAGCCGTTTTGAACAACGGGGCATCCGTGATCGCGAGCAAGCTTCATTAAAACCGTTTCAGAAGGATTGTAAATCAAATCCACCACATGAGCGTTCGGGTTCAGTGCTTCAACTTGCAATAAGGATAAAGGCGTGGCGTTAAAATCAGGATGCATGCCCACAGGTGTGCAGTTCACCAATACATCCACCGAAGCAAGTCTTGTGGCATCCAACGCGTCAGAATGAATCACTTCTAGAGTGGTTGACGCATGAGCGTCCTTTACCCATTCGCTAAAGGCAAGCTTTAAGTCGTTGGCTTTTTCAGGGTGGCGCATCACCAGCGTAATTTTTTGAACAGGCGTCTTCCCTTCAAAGATCATGGCGGCTAAAACAGCTCGTGCGGCCCCCCCCCCGCCTAGAACTATCGCGTGTCCTGCTTCTAGCGTTTCTTGTGTTTGAGGGGTTAGGCTTTTGTAAAAGCCTGTGCTGTCTGTATTATGGCCAATCAAGGTGATTTCGTTGTCTACATCCACCCGAAATACGGTGTTGACGGCTCCCACTCGCTTGGCGGCGGGTGTTAAAGCAGGGAGCTTGTCATGTAATAAGACTTTATAAGGGATGGTCACATTAAAACCATGCACGCCACTCATTAACATCGAAGAAATCGCCCCTGTTTCGAGTTGCTCGAGCGTATAATCGAAAAGCTTGTACTCTCCCTTAAGACCCGCCAATTCCAGCAAGTCATGGTGAATCAGGGGGCTGTAACTATGCCCGAGTGGATGCCCCAATAAACCCAAGAAATATCGAGAGGTCACACCGCTTCCTTTATCAAAGTGCTGTTGTCTTATTAAAAATGGTGGACAGTACTGGATTCGAACCAGCGACCACCACAATGTCAATGTGGTGCTCTACCAACTGAGCTAACTGTCCACAGCTACTCCTTAATCATTAGTATTAAACGCTAAACATACGCAAAATGCAAGCGTCTTTACAGTACCCTTAACGAAGGGCGTAGGCTTTTTTCTTCTTTGGCTGAAAAATCCCCCAAATCGGATGTTCCTGTACAGGGGCATTCGCTTCAGGCACGACGCCTTCAACATCCACCAGCACAATGCGATACACCGCATCTTGTGGCGTAATACGAGGTAAAATAGACATGCCTTTAAGAACATGCCCAAAAATAGCGTATTTTGCATCCAACGCCCGTTGGGCGTCTAAGGTAATGTAAAATTGGCTAGACGCACTATTGAGCTCTTTACTACGGGCCATCGCCACAATCCCTGCATCACAATGCGAAAGCGTGTTTTGCACTTCTAAATCGATGTGTTCTTCTGCCCCCCCCGTGCCCGTGTTGGTGGGGTCACCCGTTTGAATCACAAATTCAGGCACCACCCGATGCCACCGCATCCCTCGTTCGTTGTAAAAACCCGATTGAATTAAACGCTCTATATGCGCGGTGGTTTTGGGGGCTTCTTTTTCGTAAAAGGCAAAAACAATATCGCCTTTGGATGTTTCTATTTGAGCACCTGCCTTGTAAGCGTCCGCCACAAGGTTTAATCCACCCACGCTCAAACATGTTATTAAGAGCAATGCACTGAGTTGAAGCCTATACGGTTTGATTTTCACGGATTTCTTTCCTTCTAGTGTTTGTTAATAGAGCGTATTGGACAAATAGAACTACGTTGTTTGATTGAAGTCTTCACCAAAATACACGATATGCACTATAATACAGGTTAAAGTTCATTCAAACAAGAGAAATCTATCTGAAGAAAGACTAAAATGATGCCCAAACAGCCTTCATCGTCTCTGCCTAGCTCCTCAAACCCTCATGATATTATCGCCTTATGCCAAGCCAATGTTTTAACGCCTAAAGGTATTTTAAAAGATACCACGCTTCAAATGCAAAATGGGGTGATTAAATCACTAGGGGCGGATCTGCCGGCTAATCACTTTGTGCGAAGTGAAGACGTTCACACGATGCAATTGGGTGAAGATTACCTCATTACCCCCGCCTTGATTGATTTACAGCTCAACGGAGCCTTCGGTGTCGACTTTTCCGCTGGTAACATTCCTGACATGCAAAAAGTGCTGGATACCTTGCCTCAATACGGCGTGACTGGTATTTTACCTACTTTGGTGACGGCACCGTTAATGGATATGGTGAGTGCCACCAACGCCATTGAAGAATTGATTCACTTTAACACCCGTGCCAATGGGGCTAAAGTGCTGGGGATTCACTTGGAAGGGCCTTTTTTGAATCCTGAAAAACGAGGGACTCATCCTAAGGAACATATCTTGCCGCTTGATCTGGATTCGTTAAAATTACTCCTTTCCCCCCATGTGAAAATGGTGACCTATGCCCCTGAAATCGATGAAAATTTTGAACTGCTGGATCTTCTTCGTGAAAAGGGAATCTTGACCTTTGCAGGGCATAGCAAAGTCGAACGTGGGCATTTGAGAGCCGCCAAAAATCGTGGATTAAAGGGTGTGACGCATCTGTATAACGCTTTAGAATCTTATACGCACCGTCAAGCGGGTACAAGCCTTCATGCCTTGCTGGAAAAGGGCTTGTGGGCGTCGATTATTGCGGATGGTTACCATGTGCATCCTGAAGTTTTGGAACTTACCTTTAAAATGAAGGGCATTGACAAACTTGTTTTGGTGTCCGACGCTATGAGTCTAGCGGGCTTAAAACAAGGTGAAAAAGCTCGCTTTGCCGGCACCATTGTGCAGAACCGTGAAGGGCGTGCCACCAATACGGAAGGCAACTTAGCGGGATCTACTCAGTTATTACCTGATATGATTCGCAATCTAGTGAATTGGGAAATTTGTAGTCTTGAAGAAGCGTTTCAAATGGCTACGCAGAACCCTGCTCATCTTTTGGGTGTGGATGATCATCGAGGCAGTTTGAAAGAAGGTTATGTCGCTGATCTGCTTTTGTGGCATCAGCCGACGATGAAGCTTTTGGCGACTTGGATGGGGGGAAAATTGCGTTGGTGCGACGAGCATGTGTTTCGCCAAGCGTCTCAAGGCATCGTCTTAAATCAAGACGCCATAGAACTCAAGGGGTCCGCTTTAAATCCCTCTTCCCAGTACAAGGCTCATTTGACCTTGTAGAAATCGGGTAGAAACAGCCGAAACGTTCAAGCTTCAAAACGCCAAAGGGATTTACTCCCACGAATATGGGTCGCCTTCATCCGCCTCATCGCCATGCAAGTCGTTGAGCCGCTCAAACACAGGCAACACATCCTCACGGTCTTGATAGCGCTTCAGCTGGTACAAGTCAAAAATATAGCGTTTTTGCCCGTGATTGTCTTCTTTGGCTTGAAGCAATTCCAACATCACCAATTCATGCAAGCGTTTTTTAAAACGGTCGACGTCTCGCTTGTGCAGATGGGGCTTAAAATCTTGCGCCGCAAAGCCTAAAGACTCCGCTTCGTCCAAGCCGTCTTGCACGGCTTTCACATAAAGCAGTTCACAGATTTGCCAGGTCAACTTGTCCCAGTCTTCGCTGTTGAGTCGAGGTAGGCTCACGGCTTAGTCCAATAGCGTTAAATCAACGCTCAACAAATCGGGGTGTTTGATGACGTCTTGCAATTTCGCAAACGTGGTGATTGTGCTAATGTTTACGCCGTTGACTTTCACCGCAGGAACAGAAATCGCTTCAAGGGCTTCGGCAAAGGTTTTCGCCCCTGCTTCAGAACGAGCGACCATGCGAAGTTCGATGCGTTTATAGGTGATTTTTTCAAGGTCTTCTTTCAGCGCCAAGAAGACATCCCACCCTTTACGGCTAAAGCGAGCGGTGCTTTGCATAAGGGCATCAACGTTTTTGGGGCGAGGGTCGAAAGGCAGTTCGGCGGGCGTTTGGTCAACGACTTCAACGGTTTCGCTGGATTCAGGCGTGGTCACAACTTTTTCTTCGGTGGTCATGGAAGGGTATCCTTATTCAATAATTTAAACATCTCCCTTATTATAGCAGTAAAATCGATTTTGTGAAAAGGCTTGCGTTTGGGATATGTTCGTTTTATATTGAGCTTTATAGAAACCCTTTGCGCGGCTAGCTCAGTTGGATAGAGTGCATGGCTACGAACCATGAGGTCGGGGGTTCGAATCCCTCGCTGCGCATTTTCGCTTTTCACAGGCTTTTCATTGTTTTGCAAAGAGTGCTATTTTAAACTTTGAATAATTAAACCGAGCCTTCTCAATAAATCATCATAGGTGATTATTTCTGCCACATGTGAATACTTTCGTTTAATAATTTCAAAATCAAATTTTTGATCCTCATTGAATTGATTGTCCCTTCCTATTATTATTATAGATTTAGGATGAATTACGTTTATTTTTAGTTGGGTAGGAAAATTTTTTCCCAATTGCCTTGAAATAGAGTCTCTTCCACTTTCCCCTATTCGATTAAGATGATAAATATATTTTTCAGCTTGCATAATAGCGGTATTTAATGGCATAGCTACTCGGTAATTCTCTCTATCCTTACCTTTGCTTAAAAGTTGATTGTCTTCAGGTTTTTTGATTTCAATAATATCAATATTTCCATTTATATCAATCAAAGCAATATCAATTTTTCTTTTCTTCATGTGTGTCTTTGTAAAATCTGGTATTTTCAGTTCTCTTTTTACATATATGTATTTAGGAAAGATTAAACGAATAAACTTTAGAATTTCATTTTGCCATTCTTTTTCATAATAATTTCCATTCAACCACTGCTCCAATCTTGTATGTAAGTATTCATATTTTTGCAGTTCAGAATCATAAATCCACTTATCTTTTTTAGGATTTTTTGGGAGCACTGGCATTTTATTTTGATAATTATTTAACAGAGTATGGGAATCTCGCATACTTTCAAAGTATGTTTTCAGAATAGTTGTAATTCTTGAATTGGCATAATGGTTTAGTTCTGTTGCAGAAGGGTAATTCTTTTGTACTATTTTATAGTCTTCTAATGGAATGGCTGTGGGATTTTCACCACCTAGTATAATGGGTTCATTCTCTTTAAGTAATTTAGCTATTTTTTGAAAGATTGAGATACCTTTGCTTCTAAATAATTTGTCATTTAATAAAATGGATTCATGAATATGGATAGGACTTTTTACTTTTAGAATACTACTATTTAGGATCCAATAATCCTTATTTTTTATTGCAAATTTAAAATAAATACATTGTTTGTCTATCGAATAATGAGAAACTTGATCTTTCAAAAAATGGTATGTTAATTGTCCAAATTTAATACCCGCTTCATTTTCCTTATTTTCAGCAAATAATTTTTTCTCTATCCAGTTATCATCGCTATTGATCAGTTCGTATTTCAATAGGTATATATCATTATCATATTTATCAATCTCAAATTCTATACTCATATTTTACGCCAATCGTTTTTCAAGGTGGACGCTGTAGTCTAAGCCTTGGTTTCGCAATTCGGTTTCCACTCGGTAAATCAGCCACATCGTCACGGATGCCCCCAAGGCTTCAGCGATCGCAATCGTCTTTTTAATACTGGGGATTTTATGCCCATTTTCATAAGCCGAAAGCACCTGCTTACTCATGCCCAAGCGTTGAGCCACCGCTTCCTGCGTCAAACCTTCTGCGTCTCGCCAATTCCGCATGACTGAACCCAGCGTACGTTCCGCTTGCCATTGCTTAAATTCAGGCAACTCATTCGCAGCTATAGAATCAGGGCTAGGTTGTATTTTTTTAGTAGTCATGTGGGGTTACCTCTAATACTTCAATTTCAATATATCCATTAAGTTCTTGGTAAATCGCACGCCATTGCTTGTTTAAACGAATGGAACGTTGCCCGTGTCGATCGCCTTTTAAGGGTTCATCGTGATAGCCTTTCAGTTTTCGGGCGTCTAACAAGCCAATGGTCTGTAGCGTTTCAATCCAATCGAACAAGCGTTCAATAATGACCTTAGGTATTTTTTTGAGCTGTTTTTCAGCTTTTTGCGAAAGATGAACCTGTGTCATTAAGTCAGCCTTTTTATCTTACTTTTTTATTATGACGCATGAGTTTAGATATGTCAACCTTTTTGTCTTACCATTTAAAATTCCAACAACACAAAAGCGTGGCTTTTACGCACTAGGCGACGGCTTGAAATAGTGTCATACTGAAAAAGAGTGGCTCTTTGAAAACAGCATAGGATGCGTCCAAACAGACGAGTTTCATGTGTCAAAAAAGAGGGTTTTGTGGGTCGAAAAGAGGGGTTTCGTGTGTCAAAAATCGACTTTCGTGTGTCGAAAAGAGGGGTTTTGTGTGTCGAAAATCGACTTTCGTGTGTCGAAAAAGACGTCTTTCTTTATATTTACTTGAACTCAAGATCCATTTTGAATACTTTGCTTAAGACGTTTAGTTTGGATTATAATAAACTCTATTGTTGTGAAGGATCTTACCTATGCCTCGTTGCCCCCTCTTTAATCAAAATACGACTGAAACACTTGTCTGGACTTACCCTCAGGAGAGTGCCGTCATCTATGAAGCGTCGACCTTTGTGCTGGGCTCTACCAGTAAGGCCGTTGAAGCCTTAACCCTCAACGGGAATGACGTGTCCCTTCACCTTCACGATGAAGAAAACGCCTTTGCCCAAGTTGTGCCTTTAAATGAAGGCGAAAACATCCTAGAGCTTGTGACCAATACGGGCGAATGCTTGATCCGTAAGGTGATTCGTCAAATTCCGTGGCGTTTTTCAGAAGATACGAAAGTGCCTCTTTTTGCTGTTTTGCCAAAGCCGTCGCCAGCCCCTCGTTACTTACTTGGGCAATCCTTCCCCGTAGAACTTCGTGCCATGACTCACATTCAGCAAGTGTGGCTCAATCTCACCAACGAAGCAGGCGAACTCATTGATGAAGTCCCCTTGCGGTGTGACGATGCCTCCCTACTCAACCCCAAAAGCCTGACCCACGGCAAGCAAATCTCTATTTTTGGGGAACTGCATTATAATGAAACCCACCCACCTATCGACAAAAGCATTAAAATTTTTCATGGCGTTGTGGCATTAACGAGTCCCTTATTAGATCATTTGCCTGATAGTCACCTATTGCGTTTACAATACAAGGTACTGGATGACGCTGGTCAGGTGGGTATGGTGAACCTGGGGCAGAGCATCAGCCTGTGGCAATTTCAACGCACGGTGGAACTTACTGCCAGTTGCCAGTCCTTTTATGCAGGCAACGCACAAAACTCAAAGCGTTTGACCCTTTTGCCCCCCCTACATTCTTTCCTGCCTGTGGTGGCTTTGTTGGATCTTGATGCCTTCTTAATTCAGCAGAATGATGCATCCCTTTATTTGCTTAAAGGGGGTAAGCCTCATGTGCAAGCGGGTAAAGGCATGCCTGCCGTTTTAGATGCCCTTTCTCTTGAAGAAACGCAAGACAGTATTACCACGACCTTTCAGTTGACCCATCCTTGCGGGGTCATTTTGCTTCCTGACTCAGACGGCTTAACTGTTTCGATGTCCCCGATTGAAGCGGGTTTAAATCATCAGCGTTATCACGGTTCTGCGTTACGTTGGACTTTCAAGTCTCAGCGTGAAGGGCTTTCCTTAAGCTTACCCTTAAATTGGGCCCCTTTTAAAGGCGTGGAAAGTCACTGGAAAGAAAAAGGCTTAGAACTCAGCCTTCTTAAATTGCCTGCGGACAAAAAAACATGGCGAATTCTTCTAGATCCAGGGCATGGTGGTCAAGAAGACGGTACACGAGCCTTAAACAATACGCTCGAAAAAGCATGGACGCTTGAACTCGCCAAACGAGTCAAGCTTTTGTTGCAGGAAGCAGGCGTGGAACAGGTCTTTTTCACACGAGATGAGGATGTGACGCTTAGCCTCCTTGAACGTCAACATAAAGCGGATGATTGCCACGCCGATTTATGCGTCAGCCTTCATGCCAATGCCTTGCCTGATGGGGAAGATCCCACTGTGAGGAAAGGCGTTTCGGTTCATACCTACACGCCATGGTCGCACGCTGTTGGGGATGCTTTGCTTAATAGCCTTGCCACCGTACAAGCGAACGATGGTCGTTATTTTAGTAATTACGCCATGACTCGCTTGCCTCGATGCGTTTCGGTTTTGGTGGAATATGGTTATTTTATTCATCCAGAAGATTATGTGGGCTTGTTGGATGAAGAACATCTTTGGCGCTTGGCTCATGCCACGGTTGACGGCATCTTACACGCTTAAACGAATAAATAAAAAGGAAATAACATGACACAATATTGGCTCATTAAATCAGAACCCTTTAAGTTTTCATGGGATGACCTCGTGCGTCTTAAAAAAGATCACTGGGATGGTATTCGTAACTTTCAGGCGAGAAACAACTTAAAAGCCATGAAAACAGGAGATATTTGTCTCTTTTATCATAGTAATGAAGGTAAAGAAATCGTGGGGCTTTGTCAAGTCGTTACGGAACAGTACCCTGACCCGACCGATGATACGGGCAAGTGGGTGGTGGTGGATGTTGTGCCGATTAAGCCCTTTAAGCGTTTTGTGACTTTGGCCGAAATTAAAGCCACGCCTGCTTTGGCAGATATGGCGTTATTGAAGCAGATGCGTTTGAGCGTGGCACCCGTGCGAGCCGAAGAGTTTGAGTATCTGTTGAAGCTCGGCGAAACCACACTGTAAACAGAAAGAAGTCACTTTCGTAGAGCCTTCTATAGAGGTATCGCTGTTTAGTTGACCTCGAACTCGCTTTGATTCTTTCTAGGCGCAAACGTTTACGAGTTAATTTTCAGAAGACGTTTCGGTTTTTGGAGACTTTTCTGTTGGAATCACATGCAAGAATCGCATCAGGCCAAGCATAGATTTCTTTACCAAAGCCCCATAGTGCAAGGACGCATATTCAATGCCAAAGCCTGCGATCAAGATACTTGGAACAAGCCCCAGGTAAACAGGCACTTGCTGTTTCACGAGTTTTAGCCCGTCTTTTTCGTATTTCAACAAGCGTTGGGTCAATTCCGCCATCTCTTGTGGATTCGCCTTCTTCCCAACGGCTTCACGCACTAGCGTTTCAGCCTCCTTGCCCCAAAGCATGTTCGTTGCACGCTTCCAAAACTTACCTGAAATCAACGAATCGGTTTCAAGCGTTTTGTCATTAAGGGCCGATCCAATTTGTGCTAAGCGTAAATCAATCGGATTGGCGTGCATACGATGGAAGGCAGTTTCTGTGACTAAGGCATTGGGAATGCGCTTAATCTCCTTAGGTTGAACCTTTCCGTTTAGTAAACCCACCGCATCTTTGATGTTTTGGGTGATGCTGGCTCCGCCAAATTTTTGTTCTTTATATTGGTGGTCATTCGTGATTTTCTTTTCAAAAATACCTTGCAAGCGTTTGAGCAAGACAAAACCCGTCAAAAATCCAACAATTTCTCTAAAATAGGTCATGGCGGATTGTTCTTGATTGTATTCCTTTTCTTTGGGGTCTTTTGTGGCTGTATTGGAGCTGTCATAGGCTTCTTTGACCCGCATCAACACATGAATTAAAGTGGCGATTAAAGCCGCATTTTTCTTAAGGGAACCAGTATCTTGGGTAATCGTTACAAGGATGTTATGAGCCACATCCCCTAAGGCATGGCGTAGTTCAGACGATTTAGAAATCTTGCCCAAGCCTGCTACGGCTTTAAAGGTATCGCCAGCCGCAATTGAAAGGGCTTGTGGGACTTCGCCAATGCGCTTGCCTAAAGGAGTTGTTGCCTTTGGAGCAGGCATGCCCTTACGCTCCAGAGCAGCGGCAAGCCAAGCTTTATGATCGTCTAACGAGCGGAACTGTCCTTTAAAAATAGACTCTGTTGGGAAAGAACTCATCATTTAGACCCCCTTTCCAGACCACAACGCCGTCCGTTGAGGCATGGGGCTCATGGGAAGAGGGACGCTTGGCGGAACAGTGGTAAAAGGATCGTTATCTTTCATCCCGCCACGAGAGAGGATTTGACGTCGATGCAAGTTGGCTTCAAAGCGTTTTCCTTTCAGTTCGGCTTCATGTCTTTTCCGTTTTCGTCGTTCCAAGTACCAAGGGCGAAACACCAAGTCATTGGCACGTTGAACGGGGCCTCCACTCAACCACGCACTGAATAAGATGGAACTAACCGTGCTTATAAGCCCTGCGGAATTCACACGAGCAAAATAATTGTCGACATGATTTTTTTCATTGAGTAAGCCTTTAAAGGTTACAAAGCCGTCCGCGTTTTTGTGGGATTTGTAAAAATCACCCAAGCCTTTTTCTTCCATTTTACGGGCAAAGTCAGAGGCCTTCCACTTCTCTAAAACATTTAATTCTGGGGCATTAAAACCAAAAGAATAAGGATTTACACGATCTGTGAGCTCCATAATGCCTTCGGTCATTTTGTGAATTTGCTCATCGCTCATTTTACCCACTGCTTTTAAGGCCTGGGCTTTTTCAAGCAAAACACTGGGACTTAAACCATGGTGCTTGTTTAAGAGTTGACTCGCCAAGACCATACCTTTGCCGCTTAAATCCATCATGGTTTGAAGCAGAACATACGCCGCAATAAAAGTACCGCCAACTTCAATAAAGACGCGTTCCGCCGTTTGACGACGAACTGTTTCAGGATCTTTTGATTTATCGTTCCAATCTACCAAGCATCGTGTGCCACCAATGCCTAAAAAACGCACGAGCATCCCTGAAGTCGCCAAAAACAGAAGGCTTTTGGCGTTAAAGATGTTAAATTTACCCACGCCCCCCCAATCAAGCAGTAAGCTCTGCCAATGCTTGGCTGTAAAAGGCGTTTTCGCTAAAGCGAGTGCTTGTTGTATTTGTTGCGAATCAAAGGATTTCGACAAGACAGGACTCCTGAAAAATTAGTAAGACACAAAACTTGGACAAGCAAAAATGACAGAATCTGACGTAATCGCATAAAACCCCATACCAAAAAAAAGATGCGAAATGGAGAAAACACCAATGCCTGCCTCGATTGTATCTGAAATAAATTTAAACATCAAGCAAATATAGGTGCTTATCGTTCGACGCAGAATTTAGCTATAATCATATTTGTTACAGAAGACTTGTATTTGAAGGACACTTGTCGTATAATTGGCGTACACTTTTTAAAATACAATGTTTCGGCACAATCAAGTATGTCTGCCTCTCATGTCTGCTCAACACAATGTTTGAACAAAAATAATTTGGAGTACCCTTAAAATGCCCAGCACGATGCAAAAACCTTCTACAGAACGCCGTAGTATGGAACTTAAACAAGGTGATTTAGAAAATATTATTTTAAATGCGTTATGGTTTTTAGAATCTAGTACTGAAACGCCTGTTTATGTGTCAAATATTCAAGAACACATCAACCAAGATGATCGTGAATGGGCTTATACCACAGTTAAAACAGTCGTGGATCGATTGGTAGAAAAAGGCATTGCTCGTCGCCTAAAAGAAGGTAAAAAGTATTCTTACGTCAGTGAAATGAATCGTGAAGAAGCGGGTTTGAATGCTGTTAAGAAAATGATGCGTCAGTTTTTCCGCAGTGATTTAGATGAATTGCAAGGTGCCGTGAACCGTTTGCGTTTGGAAGGCGTAGGCATTCAAACCGCAACCTGTGCAGACAAAGCTGAACTTGAACGTGCTTTCAATCAGCCTTCTATTTCAGTTATTCTCTAAATTACTTTTCTAGAGCCTGTGTTAACACAAAATTAAACAAGGCTGTTAAGACCCAACACGCTTTCCACCAAAAAGCGAACATCCGCTAAGGTTTTGGCGTCTTGAAGATTAAGCGAGCTTGTATTTAAGTTACCATTCGCGATAAATAGTAAGGGTACGGGGTTTGACGTGTGAGCCGTATTGGGTAAGTCGTCGCTGGTTTTCATGGATTCACCATTACCGTGATCCGACGTAATTAGTAGCGAAATTCCATATAATTTCGCCGCTTCTACAATCAAACCCAAGGCTTTATCCACATGTTCCACCGCTTCAATGGTCGCTGCTTCATGCCCTGTATGTGCCACCATGTCTACATTGGCCAAATTGGCAACAAAAAAGCTATATTGATTGGCTTGAAAAGCTTGAATCAAGGCTTTTGTGACTTCATAAACGCTCATCGCAGGGGCTTGATCATACGTTTCCACATCACGACGGCTGGGAATAAGGCGGCGGTCTTCTCCTGCTATAGGAGCTTCTTGCCCGCCATTAAAGAAATACGTCACATGCGGATACTTTTCCGTTTCCGCCACATGAAATTGCTTCAAGCCAGCTTTAGCAATCGAATGAGCCAATGTATCTGAAGTATTTGTTTTGGGAATGAAGACATCTACATTAGGAAAATTACCATAGTCCACAACACTTGCTAAATACAGCTGATTAGGCAGAGAACCCCTGTCAAAGTCTGAAAATTGAGCATCCGCAAAAGCGGACATCAGTTGCGTCATGCGATCAGGCCTAAAGTTCAGAAAGAGGACGGCATCCCCTGATTCGATCCCTTCATAAGTTAAGTCGGTGACTGAAGGTAGAATGAACTCATCGCTCATATCTTCAACAAGGGCAAATTTAACCGCTTGGGTGGCTAAAAATTGACGTTTGCCTTTGGCGTGAACAATGGTATTAAAAGCAAGTTCTGTTCGGTTCCAGCGATTATCACGATCCATCGCATAATATCGTCCGCTTAAGGTCGCCATTTGTGGAAAATCTAAATCGTACAAGGCGCCTTCTACATCTTCAACTAAAGCTGAAGCGGTATAAGGAGGCATATCTCGCCCATCGCTTATACCGTGCACTTTAACGTTGTCCGTTAGGCCAGCATCCTTCGCCATGCCCAAGAATTCGGCAAGGTGGGACAAATGACTATGCACCCCACCCGTACTTAAAAGACTAATAAAATGCAAGGTACTCTGGTGTTTTTTAACATGAGCCAACGCATTCAACCATGCAGGATGTTCAGCCAAAGTCCCTGATTCAATCTGCTCATCGAGCTGGACTCGGGGGTGAGGCATGGCTTTTCCTGTACCCAGCGTCAAATGCCCGACTTCACTATTGCCAACGACACCCTCAGGCATTCCCACTGCTTCACCATGAGCAATAAGCGTCGTGGAAGGAAAGTCTTGCAGAACTTTGTCCCAATTTGGGGTATCCGCCAGGGCAATTGCATTATGAGCATTACTTGAAGAAAGCCCCCAGCCATCTAGTATAACTAAGGCAAGTGGCGACAATCGTGTCATAAGGTAGCCTTATATACGTTTTTGAACTTGACTAAAGACGAGTTCAACTGGGGTTTCACGTCCAAAAATAGAAATCGTGGCTTTTAAGCGTTCTTTCTCAACTTGAACTTCTGTAACCGTCCCTTCAAAGTCAGAGAATGGTCCAGAAATGACTTGAATATTGTCACCCACTTTAAGATCCACTTCCACTTTCTTCTTGGCACTTTGACCACGACCCAAGATTTTTTTGATTTCAGAATCTCGAGCGGGAATAGGTTTCTTTTCTCCACCCACAAACTTGGTGACGCCTGGTGTGTAACGCACACAGTACCAAGAATCATCATCCATAATCATTTCAATCAAGACGTAAGAAGGAAACAGATGCTCATCTTTTTCGATGCGTTTACCATCTTTAATTTTAGTGACAGGCTTTTGAGGCACTTCCACACGAAAAATTTTATTTTGCATCCCCATGGATTCAATACGGCGTTCTAGGTTGATTTTAACCTTATTTTCATGCCCACTATACGTGTGAATGATGAACCAACGCTTACGTTTGCTTTGACTGCCTTCTTCAAGGACTTTCGTGCCTTGAGGCAAGTCTTCGGCTTGATACGTTTTTTCAGCCACAGCTACAGCGCTATCGTCTTCCATGCTGAAATCGAGTGAATCTTCTTCACCTGTTTCAAATACAGCGAGATCTTCCACTTCTTCAATGTGTTCAATGGGAAATAGAGATTCTTCGGTAGATTTTTGGGTCGTCATAAGTTTCTTTAAGCCTTCTTTGCCAATCAGGGTTATTATTTTGAATTGTAACCCTTTATGGGTGGATACATTACGTTTTTAAGTTTAACACAAACAATCTTAACACAAGATGATTAGGATTCAAACCTTAACATTTTAAATTTGATTCAAGGACGCTTTACGCATGAGGTAAAACAAAGGTTTGAATCAAAATACGGTAGACATTGTCCAAGCCCCACACCAAAGTAGTCGCAAATACCGTGACTCCAACCGTAATGAGGACTTGTATCGTTAACTGGCGGGCTGTTGGCCACGTGATTTTAGGCCATGTTTGTTGCACACCTTTGAAAAAGCCCACCAACCAATTGGAAGTAGGGGGTTCATTTTGCAACGCCACAGGCGGTGGATTTTGAAGCTCCAGTGTCATTAGCGGAAATATCCTTTATAAGTCAATCATGTTACGGTTCAAATGTATTTTGAACCGCTTGTTTAATTCTAACATAGAAAGAGACGATCATAAACGACAAACTGCACTAGACTTCAGACGCATCCAAAATAGTAGGTTCGTCGCTCGCCACTTCTTCTGCCGTCACTTTTTTAGGACGTCCCCGCTTTTTAGGAGTTCCCTCATTCACCAGTTCCGTGACTTCAAGCGTTACTTCTGAAGAAGCTGCTGTTAAAATAACAGGCTTAGGAGCATCAGCGTGTGCTTCCACAGTCACTGTGGCTTGTGATTTAGCCTCTTCCTTAGTTTGAGCTTCTGCTGCCGCTACATCATTGGCTTCTTTAGCAGCCTTGACCAAGTCTTCATCCGCCAACATACGTTGACGTGCTGCTTCAATTTCGACTTTCATCGCTTCAGGTAAATCGGGACGCCCTTCATTCCACTGTGGTAAATTGCGAGATTTACGAATAAGCTTAATCGCCACGTGAACACGCCATTCATCAATACGTAACTGCTTGGCGACGATTTTGTGAATCCCAATCGGAGGGGTCGGCAAGTAAGGTTCATAAAGCATTTGAATGGCTTGCAATTGATCTGAAGACACTGCTAAAGGATGCTTGGGTAAATCCACCTTCGGCAAATTCATTTTTTGACGAATGAGATTGACGCCAAAAAACACTTTCATGGGATCCATATTGAGCTCTTCACCCACAACGGTATGAAAATCCGGGTTAGGTAATGGCAAACAGGCTCTATAACGCTTTTCAATTTCTGCCAAAAGTTCTGGTTCTACAAACATACGACGAGCAGGAGGACGCCCGCCACCGCCGCCACGATTGAAGCCCCCACCCTGAGGACGGTTGCCGTATCCACCACCTTGTGGACGGCCATAACCACCACCTTGCGAACGGTTTTGATAGCCTCCGCCACCCCCTTGGTATCCGCCTTGTTGCGAACGGTTTTGATAGCCTCCGCCACCCCCTTGATAGCCGCCTTGTTGCGAACGGTTTTGATAGCCTCCGCCACCCCCTTGATAGCCGCCTTGTTGCGGACGGTTTTGATAGCCTCCACCGCCCCCTTGGTATCCGCCTTGTTGGGGACGGTTTTGATAGCCACCGCCACCCCCTTGGTATCCGCCTTGTTGGGGACGGTTTTGATAGCCACCGCCACCCCCTTGATAGCCACCACCTTGCGGGTAGCTTCCACGATTTTGGTAATTACCCTGCCGTGGGGCATAACCGCCACGTTGATCGTCAGCAACAGGAGCAAAGTCCCCGTCTTCGCGGAAGCCCCCTTGTGGAGCTTGAGGACCTTCTTCTGCAGAGCGAGTCTTGTACAGACAATCGGGGCAAATAATACGTTTGGGGTTCTTGGTTTCAAAGGTAATTCCACATTTGGAACAATTATTTTCGTACATTCTTACAACATAAGCCTCTATACTCTTTGCCCACCTGTTGGCACGGAAATTTAAAAGAAACAACATTTAAATAGTAGGGATAAACGCCCATCTTCAAGCAGGGGGTGGTTATAACATCATAAATATCAATCAGTGTTTTATTTTAGAATCCTCACAAAGTAGATTTATTAATTCAGTATATCAGGTAACTTCAAAGTTCATAGGCTAGGGACAATAGACCCACTGAAATACCCAAACTTCATATAGCAGATCTGTCAAACAGAGCAGAATCATAAGTTGAAGGCCGCTTAAGCGTCAAACCCCTTGTGGTCAAGGTAATTAATCGTAAAATAAAGTAAAGGACGCTAAAATAAAAGTAAAAAATTTTCTATTTTGATTTCATTATAACACATAGAAATCAAAAGCCATTTACATTGTAACGATATTTACATTATTTTAATATTTTAAGATGAGTTAATCACTTTACGAAATGCTTAAAATATTGATATGTATGGATTTATGACCTTCTTGATTAATTGTAACAATCTGGCTGTTTAAACATCGTCTGAAAAATAGGTTTTCATTACGTAGGAATTACGTTAAGATAAGAAGGCTTGTTCACTAAAATAAAAAAAGGAATAGCGAATGCAATGCCAAATGCTAAAGCCGATTACCATATGCACACCGTCTTTTCGGACGGGTCCTCTCAGCCTGAAGAGCTTCTCACTGTTGTTGCCGACCAAGGCGTAAAAGTCGTCGCCGTCACGGATCATGACACGACTGCAGGTTATACACGTTTGGTTCCAAAAGCCCAAGAATTGGGCTTGACCCTGATTCGTAGTATCGAAATCAACACCCATTGGGGCGAAGAAGACCTCCATGTGTTGGGCTATTTTATTGATGATACCAATAGCTATATACAAGAGGTTATGAGCGATCACCAAGCTCGTAGACGTGTTCAGATTCAAGCTATGGTGGAAAAAATTGCCAATAAAACAAATATCAAGATCTCTCCTGATGATGTGTTTGGCTTGTCCCATCCTGAAGGGGCGATTGGGCGTCCGCATGTGGCGAAGATTCTTCTTGAAAAAAAGGCCGTTCGTACCATGTCTGAAGCCTTTAATAAATATCTGAAATCGAATTCACTGACCTACGTAAAACGTCAAACAGTTGCACCGCATGAGGCGGTGGAAGCCATTTACGAAAGCGGCGGCATCCCTGTGGTGGCTCATCCTGGGTTAACGGAAGGGATTGAAAAGCTCATTCCTGAACTCGTTGCTTACGGATTGATGGGGCTTGAAGCTTTCCACAAAAGTCATATTCCGCCCGTTATTGAATACTTTTGCAGTTTAGCAGAAGAGCATGATTTGCTGGTAACAGGTGGCACGGATTTTCACGGCACGCCTGACTTATACGCCACGGCGCATAATCGTTTGGTGATGCCTGAACATGTGAGCGACAAGCTCGATGCCGCCTTTCAAAAGCGTCATCAGGCGAACATTAAATTAGCTTAATGTAACGGGTTCGATAGACCCCTAACAATTCTATCTAATTCGCTCCCCATGAAAGCAATAAATCCAAGTGGCGCTGCACCTTCATAATGTATTGCAAGGCACTGTCGTTTAAGCCGTCACGCTTGACGTTACCCTGACCCACAAAGTAGCTTGCCACCGCACGAGCAGGGTCGTTGGGGAATTGATCCGCCAAGTACGACAGGTATTTCGCCGTACCGTTTAGATTGTCTATAGGGTTAAAGGCATCTTTCACGCCGAGCCATTGAGCTGTAGCGTCTTTGAGTTGCCCCAAGCCTTTTGCCCCTGTACTCGACACCGCATTCACCTTAAACGACGATTCTGTGGCTATCAGACTTGCCAAAATACGATAGTCGATGCGGTTGGCATCTCCACTGTCGATGATGAGTCGTGCTAGAATGTGAGCCGAAGCGTCGTCCCATGTCGGATTGGTGGCTTGAATTAGACGTATCACCATTTGTTCACGTATGGTAGGATTAGGACGCCTGCCATCCTTCCAGATGTTAGGCAATATGACGGGATTAGGCGCCACGCTATTAACGGAAGCCATTGCCACAGGAGAAGCAAGCACTGAAGAAGCGAGGCCTATGTTATTTTTTAGGCGCGTGTGAGAGCCTTCTTTTTTGACACGATCGGGTATAGAGTCTTTGGGTTTAGGCGTAAAGATCTTCTTAAGGGAGCTTAAAAGAAAGATGCTTTCTTTCTTCACTTGTGGGAAGGCTAGGGCTGTGGGTACATTGGGGTTCCCCGTCGCTGATGCAATCACTGTTGTGGGGGAATACGATTTTGGTAGCGTTGCCATAGGGTAAGTGAAGGTGGTGCTTTGCGATTTTTTGATTTCAGCCAGTTCAATCGCCAAAGGCAGATTTTTAGCGTCACTATAGGGAAAGGGTTTAAGGTTTCCACCCACGTCAACCGCTACTGCAACATTTGTTAACATAAGCCAAAAGAAACTTAAGGTCATGCACAAAGCGACGATATGTTTTACGAGAGTTAACTTGAGTTTCACTTGAGTTTATCCTTTAAACAACTTTGTAAAATATGAGCGTATTGAACGACAATAATTCTATTATCTATGACTTCTATGTTCCATTATACGCCGATTATACAATCTTGTGGTACTCTATAAGATGTATTCCTACTAAAACAATTTTAGTAGATGAAGCAGATAAAGACGTCCTAAAAAAGGGCGTTGGTCTTGCTTCAAGAAAACAATAAGGACCAGATGATGATTAGCCTTCCAGTCACTGAATTACAGAACCCTCATACGGCGGATTTAGACCAACTGCCTACCCTTGCGATGCTTGAACGAATTAATCAAGAAGACCAAAAAGTAGCTTTGGCGGTGAAAAAAGCCTTACCTCAAATCGCCGAAGTGGTGGATGCCATTCACCATGCCCTTGCAAACGACCATTCCCTCTATTATATCGGTGCTGGCACCAGCGGACGCTTAGGTGTACTCGATGCTGCCGAATGCCCTGCCACCTTTAGCACGGCGTCAAGCCTTGTGCAAGCCATCATCGCAGGGGGAGAAACCGCCTTGCGTTTCCCCATTGAAGGAGCCGAAGACGATGGTGACTTGGGTATTAGGAACGTTCGACAATATGGCGTGAGTCGTGGAGACGTCTTGGTGGGTATTTCAGCCAGTGGCAATCCTGCTTATGTCGTGGAAGCCTTGCGTCATGCCAAAGAAGAAGGTGTGATTACGGTTAGTTTGACGTGTAATCCTCATGCCCAAGCCAATGAGATTGCCGATTTTTCCATTGTCACTGAAGTAGGTCCTGAAGTGTTAAGCGGATCCAGTCGTTTAAAAGCGGGATCGGCTCAAAAAATGGTTTTAAATATGTTGACAACAGCGAGTATGGTAAAGCTCGGTAAGACCTATGGCAACTTAATGGTCGACTTAAAAGCCAGTAACGAAAAGCTTAAAATTCGTGCGGTTAGCTTGGTTATGCAGATTGCCAAAGTCGACAAAGAAGCCGCTCAACATGCCTTAGACCGCTGTAATGGTCAAGTTAAACTGGCGGTTTTACTTGCCTTGAATATCGCAGGCAACCCTAAAGAAGCCCAATGTCACTTAGATGCTCATAAAGGTCGCTTACGGGCTTGCTTAGAATAATAGCGTTCGATTATTCTAAGCAAGCCTCTAAATGATTGATGTGGGCTTTTGAAGTAGTGGCAGGTTTGTCTTAATTCAAAAGCCCCTTTGTCACACCCCCTATTTGAAGGAGTTTTAAATCTAAAAATAAAAAAGTGTGACAAAAATACGTGAATCACGTTATAATGACTATTATAATAATAAAAACATTCGTTTTATAAGTAGTTTTGTGATACAATGATAAAGTTGTGAATACACTATATTTATAAAACGTCTTAGTAGAATTAAGTCGGGAGACATAAAAGTCCATGCCTTCTTTTCCCCATCATTTAACCTTAACCGTTTCAGAAGACTCCAAACGTGCGTTTGAAGCCTTGTTGGAAGGTAAATACAATTACGCTTTTGGGCGTGGTGAAATTGTTTCAGGGACGGTGGTGTCGTGGGATTCTAACTATGCTTATGTTGATGTAGGGGCGAAAACCAATGCCTTGTTGCCTGTTAAAGAGCTCACCGAAAGAGCCACAGCATTTGGTGATGAACTTGAACTTGGGAAGAATTACGATTTTTACATTTTGCGTGAAGAAGATGATGAAAGTCAATTGACCCTTTCCTTACGTCGTGTTCAACAAGCCTATGCATGGAAGCAACTTGCTGCAAAGCTTGATACCGATGAATTGATTGATGGTACCGTTTCTTCTGTGGTCAAGGGTGGTTTGCTAATCGAACTCGAAGGTGGTTTGCGTGGTTTTGTGCCTTCTAGCCACATGAGAAGTCGTAACAATTTAGAATCACTTATTGGGCAGAGTATGCCTTTTAAGCTTCTTTCTGTAGATGCCCTTCGTAATAATATTATTTTGTCACACCGTAAAGTCTTGGCAGAACAACAACAAGAAGAACGTAAAGAACTCTTTTCCAACCTTAAAACAGGCGAAGTGCTTGAAGGTAAAGTGGTTCGTTTGACCAGCTTTGGTGCCTTTGTGGATTTAGGCGGTGTGGATGGTCTTTTGCCTTTGTCTCAAATGTCTTGGCGTTGGGTAGAGCACCCTTCTGATTTACTCGCTATTGGCGAAACCGTCAAGGTAGAAGTCATCGGTGTCGATGAAGAGCGTCAACGCGTCAGCCTTTCTGCAAAAAGTTTGATGAAAGATCCTTGGGAAGAAGTGGCTGAACTCATGAAAGAAGGTCAGCAAGTTGAAGGTAAAATTATGCGTCTAAAGCAGTTTGGAGCCTTTGTTGAAATCCATCCTGGGGTAGAAGCCTTGTTGCCCGCTCGTGAACTTCAGAACTATGAAGAAACCGAAGGCAAAAATGTCGAAGTCGGCGTATTACTGAATACTTTTATTGTGAAGTTTCAACCGGAAGAGCGTCGTATTAGCTTAGGCTTTAGTGAAGCTAGTGTTGCCGAAGAACACGTTGAAGTTTAAGTTTCGAGCAATTCTTTTGGTTTTATCATAAACCCTTAGGCCTTTTCTGAAACGGGCTCGTCTATTTCAATCTCATCCGTCAAGCTCTTACATGCTTCGATGCTATTGGCATTTCTGGCTAATAAGTGTGATTCGTTACGAATGTTCTACAGGGTATATCTCTTAGAGTTTTAAAAAATCGTATGGCTTTACCGACAAATAGGGCTTTATTTGAAATCTCCCCTATGATTTTTATCCGTTGCTTCCATCTGGTCTGGATTCAAACCCGATTGAGAAGTTTTGGGTAAAAATGAGGGGGGGTATCGAGTTTGATTCGTTTGTAAAAAAACACCAGAAACCTTAGAAAATTCTAGAGGTTTTATTTCAAACCTATTATAACAAAATGTAACAAAAGCAGCAGTTCTGTTAATCTGATTTGTTTATTAGGCTAGATAATTTTTTACGAGTACTTAACTAGGGACATATAGAAAGACCAAAAGTATGAATAATCTAACAAGCTTTTCACCATTTAATTTTGAACGGTATCGTTATGGGCAAGCTCAAGCTCCTTATAATACAGCCGATGCTAACTTGCAAAATTCTTACTGGGGGGGTGCATACAATACCAATGGGCAAAGTAGCCCTAGTTCTGTAAACCTCCCAGTTAATGCAACGCAACAGTGGAAAATGTTATTTGCTTTCTTTGCTAAAAACAATACCTTTGCAACATCGCCCGCGCCAAAACCTAGCATAACCGCTTCTAAACCATCTGTCTCAAAAGAGAGCACAGATAATAGTGAATTGCCTGTTTGGCAAGGTCCTGTCATAAATAGAGAACCTGTTAAGTCGGGTATACCCTCAGTCACAACCACATCTTCTGTCGGTAATGCCTTACCACTCCTTCCACTTATTGGTGGTGATTTAATAACACCTACAGTAACAAGTCCCACCACGCCGTATGTTACAACGCCTTCTAG
Source organism: Vampirovibrionales bacterium (assembly GCA_046341215.1). Lineage (GTDB taxonomy): Bacteria > Cyanobacteriota > Vampirovibrionia > Vampirovibrionales > JAJTHC01 > JAJTHC01. The sequence goes on along the minus strand of JBKDRU010000003.1, from coordinate 35,308 downwards.
TGATGCTTTCACATTACCCATTTGGGGTGGTGGTGACTTTAGTAACCCAAAATCAACAAACCCTTTCCTTGATCCTTCGATGAACGATATATTCCAAACCATTACCTATAGAGGAACCGTCGCCACTGGGCAAAACTCTAGCTACTGGGGAGACCCTCACGTCGCAGATGCAGATCGTACAAACCAATCAGTCATGAACACTACAAATTTTAACGTCTATGGTGCTGGCACATTTAATCTATTAAAAGATAAAAACATTGCCCTTTCCGCCGAACATAAAAAATATGATGCGTGGAGAATAGAAGTTACCAACCAAGTCAACCTTGCCTTAGGAGCTTCTAATTTGGTTTACAATGCCTATGGCGAACCCACACTTAATGGCGTTAAACTTGAAAAAGGTAAGATTATGACTCTACCCGATGGGTCAAGCGTGACTTGGAACGGTACCAAATTAAGCGTCACAAACGCTAACTTTGGTGAATACAATCTTGATATTAACCTTCGAACGGCGGGCAGAAAAAATACCGACGGCACTAATATCAAGTATTTAGATACCTACGTCAACAGCACCGACAAAGGCGTCTTTTCAGACGGCATTTTGCCCACGGGTATTTTAGGCGAAGGCTTTGACATGGACAACATTGTTCGTACCAAGCTCAACTTCGGACTTGAAAACTATAAAGTTTCCTAGCGTTTCAAGTTAAGCATCGCTTTTTCATAATAAATCTGCTACAGTAGTGGGCATGGACACGTTCTATTCCCACTATTTTGATTATGCAGCCACCACCCCTGTGCATCCTGAGGTGTTAGAAGCCATGCTCCCCTATTTAGGAGGACATTTCGGCAATGCCCATAGCCAGCATCAAGCAGGGCAAGACGCTAAAAAAGCTGTGGAAGTGGCACGAACGCAAATCGCCACTTACTTAAAGGTGAGTCCCGCAGAACTTATTTTCACCAGTGGTGGCACGGAAAGCAATAATCTAGGTATTATGGGTGTTATGCGCGCCTTAAAAGCCCAAGGCGACCGTCGTGGAATAATTATTTCTTCTGTTGAACATAGTGCGGTACTTGAAGCTGCAAGATATATGGCACGCTATGAAGGGGTTCCTTTGGTGGAAGTCAATCCCACTAGGCAGGGGGTTGTTTTAGCAGAAGCGCTAGAAGACGCCTTAAAAACGCACCCTACCGCTTTGGTGTCCATTATGCATGCCAATAACGAAACAGGCGCGTTGAATGATATTCAAGCCCTTTCTGAACTCACGCATCGTCATCAGGCGTTGTTTCATACGGATGCGGTTCAAAGTCTAGGCAAGGTTCCACTAGATTTAACCCAGAGCTTGCCTGCGGTGGATTACTTAACAGCCACGGCTCACAAGATATACGGTCCAAAAGGTGTGGGGCTTTTCTTTATGCGTTCCACCACCCCCAAGCCTCACCCTGTGATTATCGGCGGGGGGCAGGAAAATGGCTTTCGAGGGGGGACGCTTAATACACCCGCTATCGTCGGTTTTGGTAAAGCGGTGGAGCTTTTACAGACGCATGAAGACGAACGCCAAGCTCATTTGAAGGGTTTAACCGCCTTTCTCATCCGAGGGCTTGAAGCCCTCAATACAAGTGGTGCAAGTGCTGGCAAAATCCATTTTAATACGCCTTTAGAAGAAGAGTCTCGTGTGTGTGGGATTGTCAATATCTCGGTGGACGGCGTAGCAGGTGAAAAAATGGTCATGCAACTGGACATGCACAAGATCTGCGTTTCAAGCGGTTCCGCTTGTCATGCCGATAAAATCACCCCAAGTCATGTGGTTTTGGCACAATGTGGGGATGAAGCCTTGGCCTTGTCGACCTTACGCATTAGTTTAGGGCAGTTTAGTACCTTAGATGATGTGAAAGACTTGCTCAATAGTTTAACGACTCGTTTGGCACGCTGGCATCGTGAGATCCATTAATCATTTTATACTTAGCTATAATTGGTATCAGTGTCTTTGGTCATAAAAAGCATCTTGCCTCAACTTGTCTAAGGACTCTTGAATATCGTGAAAGGTTTCAAATGGTGTAAAGGTTCGCCCTTCTCGATCGAGTTCTTCCGCCAAGGCATCCCGAGCAAAGACCCAATCCGCCACCCGAGCCATGCCAAAATCCGTCACACTATCGCCAATCGCAATTTTAAATGTCTGGCTCGCATCCCACTGATTAAGAATCTCTACTTTGCAACAGGCACAGGTGCCACAAACCGCACAATCCTTCGGGGCATAAGGCATCCCCACCTTAATGGACGCTTCTTCAAAGTGAGCGGTGTTGGCAAATAGGGTATAATCCCCTTCAAAAGGAGCCATCACGGGGGTGATGAAGGCATCCAAGCCCCCAGACACCACTTGAAACGGGATGCCTGCTTCTTTCCGCCACGCCATAAAGTCGGCAAAGCCCTCTCTTAAAGCGACTTCCTCGATTACAAAACGAATAATATCTTCTTTTAACGCCGAAGGCATTAAGGCGTACAACTGCTGAATCCCTTCTTGCACAGGGAGCGTCCGCTCTTTAAGGATGCGTCGGGCGATGTCCTTCCATTCAGGCGGAGCAAAGCGCTCAAGGGTCATTACTATCGCATCACGATCGGTAATGGTACCGTCAAAATCTGAAAAAATCACCCATTGTTTCCCGACTTGCTTCTCTAAAACGCTTAACGGTATCATGCCAAAACCTCGGCGTGCATGGCGGTTTGGAAGGCTTTCACACCAGCCACCGCACCGCCTTCCACTTCATGGATGCCTGTGCCAGCGTTAATGATGACATTTGTGCCGAAATCGCGCAGGATTTGAGGCACCATAGACGCCTGAATCCCTGCAGATGGCACCCCAAAAGCTGGTTTTACGCCTAAATGCGTTGTGTTGAGAGCCTCTTGAACGGCCAAGGCGTCGGCTTTGTCGAGGGCAACTGTGCCGTATGGACTGGGAAATAAAACGGCATCGGCTCCTGCTAGACGAGGTAGCGTGCCAAATACCAAGGCAGGACTCATGCCTGTCGACGCATTCTGATAAAACGCCCCCCCCAACGCTGGATGCCCCATTAAAAAGGCGCGTCCCTTCACACGCTGACGTAAACTATTCAGTAACGGCAAGCCATAGGCGAGATAGTTGAACAAAAAGCATTCCACCCCAGCATCTAACAAGGCATCGGCACGATCCAGTAATTCATGGGCGGGGGCGTTTAGATTCACGGCATACAACGGACGATGTCCAAAGTCTTTTTCCGCTTGATTGAGGGCTTCGATGCACAGGCTCACCCGTTTTAAGGCGGTGTTTAGGTCGGCATCCGCCAGCACTTCGTCATCTTTCACCAAATGCGTCCCCGCTTGAGCCTGTTCACGAAGTAGACTCGCCAAGCCTTCAGGGGGAACGCCTACACAGGGTTTAAAAATACTCATTAAAAGGGCTTGACCTTCAGGCACCCCACATCGCTTGCGAATACCGCTTTGACCATGAGCAGGCCCTTGAAAATGCGTGGCGACTGAAGCAGGCACGGCGACATCCAACCAGCGAAGGTTAGGCATCATCGAAACCTTGCCAAAGCAGACGGTTTGAAGCATGCCTAAGTCCCACATTAGAATGCTTTTCGGGAAGCTTAAAATCACATGAAAGCGTGTTTCTTCGGGATTCTGCCCTTGAAGGGGATCGCTTACCCACAAGGGAGTGGCACAATAAGGGGAAAGACGTTGTATTTCCTCAGGGTTTTGCGTGCCGATGCTCTGCCCATTGGCGATTTTGCTGGCGTATTGCCAAGCGTTCCCACTTTTTTCGCTGGGGATCGTGAGTTGATAGAGTCCTAAAACAGCGTCGTCTTTGGCAAGGGCGTCTTGCACGACGGGCGTTTGCATCCAGTGGGTGGGGGTGTTCATGGGTGATACCTTATGCTTTATATTTGCAACGCTTTCTATAGTTGAAATTGTAGCACAAGTGCTTTCTTTTTTGACTTTTCTAGCGTTTCCTGGCGTGATTATGTTATGATGTGAAAAGCACATCATCCTCAAGCTCATGGAAGCCCACTATGTCTCTTCAAACTGAAACCGAAGCCTTGATTTTTCCGTCGCCTCGCCCTGTGGTGGCAGGCATTTCTTCCTATGCGCCGCCCCTTGAAGGCAGACGTGAGAAAACACGCCTCGACTTCAACGAAAACACCATCGGCTTCCCCCACATCGTGCCAGACGGCTACGAAGTCACCACCTACAACTGCTACCCCGAATACCAAGCCTTCATCAACGATTTAGCCGCCTTCTTGGGCGTGCCTGCGGATTGCGTCATGCTCACTAACGGCAGTGACGAAGCCCTCGATGTCATTCCCCGTACGTTCATCGAACCGAAAGTGGGAACAGCCCTCATCACCAAGCCCAGCTTTTACATGATTCAACATAACCTCAAGCTCGCCGAAGCCCAAACGGATATTGTCTACCTCACGCCTGAATTGCAGTACCCGCTTGAAGAATTGACGCATTACCTCAATAAGAAGCCTTACACGTTAGCCGTTTTCGCCACGCCTGACAACCCGACTGGTGCCGTCCTGCCGAAGGAAACCGTCTTGGAATGGGCGAAGGTACATCCGCAAACGGTCTTTGTCATGGATGAAGCCTACGCCTTTTACCGCCCCGATGCCGAATCCGCCTTGCAGGACGCCATTCACACGCCCAACGTGCTGGTCACGCAAACCTTTTCAAAAGCGTGGGGCTTGGCTGGCTTGCGATTGGGCTACATCGTCGGGCATCCCACGATGCTGGGCTACATCAAGCGAGTGCGTTCGCCGTATAGCGTCAATGCTCAAGCGGTGGCGATGGCTTACAAGTTGCTGGAAGATGCTCACACCGTCCGCCGAGCTACGGAAGACACGCTTTTTCGTAAACAAGAACTCATGCAACGCTTGGAAGAACGGGGCTACGTGTTGCGTTCAGGGCCTACGAACTTCTTTTTGATGAACTTGGGTGGTCAAGCAGGGAATTTTACCCAATTTGCGTCCAACTTGGGGATTTTGGTGCGGAATCAGTCGCAACAAGCCTTACTAAACGGATGGGTGCGTGTGTCGATAGGCAGTGAAGGCGAAAACCTCCAGTTTTTGGATGTGCTGAACGTCTTTAATAAGGTCTCCGCCTTGGTCTTTGACTTGGACGATACCCTTGTCGACACCAGCCAAAGCTTCGACAAGGTCGTGGCGTACATGGTCAATAAAAATAGCGAAGTGCCTTTGGGTATCAAGGAATTAAACCTCTTGCGTGCCGAAGGGGGCTATAACGACGATTGGGATGCCATTCAAGAGCTGTTGCGTCGCCGTAACGTGGACTTGGATCGTGACACCATTCAAACGCAAGGCTCGGTGATTTACCATAATTTGGCGAAAGAAGCCGAAAAATGGTTGCTCAACAAGGACGATTTAAAGGCTTTAGCCCAACGTTACCGTCTCTTTATTTTCACCGGGCGTGAACAAAGTGAGTATGACGGCGTGTGGGATGAAGAAATGAATCCCTTGTTTGAAAAGGTGTATTGTAGCGATGCCGTGGAAAATTTGGCTCGTAAGCCTGCTGGCGATTATTTAACGCACATCAAACGCATGCACATGCTAGAAAACGCCTGGTACATCGGCAATAGTGTGGATGATATGAAAGCCGCCAAAGCCGCAGGATTCCATGCCTTGGGCGTTTGCACCACCTTTACGGCGGAACAATTGCGTGAAGCGGGTGCGGATGCTATTATAGAATCGCCCACTGATTTAAAGGAGTTTTTCGCATGCTAGCTCGCACCGCCACGATTGAACGTGTCACCAAAGAAACGCAAATCAAGCTCACGCTTTTTGTGGACAAGTCGCCCAGCGAAGAAAACCGTCTCAATACGCAATCGCCGTTTTTGAATCATATGTTGAACACCCTTGCCACGCACGGACGCTTCACCCTACAAGTCGATGCCACAGGCGATGTCGACGTGGATCCGCATCACTTGATTGAGGATGTGGGCATTGTCTTCGGGCAGGCGGTCGTTAAAGCCTTGGGCGGAAGCTTCAAAGGCATTGAGCGAGCAGGCTGTTTTCGCTTTGCGATGGACGGCACACTGGCGGATGTCGCCTTAGATGTGTGCGGTCGTGGGAACATCGTGTGGAATGTACCGCCGTTTGAAAGTGCGTTGGTGGGAACCGTGGATCCTCGCTTGTTTCGGGAGTTTTTTAAAGGCGTCGTCGACGGTTTGGCCTTGACGATGCATGTGAATGTGCCGTATCGGGACAACGATCACCATGTGGTCGAAGCCATTTTTAAGGCCTTTGCTCGTGCCTTACATCAAGCTCTCACACCACTTGCCGATGGTGAAATGATGAGTACCAAAGGCACGCTTGAGGCGCCGAAATGCTAGTTGAAGTCCTCCACTACGGCGGTGGGAATGTGGGTAGTTTGCTCAGGGCTTTAGAACGCTGCGAGATCCCCTACACCCTGCTCAAAGGCAATATCGACGGCACTTTTCCCACTGGCAAGCATCCAGTAATTTTACCTGGCGTGGGAGCCTTTGGAGCCATCATGCAAGGCTTAGAATCCCGTGGCTTTTTGGAGCCGTTAACGCAAGTGGTGATGGTCGAAAAAGTGCCGTTTTTGGGCGTTTGCGTGGGTTTGCAAGTCTTGTTTGAATCCAGCGAAGAAAACCCCGATGTGGCAGGCTTAGGCTTTTTAAAGGGAACCGTTCGCCATTTCCCCACGGATTTTGAAGGCTCAAAAGTGCCTCAAATCGGCTGGAATTACATTCACGCTCAAGAGGAAAATGCCCCTGAAGGCTTTGTTTACTATGTGAACTCCTATTTTGCGGATCCTGCGGATGCGAACGTCGTGCTGTACGCCAGCGATTACCAAGGCACTCGCTTTTGTGGAGCCGTCAAACAAGAGAATATCACGGCGTTTCAGTTTCACCCTGAAAAAAGTGGAGCGTTCGGACATGATCTGTTACGGCATTGGTTTGATAGCCTACCTGTTGAGGTGCTGAAATGAGCCTAGACATCCACGCCCAACTCAAGCCACTCGTGGATGAAACGGCTTTTAATACGGCGTTTCAAGCCTTGTCCACACAAGGAGACGCCGTTTTTGCCACCAAACAAAAGGCGCCTGCCAAAGTGATTGGCGACTGGCAAAGCACGGAAACCATGTACGCCGTGGTGGATCGTGAGGCGTTTGATGCGTGGCGAACGGCGGTGCATCGGTGGATCGACGCCTATTTTGAAGACGCCGATGCGTTGATTTATGGCTTTGACGAGTTATGTCGCTTTCCATCTTTTTTGGAATTTTTGGAAGGTCAGAAGTTTGTGAAAGCTCTATTGAGGGGCTGAGACCCATTCCTATTTGAAATACACGTGTTCAGATCCTTCTATACAGTTCGTTGCAAATGCTCGTGCAAGTAATGCCCCGTGAGGCTTTCCCCCACCGATGCCACCTGCATCGGCGTCCCTTGAGCCAGCAAGCGTCCGCCGTTGTCGCCCCCTTCAGGGCCTAAGTCAATCACCCAATCACTCGCCGCGATATAATCCATTTGATGCTCAATCGTCAAGACCGTATGTCCCTTATCCACCAAGCGTTTCACCACATCAATGAACAGGTGTAAATCATGCCAATGCAAACCAATCGAAGGTTCATCAAAAATATAGAGCGTATGCCCCGAAGGCTTCCGCATCAAGTCTGTCGCCAGCTTCAAACGCTGAGCTTCTCCCCCCGAAAGCAACGGAGCCCCCTGCCCCAAGGCGAGATAGCCTAAGCCTACATCGCACAACAACTGTAAATGCTGCCCCAACGTCGGATGGCTCTCAAATATCGTGATGCCGTCTTCAATCGACGTTTCCAGCAACTCGTAAATGTTCTTGCCCTTGTAACGCACACGCAAAATCTCGGGCTTAAAACGCTTGCCGTCGCAGGTTTGACACAACATTTCAGCATCGGGCAACATACCGACGGAAAGCGTGGTTTTGCCAGCCCCTTTACAGTCTTCACAACGCCCCCCCTTGACGTTAAAACTAAAGTGAGACGCCGTCAACCCTTGAGCCTTCGCTTCAAGCGTGTTGGCATACAAATTGCGAATGGCATCAAAAATGCCTGTATACGTCGCTGGATTGCTACGGCTGGTGCGACCAATCGGCGATTGATCCACCACCACGAGCTTGTCAATCTGCTCGATGCCGTCGATCGCTTTGACGCCTTTGGGCATCGTGAGCTTTAAATCCTTCAGGGGAATATCCTTTTTGCGACCGTAAGCCCCTGTTACGGCTTGAATGTACTGCTCCACATAAGGCAACAAACAATCAAAAAGCAAGGTGCTTTTGCCTGAACCGCTCATGCCTGTGACGGTCACCATTTTGCCAAGGGGTAGCGTGATGTTCAGATTCTGCAAGTTGTGATGCGTGCATCCCTTGAGTTGCAAGGTCTTTTCGGCTTTAGGGAGCTTCTTCGTGTGATTCATCGCAATACGCCGACGCCCTGCCAAATAGTCGCCTGTAATGGAGTCCGCCTGCTTTTCGAGTTCGCTGGGCAATCCTGCGAAAACGAGTTCGCCTCCGTGGATGCCTGCATTTGGGCCTATATCCACGGCATAATCGGCTTGGCGAATCAGCTCTTCGTCATGTTCGACGACCAGCACCGTATTGCCCTTGTCTCGTAACTCTTTCAGCGTGTTAATCAGCTGTTGATTGTTATGGGCGTGCAAGCCAATAGACGGTTCATCCAGCACATACATGACGCCTGAAAGACCGCTCCCCAGCTGGCTAGCCAAGCGGATGCGTTGGGCTTCTCCGCCAGACAACGTCGAGGCTTGACGCCCTAGCGTCAAATAGGTCACGCCCACGTTTTTCAAAAATTGCAAGCGAGCCAACACTTCTTTCATCGGCACTTGAGCGATCAAGGCTTCGGTCGGCGTCAGTTCGTGGGTGAGATTCACGAGGGCATCATAGGCGTCGCTCAAGCTCATGGCACTCAAGTCTTTCCACGTGAGCGTGTCGCCCAAGCGGACATTCAGCGAAAAAGGCTTAAGCCGATGTCCGTCGCAGTCGGGGCAATCGTCCTGCAAAGTAAATTGACGAAAATAGGCTTGACTGGTCAAACCGCCTGTATTCGCCTTCAAACGCAGTAACGGCAAGATGCCTTCAAAGTTTTCAAAAAAACTTTCCCAATCTTCAGGGCTGTCTTCATAATCGATTTCAGTCACAGGGGCGAGCTTGTGGGATTCTTTTTCACGTCCGTAAAAGAAGAGATGCTTTTCCTCTTTTTTCCAAGACTTCCACGGTTTAGAAACAGGCAAGTGCAGATACTTCTCAAATGCGCTCAACACACGCTTATGCTTGCCCCATAACAGATACGCCAAAGCAGGCATGGCACCGTCTTTCAAGCTCAAGGAGCCGTCCTTAATCAGCGTTTTTTCGTCGATGTGCAACTGATGCCCCGTGCCTTTACAGGTCACGCACGCCCCATACGGCGAATTAAAGCTAAACAAACGAGGCGCCATTTCGCCAAAGTCTAAATCACAGGCATGACACGCCATAAAGGTGGACATGAGCGTTTCTTTTTCCGTTTCCTGATGCGGTTCTTGGCTCAACAACCGCATGTAGCCATTCGAGCGTTGCACCGCTTTAGCCAACGCCTGTTCCAGCCGATGCAAGGTGGCATCCTTATTGTGACGCATGACGATGCGATCCACCACGGCATCAATGTGATGCACCTTATAGCGTTCGAGCTTGAAATTGTCGGGCAATTCGTCCAAGTCCAGCATTTTACCGTCAACATAGGCACGGGCAAAGCCTTCTTTTCGTAACTGTTCAAACAAAGCCCCGTAATCGCCTTTTCGCCCACGAATCAGCGGACTTAAAATCTGAATGCGTGTGGCTTCGGGCAGTTTTTTGATGCGTTCCAACATTTGCGGAAGCCGTTGCGGTTGCACGTTTGCCCCACATTGCGGACAGTACGCACGCCCTGCTTTGGCAAATAGCACACGCAGGTAATCCATGATATTGGTGACCGTGCCGACGGTGGATCGTGGCGAGTAGAGCGTCGTTTTTTGTTCAATGGCAATGGCAGGCGAAAGCCCTGTCAGCTTGCGAACAGGTGCTTTTTCTTGCTTGCCCATGAACTGCTGGGCGTAATCGCTTAAGGTGTTCATGTAGCGACGTTGGGCTTCGCTGTAGAGCGTGTCAAAAACGAGGCTACTTTTGCCGCTGCCTGAAATGCCTGTAAACACCACGAGTTGGTGCTTGGGGATGTTCAGCGAAAAGTCCTTGAGGTTGTGCGTTTGCACGTCTTCAAGGCAGATGTATCGCTGGGTTGTGGGGGCATCGTGCAGAGCAGGCATGGCGTAACCTTTCGGCTTGGGGGGAGTGTTCGTTTCCTCTAACGAACACGATGGCATCCCCTATTATACGCCAAACATTTTACGGTGTCGTTTTAGATTTTATTGAGCATCTTTAGCAATCGTGTTGTCAATAGCATCTTTTAATCGTTCGCAAGCCTTTTCAGGATCTGCACCATATTCAATGCAATAATGATTTCTAACGTCAAAAGGGAAGTTTTTGATTTCCTCACCACTCAAATAAAAGACAGGCTTGTTCAGTCCTTCTGCAAAACCTGCTTCCCACATAACATTAGGGTTAGGGTAAGCGTTCCCGTCATTAGCCGTTTTGGTTGGTGTAATGTCGGCAATTAAAAACCTACATCTTCGGATATTTGCTTCCATAGAAACATTAACATTCCCTGCCTTATTCAATTCTCTTTGATCTTTTAGTTCAAAACCTTCTTTTTGTAAAAAGCTTTTCAAATGCTCTTGGTAAAAAGTATCTCCATTAGAGCCGTACTCCAATGCCATAAAGATAAAATTAGAGTCTGATTTACCTTTCTTTAAAGCTTCATACGCCTCAAAACCTTCAAGCGTTGTTTTTATGTGAAAAATATATCCAAGATCGTGAGTCCCTAAAGATTTAAAATTATCTAAACAATAGTTTTTCTTCACCAGTATTTCTATTAAATCATATACTTCAGAAGGTTCTACAGTTGCCAAAACAGGGAATAAGTGAGTGTTAGCTATATGTCGAATTGTCCCTAGTGATTCCAAATCATGGTAAATGTATTCTAACAACCAATTTACTTTTTGAGTGGGTGTTATTTTCTGATTTAAAGCTGCTCGAATTTCTCTTTTAATCTTTTGCTCTGAATTCTCTGTTTCTTCAAATATATTAGAGTTATCCTCGATAAAATCATGTTCATACATAACTGGCAAAATAAAATAGTCGTAGTTTTCTTTTTGAGAGCGAAGAACTTTTAGTTTCCCATATAACCAATAAAGTATTTTTCCTTTTGCAATAGGGTCTAGTGAAGTAAGTGGATTCTTACCACGCAACATTGTAATCCCATAAGCAAATCCTCGGATACTTAAATACTCGTAATACGTAACAAAACCATTTTGCCAACTCTCAGCCTCTAAACCCGAAATAGGACACTTTGTATTTGTTTTTGTACTCATTGTCTTGTCTCCTCTATTTCACCTGCCCACCTACTGATTTTAGCACAAGATTGCACAATCACAGACCCTCGACGACACCAAAAAGCTCCCCCTAAAACGATGAGCTAATCGCCACCGCCACCGCATTCGCCGATGCCCAACAGTGCTGGAAATTAAAGCCCCCTGTCATGCCATCCACATTCAGCAATTCACCCACCACATACAAATGGGCGTGGTGCTTGGCTTCTAGGGTTTGTAAATGCAAGGCATCCGTGGCAACTCCGCCAGCGGTGACGAACTCTTCTTTAAAAACGCCCTTGCCGTCCACCGCCAAAGGCAAGTGATGAATCCCTTCCACGAGCTGGTTTAGCTCTTTTTTCGACACATCACACCACTTTTTATCCAGCGGAATGTTCAACTGCTCTAAAATCAATTCCCAATATCGCCACGGCAGGGCTTCATGGGGCTTGATATTTTTCACATCTCGCTTTTGATTTTCAGCCTGAACGCCAAGCAGGGAAAGGCGGGTGGCATCTTGCGTCTGCGTAGGCAGGGCATCGACAAAGAGCGTCGCCTTGTACTTGGACGCATACAGCTCCACAGCCGATCGAGCCGAAAGCTTCAAAACCGCAGGCCCACTTACGCCCCAATGCGTCAATAAAAACGCGCCATTTTGCTTAAAAGGCTTGGCAACGTTGGGTATCTTCAAGGTGAGTTCAACGGCGTCCAAACTCACGCCAGCACAGGCGTGCAGGCGTTCATCTTTCACGCAAAAGGTAAACAAGGACGGCACCAAGGGCGTCAACGGCAAACCTAGCGATTCGGCGAGCCTGTAGCCTTGCTCTTGCGAACCTGTCGCCAAAACCAAGCGTTTGGCGTGAAAGATCTTGCCTGTTTGCGTGACGATTTCAAATGCATCTTCACCCGTGTTTCGTTCAGCCGAAACAGCGGATTCATTGTAGTGAATGGGGACGTTGTAGCGTTTCAGCTCACTCAAAAACACCTCGATGATTTCTTGCGAGTCGTTGCTTTTGGGGAAGACTCGACCGTCGGCTTCAGCGACGGTTTCGACAAAGTGATGCTTGAGCCATTGTCGCATATCGTTGGGGCTAAAGGCTTTGAGTTGCCCTTTGACTTGCTTGTGTTGGCGAGGGTAGTGCTTGAGCAGGAAGGCGACGTCTTCGGAATCGTGGGTGACGTTACAGCGTCCGCCGCCCGAGACCTTGACCTTTTGCAAGGCGTGGCTTTGCCGTTCGAGAATGGCGATGGTGAGGCTGGGGTCTTCTTCTTTGAGTCGTAGTGCGGTGAAGCATCCTGAAGCCCCTGCTCCGATGATGAGAACGTCTAGCATGTGGTGTTTGCCTTTATTTTGTATTCTTTTAGCATAATACAAAAAGAAGACAAAAAAAAGCGACGAGGGCTTCTCATCGCAAACACATAGTGTCTTTCTACTTTTTAAAATATCTTTAAATGCTCAAGAGGGCTTTTTGGGGGGATAAATATTTCTCATCTCATCAGTAAGGGAAAGCAAAAAACAAAAAGGGGGAAATCAATTAAGCGATAATGTTTAAACGATTTTGAGCCGTTCCCACTTGAGGGGAAAGGTTTTTTAGGAACATACTGTTGACTACGGGAGCCGTGGTGCTAACAGATCCACCAAATTCAACGGGATTAGCACCCACACGAGCTTTTGCACTCACCTTGTTATTAGAAAACTGAGGTATTTGAAAAGGTCCAATTGTGCGAGACTCTTTTTGAACGGCGAAGATCATGGGGTTTGCTCCAGGCAAGGGTTTGTTAATCTCTTTAGTGGGGTTAGTGTCGAATTGACATTAACCATATGTGTATATTAAACACTTTGGGGTAGTGTGTCAAGCACACTAAGGTACAATGTAACAAAAGCTTAACAATTAGTGCCTCAAAGTCTTTAAAATAAACAATCATTCCTTTTTGGGGGAAAGTGGTTTTTGGTCATTTTTTCAGAAAAAGCTTTTCTGTTTTTAAAATAACAGGTATAATAAACTCAAATTGGTTTTGTCTATATGTAATGTAGGAGTATTGATTATGCGTGTATTTCAATGGACGGCTTTCGCCTTAACAGTTTCCTTGGTTCACCTAAGTGTTTTGCCACTTGCGGCTCAAGCGGATGGCTTGGTGCAGTTGCGTCCTTTAAGCACTTCTAATAACAGCACCAGTTCCGTGCAACCGTGGCAACCCAGTACAGCATCTACCCCACGAATTGACAACACCCTTTCAACGACCTACCGCACAGGGGTTTCCGCCGTGGCAGGGAAGCAGTATTTGACCGTTCGCCTGAACGACCGTGTGAGTTCTAAAGACGCCAAGCAAGGTGATACGATTTCCGCAACGCTTGAATCACCTGTCATGTCAGGCTCTTCGATTATTGCCCCCGCAGGATCTGAAGTCTTGGGATCGATTGTGGACGTGTCTTCCGCCAAGCGAGCAGGCATTCACGGTGAAGTCGATTTGCGTTTTTACACGATCGTCAAACCTAATGGTGAGCGTGTTGCCATGGATGCCATTGTCGTGACCAAGCATGGTGGATCTATGATTCGTCCCAATAACTATGCGGTGGATGCCGCCAGAGGCGTGGGTATCGCTGCGGCAGGCGCTGGCGTTGGGGCAATAACAGGCGTGGCGACAGGGGCTATTTTCGGAGCGGCGGGTTCAGGGGCAGCTCTAGGAACTGGTATTGGTGCAGCGGCTGGTATTGGTTATGCCTTGTGGAGGCCCGGTAAAGGCATCGAGTTGCCCAAAGGCACTTTATTGCAACTTCAAACCCAAGATGCCAGCACGGCACAGGTTCGTCCGATATAGTTTTATACGTTTCTTCACCAAAATGCGGAAGTATTTAAAGCAGACGTCAACGCACTAAATGCGAGGCTTCCGAGACATTTTGCGGACGTCGTGCAACGAGAATGATGCGACGAGGTGGGGACAAAAAACCTTTCTTATTCACGAAGTGAATTACTACTTTAGGAAGGAGAGGCTGGGAGAGGAAACCAACGGTTTTCTTTCCCAAGAGAAAAAGTTCCTAACTTTTTCGACTTGAAGGGGGGATTTTCAAGGGGGGACGAAGGGGAGGAGAAACGCAATACGTCCTCCCCCGTCCCCCCTTGAACGGATTTAGAGGTGTCGGAGAACCTTTTTCCGCAAAAAGGTCTCTGACAGCACCAGCTCTAAAAAGAAGCGAGTAATCCAAAACACAAGGTTGTTAAAATATAACTTTCTTAACATAAAACACAAATAGACCCCTTTCTAAAATTAGGGCTTGGAATGAAAATATCTTTGTGTTAAAGTGACCCTAGTCTTTGTAAGGCTATGCGTTTATGATTAGCGAAAGGTTTAAGTTTTATGTCGAAAGACGTTTTGGAAATGGAAGGCACCATTTTAGAAGCCCTCCCCAATGCCATGTTTCGTGTTAAGTTGGAAAATGAAATCGAAATGTTGGCACACATTTCTGGACGTATTCGCAAAAACTTCATCCGCATTTTGCCCGGTGACAAAGTTAAAGTTGAACTTTCGCCTTATGACCTCACCCGTGGACGCATTACCTATCGTATGAAGTAGGTTTTCCTTCTTTATTTCGTATTACCCCCTCAAGCCAAAAGGATTCAAACATGAAAGTACGTAGTTCTGTTAAAAAAATCTGTGACAAGTGCAAAGTTATCCGTCGTCGTGGACGGGTGGCTGTTATTTGTGAAAACCCTAAACACAAGCAACGTCAAGGGTAGTTTCGTCAACAGACTTTTAATTATTTAAATGTATGAAAGAGTCTACCTTATAAATGGTGTAGACTCTTTTTTGTGTTAGACTTAAAACAGAAGCCAAAATAAAGTGATATAGACCCTATAGATTCTTTTACTTTCTTTTGGCTTCACACTTACAAAAAGACCTTGCCCATCAAGAAGGCATTGTCGCAAAATAGCTTGGGTTTACATGATTCCCCTTACCTTATTAGACGGTCAGCCTTGCTGGATTAACCCCGATCATATTCTTATGATTGAGGCACGTCCCGATACCTTGATTCGCCTAAGTAATGGGGAAAAATGGATCGTGAAAGAGTCGGTTCAAGCCGTTCAAGACAGCTTTTTAGCCTATAAACGAGCCTGTTTTACCGCTTTAACATTACCTGTTTCAACTGAAGCACCTGATGCGTAAGCTATTTTGAAACCTCTAGATAAAGGTTAAGCCATGTCCGAAATTGTGAATAAAGATGAAATCATCGAACTTGAAGAGCAAGAAGAAGATGAAAACGAAAATCCCGATGTGCCTGAAATCAAAGACCGCTCTTGGATTCCTCTGTCGCAACAGGTGGACTTAGCGGCGGAAGGCTCTCGTCCTTTTACACCCAAAGCCATTATGCACGAAGGCGCTGTCATTGTCTTAGACACCGAAACCACGGGTCTCGATCACAAAACCGAATCCTTGCTTGAAATAGGTGCCGTTCGTTTAGAAAATGGCGAAATTACCGCCACGTTTTCAATGCTTATTAAGCCTTCTGTGCCGATTCGTCATTCGAGCTTTAAAATCCATCACATTTCAGATGAAATGGTGGAAGACGCTCCTTCTGTGGAAGAAGCGATTACCGCCTTTGCCGAATTTGTGGGTGATTTGCCCTATGTGGCACATAATGTGGTCTTCGATTATAGTTTCATTACCGAAGCGTACAAAAAGCACTTGGGCAAGCGGTTTTTGAACCCTCGCATTTGCTCGCAGGAACTGTATTATTCGCTATTCCCTGAAGAAACGTCTCACGGCTTGAGTTCATTGGCTCGTAAATTTGGTTATGAACCCCATGTGGAACATCGTGCCTTAGATGATGCGATGCAATTGGCTCAATTGTACCCTCAATTGCGTAAGCTTTACTTGCAAAAGCACGCGTGGAAGTATAGCCAGTTGACCAACATTGATTATTTGTTGGAGCGTTACTTGCGTTTGCAGAAGGCTCATCAGACCTTGCAATCTGAAATGGCAGATTTAAAGGATGTCTTCAAGCTTTATTTTGCGGAAGGTGGTCACCCCATTCGCACCACAGGCGGCGAAATATTGACGGCGAATCTTCGTCGGCAATACGATTATAATTCCAATGCTTTAATGGAAACCATTGTGGAACATGATTTACTGCCTCAAGTGAGTCGTGTGAACTTGCGTTTGGTGGACAAACTCATTATGCAAAAGCCCAGTCGTTCCACCATTAGCGACGAAGTTCGTCAGGCGTTGATTGCTACCCGTAAAACGATCGCACAAAGCTGGAGCATCGAACTGAAAAAGCCGCAAGCTTAGGTTTTGAGTTCTTAAAAACCAAAACCACTATTGTTATTTTGATTGTCTGTATTGGTGTTGAACATACCGTTCATATTGTTCAGCATGGAGTTTTGCATCATTTGATTCATCATCTGCGGATTAAGGGCAGGGTTCATACCCTGTCCATTCATCATATTTAAGCCGCTCAAGCCTTGCATCCCATTCATTCCCTGCATGCCGTTCATGCCCTGTCCGTTCATCATCATGGCCATGGGGTTGTTTGAATTAAAACCGTTTTGCGAATTGCTCATCATTTGCATCATCATCAATTGCTGAAGCATTTGAAAGTTTTGTGCAATCTGTTCTTGCGTCAAGGGCGTTGTACTCGCGGGGGCTTGTACGGAAGCCGCTGCACCGACGCTTGAAGAAGGCGGCGTTGAAGCACTGTT
The DNA here is from genome assembly GCA_046341215.1 of Vampirovibrionales bacterium. Taxonomy (GTDB): domain Bacteria; phylum Cyanobacteriota; class Vampirovibrionia; order Vampirovibrionales; family JAJTHC01; genus JAJTHC01. Next base: position 18,111 of record JBKDRU010000003.1, on the reverse strand, counting down.
TTCCTTTTGAGCATTTGAAGGCTTGGGGGGATTGTTGGATGCGTTGCTTTGATCGACGGGGGGAATACTTTTTTCATCCACCCACCCTTCTTTCACCATAGGCAAGGGGTTTACTTCCACAGAGTCCTTTTTTTCTGTTGAAAAAGCGTTGCTTTGTAACACGCTTTCTTCAGGGGCTGCTTTTTTCGTTACCAGCGTGTGACTAAACGGCGAAGGACTTTCTTTTTCTTCGGCTACTGAGCGAGCCAGGTTTAATAAAATCTTATTTTTTTCGTCTTCCACCGTTGGTGCTTTCGCTTCAGGTAGATGATCCGACCATGCCAATGCCTGCTGTGTCACAACATCTTGCGGAGCCAGTGTTTTTAGGGTCGCTAAATAGCGTCTCATGGCAGGAAAATCACCCAGCGTATAGCTGGCCTTAGCGAGGTAAGAAAAGGCCTCTAAATCTTCGGGGTGATCTTCCACCCATGATTCGAGCAATACAAAGGCTTGGCGAGTTTGTCCCTGTTTGAGGGCTTCAATAGCAATCAGACGGCTGTTTAATGAAGGCGTGGCTTGCGTAAGTTCATGGGGAAAAGGGTGTTGAACTATTTTATTGCTGGGCGTCAAAAAAAGTCCGTCCGCTTTTAAAGAAGGCGAAAAAAGTAAGCTGACACCCAAGTAGAGGAGCAAGCTTGTGCTAAGAATCGTTGACTTATTTTGCATGGTTAAGCCTTTTTTCTGTGCCGTCGTTCTTTTCAATTATGACAAAGAAAAGCAGCAAACATCCCCTTCGTTTGGACGGGATTTACTTGTTTTATAGGCTCATCCCCAAAACTTAGACGGACACTGTATGAGCGTTCAAGGCTTCGATACCGGGTAAGGCCTTACCTTCAATAAACTCTAAGCTGGCTCCACCACCTGTAGAAACATGGGTAAATGCTGATTTAGGGTACTTGAACTTTTCCACCGCAGAAACCGTGTCTCCCCCACCTAAAACGGTTTTGGCACCATTTTTAGTGGCTTGAGAAACCGCAACGGCAAGGGCTTTGGTGCCTTCAGCAAAAGCGTCCCATTCAAACACACCCACCGGGCCATTCCACAAAATAGACGCACTGTTTAAAATAACATCCGCAAAGGCTTCACGGGTTTTAGGCCCAATGTCCATGCCTTCCCAACCGTCAGGAATCGCTGTGGCATCCACCGTTTGTGTGTTTGCGTTGGCACTGAAATCATCCGCAACCACAATGTCTTCAGACAAGTAAAGGTTCACACCATTTACTTTGGCCTTGGCTATGATGGCTTTAGCAGTGTCGACGAAACGAGGTTCGCAAAGGGATTTGCCCACGCTATAGCCTTCAGCTAGCAAGAAGGTATACGCCATGCCTCCACCAATGATGATGTTGTCGACTTTGTCTAGCAAGTTCGTCAACACGGCAATTTTGGTCGACACTTTGGATCCGCCGACGATCGCTGTGACAGGCTTTTTCGCATTCGTTAAAATGCCGCCTAAGGCTTCAATTTCAGCACTCATCAATAAGCCTGCGACCGCTAAAGGCACGATGTGAGCCACGCCTTCTGTCGATGCATGGGCCCGATGTGACGTACCAAAGGCATCGTTCACATAAACATCTGCCAAACTGGCTAGGGTTTTGGCAAAGGTGGGGTCGTTCTGCTCTTCACCTGCTTCAAAACGCACGTTTTCAAGCATCAAAACTTGTCCATTTTCTAAGGCGGCGACCTTAGCTTGAGCGTCCGCACCGACAACGTCTGTGGCTTGAATAACGGTGATGCCGTTTAGCAAGGTGGCTAAATGGCGCGAAATGGGGGCTAAACTAAAGGGTGTTGGGTCTTCTCCCTGTTGGGGACGTCCAAAATGGCTGACGACAATCACTTTGGCTCCTGCTTGAATCAAGTAGTTTAAGGTAGGCAATGCTGCTACAATACGGCTGTCATCATCAATTTTACCGTTACTAATGGGGACGTTTAAATCTTCACGCACCAAAACACGTTTGCCTTCTAACTGACTGGGGGTTAAATCCTGCAAGCGAATAAAAGTCATGGGGACGCATCCTTATTAAATAAGTAGAACTATAATAGGCATGATAATCATATTTATCACCATAAGTATACCACAAAAGCCCAAACGCACAAAAAGTAAGCTATTTTGTTTTTATCCTTATAGCGTTAAAAGGACTCTATTTTAACTTACATCCAATCAACCCATTGACACTCATAAGGATGCAACGCATGATGACTTACTATCCACTACCACCCGTTGGGGCTTATACCGGCTTTATGCCCGGTGCTTCGCCATACGTGGCAGGCGGTGGATATAGTACAGGCAAACCCGCAGGCTATGCCATGCCTTTACCTCCACGTTTTCATGAGTCGCCAAACTCGGATTGGCTAACGCCATCTGAAAGTCAGTTTGAACGCCGTCATTTGGATCATTCTATACATTTAGGTCTCACCGAATGGGCATCGATTATTGCCACTACGGCGGTCGGGGCTTTGATAATGCATTTAATGTTGATCATTTAAACTCAATTTTATTCATTTAAGACGACAGAAGAAAGAATACGTTTATGTCAGGCTACGGAAGCAATCCTTATTACGGACCCATGCAAATGCCCCTTCAACAAGCCAGTTGGGACGCCAATGCCATGGTGAATCCGTACACAGGCCTTGAAGATGCCCGTTACATCAATACGCACCCTTCAGTGGTGGCAGGTGCAGGTGCCGTTCCCGTTCCCGTTGAACCGCAACTGCAGGTGGGGCGGATGCCTCAATCGTTTTCAAAAGACAACAGCTTGAGCGATGTCTTAAAAGTAGGCGTCGGCATTGCGGCTTTAGCAGGGTTGTGGACGTTGTTGACACACAAGTCGCTTCAGTCGAAGTCGACGGGTTGGGAAGGTTTATGGAAGTGGTTGAAGAATCCGCTAGCCAAGCGTTTTCCCGACGATCAACGCATCCTCACCGCGAAGTGGATGGAAGGTCTGCATGGCAAAGGCGCTAGAGCTAAGCAAGCCAATCTGTCTAAGCGTATGACCGCTGAAGGCGGAACAGGCTTTGTGCAACAAGCCATCAATTACTTAAGTGATGATTACGGTAAAACGGCCTTTCATCGTATTCGCAATGCCCATGCCTTAGACGCCAAACGTGAACAAGCACTTGATGTGATGTTATTGCACCGTGAATTGTTGCGTGATCCTGCGGACAAACTGTTTAAGCAAGATTTTTATAAAGCCTATGGCTTTAAAACGCATGCTGAAGCCGTGCATCAGACGCAAAGCGTCTTGCGTGCCTTGATTGAAAATTATCGCCGTTCAGGGCCTAGGCATAATGAAAAAGTGCAAACGATTACCAATATCAGCGAAAACTTTTTGGATATGTACATCCAACGCCATAAGGTGGATCCGACCAATTACCCCATGGGCGAAGGTACGGCGTTATTGTCTCGCTTGGTGCATTTACCCAAAATTCAGTACTTAATCCAAAAGGGCTGGTTTGGGAAAGCAGGTCGTGAACTTGAAGCCGAAAGAGGCTTACGCCAGTTCTTGTACATTGCGTCGAATCAAACGCATGATTATTCGGGCAAAACCGCCACCAATCCAGTACGACTCTTTAAAGCGGATGAGTGGAAGCTTTTTATTCAGCAATATAGAAAGATTATGGAACATAAGTTGCCAAAGAATGCGGAAAATAGAAAGCTCCTTGCGGCTTTGAATGATTTAGCCGAACAGGGTTCAAAAGCCTTGAATCAACAAGGTACAGACCCTGGACAAGTTCGAGTTCAAGACAGGCTTGAAGAAGCTCTGACGGAACTGATTCGTCAAACAAGGAATCCAGGCCCACCCTTTCAACAAGCAGATATTCTGAAAGAAATTCAAGGTCAACAGTCTAACAAAGAAGGCGATACCTTTGCGTTATTACAAGCCTTGTTGCTTGAACATCATCCGCAAATGGATCACTTGCATACCATGGCCTAAGGCTTATTGAAAATAGTATCATCTACATGGAGGGGCTTACCCAAGTCCTTGCTATTGCTACCGATACCATAATCAACAGTTCAACAGAACAAATTTTTTTCTTTCTTTCTTTCTCTCTCTCTCTCTTTCTCGATAGAAAGGTGGTGTTTATTCTCAAAGAATGGACACCCTTTTTTTTGTCTTTTTTTATAGTCGTTTTGTCTAAAGAAGAGCTTAGTTTTCGACCCACAAAAGTCGACTTTTCGACCCACGAAAGTCTGTTTTTTGGCCACAAAAGTCCGATTTTTGGCCACGAAAGTCTGTTTTTTGGCCACGAAAGTCCGATTTCTGGCCACGAAAGTGTGGAAAAAATGAAACAAAATGGGTGTTTGATGCGTTTTTCAAGGAGCCACTCTTCTTCAGTATGACACCTATTGAAACCGCCGCCTAGTGCTTAAAAACCACGATAGTATTTAATACCATTTCACAGATTAAATAATCGCCCCACGAATGCGATCAACCACGCTTTCATAGTCCAGCAATAAGCCTTCATTCAACATATTGTATAAGCCCACCGTACATTTTCCCACCAAATAGGCCGTTTGTTTGCGATCCAACATTTTGGCATGTTCAGCTGGGGTGAGCAGCTCTTCAATACTAATGGGGCAGTTGCGTTCATCCATCACCTTTAAATCGTTATTTTCCACCAAGTTAATGCCAATCCCTGTCACCACACCCTTCAGCGTTCCCCCTGTCGACATACGGGTTTCCACCAAAATACCGCCTAGCTTGGCGTGATTGGCATACAAATCATTCACCCCACGAATCTGCAAGGTATTGCTTAAACTAGGGTATACCGATGTTAGCACAACCCACGCCGCCAAACCTGCAATACTGGTGTACAACGGCACAAAGCCAATCGGCACATTGCGAGTGGTGAACAATTCATTTTGAACAGGGTAGAGCATCGAACAATAAATGCCACTGTCGATCGGCGATTGCCACTTACGGTTCAAGGTTCCACGTCCGTTTCGCTGAGTTTCCGCCAAAAATAAGCTCGGACGCAACACATTATGATCTCGAGATACCTCGTAATGTTCCCACGCCCAATCATTGGTGGACGTCACCGAATACGCTTCATATAAATCCAATTCCGCATTTAAGATATAAGGCTTAATACGTTCAGTAAACTCTTGTGGTAAGACGGTAGACATGATTAAAGACCCTTCGCTACGGCAATCGCACCATACGTTAATATGCCACTGCACCCAGCTCGTTTTAGGGAAAGCAAGGCTTCAAGCATCACACGTTTGCCGTCAATGTAACCGAGCTTGTCTCCTGCTTGAATCATAGCAAATTCTCCACTCACATGGTAAGCCAGCATCGGCATTTGATACGTTTGCTTGAGGAGCTGAATGACATCCAAGTAAAAGGTTCCAGGTTTGACCATGAGCATGTCCGCCCCTTCTTGAATGTCTTGCTGAGCTTCTCGCAAGGCTTCTTGTAAGTTGGCGGGATCCTGCTGGTAGGTGAGCTTTGAGGCTCCGCCCAAGTGGCTAGAAGAGCCAACCGCATCCCGATATGGGCCGTACAAGGCGGACGCATATTTGGCGGTGTACGCAAAAATTTTGGTATCGTGAAAATCGGCGTTTTCCAGTGCTTCACGCAAGCCACGAATACGACCGTCCATCATATCGGAAGGCCCTAAGGCATCGGCACCAGCGTGGGCGTAGGTGAGTCCTTGTTTGATGAGGGCTTCAATGGTTTTGTCATTATGCACGCTATTGTTGACGAGTAAGCCGTCATGCCCATGCGTGGTGTACAGGTCTAGGGCGACATCGACCATAATGCCGAGCTTGGGGCAGGCTTGCTTAATGGCGTGAATCGCTCGACAGGCAAGGCTATTGGGATTCCACGCTTCTTGGGCGTCTTCGGACTTGTCGCTGGCTTCGACACAGGCAAAAATCGCCACGCAGGGAATCCCTAAGGCTTCGGCTTCTTTGGCGACTTCTACGGCGACATCCACACTATAACGCTGTACTGTCGGCAAGCTGGGAATGTCGATGCGTTGGTTCTGCCCTTCGACAATAAAGAGCGGTTGAATGAGGTTTTGGGGGAGCAGTTGCGTTTCTTGAATGAGCGAACGGCTCCACGCATCGGAACGCATACGACGATTACGAGCGAGGGGGTACATACCAGTAAACATAGGGGATTTCCTTTAAAGGCTTTTTAAAATAATTGTTTCAAAGGCGTCTTGCACCAGCGGATGCTCACCGATCGGAGGCAACACGTCCACGCTTAAGTGCGGAAAGCGTTGGGCAATCGAACGCTTCATCTCTTCGATTTCATGAGCCACATGGGCGCCTGCCGCCATAAAGAGCGGTAAAATCTGAAGGTGCGTCAACTGTGAAACGTCTACGTTTGCCAGCACGTCTTCAGCGGTGGGGGTGGTCATTTCCATGTAGCACAGGTCGACCAACGCATGGGGGGAGGCTGTTTTAATCCGCTGGATAAGGGCTTGAAACGGTTGCTTCCAGCGTTCGTCTCGACTGCCGTGGGCGACAAGCAAGGTAAAGGTTTTAGCACTCATAAAAATATCCCCCAATGGCTTGTTTTGTGGGGACTCGTTGCAGAAGCAGGCGTCCAAGCACTAAATCCGAGCGGGTGAGCGTATTGCGAATCCCCGAGCGATTTTGCGGACGTCGTGCAAAGGAATGATGCGACGAGGTGGGTCAAAAAGGGGAGGATTTTCAAGGAGGGGAAAATGAGGGAGGAGAAACGCCATACGTCCTCCCTTTCCCCTCCTTGAACCGCCTTTAGAGGTGTTGGAGACTTTTGGCGGAGCAAAAGTCTCTGACGACGACCAGCGTTAAAATCAAGCAGAAAAACCATCATTACACCACCTTCTTCGACAAAATCAACCACAACGTCCACAATAAAAGCCCACTGCGAAGCGTCCAAGCGATGGTGCGAACCCAGTTGCTATCCACCAAACGATGAATCACGTTAAGGTCGTAGCCTCGAGCGAGGGCATCGTGGCAAGGCACCGACAAAAAGGCGGTGGCTCCCCAAATAATGAAAAGCAGGGCTAGCCCAGTCCAGAGCATCCACACAGGCACGCCGAGTTCTTTGTCCCAATACAAGCAGGCGAGAGCCGTGGCGACTTCCACCAGCATCAAGGGCCCGACGATATAGGTAATATCCTTGGCGTGCAGGTGGACGTATTCGGTGAACTCGTTTGCCCCGATTTTCGCCAAAAGCGGATAATGCACGCCTTGAATCAGCCAGATTAAGCCTGTCATCGCAAAGGTGGCGAAGCTTTGAATCAGCAAGGCGGCAATGGTGACGTGATAAAGCGGTAAGGGGGAGCTTAAACTTGCAATAAGGCTCATACGGAAGATTCCTTTGTGTGGGGGCTAAGCTGTTCGAGGAGTTGTAAGGCGGTGAGGCGTCCAGCACGTAAGGCACCGTTGATGGAGCCTGAATCGAGGGCGTCGCAGGCGAGTAGGATGTTCCATTTCGCTTGCAAGCGGTGGATGTTCGCTTGAATGTGGGGGGCATCTTTGCCGTAAAGCAAGGTCGATTCAGACAAGGCTTGGGGAATGACGTATTCGGCTTCTTTCACCCAGTTTTCTACGCTTTCGCCAAACCATGCGCGGAGTTCTTGGCGGATTTTTTCGTCTCGTTGGGAGGCGGTTTCAAACGTGGTTTCTTTTAAGGTGACATTATTTAATGTGACGCTTAGCAAGTGCTTGCCAAGCGGGGCATAATCCGAAGCGACTTCTGAAATAAAGCAAAGGTGTTGTATGATGCCTGTGCCTTCACCATTTAAATACAAGGCATCGCCGACAAGTCCTTTCGGGAGCCTACCTTCAAATGAAAAATACAGGTTCGTCGTCGCATTTTGCGAAAAGGGGAAGTTTTCTTCCAGCAAGCGAAATGTCTCTTGTAAAGGCGTAGCAAAAATGACAAAGTTGGCGAAGAGTTCGGAGCCATCCGACAAGGTGACGGTGCGAGGGGCAGGGGCTTTCTCGTCAAAGGGGCTAAGACTGACGACCGATCGGTTCAGCCATAGTTCATGAGAGCCAAACGATTGCGACAATTGCTGGGGGATGGCTTGCATCCCTGCTTGGGGGAGGGTGACGCTTCCGTGTGCAAAGCATTTGAAGGTATACAAAAATTTGCGCACGCTAGTGTTGAGCGTGTTTTCTAAGAAAACGCCGCCGTAAAAGGGTTTGAAAAATTGTTGAATATAGGTTTCGCTAAAGCCGTAGTCTTGTAAAAACGCCAGCGTGGGTTGTTCAGGCATTTGAAAAATAGCGGATTCGTCTAAGCCTTTGGCGTAAAGGGACAATTTCAAGGTAAGGAGCTTGTCCTTCAAGGTGCCGATGGGTGAAAAAAGCCCTGTCAACAATTGGCGGACGTCTCGAAAGGGGTCGCCGACTTGGTGAAAGGCTCCGTTGTGGCGGATGACGGCTCCTGCGTAGAAGGCTTGCAAGTTCAGTGCCTTGAAATCTAAAAAATGGCGAGCTTCTTCGTAAGCGGTGTTGAACGCTTGAAAGCCCTTGTCCAGCGTAAAGCCTTGGTGGATGTCACTTTGCACTCGCCCACCGACGGCACCATCAGCTTCGATGATTAAAAACGGCACGCCGTGACCTTGCAAGGTTTTGGCACAGGCTAAACCTGCGAGTCCTGCTCCCACGATGAGGACAGGCACGGTCGGGGTGTTGGGTGTGGGTTCGTTTGTTTTTAAAGTCATCATAGTCTTTATTGTACCTAAAGACGACGAAAAAGCCAAACCCACTTGTGGATTTGGCTTTTTTACGTTGCAATACAGAACTAGGCTTTAGCTTTAATTGATTCAATGTGGTCCATTATATCTGCTGCTAAAGTGCTAAATTTTTCGGCTAGTGGCGTAGCCTCTTCTTGTGTAGTAGGTATACCATCAACATCAAAATAACTTGTCCATGAAGCTTTTTGATCTTCGGATAGACCGGGTATTCTAGAAAAACTTATGAACTTTTCTGTAAAAGAGCGTATCTCTTCCTTACTTTTAGTGCTCTCAATATTACGTAACAGAGAGGCATAATACTCAGCTACCTGAGCCGTAATGGATAACAAATCTAAGTCTGCAGTCGCCCCCCTTTCCTTAACCTCCAAGAATTCTTCCGATACGGCTTTAAGGTAACCCGGAGAGAGGCCTTGACGTTGTACGTTTTTTGCTTGAGTGACCGAAGGAGTAGAAGAGGCAGAAGGGGCAGAAGGGGCAAGACGAGGAGAAGGAGAAAAACGAACGGCTTGTAACATGAGTGTACCTTTCGAAAGTATTGAATAAAGAGAAAGACTGAAAAATAAGAGGTGCTTATCTAATTACGATACTAAAGTAAAGTAATTAAGCTGTCAATCTATTCTTACCTTTTGTCAAGCCTTTTCAGAAAAGCACGCATAAAAAAAGGGGATGTTGTTTTAAGGCATCCCTCTCTCTGCAATCACACTATAGCGTTCATCTTTATTTGCTGCATAAGGCATGAACGCCGAGCGTCGTTCTTACAAGGGGGTGTAAGTAAACGAACTCTTCTTTCCTTAATAGGTGGTGCCTAAGCAAAACCTTCAGCACTTTTACTTTAACAAAGTAAGTAACTCTTCAGCCGTCTTCTTAAACAAATTACATCATGTGGAGGAGCGAACAGGGGGGATTCTAAATTAACCCCTCTAAATCCCGACGGTAGCCCACGGCATCCCGATGCTGGAGCTGGGTTGGGCTAGGCATTAAGCACGTCCCCATGCCGACCGCCCAAGCCCCTGCGTCTAAATAGGCGTTGACCTTTGAAGGATGCACGCCCCCAAAGGGAATGAGCTTGGCTTGCGGAAACGGCGCTTTTATCGTTTTTAGCATGGAGGCTCCACCCAAGGGTTCGGCAGGAAACCATTTCACGGCTTGTACGCCCAAGGCTAGGGCGTGCATGAGTTCAGACGGTGTCGCCACCCCTGCCATATACAAAATGCCTTGAGCGTCAAACGAGGCGATGGCTTGCCTTAAGGTGCTGTCTTCCAACAAGCCGGGGCTTGCGACAAAATCAGGGGGATGAGGCATCGCAAGGATTGTTTCAACTTGAGACGCTGTGGTCAAGGTGCCTAAGCCGACGAGGGTGCTTTCAGGCATCCATGGGGGGCGAGGGTGATCGAAGAAGGTGGCAATATCTGGCGTGGTGAGGGTGAACTCCAAGCAGGTGAAGCCTGCGTCGAGGAGCTGTTGACTGATCCACAGGGCATCATCCAAAGAGCCTGCTCGTATCACAGGGATGCGGTTTTGATAGAGGTGTTGGAGCGTCGTTTCAATGGTCATCATGCGTTTATTTTAGCATGAAGCTTTTTATATCTAAATCGCTAATTTACTGAATAGTGTTGATTTAATGAATCGTTGCACAAGCAGACGTCCAAGCACTAAATCCGAGCGGGTGAGCGCACTGCGAATCCCCGAGCGATTTTGCGGACGTCGTGGCAAGGAATGATGCGAGGAGGTGGGTCAACAACCTTCTTATTCACGAAGTGAATCTACTTCTTTAGGATGGAGAGGTTGGGAGAGGAAACCAACGGTTTTCTTTCCCAAGAGAAAAAGTTTTAACTTTTTCGATTCAAAAGGGGGTGGATTTTCAAGGAGGGGGAAATGAGGGAGGAGAAACGCAATGCGTCCTTCCTTCCCCCTCCTTGAACCGCCTTTAGAGGTGTTGGAGACCTTTGGCGGAGCAAAGGTCTCTGACAAACGAGTAACCTAAAAAGGAGCTAGAAATCCAATTAACAACACAACTTAAAAGCCTCCACCCAGCTCACGCTGCAAGTGATTCCACGACGTTAACGCACCCTGCCGAGCGGTTAGGGTAGCGATACGCTTCTGCAACAGGGCATCCTGCTGGCTGAGGGTCAAAATATACGATTCCAAACCAGCCTTGTAACGAGCCTTGCTCAAGGCATACTGCTCTTCGGCGAGATCTTCTTGAGATTCGGCAATTTCAGTGGCATCTAAGCGTTGTTTTAAATCAATTAACGCATTTTCGGCATTACGACCTGCCAATAGCAGTTGATTCTGATACAAACGCCCCACCGACTCGTAAACGGCTTTTTGCTGCTTGAGATTCGCCTTAATCGCCCCACCCGCAAACAACTGTTGAGCCACAGAAGCCCCTACAGAAGTAAGAAGGCTGTCCCAAGAAAACCAGTTGGCAAGTCTAGTAGACGCCAAACCTGCTTGAGCGTTTATCGTAAAGCTTGGCAAAAACATCCGACGAGCCACTTTCACATCGACGCCTGCGGCTTGAAGCTGTAGCTCGCTCATGCCGACATCAGGGCGATGCAAGAGCTGGTCTGATTCAATCGTCGTCCATGTAGAAAAGGGCTTTAAGTCTACTTCACTTATAAAAGCAGTCGCCGTAATGCTAGGGTCTTTCCATACAAAGGCATTCACAGGCTTGCCTGCAATGTAGGATGCTTCGTGATCCAGCACCCCTGCTTCATTTTTCAGCACCGTAATTGACGTTTTTAGCGTTTCAAGGGCTTGCTTACGAACTAATAAAGTATCTTTCGATTCAAGCCCTGCTGTATAACGTTCACGCTCCAGATGTTCCCATTCTTCAAGCACGGTTAAGCGTTGAAGGCTTAAATCGAGCAGGCTGTCGTTGGTAATGGAATCAATCGCCGTATTGACGGCATGTTCAGCCAAAGCGAGTTCCATGTCACGCAGTTTTAAGACTTCCGCTTCATAACGCAACCGCACGGCTTGCGTTTGAAGATGATTCTTACCCAACCAATCCACTTCATAGTTTAACGTTAACGGTAAATTGTAGATGTTGAAGGTGGATCCAGGGGAAAAGACGTTGGCTCCGCCTGAAGCAAACTGAGACGCTCGTGGGGAAATCAAGTTTTTGGAGTTCTTTTGCTTCGTCCAGCTTGCCCCGATGCTTACGGTGGGTAGTTCTACGGCGAATTGCTTGGCAACGTCCTGCTTCATGGCTTGTAAATCAAATTCTTTGGCACGAAGTTCTAGGTTATTTAAGAGAGCGGAAATCACAAAAGCACCGATGTCTTCACGACCGAAGGCGTCCCACCAAGTGGTGGACACAAAAAATTGAGGCGTTAAATAAGAATGTACAGGTTCCTTTAAAGGACGCAAGGGTTCTAGCTTGTCTGCCTTGTTTTGTGGAGGGACAGGAGGCACTTGGGGGATGTCTTTTTGAAAGGGAGGCAATGGGCAGACCAGTTCATCTAGATCAGGCTGTGCTAGAGCAAGAGGCATGCTTGTTGCCGTGATGCTTAAAACGACCAGTACCCATAAAATCAAGTGCTTAGGGGGCGTTTGCTTCATAAGGGGCCTCCTGCATTAGGGGTTTTTTCGCCATCGGTGGGCAGTGCTAAATCACCAGCTAGGGATTCAGAAGCGACACTTTTGGGTTTGAAGGTATCCGCATCTAGGTAAACATCGACCTGTTGACCTGGGTAAACGCTAAACCCTGCTGGGGGCGTAAAGCGATAAATCACTTGTAAAACCCTTACATCGTTGCGTTCTGCGGTTCCGCCTGTTAACGACACTTTGGGTACCATAAACGGCTCAATGCGATCAAAGTTCAAGGGGAAAGATAATTTGCTATTGCCTTTAATATAAGCTTGGGCGTGCATGCCTGCTTGCACTTTGGGTGCTAAGACTTCGTCAATGTCCACACGCACTTGCAAGGCATTGACATTGCCCATTAGAATGGCAGGCTCATTACTTTTCCCGCTCATTTGCATGAGTTGTACAGTTTCACCCACGCGGATGTTAATCTGCAGAACCGTACCGTCTTTGGGGGCTTTAATCACCGCTTGAGCGAGTTGAACATCCAATTCCTTGACTTGAGCGAGGAAGCTATTCATCGATGCTTTTGATTCGTTGACAACGGCTTTGGCTTCGTCCAAATCAGGTTGCCATGCCCCTGCTAACGTAAGCTTAAGATTGGCTTGGGCTTCTTCTAATTGAGCGGTAGCCACATCCACCGCCAAACGCTGTTGGGTGAGCTCTTGTTCACTAATGGCACGAGAATCGGCAACGCTTTCAAGGCGTTTAAGCTTGTCTTCTTCACGGTGTAAATTGGCTCGTAAGCTAGCCACTTTGGCCTTTAAGGGAGGGAGGTTTACATCACGAGGTTCTGCCCCCAAGCGACGTAAGCGAGCTTGAGCTGCCGTTAAGCGAGATTTTGATGCAGAGGCATCCGCCAACAGACGACGGCGTTGAGCATCAAACACAGAAGTGTCCAGCTTAAAAAGGGCTTGTCCTTTTTTGACCGCTTGATCTTCCTTCACATAAATTGCCACAACTTTACCGCTGTAAAAGGGCGCGACTTTCACCGCTTCATCGACAGGTTCAATGATGCCTGCCCCTGTGACCGCATTTTCGTAGGGAGCGGCGGCTGGCGTACGAGTCGGTTCACGTTCAGGTTCGGCGATGACTTGCGTATTGACGTAATACAGCATAATCAAAACGCCTAAAATCGCAATGGGAATGGTTTTTGAGAAGGGAATAAGTTTCCAATTAAGGGATTTGAGGTTTTTCTGAATCATGAGGGGGCTTCCTTCTGTGAGGGATGAAGTAAATGGTTAAAGTCTTTGCTATAAAAGCGTTTAGGCGGTAGAAGGGGCAATGCCCGATGTCGCATTTGCCCATGCTTGAGCGTCTTGATGCGTGGCGAGGATGCGTCCGTCTTCCATTTCTACCAAGTAATCGGCGTATTGATAGATGCGGTTGTCGTGTGTGACGATGATGACGGCACGGCCTTCTTGTTTGGCCACGTTTTTCAAGAGTTCCATAATGACTCGCCCTGTTTTACCGTCTAGGGCAGAGGTTGGCTCATCGCAAATGACGAGCTTAGGGTCGTTGACTAAGGCTCGTGCAATGGCAACCCGTTGTTGTTGACCACCTGAAAAGTCTTTCGGTGTGGCGTAAGGCCTGTCGCCTAAGCCGACCTTGCCGAGCCATTCAATGGCGGTTTCAACCGCTTCATCATGCGGAACGCCTTGAATCAACAGGGGTATCGCCACATTTTCGGCGATGCTAATCGTGTTAATGAGGTTGAATTGTTGAAAAATAAAGCCCACATTCATGCGGCGAAACTCGCCTTTTTGCTTTTGATTGAGGGCGTGAATTGGGGCGTTTAAGACGTTGATGTCTCCTGAATCGGGGGTTAAAATACCAGCGATAATACTAATCAGCGTGGTTTTACCACATCCGCTAGGACCGACGACATAGCTCATCGCTCCCGCAGGAAAATCGATGCTAATATCGTGCAGAACGGTTTGGGCTTCGCCGTCATTGTCAAAACTTTTATAGACATTTCGTAGAGAAATGGCCGCTTTGTTTGAGGTATTTAAGGGTGCTGAAGATGACATGCGTTTATCCTTTTTATCCTCTAAAAACAATGGCTGGATCGATGCGTAAGACTCGGTACAAGCTCAAGAATGAGGCAATCACGCAGAAGCCCATGACCAAGAATAGCACGATCCAAATGAGGGCAGGCGGTGTGTAATAGGCGAGTGGAGCGGTATCAGGCAAGAAGAGTCCAAACAAGGACGCCATGCCCACACCTAGTCCGTAGCCGATTAAGCCCACGGTAATACTTTGCACAAAGACCATGCGAGCCAATTCGCCATTGGTAATGCCGATGGCTTTAAACGTGCCAAATTGACGGATATTTTCCAACATAAAGGCATACAAGGTTTGGGCCGAAATCACGGTGCCGATGATCAAGACCATCAACACGTTTGTCCCAAAGTTAATGGGGATCCCTGTATTCGCCGCCCAAAACTTCATGGTGCTAAAGACGAAATCCCACAACTGAACGGCTTTCATGCCTGTTTCTTCGTTGATTTTTTGACATAAGGCGGTGGCATCCACCCCAGCTTTGGGCTTGGCTAAAATGAAGGACACGATCCGCTGTTTATCAGGCATCAGGCTTTGCACACGGCTAATGGCAGTGTACATGACAGGAAACGGTGCAAAGGTTTTTTTAGAATCGATGATGCCCACGACTTTGACTCGGTGATCGTTCACTTCAAATTCATCGCCGACCTGAGGGGAACCATAGCGTTCGCTTCGGGTTTTAGAAATAATCACGGCGTTGGGCTGGTTGAGGTCTTCATAGTGAGCATCCTTCAAGCCAGCAGGCAAACCAATCAAGCTTTCATCATCCACGCCCACTATCTGAACGGCAGCGGTTTTGCCTTCATCACTTTGAGCAATCGCGCCGTGCAAGCTCATGGGAACCGCCCACTGCACACCTGAAACACTGCGGACTCGAGCCACTTCGCTCAACTTTAAATCGACCACATCGTTAAAACTGCTGGCGGTGGAATCAATCACCCAAATCGGCGCGCCTGTTTCAAAAATATTACTCGCTGTTCGGAGCATCAATCCGCAAAAAATAGACCCTTGTTGCGTCAATAAAAAGCAGGTGAAGGTCAAACCCACGACAAGGGTCATAAACTTCATTTTGTCGCCAAACAACATTTTCAACGCAATACGGAGCATAAAAACAAGGTCCTTTAGGGTGTTCTCTCGTTTCTTTAGCATAACACAAGACTTTTTTTTGGAAACGCTTTTTCAGAAAGAAAAAGGACGAAAATGTTAAACTTTTGCAAGCGTCTCTTTAGCTTTTATTAAGATTTGTAATGAAAAGGCAAAAAGGGTTGAAAGTTAGCTTTTATTATTGTAGTAATAGAAGTATAACGCATCCCTTGCTTGATGTTTACACAAGTCCGATCCTGCGTTGTTACAGTCTATTATCATTCCGTTGCTCGTTTATTCAATGCACACATCTTTCTACAAATCCTGTTCACTGGCTTTCAGTGCTTTTCAGATTCTTTTGTGCTTCATTTTATAAGCATGCCTGACGGATGCTTTTCTTTATTTTCCCCTTAGTAAGTCCGTAACAATGCAGTCTCTCTAACATTTATGTTTTTCTACGTTGCTTCGCTTTTAGCAAACTTTCTTGAACTATAACGTGATACATAAAAACCCTAGTGAGTCCTGTCTACCTAGAAAAAGGAATTTCTACGTATAATGTCTCAATCTCCTCTTCGCTCTAAAAAAAACCACGCTGAAAAAGGCACAGGTAAAAAAGTCCGCCACGGACTAAGTGCCAGTATCGCTCCTGAAAAACTCAAGAGTCGTGATCTTAAAGATTACATGGAATTGGTTGAAACGGTCGCTCGTGTTGAGCATAGCCGTTTGCCGAATCATTTAATTGACGCCAGTGAAATTGTCAACATCGGTGCCTTAACCATTCACCTGTTGTTTGAAAAGTATCCTGAGCGTGATTTTAACGTCACGTATTTGTCAACCGCTATTAAATGGGCGGTGCGTAATGAATTGCGTTACCGTTACAAATGGTACAGCCTTCGTAACACCGATGCTGAAATCATCGATGGCAACGAAGCACTTGAACCCTTTGACGATGATCTTGCCCCTGAAAAAGGTGCCGTTCGTGAAGCCATGTATGCCAGCATTTTAAGTGTGGATGGTATGATGGAAGCCGACAATCCGCATGAATTGCGCGACGAAGGTCAAACGCCTGACGAACAAACGGAATCCAATGAATTGGCTAAATTGGTGCGTAAGTGCTTGGACGAACTCCCTGAACGGGATCGTAAGTTGATTGAAGCTCGCTATTTTAAGAACAAGCGCATGCGTGAAATTGGTGATGAATTTGGTATTTCGGCCAGCCGTGCCAGCCGAGTCGTTCAAACAGCGTTGACCCGTATGAAAGAAGAAATGGAATCGGCTCAGTTTTTGGCTGAATATCGTTCTACGGTTTAATAAGATAACACGTTTTTAATCAATGCCAAAGCAACGACGGTGTGGAAAAAATCCACACCGTCGTTTTTTAATTCACGTTTTTAAAATGACTACGCCATTAGTGAAAGCTTTTTAGGTTTTTCGGTTTTTTCAGCAATGGGAGCGGTAGGGGTTTCTGTTGTATCCGCTGTTTTTGCTTTTTCAGCCACAGGGGGTTGTTCTGGCTTTAGAGAAGGGGTCAAAGTCACGTTGGCGTTGCCGTCGGCACGTTCAAATTGAATGTTGTCTTGCTTGTCTAAGTGAAAGGCACCAGAAGGGGTTTTGACATCAATGTCTTCGGTTTGATCGTTAATCGTCACGGCATCAGGATTGGACATCGTAATGCCCCAAATTTCAGATTCCGCTAGGTTGTGCGTCAATTGTTGTTCTGTGATGTCTTTGATTTCAGACTTCGGATTCTTCAAGTTCAAGGCATCGACGCTTTGGTCAATTTTCGCCAATTCTTGTTCAACATCATTCTTGTTCAAAATCGCCGATTCAATCACTAAACCATTGGGAGACGTTACCGTAATAGGCTCGCCAGCTTTAGTTTCTTTAACAATGGTGCCTGTTTCAAAACGAGTCAATTGTCCGTCTTTCCCCACGACGCTTTCGGCTTTTAGATCCGACCCATTTAAGGCATATTGCTTGTATGCTTCGGGGTTCGCTTTTTTCGCCGTTTCAAAATCGTTCTGAGCGGTTTCATACGCATAAACGCTCACCACAGGTTTTTCAGTACTTTGGGCTTTAGGCGTTTGAGGTAAACTGCTTGGGCTTTCGGTTTCTGACGCCGATGCGGTCGTTTGTTTTGCAGGAAGTCCTGAAGCCGTTGGTGTAGTGGAAGCCACTGAAATGTTGGAACTCATATTATCTGTCCTTTCTTAGGGAGTGTCATAAATTAAGTGAAAATAAATGTAAAATAAAAAGCCTTTGCCAAAATAGTACCAGTGTTGCTTAATATCTATTTTGCATTAAGCGTGTTATTCACACAAAAACAAAAAAAGAAAAAGCTGTGCTATCTTAACATAGACTTTTTGAAAATAAAAGTATCGAAATCTACATCGGCTTATGCTATGCTGATTCTATAATTATTCCTTGATATATCTCCTTCAACAATGCCACATGCAGAAGAATGGATTTCTAACTCCGTTTTTAGCTGGTGCTGTCAGAGACCTTTGCTCGCACAAAGGTTCTCCGACACCTCTAAATGCGTTCAAGGGGGGACGGGGAAGGACGCATTGCGTTTCTCCTCCCCTTCGTCCCCCCTTGAAAATCCCCCCTTCATGTCGAAAAAGTCTCTGACTT
>JBKDRU010000002.1:0-14147 GCA_046341215.1 Vampirovibrionales bacterium | reverse complement strand
GCTGGTGCTGTCAGAGACCTTTGGACGCACAAAGGTTCTCCGACACCTCTAAATGCGTTCAAGGGGGGACGGGGGAGGACGTATTGCGTTTCTCCTCCCCTTCGTCCCCCCTTGAAAATCCCCCCTGAATCCCCACCTCGTCGCATCATTCCCGTTGCACGACGTCCGCAAAATGTCTCGGAAGCCTCGCATTTAGTGCGTTGACGTCTGTTTTAAAAGACTTCCCCATAATTGTAAAAAAGCATAAAAAAGAAAGGAAAGCCATGAAAGCCAGCGTAATTATTGTCGGAGATGAACTCGAAGCCTGCGTAAGTGCCTGCGTCTTGGGCTGGCACGGCGTGAAGGTGACGCTCTTACGACGCAGTACCAGCCTGCTTGGCGGACTTTCCACCCGGGGGGGCTTGAGCTATATGGATCTCACCCCCGAATTCATTCCGCCGATGATGCAAGTGATTTTGAACGAAGCAGGCTTAAAGCGCGTCGCCTTGCACGCCGAAACCGCTGATGCGGTGCTTAAAAAGCGATTGACCGACGCAAACGTGAGCGTCGTGAGTGGGGTAAAGGCTCATGCACAAGTAGAAGGCTCAAGCATTTCAGGCATTCAAGACGCCCACACCCAACACATTTACACCGCTGATTTTTACATCGATGCCAGCCCCGATGCGACCCTAGCTCGTCAAGCAGGCGTGCCGTCTATGCTCGGTCTGGGTGGCGTTTTTGGAGACGATGATGCTGTGACCGCCCTAGGCGTGAGTCCCGTGTTTCGAGTGGCAGGCTTGGATTATCGTTCTTTACAAATAGCGGAAGAAGGCTTGCGTCACCGTGCGGATATGCCTGATTTACTGGCCACTCACATGCCGTGGCTGAGCGAAGTCGAGCGGCACGCCTTGATTGAGCGCCCCACGTACGCCCCCGAAGCGTCCGATTATCTCGATATTCTAAACAACGTCATCGGTGTCGCCTATCATCATTGGCGATACGGCAATGCTCGCCCCTCTATCGCTTACGAATCCGCCCCGTTTTGGGTGGATGGCTTTAATATCGCCCGCCTCAACGACGGCACGCTGGGCTTTAACGGCTTAATCACACGCATGCCTTTGGCGGAACAGGTCAAGGCGTCTGAAGAAGGGCTTGCCCCTACGGCTCTAATACTGGCTGAAATGCTCGCCTTTGTGGACTTTCTCAAGGAAATCACGCAAGTAAATGACCTGCAATTAGTCCCCCCTGAAGAACTCTACATTCGCCAAAGCTTTCTGTTGGAAGCGGTTGAAAACCTTAGTGGGCGTGACTTGTTTTTAGGCGGTGTGGACGAATCTGATAGTGTGGGGACCTTTAGCTATTGGCTGGATTTTCGAGGGGTGCATCCGTGGAAGGCTTACCCTGACTTGCATCCGTTGCCCAAGCCTGTGTTTAATGTGGGCTTGAAGCCTCATTTCCCCAAGCGAATCCGCAATTTGGCGTTTGTGGGGCGCTCTTCGGGCTTTAGCCCTTTGTCACAAGGGGCGTGCCGTATTGTGCAGTATGGGTGCCTTGTGGGGGAAGCCTTGGCGCATGCCCTTGCCCTTGGCTTTAAGCAGGGGCTTCATCCCCTAGCGGTGGCACCTTCCGTGATTTACGAGGCTCAAGCATCGCTAGCGGATGCCTTAGCTGTAGCGAATCCCCCTCGTTCTGCAGGGGTCAACACCTTAAACGACACGCTGGCTCAGAGTGCTTTACTCGCTCGGGATGAAGCCATACGAATTTAAGATTCAGGTTGCGAGTCGACGTGGAAGCATTCGCTGTCATCATCCCACGCAATAAACAACACGTTGGGCTGACAACAAACTTGGCAGTCTTCGACATACGACTGCGTGCTGCCCCCACTGGGGTCGACAAAAATGCTATTCGCCTGAAAACAAAAGGCACAGTAAAACGTTTCATCCATGGCGCTATTACTCCGTGGGCAATTCCACTTCCTTAATCGGCTCACGATGAATCGCAATCAAGGCTTGCATCGCCACCGTCGACAAACTCGGAGGCATCCCCGGTGTCTTGGCAAATTGACGCAGAATATCCGCCGTACGACGCAAGTTCCGCACCAAATCCCCTTGATCCATGGTCGTGGCTTCCATCACCGACTTCCAGTCGGCGCCTTTCGCCCACAATTCCACCAATCCACTGGCGACAGGGTTGATGTTCAACGGCACTTCCACCTTATAATGCTGCTGCAAACGCACGACTTTGTCCGCAATACGCTGGAGCTTCCGCACGCAAGAGCCGACGGCTTTTGAGCTTCGCACAAAAGTCTGCACATTTTCACGAGTCGAATCATTCACAATCGCAGACGCAATGGCCGCCAATTCGTGAAAGTCTAAATCGTCGAAGACTTCTTCACGCAAGGCTTCAGCGACAAACAACTCGTTTTCGGTGCGGATGTTCGCCGTCAACAAGCCCAAACTCGTGGGCTTATTTTCTTCAACGCCTTCAGGCGTCACCGTTTTTTGCAAGTACCCTGCTTCAAGCAAGAGATTGTACAACTTTAAGAAGCTTTGCCAGTACACGTCCCGCTCAGCCTGCACTTGATCGGTCAGGCGGTTGACTTGCCGTTCGATTTTGTCCACCTTCTCACTCGCTCGACGGTGCGATTTAAAGGCGTTACAAGTGCTACAGGGGGCTTCTTCGACTTGGTTAATCACCGTAAACAAGTCATCTTCCAAACGCTTGAGTTCCGCCAAGAGTTCAGGCTGTGGCCCAAACTTCTTAATCTGCTTTTTCATGGTGGATTTCTGCTTATTTAAGCGAGAAATCGTCTCACGCAGTTCAAGTTGAGCGAGGAAGGCTTTGAGATCCAAGCCAAAATCGCAGGGGAAATTATGCGCCAAATCGAGCATTTCCTTACGTTCGCCCAGCTCATCAGAAAGGGGATTCGCTCGTCTGTCCATAGTAAACGCCCCAAAGCTACGGTTGACGATGGTTTCCGCCACCATCAAAGAATGCTTTTGAAGCAAGTTCAAGACCATACTATAGGTCGGCGTAAATTGACTGTTTAAGGCATCGGCATCCGACGAAGCAAGCTTGCCGACTTCTGTTGCCGTGTTAAACGGCGTACGCACGGCAATCACGTGACCCACGGTATCCATGCCCCGACGCCCAGCTCGTCCGCTCATCTGCAAGAACTCGTTGGGGTTCAATAAGCGATGCCCCTCATTCGTGCGTTTGGAAATCGCCGTAATGACGGTGCTTCGAGCAGGCATGTTGATGCCAGCGGCGAGGGTTTCAGTCGCAAAGACGGCTTTGAGCAAGTTCTTTTGAAACAATTGTTCCACCAACATTTTCGTCGCTGGCAACAGCCCTGCATGGTGACACGCCACGCCATTGGCGAGACCTGTTTCAAATTCAGGGGTAATTTCAAGGGTGCTGTTGTCCTTAAAAAACTGGATAAACGCCTTGACTTGCTTGCGTTGTTCAGGGCTGTTGAGCGGCACATTGGCGAGTTCCTTCATGCCCGTGTCGCAGCCTCGACGGCTAAAGGTGAAGAAAATCGCGGGTAACATGTCTCTTTCGACCATGTCGTCAATTAAGGACAACGGCGTAAACGCCTTGCCACGAGCGGCTCCCCCACGGATGACTTGCTCGCCTTTGAGGCGGTGATTGAGGCGTTTTTTGCCCCCTTCGCCTTGTTCAAATAACGGCACGACATCTCGGCCTGTAAAGTAGTGAAAGTGCAACGGGACAGGTCTAAAGGTGCTGTAGACCAAGCGAACGTTCGGGTGGATTTTATCCATCCACGCGGTGAGTTCTTCAGCGTTTGAGACCGTCGCGGACAACGCAATCATTTTCACGTGATGGGGGCAGTGAATAATCGATTCTTCCCACACGGTTCCACGATCGGCATCATTCATAAAGTGGCATTCATCCAGCACCACATAGCCTAAATTGTCGACCAATGTGCTGTCTTCATTCAAACCGTAAAGCATGTTTCGGAAGACTTCAGTGGTCATCACGATAATCTGACCTTCACGGTTGATGGACGTGTCGCCTGTGAGCAAGCCCACGTTTTGTTCGCCGAAGCGTTCTTTTAAATCGTGGTATTTTTGGTTCGACAGGGCTTTAAGTGGTGTGGTATAAAAGAGCTTTTTGCCGTCGTTGAGGGCTTTAAGCGTCGCAAATTCGGCGATGACGGTTTTACCAGCCCCTGTGGGCGCACAGACGACAACCGAATCGCCGTTGTGGATGATTTCAATGGCTTCTTCTTGAAAGGGATCGAGGGGGAAGGCGAGCATTTCTCGGTAAATTTGTAAAATATCGGTGGAAGGGGGATCTAGTGTGGTCAAAATGTGAACTTTCTATTATTAGTGACTTATTTTTCACTACTATACCGCAAACAAAAAAAGAATACGACGACTATTTAATCAAGGGGGGCTAAAAAAATACCCGTTGACAGGGTAAATATTTTGGTATAGCATCAAGCCTAAACCGTGTTTTGGTTTATACTTTGTTTTACTTGCTTATTACTCTCACTAAAAAAGGTGCTTTTTATGTTAACGAGACTTTCTACCCCTTCACCATTCCCCCAAACACCCGCAAGGCAGACGGCTCCCGCGGCTCAACGTCCTGCCGCTCAACGGCAGGGATTTACAAAAGAGAAATTTAATCTTGGTGGGCAGATTCTAACCGGTTTGAAAGACCTAGAACTAGACCCTAACATGCCCAAAGCCCAAAGGAAGATGTTGTCCGATAAACTAAAAGAAGAGTGGGAGGATTTTAGGACGATTGCCAACCAGTTTTCTCGATTATCTTCGGAGGCCGATTACATTTTAAACAGAAGTAAAGTAGAAGCTTCACTTCTAGGATCTAATCTAAGACTTTGGGCAGTTTTTAGGGCGTTTCAGGCAGAATGCCCCGCCGAAGGTCGTAGTAGCATCATAAATGCAAAAATTGCACAAGCCGAAAGACTAAGCCAGGCTTTTGAAGCACTACGATTTAAGCTCTTTCCTCCAGAAACAATGGACTAGAGGAAATAAAGGGTTTTCCCGTTTTCTCTCACTATTCACTAAAAAATAAGGTCTACACCATGATACCCACAACGACTCGATACGCCCCTAATTACCCCCAAACACCCGCGAGGCAGACGGCTCCCGCGGCTCAACGTCCTGCCGCTCAACGGCAGGGATTTACAGACGGACTTTATGAATATTTTTTCAGAATAGCTACCCAGTATATTGCTGAGCGAGAAGCTGAGAGACTTAAGATGGTTAAGCCGAATGATGCCGAGGCAATAGGTGACCAGATAGACAAATTAAAAACGATAAGAGCTTCAGCAGAAAGAATAGCCAGGATACTGGGTAAAAAAGGTTGGTTAACTAGGACGCTTGAACAAAAAGAGGCACGTATTCAACACTCAACCACGCGCCCGCATGATTTCTCTCCTGACTTCTATTTAAGAGCATTCAGAGCCTCGATAGAGGAACGGAAAGCAGAGGGAAAAATAACAGATACTCCTGTGGGGGAGGAGCATAATCTTAAGAGGCAGCGCTGGGTTGATTTAGCCGCCAGGATTAACAGATTCTTCGACGGAGTTAATACATTTGACATTTCTGCCCATCTCGCTAAGCAACCAGCGCTGATTGACAAATCGTCCGACGAAGTTAATACATTTGAAATTCCTATCCTTCTCGCTAAGCAATAAGGTCTAGACCATGATACCCACAACGGCTCGGTACGCCCCTAATTCCCCCCAAACACCCGCGAGGCAGACAGTTCCCGCGGCTCAACGGCAGGGGTTTACTATTCAAGAATGGAATTTGATGAATGGACGGTTGATAAAGACAGCTAGAGTACTAGACCTTCCCAAAGACCCCTTCTTTAGCGATATAAATCTTCAGCCTTTTTCCGATCAATTACACGAACTATGGTGGCGTGGTAAATTATACATACATTGCTTAGAACAGAAAGGTTTTCTTACAAAATCATTAGAGGAACAGGAGGCTATTATCGATGCGTTTCATAAAGAACACCAAATCACACTGTCGACTTTAGCAAAGAAGGAAATAGATACTGCCTTGTTAAAATTAAAACAGAGTAATCCAAACGGGTTGTCTCAACCAGAGAATCCAGAGTGGTGGCAAAAGTTCGTAACAAGTGTACAAAAAGAAATCGACAAACTCACTCAAAAGTAATGAATCTCCCGTTTTTTCTATCTATTCACTAAATAAGGTCTGCACCATGATACCCACAGTGACTCGATATAGCCCGAGCAAGCCTTCCACGTCAGCCCAGCCTGCGCTTCCCTTAAGCACCAACCCTACGCCGTCTCCCGCCGTCCACCAGCGTTCGGGGTTTACTATTGAAAAATGGAACACTCTTCGTTATAAGTTTAATGATCTATGTGAAGTCTACAGGCTTTATAAGAAGGGTAATGTACCGGATCGAGTAGACAATGATCCGAATAACTATATCAAAGATCTGAAGAAGCTATACGATGAAGCCACATTCTATAAAGCGTTCTATGAAGAGCTTAGGCAAAAGAAAGTACACCGTCTTTATACATCTGAAGAGGGCAACGCAACAAAACTCAAAAAAGAAATCAGAACAAGTATCGAAAAAGCAATCCAAGAATGCATTGACTCAGGCCAAGACTTAGACAAAGACAAGATGCTTACTTTGTATGATGAATTTACACAAATTATTAAAAACCGGGGGAACGCCAAGGAAGATCTAAACACTTTACTTGGTCTATGGAGCATCCTTTCAAGGGATATTGAAGAGCAAATAAAAAATATTCAAAAAGAGATCGCTACTAGTAATTCTGCACAAGAGCGTGAGTTTGTGGAACAATACATGCGATGCCTTAAGTTTTACCCAACGAGGCCCTCCCGCGTCCGTGACATGTTTAAGGGATTAGGTTACCTTATGATAGATTTCATTTTTAAGAAGCCTAATAGGAAGTGATGCGTTTACATTTGTCTCCCTTTCACCAAGAAAGGAGAGGTCTACACCATGATACCCACAACGACTCGATACGCCCCTAACACCTGGGGGTTCCCGTTTCCTTGACATTGTTTCGTGCTTACGTTACCATTTTAATTGATGCATTTCCTCTCTATATTCACTAAATAAGGTCTGCACCATGATACCCACAACGATTCGATACTCCCCATTCCAACAAACACCCGCGCTGCAGACGGCACCCGCGGCTCAACGTTCCGTTGCTCAACGGTCGGGGTATACACCAGAGATATTTGAGGCTGCTGAGAGAAGGGTAGAAAAACTTCAAGAAGAACTAAAGCGTATTAACGATTTACCTGAATTGAAAAAGCAAGCTTTGAAAGTTGAGCTAAACCCACTTATTGTATCTTTTCAGGAGATTGCCCATCACCTTACCCGCTTACGTTTTGCACGCCCTGAAGACGTAGGATCTACTTTTTCACAAGAAGTAAGAGCTGCTATTTTAAAAGACGTAAGACCTGAATTTTTAGAATCATTTAACGCCTTCATGAGCGAAGGGGACTTCCGTGTTGAAAGCTTAGAGTTACAAATAAGCAATGCAAGATCTCTATCAGACCGTTTTTTCGAGCTATATAAAAAAGTGAGTCGACTCCCTGTAAGCTCGGCTCAGTAGCCTTCCTTGACATTGTTTCGTGCTTACGTTACCATTTTAATTGATGCATGTTCATTTCTCTCGCGACTCACTAAAAAATAAGGTCTACACCATGATACCGACTCTCTCTCGATATAGCCCGAGCAAGCCTTCCACTTCAGCCCAGCCTGCGCTTCCCTTAAGCATGAACCCTAGTCCGCTTAAGCCGCCGTCTACCGCCGTCCACCAGCGTTCGGGGTTGAGTATTAATGAGTGGAAAAGATTGAACAGTCTGTTTGATGTGATAGTTAAAGCACATGAAAAAAGTAATCTACCTTTTTTTAAAGACAATAAAATTAACATATTATCAAATAATGTTGGTGACTATTTATTAGGATTTAAACGTCTACAAAAACGAGCTAACGCATATCTACTGGCGCTAGGAGACCCCTCCTTTAATACACTAGATGAAGATAAACAATTCGAATTACTTCTATCTAAATATGGAGAGTCTATACCAGAACATGATGAAGTTGAAATGCGTAGATCATTAAATGAGTATAGAAACCAACTTAAGAAGCCTATAAACCTACCTGATTTTACTAAACATTGGCAAACCTTCCTAACAAGCGTAGAAGAAGAAATCAAAAGACTCCCTGCCCTCTCCATAGACTAGCTTGGGTTTGTGCTACAATACAAGCATGGATGCCTTAGCTCTTACCCCCCTTCAACAACGATGCCAAACGTGGTCGCAACTCGCCCAAGCCCGAAATTGGTCCGCGCTTGACGCCCTTAATCAAGACACGCTCAACACCCTTAAACAGGCGTGGCAAGGCAAGAGCTTGCTGGCGACTTTACAGTGGAATCCCATTGCAGGCGATGTGGCTGGCAATGAAACGCTGGTTCGCCTTGCCATGCAATTCGCCGAAGCCCTCGGCGCCGATGCCCTTGTGCTTCCAGAACAAACGCTCTTGGGCTACCCCTTGCGAGACATGCTCTTGCGCTTTCCCAAGCTGGTGAAAGACAATGAAGCCGCACTCGCTCGACTGGCATTGGAATCAGCGCACACACGGGTCTTGGTGGGATTCGCTGAGCGCCGTTATGATCTCGCCGAAGGGTGGGGGCAAGCGTGGGGTAAGCCGTATTACAACAGTGTGGCGATTTTAGGGGATGGTCTGGTTCAAGGCGTGGTGCGAAAAAGCCTTTTGCCGAATTATCATGAATTTGAAGACTCTCGGGTGTTTGAAGCCAGCGAAACCCTTGGCGTGCAACGATGGGAACCCCTCACCCCAGCCCTCTCCCTAAGGGAGAGGGGGCAAGACCCCCTCGACGCCTACGGCAACATCACCATTCACGGGCGCAAGTTCGCCATCACCGTTTGTGAAGATCTATGGGCAAAAGAACCGAATCAACACCCGTGGTACCAGCAAAATGTCGTCAATGCCTTGATGCAGGGGCGTCCTGATTTACTGGTGAACCTGTCGTCTTCACCGTCTCGAGCAGGCAAGGAATTCCGCAGACAAGCCTTGTTAAAGGACGTTGCCACGCATCACAAGGTCCCGATTCTCTACGTCAACCAAGTCGGCGCAGTCGATGAACTCATCTTCGACGGAGGCTCCCGATTGGTGGGGGCAAACGGTCAAGTATTAAGTCGTTCCAAGCTATTTGAAACGCAGTTTAGCCTGCATCACGTGAGTGAAACGGCGTTTCATCACCATGAAAGCTGGGTGCCGAATGTCGAACAATCGCAACGCAGTTCACCTGAAGATGTTTTTGAACCCTATGACGAAAGCGATTTGCCTCGAACCTATGCCGCCTTGACCTGTGGGATTCGGGATTATTTTCAAAAGTGCGGTTTTAAACGAGCCGTCTTGGGGCTTTCTGGCGGACTCGATTCTGCCGTCAACGCCGTGTTAGTGGCGGATGCCTTGGGCGCTGAAAACGTGCTAGCCTTTAGCTTTCCGTCTGAACTCACGCCTGCTGACAATAAAAGCGATGCCCTACAACTGGCCCAAAATCTTGGCATCGGCTGGGTGGAAATCCCTATTTCGGCGATGCAATCGGCGTTTTTAGGGGGGATTCACAACGAACGTGAAGCCTTAGAAGCCTTGTGGGGCAAGCCGTCTAGCGAAAGTTTCGCTCAAGACAACGTGCAAGCCATGAGCCGTGCGACGCTCCTGCGTTTAATTGGCAATGATTACCACGCCCTGCCCATTGCCACCAGCGACAAAAGCGAGTTTTATATGGGTTATGCCACCGTCAATGGGGATATGTCGGGGGCGTTGGCACCGTTGGGGGATGTCTCTAAGACGAAAGTCCGTGCTTTGGCCCGGTGGATGAATCAGCATCATGCGATGAAGGGGGTCATCCCTCAAGCGGTGGTGGAACGTCCGTCGGGGGCGGATTTGGCGGTGAATCCGAAAACAGGCCAACTGCTCACCGCTGAAGAAGCCTTGATGCCTTATGAAGTGATTGACGAGCTGATTTGGCGGATTGAAGCCCACGGCATGGATGCGTCTGAACTCAAACGCATGGTGTGGAGCTGGGAACTTAAGCATGGCGTGCTGACTGAAGAGCAGAAATCGGCGTGGGTGAACAAGTTTTTCAAGCGAATGCAGGCGAGTGTGTTTAAGTGGTGGGTAGCACCGCCGATTTTACTGGTGGACGCCGACGGCACGCTGGCGAAATCCGCCTATCACCCTGTGATTACCGCGAATAAGACGATCTATTAACTTACTTGACATAGCTCGTTTATAAGCTATTCTTTAGATAGTTTTTGTTTCTAAAAATAAAAAGGTGCCTTATGCGTTTACTCTCTCATTCTAACTTGCCTTCTATGGCTTACAAAGCCGCCAGTCCCCCGCCTGCTCAACGGGATGGGGCAAAGCTTGAGATCAGTATAAGACCACCAAGGTCACTAAATAGAAACCTTCCCCCTCTACTTAAGAAGATAGCAAATGGAGTGGATTGTATTTTCAGTATATTGAATCTACCTTTTAACTTAGATGCTTTGGGAATAGTGAAAGACTCTACAATGCCAATCGATATTGACACTATTAAAAATGCACTTTTACGAATTTTCCAAGAAGCGGATGGCACACCTTCCGTAAGTTTGGTTGATTCACGGTCTAAGAAACACAATCAGCCCTCTAAAATTGATCTTACAACTGAATCGCATCAAGGTCTCATGGATCTTGCCCAAGTTAATCTCGCCTTACAAGATGTCTTCAAGCAAGGACATACATCCAGATACCGAGTACGCATCTCGTCTGAGTTGGTGACATCAGATACCGAGTTAGGGATAATTAAGGCATTCAATAGGCTTCTGGCTAAAACTAACAGACCTTCATCAGAACCCTCACGTTCCGAAGCAGTGCACTTAATGATCCAAGAACTGGGGAATGATTTAGCTATTCCGAAAGCCCGCTCGCGTAGACGCTGAAAAGCTTTAAGACGTTCTCTTAACATTAGAAGCCACTTGACACGGCTTTTTTAGACGCTATTCTTTAGATAGTTTGTGTTTGTAAAAATAAAAAGGTGCCTTATGCATTTAATTTCAAGCGTGCCTTCTATGGCTTACAAAGCTGCCATTCCCCCGCCTGCTCAACGCAGTGGGGCAAAGCTTGAGATCAGTATAAAACAACCAACGTCACTAAAAAGAAACCTTTCCCAACAGCTTATGGTTATAATGAATGTAATGGATTGTATTTTCAGTATAATGGATCTGCCTTTTAAGTTAAATGCTTTGGGAATAGTGGAAGACCCTAAAATACCAAACGATCATCATGTTATTATAGGTATGATTAGGGGTATCCTTGACCACATGGGGAACTTTAATCCTTATCCAGTGTTTGATCTCCGGAACAAGATCACTCACTTAGTCTGTACCACTTCTTCGCCTAGAGAAATCATTGCTTTGAAAAAGCTTCAAAGCGCCTTAGAACTGATCTTTCATGATCAGCAGCATTTGTCGTCTACGCTTAAGATACCTCCAGATGAAAGGACGCTGGTTGAAAAAGAAAAAAGAAAATTAGCGGCGATTAAGCAAGTAGAGAGCTGCCTGTCGGGCAAGCCTGATTCTTCACCTAAAGACATAGATTCCATACGTATGGACTGGACACTTTATGAAATCCGCTATATTTTAGCTCATCCGAAACAGGGCAAGCCTAGCACCCGAAAAATATTTCCCTCTCTCTTTTAAGATCACAAACCACTTGACACGGCTTTTTTATACGCTATTCTTTAGATAGTTTGTGTTTGTAAAAATAAAAAGGTGCCTTATGCGTTTAAGGTCTAACTTGCCTTCTATGGCTTACAAAGCTGCCATTCCTCCGACTGTTCAACGCAGTGGGGCTCGCTTAACATTCACTTTTGCGCCCAACGTTGAGCATTTGAACAATCTTCAAACAGCGGTACCCGCTACAAAGGATCCAACGGATCTTTTGCTTGAGTTAGATGCTTTGCTTCAGTTTATTTTAAAGCAAAGCTATATTAAACGTTTAGACTTAGCTACTCCTGCTAAAAAGGGCAACGCTACACTTAATGATAATGCGTTGGTTTTGTCATTTGAAACCCGTCAAGATTTACCAAATTATTTGGAGAACTTACGCGCTTTGCATACCTTGTATCAAAAATTTTGCGCTCTCGTGAACAATGCAGATGGTAGCAACAGGACAGCAAACCCTAAAAACTTTGCTTATCGTCTTCTTCCAGAGTGGTCTGCGAATGATGAAGAAAATAGGGTACTGAATTCAAAAAGAGTTGTTTCTTCAGGACCTCCAACTGGTTATAAAACTTTCGAACAATTTTTTAAATATTGCAACGATGAGGTGCCTTGTGCATTCAATAGCAATCCATTTATTCTTGGAGAAAAAATGATCGCTTGGCTCGCTCGTAAGGAGGGCAGTGAGTCTGAAGCTGAGACAGCAGCTCGCTCACTGGAGCCTAATCGACAAGAGCATAGTGGGTTTTGGCACTGTGTTAGAAGCAGGGTGTGTGCTATGTTTAAGAGCTAGGTGGCCCCGCCGAGCTTACGGGTGGATGCCGACGATTCGCTAGCGAAGTCGTCGGCATCCCATCATTACTACAAGCCAAGATGGAGGTTTGTCTAACTTTATTTTATTAGGCTGGGAGTGTTGCTATTACGATGAAAACGCCCATAAGCTTGAGCTTTATAGCCAACATTACGATTTGCTTGAACCCAAGCACCCACGTGGTTATTGCAGTCGCTAAAAAGGTCTTTAAAACTATCACCCGACTTCACACTAAAAGATTTGTTAAATGAGATGAGCCTTTGACGATCCGTTTGTGAGTTAGCAGTATTCTTAAATACTATGTTACCAGCAGTAAAAGATGCCGTTAGCGAAATACTTGATGAGCCTTTGGATGCTGCTGCAACCTCTTGATTACCTTGGTCAGAGAACCTTATTCCATTAAAAGAGATAGCCTTAGCATTGGGGCTAGTAAGTGGATTTATAGGAGCAGTAGTAGACATTGAAAAATTCCTGTTGTTTTTTGATTAAGGGGGGGGGGGGCGTAAAAAGAGAGAGGGGGACTGAGCGGCATCCCGTTGGGACGTGGGTCACGCAACAGGATGTGTTATGGGTCTCCTACGGGTAGGAGGCTCGGTTTCAGATGCAGGTTTAGAGGGGTCGCCGTCTTGTAAAAAATGAGGAACTGTTTCAAAGCTTGCTCCAAATTTTTCTGCTTCTGTCATCCACATTTCTACAACACCCTCCATTTTGTTAGGGTCATTAGATGTTTGTGTACCGTTTTCGAGCGAATCAATTTCAAATGACTTTTGATTATTAGAAGCCTTTAATATTTTGACATGAATGTCAAATTGATCTGGACTAAATTTTTTTCCATTAGGGCGTTGACCAGCTTTATAATCGACCAGTGTTACACGTGTGTTTTCGGGTATCGTCTCAAACATAGGAGGTAATGTTGTCATAATAAATAATCCTTGTTAAGGTAGGGGGGATAATAAATACAGAATCTATTCTTCTGTGTCTTAATAAAAACAATCTTTTATTAAGAATTAACCCCCTTGTTACAATTGTTTACTTGGCTTCCCCTTCAAAAAAAGCCCTCACCCCACAAAAATAGTGGGTTTTAGGCACTGTTTTTTTGTCGATACCTTTGTCATACTGGCAGGGTGACTTCTTGTTTTGTGGATTTTTGCTTCCTCGTTTTGATTAGCTCCGTTTAACGCTGGTGCTTGGGCTTCTCGCTTCCTTTTATAGCTGGTCGGTCGTCAGAGACCTTTGCTCCGCCAAAGGTCTCCAACACCTCTAAAGGCGGTTCAAGGGGGGCCGGGGAAGGCCGCATTGCGTTTCTACTCCCCTTCGTCCCCCCTTGAAAATCCCCCCTGTATACCCACCTCCTCGCCCTATCTTCGCTCCTGCCGTCCGCAAAATGTCTCGGAAGCCTCGCATTTAGTGCGTTGTCGGCAAGTTTTTGCTTTGTCCCCCCTCCTACTTTTAGGAGGGGGTTAGGGGGCGGTTAAACTCACAAACGCAGTCTAGGGTTTAACCTCACCCTCGAACGTCTGACGACGTTCTCTTCCCTCTCCTAAAATTAGGAGAGG
>JBKDRU010000001.1:0-69482 GCA_046341215.1 Vampirovibrionales bacterium | reverse complement strand
GTCAGAGACCTTTGCTCGCACAAAGGTTCTCCGACACCTCTAAATGCGTTCAAGGGGGGACGGGGAAGGACGCATTGCGTTTCTCCTCCCCTTCGTCCCCCCTTGAAAATCCCCCCTTCATGTCGAAAAAGTCTCTGACTTTTTCTCTTAGGAAAGAAAACCGTTGGTTTCCTCTCCTAACCTCTCCTTCCTAAAGGTGAAGATTCACTTCGTGAATAAGAAGGTTTCTGTCCCCACCTCCTCGCATCATTCCTTTGCACGACGTCCGCAAAATCGCTCGGGGATTCGCAGTTCGCTCACCCGCTCGGATTTAGTGCTTGGACGTCTGCCTGTGCAAAGATTTTAAACATCTCGCTTTTTATGTAAAAATAACTATACATCAAATCCGCTACTTTGCTTGAAACACTAAGCTTTTTTATCTATTTATGATACAATAAGCTTCAATACTCATAAAATTCACCGCTGGAGCGATACTCACCATGATGCTAGGACTGCTTGAAAAACTATTCGGATCCGCCAATGAACGTAAAATCCGTAAAATTGAACACATCGTGGATGAAGTCGGCTCTTTCGAAACAGAATTAAGCCGTTTAAGTGATGACGAATTGCGAGCCAAAACGGCGTTCTTCCAAGAAGAACTTCGGAACCGTCCGAAAGAAGCGGATCCAAAAGACGATTACAAAGCTGAGCAAGAACTCTTGGATACCATGCTGCCCGAAGCTTTTGCGGTGTGTCGTGAAGCCAGTAAACGTGTTTTGGGGATGCGTCATTATGATGTACAGATCATCGGCGGTTATGTGCTTCACAAGGGTAATATCGCTGAAATGCGGACAGGCGAAGGCAAAACCCTCGTGGCGACCTTGCCTGTTTATTTGAATGCGCTGACTGGTAAAGGCGTGCATGTGGTCACCGTGAACGACTACCTCGCCAAGCGTGACAGCGAATGGATGGGGCAATTGTATCGCTTTTTGGGCTTAAGCGTCGATTGTGTGCTGTCTAGTAATACAGGCTATCAACCGCCGTTTATCAAGAAGCAAGCCTACGCCGCCGATATTACCTACGGCACGAACAACGAATTTGGTTTCGATTACTTGCGTGACAATATGGCGAATTCCTTGGATGCTATGACGCAACGTCCGTTTCACTACGCCGTGATTGACGAAGTGGACAGTATTTTGATTGATGAAGCTCGTACGCCCCTTATTATTAGTGGCAAGCTGGAACAATCGGCGGAAACCTATTTCACCATGGCGAAATTGGCACCGTTGTTTGAGAAAGACAAGCATTTCACGTCGGATCCCAAGACCAAGAACATCGTGTTAACCGATGAAGGCTTGGATCAAGCCGCTAATTTATTAGGGTTGGACGATCTATTCACTGAAAACTTGAGTTTGGCGCATCACTTGATTTCAGCCTTAAAGGCCAAGCACCTCTATAAGCGTGATGTGGATTATGTGGTGCAGAACGATCAAGTCGTTATTGTCGATGAGTTCACCGGTCGCTTGATGGATGGGCGTCGTTGGAGCGACGGCTTGCACCAAGCCGTTGAAGCCAAAGAACAAGTCGAGATTCAAGACGAAACGCAAACGCTCGCCAGCATTACCTTTCAAAACCTCTTCCGTTTGTACCCCAAATTGTCGGGCATGACAGGGACAGCGATGACTGAAGAAAGCGAGTTTTCCAAGATTTATAACTTGGATGTCACCGCCATCCCTACCAATCGTAAGGATGTGCGCAAGGATTTACCTGATCAAATCTTCAAAGGCGAAGCCATTAAGTACCTAAAAGTGGCGGAATCCATTGCGATGCGTCATCGTGAGGGTCGCCCTGTTTTAGTCGGCACCACGACCATTGAGCAATCTGAATATGTGTCGCATCTTATTTCGGATGCCACGCCTCATGTAGACTACCTTCAAGGCAAGTCGGCTCGCTTTTTAGAGGTCTTGAACAATCACAAATTGCCTGAAGCCATTAACGCCTTTACGCCTCTTTTCGCTAATTTAGACACCTTGACCTATGACGCTTGGCAAAGCGTTTTGGCACCTTATAAGGCGAGTTTAGAAGCGTCTTACGAAACCGCCAAATGGCTGGAAAATATGGAAGGCAGCGTCATTGCGATTGATCAAATCCGCAAGGGTATTCCGCATCATGTGTTGAATGCGAAAGCTCACGCTCAAGAAGCGTCGATTGTCGCCCAAGCAGGGCGTTTGGGAGCGGTGACCATTGCCACGAACATGGCGGGTCGAGGCACCGATATTCTGCTTGGCGGTAACCCCGAAGCCATGGTTCGAGACGAACTCACGGCTCAAGACATCGACTGGCAAAGTCTGAACGATGCCGACTTTAAAGCCAAAGTCGCCGAACGTCAGCCCATTACGGATGCGGAGCGTCAAGCCGTGCTAGACTTGGGCGGATTGTACATCATCGGCAGTGAACGCCACGAAAGCCGTCGCATTGACAACCAATTGAGAGGGCGAGCCGGTCGTCAAGGCGACCCTGGTACGACGCAGTTTTTCTTGTCGCTGGAAGATAGCTTGTTGCGTCTATTCCCGTCTCAAATGGTGATGAATGCCATGACGGCGATGAACTTTGAAGAAAGCATTCCTTTGTCTGACAAATTGTTGAGCTCTTCGCTAGAAGTGGCTCAAAAGAAGGTGGAAGCCTACCATTTTGACATCCGTAAAAACGTTTTGCAATATGATGATGTGCTGACGGAACAGCGTAAGCTCATTTACCGCCAGCGTAAAAGCGTGCTAGAACTCGACGGCTTGCGGGCTTCGATGTTCCACATGCTGGACAAGGTCATGGAACGTTGCGTCAGTAGTACGTTGACGCTTGAGTTTGTGGCAGGTGGGCAAGATGCCGACACCCAACGTGCCTTAGAAGACGTCTATCAAGCCGCGGCAGAGATGATCCCCAATATACAAGCGGTGCTGAGCGTCGAAGATCTTCACAATAAAGAGTTCCGTGAATTGATTGCCTTATTGCAAGCCAAAGCCAAGGAACTGTATGTGGATTTAGAAACGCAAATTGGCAGTCTAATGGCACAACTTCAGGCAGAACATGGCGTGCAACTTAGCGGTCAAGATGCCCTTCAGCGTGCCGAATGGGAAGCTCAAGGGCTTAGCGAAGCCGTGATTGCTGAGCGTTTACACCCCTTGCGTCAAATGGAACGAGACATCACGCTTCAGGTGGTGGACGGTCGTTGGGTGGATTACCTCCACAATCTCGACATGTTGCGAGATGGCATCGGCTTGCGAGCCTACGGACAGAAGGATCCTTTGGTGGAATACAAGCGTGAAGCCTTTGAATTGTTCCAGCGTTTGATGTGGCAGATTCAAAACGATGTGGTGAGCCTTTTCTTCCGCAGTAAGATTCAAATTGACGTGCCTGTGTCTGAAAACTTTGATGCGGAAGCCTTTGCTCGCAGTCATGGTATGGAAAAGCAGTATGTGGAAGGCGCTGACGAAGAGATGGATGCTCAACAGATTGCTCCACTTGAAGCTTTGTCTACAGCGGAAACCACAGGCGACTTAGCTTAATCGTCCTTCAAACGACCACGCACTTCATCGACGCCATAGCCTAAGAACGCAAAGTCGTAACGACACGGATCCCCTTGGTCAAAGCGAGCCAGCCGTGCCGTAAGCTCTTCCGCTGCCTTCCAATCCGTGCTGTTTCGCTTCAACAAACCCCATTCCCGAGACAAACGCCCTACATGTGTATCCATCGGCATGAGCAAGGCGTGGGGCGGAATCACGGACGTCCACAAGCCAAAATCGACGGCATTTTCACCCAAGAACTGATCATCCCGACACATCCAGCGTAACGCCATGTGCAAACGCTTGCACGCTCCGCCTGTGGCAGGATGAGGCACCAAGTATCGTGTGCCGTTGGGGTAGCCCCCTGCCAAAAAATCAGGAGGCAACCATGCATCGAGCCAGGCCGTCATTACAGGCTTGAGGGTGTCACGACTCACGCCGTTTTGCGTTTCAGGCAAGCTTTCTAAGCACGCCAAATGCGACGGATAGCGTTGATAAAAGACCTGCCACCACCGCAGTAAATGCACCAAATCCTCCCCTGTATTAAAGCGGTAGATGAAGCCTTTAAGCCTTTTTTCTACAGGAGCCAGACTTTCGGCTTGAAGCACGTCGTAAACAGGGGCTTCCAGACGGTCGAACAATTCGGTGAGCTTGCGGATGATGACTTCTCGCCTGCCGTAACTCAACAAAGACGCCAACAAGGCATTAGCTTCACATCGGGGGAGCTCGTGCTTAAACGGCGACGCAAACTGCATGGGGTCGTCTCGCACAAAATCAGGGTGATGATAGGTCGCCACCAAGGCATCGAGCTGGGCTTTACGTTGTTTTAAGTTCATGGTTTTGAAGGCCTCGGACGAATTTCAGGACCTTTTAAGGTGTTGTAAAGTCTATCAAGTGTTTCATCTGTATAAATAGGGTTGAACAGTTTCTTGATAAAATATTCTGGTACAAATTCTTCTAGGAGTTGAGACGCAAATAGACCCACTGTATTTTCAATAATGATACGAATAACTAAAAGAGCTAGACTATTCGGGTATAAGTTCGAGATAATTTTCTTTCTCTGCTCAAGCATCTTAGTACTAAGGACTTCTATATGCTCCGTTTTAGTTGTGTGTTTAGTCTTAAGTTCCACCGCCTCTTCTGAAAAATTTTGTTCTAATACCTTGAAATGTAAGGCATGCCCTATTTCATGATAGATGATATGCAACTTTTCATTTGTAGAAAAAATATCAAGAGGCAGCCTTTGATAGTCGGGTGCAATGAATATTAAAGGTCTTTGCGTCTTACCTTTCACAGTAGGATGAGTAAACCCTCCCCAAGAAATAGTGTCCAATTTTGCTTTTTGTTCACTAGCATTGCTTATATTATGAAATAGAGGTGGTAAAATAGGTTTGAATAGTTGAAAACGTTGATTGATGAGTTCATCAGACGCATCATCGGGCAAGTTAAGTATCCAGCGAACTCTAGTTTCCCACGCTTGTTTAGAAACATTTATAGAAATACCCGAAAGATCATAGCCACGTTTTTTTAAATCTCGTAAAACGGCGATGACATCATGGGCGGTTTGCAGGTTATCTCTAAAAATAACGCTTTGCAAACCAAACTCTTCTCTAGCTATTTTTTGTAATGCTTTGAAATGGGATAAGTCAGATAGAGAACTACCAGAACGTAACGACGTAGAAGGGTTAAAACTGACCATGATGAAATCCTATATGAAAACACAAGTTAAGAATATCAGCATTAAATAGCCTCAAAAAATAATGATGCCTCATTAAGCAATGGCATCCAGCGTGGAGGCTTTTTTGAGGATGCCGTCTCGTAACGCCTTCGACAAAAACGGCGGTTGCACCACGCTGTACACATAAATAAACGCCAAATGCGTCGAAAATAAGAAGCCAAAAAACAATCCCACATTTAAGACCATATTCACCCACATATTGCCCGAATGAGCGAGGGGGTAAATCAAGAAAAAGCCCAAAATCCCGACTTGAGCCGCCGCAATGAAGACGGCTCTCAAATAATCGTGCCTAAAAAATCGCCATTGCAAAATCAAGGCTCGCCCAATCGACGCATCCGACACCAGCATCGTCACCCACCACAAGGCGGTGGCGAGAAAGACCAACAAGGCTCCCATCATCGACAGAAACAGGCCCATCATCCACTGGCTAATCAACGTGATTTGAGCAGCGGGCAGTTTTAAAAGCATCGCTTGCATTTGAGCCGAACTCAGATTTGACAATTTTTCTAGGGATTCAGGCGTGGCATTAGCGAATAAATCAGGTACGCCATAGGTTTTATAAATCAAGATAAAAGGTAAAATCACCGCAACCGCAAAGGCGATGCCTTGAATGGCGTTAATAGCGAAACTGCGTCCCCAAAAGCGTCCAATGCCTTGAAACATAGGAGTAATGGTGGGTCGTAAAAAGCTGGGATGCTCCATTTTGCTGGCGTCTTGCACGGCGGCTTGATCGGCTTCACTGCGTTGCAGGGGGTTCATCCACGCTGTCGGACTAGTCTCGCTTTTCGTCTCATCACCTTCCTTAGGCGACTCAACAAAATCAGCGAAAGGCACTCGTGGCGTACCTAATAAAACGTCTTTAGGATGCTTTTGAGCTTCTTCCCACATAAACAACCACGTGCGCGCATGCAGGACTTGCATCCAGCCTGTCATCAGCGTCAGCGTGGTGAGCATACATAAGCCTTGCCACAAAACAATCACACTTTCACCTGTGGCGAGTTGAGCGGGACTCGGGCTTAGCACGCCACTTAAAAGCAGAATCAAAAACAAGGGATACATGACATCGGCATGACGCCCTGTTTGCACGAGAGCCGATTTGAGCATCCAGCCCAGCCGAAAGGGGGTATTCCACGTTGTTTCCCAAAAAGACGTCACAAAGCATTCCTCAATCTAATACATCCAATTAAATTTAAGTCTAGCATAAAATCTTGTTTCT
Source organism: Vampirovibrionales bacterium (assembly GCA_046341215.1). GTDB lineage: Bacteria > Cyanobacteriota > Vampirovibrionia > Vampirovibrionales > JAJTHC01 > JAJTHC01. The sequence goes on along the minus strand of JBKDRU010000001.1, from coordinate 62,989 downwards.
GTTATGATAAATAAGAAACGTTATGGTTCCTCACACGAAGTGTTCAGTTAAAATGGAGATCTTTAATATGATGATGTTTGATATGGCAAAAATGATGAGTCAAGCCAAAAAAATGCAAGACCAAATGGTTAAAATTCAAGATGAACTCGCTTCAACACGCTTTGAAGGGAGCTCTAAAAACGGACAAGTCACCATTTCTTGTACTGGGAAATTTGAAGACTGGAAAGTCGATATCGCTGCTGATTCTACCCCTTCTGCCACAGGTGCCTTAGTGGTTGAAGCTTTAGAAGCCTTAACACAATCCATTATGGGGCAAACCCAAGACAAAATGGGTGCTTTAACCAAGGGCTTAAACATTCCTGGATTTAAATTACCCGGTATGTAAGCTTAAACATTTTAGGGGGAAAACTTTACGGTGTTCCCCTAAATTTTCGTGACTTGTGATTTTTTTTGCTTGTTCTAGAATGACTACAGATGTATTTTTCTCAAATTAACTTTGACGCACCCTGCAAGGAGTCCCCCATCGTGAAATCTTTTAACTGGTTTAACTGGTTCGGAAATGGTCTAGAAACACAAGACTTAGGTATCGACTTAGGAACTGCCAATACCCTTATTTGTTCAACCAAAAAAGGGATTGTGTTACGTGAACCTTCGGTGGTTGCGGTAGATTCTAGCCAATTGCCCCCACAAGTATTAGCCGTTGGACTTGAAGCGCGTGCCATGATGGGCAGAACACCGACCAATATCCGTGCCGTGCGTCCTTTGCGTGAAGGCGTTATTACGGACTTTGAGTGGGCAGAAGCCATGTTGCGAGAGTTCATTACCAAGGTGACAGCAGGCAATAACAACGTATTTACAGGCGCTTTAGGGCGTGTGGTGGTTTGTGTGCCTAGTCAAGCCACTGAAGTGGAACGTCGAGCCGTCGGCGATGCTGCTTTTTCCGCCGATGCTCGTCACGTCTATATTGTGGACGAGCCCATGGCAGCCGCCATCGGGGCAGGCATGCCTGTCGACAAACCCACAGGATCCATGATCGTTGATATTGGAGGGGGCACCACTGAAATCGCCGTTTTAAGCTTAAACGGAATCGTCGTGCGAGACAGTCTCCGTATTGCGGGCGATCAAATGAATGAAGAATTGCAAGTCTACTTACGGACGGAACATAACCTTTCCATTGGCGAGCGTACAGCGGAAGACATTAAGCACACCCTAGGTAGTGCTTCTGAAAGTACCGTGGAAGCTGAAATGGATGTTCGTGGCATCAACCTAAGCTCTGGTTTGCCAGCGACTGTTACGTTAACGACCACAGAAATCCGTGAGACATTGTTACCCACCGTGACTAAAATTATTGATGCGATTAAAAGCACCCTTGCGATTACACCGCCTGAAATGGCCGCGGATATTATGGATCGTGGGATTGTGCTCGCTGGGGGCGGTGCCTTGCTCGCGGGTTTAGATGAACTAATTCAAGAAGAAGTTCACGTGCCTGTTTATGTGGCAGATGATCCTCTTTCTTGTGTGGTCATTGGTGCCGAGCGTATTTTAACAGACCCTGCTTACAAAAAGGTCTTAGAACTAACGGAATACGACGGTCGTGTTTCGGTGATGCGTTAGAGTTCACATGATGAATCATCCATCTGAGCAGCCCCTGCAAATGTCTATGACGTCTGAAGAAAAGTCGTTGTACCCTAGTCCTGAACGTTCTTCGGCGTATTTACCAAGAACAAGTGGGGTTAGTATTGTGCTGGTAGAACCGCAAATCCCCCAAAACACAGGCAATATTATGAGACTTGCCGCCTGCACAGGATCCAAGCTATATGTGGTGGGGCATTTGGGTTTTCGCTTGGACGACAAGGGTTTACGACGTTCCGCCATGGATTATGAAGATGTCGTGCAACCCACGCATCACTATGAATTCCAAGCCGTTTTAGACGCCCATCCCCCAGAAACGCCCTTATTTTATTTGAGTGCTAAAGCCGAAAAAAGCCTATGGGAAGTAGAGTTTCCACCTCATGCTCTACTGGTTTTTGGGAGTGAAACCAAGGGGTTGCCAGCGTCTTTTGTGAAAAGTCAGCAGGCTCATGCGATTCGTATTCCGATGGTGGAAGGGGTGCGCAGTCATAATTTGTCTAATTCGGTCGCGATTGTGTTGTATGAGTTTCTACGTCAGTGTAAAAAATAGCAGGATTCCCGCCAAAAAAAACGAATCGATGCAATTTTCAAAGAGCTACTCTTCTCCAGCATGACCGCTTTTCAAGTCTGTTCCTAGTGTTTAAAACACACGTTTTCAAAACATACGCTTCCCTCTATTCAGGGGGCTTCTAAAAAATTTAATTATTGTTCCAGAAAAAACGTGGTATACTCTAGTTAGTTCCACTATTGAAGCTCCCAGCTTCAATAATGATACCCCTTTCTACTTAACACATATTAGTCTGGAGAATATTGTCATGCGTCAATTGGTTACCCCTTATTCTACCCATCCCCATAACACGTTTACCCCTGCAAACGAAAAAACCCCTTCAAGTACAAAGCCAGCCGTGCCTCAAAACGAAACAAATACCGTTGCCAAAGGAACAGGTGTCACCAATGTATTTGATTACTATCAACAGCGTCCCTATGCGAGTTCTTGGATGCATGGTAGTGAGATTTTTTATAGCTAAGGTCTCCTTTTTTCAAAAGAGCCTTTAGGGAAGAAGTAAACGCTTTTTTCATAAAGGCTCTTAAAAATAGAAGCCCAAGATAAAAGACACCACAAAAAAGACAATCGCCGAGTACTTTGTGAGGCTGTTAAGCGTACTTTCGGTGCCTCGTTGGGTCGCAAAACTGGTGGTCATTCCACCCATAATGCCTGCCCCATCACTCTTAGGGGAATGTAATAACACCAACAAAACAATAAAAACACCACTAATGGCTTGAATGATGAGTAAAGCGATATTAATCCATGACATGGCAACGTCCTTTATAAATTAATCAAAATATATCTATATCATACCATGAATCTAACAAAGCCACGGCTTCATAAAAAATTTTTCAAGACCTTCGTCATAGATTTGTCATCTCCTCCTCCATATGTTACATTTTTGTTACAATTATAAGACAAGTACCCAATCGCTATGTTATAATAAATTATACACATACTGCCTTTACAGTACAAATGTAAAAGAGTTAATTTATGAACTACTTACAGTCTTTGGTTTTGTCTAAACCACAAAACCCCATTCAACAGTCGAATCAGAAGAAGCCTTCAGGGGTTCATCAGCGGAGCAATGCGGGCACTTCTCAACCCGTGCCGCCACGTGCTTCTGAAATTGGTGTGCAAAATACAGATATGATTCAAGCTTGGGTTAGTGGCGGTTCTGTGGAAATGCCTCAGTCTAGAGTGACGCCTAAGAATGCTGGCAAAAAGATGGACTTCTTTGGCTAAGAAGCATACCCACTATCCATAGACCCTGTAAGCCTTTCTTACAAAGAGAGGTTTCTTGCAAATCTTATTGTGTAAAAGCATCATACATTAAGGGTGTCACCAGAACGATGCAACTTCGCATAGGCCCCATTTTGAGCCAGCAAGCTTTGATGCGTCCCTGTTTCCACAATCTCGCCATGATTCATCACAACAATTAAATCACAATGTTGAATCGTACTGAGACGATGAGCAATAACAAGTACGGTTCGCTCACGCATTAAGACATCGATCGCTTCTTGCACCATGCGTTCACTTTCATTGTCTAAGGCCGAAGTGGCTTCATCCAAGACCAGAATCGGGGCGTTGCGTAAGAAGGCTCGTGCAATGGCTAAACGTTGACGTTGCCCACCTGAAAGCAGTACGCCTCGCTCACCTAAAAGCGTATCTAGCCCATCTTTCAAGTGATTTTCCACAAAGTCTAACAAATACGCATTGGAAAGCGCTTCCTTGAGTTCGGCTTCGGTGGCGGAAGGCTTAATCAATAACAAGTTGTCTCGTAGGGTGCCGTGAAAAATAAAATTGTCTTGAAACACCGCAGTCACCAAATGCCTAAAGGCATCTTCTTCAATATCGTGAATGGGCATACCGTCAACTAAAATAGTCCCTAGCGTCGGATCGTACAATCTTAACACCAAGTGAGCTAAAGTCGATTTGCCACTGCCCGAACTCCCCACAAAGGCAATACTTTGCCCTTTTTGAATGGAAAGATTGATGTTTTTTAAGACCTTCGGCAATTCAGGACGATACTGAAACGAAAGCCCCTTGAGTTCAATGGCGGTGTCTAAGTGTATTTTTTCAACCGTGCCATAGGGAATTGCCTCAATCGGTCGATCGATACGAGCAAAGACCCGCTCAAGCGCCAAAAACGCCAAGTGAAATTGCGTCGATGAATTACCCAAGCTTTTAATGGGGGTATACAATAAAATTAACGAGGTGATGAAGGCGGCGAATCCACCAGCCGTTAAGCTTCCGTCTTGAATCAAAATAGAACCGTAATAGAGCACAAGCCCAATGCCTAAGCCCGCAATGGTGTGCATTAAAGGCGTTAAAATGCCTGAAATCTGTGCCATGCGAATACTCACTTTTCGCACGACTCGCAGGGCTTTGGTGAGTAAATCCAGCTGATAGGACTGCAACTGAAACAGTTTAATGACTCGGTTGCCTTGCAAGGCTTCAATGTAAGGAATCGCCAGTTGTGTACGAGCATCTAGCCCTTGCTCACTCACACGTTTAAGATACTTCCGAGAAAAACTAATGGGAATCACAATAGTTCCCAAAACGCCTAAGGCAATAAACGCCAACTGTGGCGACAAACCCAGTAGCGTCAAGGCAAGCCCTGTAATGCTAAAAAAGCGAATCGTTGAGGTTTTGAAAATATCCGTCAAGCCTTCGGTTGCCGTATCAGAATCACCGCAAAAGTGAGCCAAGACCTCGCCACTTGAAGACGTATCATACCAAGCGGTTTCATAATTCAGCAATTTAGCGAATAAATCTTCCTTAATCCGCTGGTTTATATCCACTCGGACGGTCGAATTCGCCACCGTTGACGTGTAGTTAAAAATCCCCTGAAGCATGGTAAACAGTACAATCCCAATGGGAATGTAGTAGGCTTTTTCCATGAGGTTGATGCTAGCAAGCGTGCTTTCATAAGGCTTTAGAACGCTCCAAAAGGGCGTGACCCACGCAGGTAAGGACTGCAAGACTTCTAGCAAGTTCTTATGCTCAAAAATCGTGTCCATAAACAGCTTGATGGCAAGGGGCATCATGGCATCCAACAAACCGACCATAATCGCACAAGTCATCGCCAACAAAAACAACGGCATAGAAGGTGCCATATAAGGCCAAAGACGCTTATAGTCTTTCAAAAGTAAAAAAGAAGTTTTAAGCCCAACCAAGAGTTTTTGAAGCATAGGTTTTATCTAAAGTCTTTGTCGCCCAAGCAGATGTTAGAACCACGAGCGGCATGCACGAGGTCGCTGTCTTGCTTGACGAAATTGTATTCGCTAATGGCTTGTTCTAAAGGAACGGCAATCACGGTATTATTGTGGTAAGACGCCATTTTGCCGAAATCGCCTGTTAAGACCATTTCAGCGGCTTTCACCCCAAATTGCGTCGACAAAATACGGTCATAGGCACAAGGCGTTCCGCCTCGTTGTAAGTGACCCAAAATCATCACGCGACTGTCGACATCCAAGCGTTTTTTAAGCTCTTCATTCAACTGATGCCCCACGCCTCCGTAAAGGACGTTGGCATAACCGACTTCAGTCGAAACTTTGCTGACGACGTCGCCGTCTTTGGCTTTCGCCCCTTCGGCAATGACCACAATGGCAAAGCCTTCTCGTTCCATTTGAGATTTAATTTTAGCCGCTACACCATCTACGCTATAAGGGATTTCAGGGATGAGGGCGACATCCGCTCCGCCTGCGATGGCAGCGGAAAGAGCGATCCAGCCAGCGTGACGACCCATAACTTCTAAGATCATCAAACGGTTATGAGAAGACGCTGTGGTCACCAAACGGTCCACGGCTTCGGTGGCGATTTCAACCGCCGTTTGAAAGCCAAAGGTCACATCGGTTGCGGAAAGGTCGTTGTCAATGGTTTTTGGCACGCCGACCATGTTCATGCCTCGTTGTTGGAGCTTGTAGGCAATATCCATCGAACCTTCGCCACCGATTGAAATCACGGCTTCTACGCCCAATTTGTCGAGGCGTTCTTTCATGTCTTCGACACGATCTTCGGTGTGCCAGCTACCGTCGGCATCGACGACAGGCCACGCAAGGGGACCGCCTTTGTTGGTGGTTTTAAGAATCGTACCGCCACGAATATGAATGCCACTAACGGCTGCATCGTCTAGGAGCATGACTTCCATGGGATCTTTCAAAACGCCGTTAAAGGCTTCCATGCTTCCCAAAACTTCCCATTCTTCTTCATGGTCAAAACGCTTGACAATGGCACGAATAACGGCGTTTAATCCTGGGCAGTCTCCACCACCTGTGGCGACCAGTACTCGACGTTTTTGCACGGGCAAATCTCCTCAACGGGTTAAATCGGACGAATTAGACCACTTTTTGGGCGAGCCTAATTTCTATATCCCTTATTTGAACACAGACAAAATAATAAGGCAATGCTCCCCACTATGCCAATTGCTGATTTAGATAAAAAAGGGCTTCGTTGTAATTTTTAGCAAGATCATAATCCCAGCCGTAAACGGATTCGCACACGGCTTTGTCTAGCTTAGCGTGAAGCTTAAAGAGTTGAGACGTTTCTTCGTGGAAAAACTGGTTGTACAAGGTCGTAATACCGATTTTATGTTCGAGCATGTAGTTTAAACGGAACTCATCCAAGGCTTGGGCGAGGGGGCGGATTTTGTTTTTCACGGTTTCGGGAGCGTCCCACAAAAAGGGGAAGGTTTCAAAGCAGGTGGTGTTGGTGTAGCGAGTGTCTGCTTTCAAGGTGGATGCTTGAGCTTTCACCCAATCGAGGTGCAGGCGACTGTTCAGAATCCCCAGCACATAAAAGTCATCGCTAGCGACGACCATGTTGGCTTCGCAGGGTAAAATATGCTTTTCAAAGGTTTGAAAGTTGGTATACTTGGTGACTTTAGGTAAGGCAAAATATGTATTTAGCTCTTTAAAAGAGTCTTTCATTTCAGGTCTATATCTTGCTAATTTCCACCAATAATCACGACGGCTTTTTTCATTTTTTCCTTCTCTTTCAGCTTTTACGGTGCTTTTAACGTGTGCAAAGGGCAAGCTGTAGGTACTGGCTTTTTCTATCGGCATATCGTTAAAATCAATCACCCATTCTAAGGCTTCATAGCGGTGAATAATGGCTTTACCGTCAATCATGGGTTTTAGCACGTCGGCATTTTTAGGATCTTTTTTAATCCAATCTTGTGCTTTTGCTTCTGAAATAATAAAGCCTTTTCCGCCAAGTTGGCATCCTTCAAACGATTTTTTAAGATTCGCCTTTAAGCGAACCGCTTGGGTCACATCAAAGACATTTTGTAAGGATGTATTGATAAAAGCAACGTTTTTACCGTCTAATACAACATTGTGGGCGTGCTTGCTTTTGTCCCAATTCACTAGGCTCACATAAACGTTCGCTTCACCGCTCCATTTTTGCGACGCAATGGCATTGTGAATCGTACCGCCTTTTTCTACCAGATAGTCCAAACTCGCTTTACGGCTAATGCCTTGAGCAATACTGTTGGACGCAACCAATCCGCATCGTGTGGCGGTGTGGTCTTGGGCTTTTCTAAACCAATAGGTGCAAAAATCCACTTGCCCTTTCACTTCGGGGTACTTCATACGCAAGTTTTCAGCATAGGTGTCGCCGAGTTCGCTCCGTATTTTTTTACCACCAATAAACGGAGGGTTGCCGATAATGGCGTCCGCTTCGGGCCAGTCGCTAAACAAGGCATCGGCACATACCACGTTACTTTCAAGGTTATTCAGGGGTAAAACGTTTTCATCTAAATGCAATTCATCGACGGCTTTTTTGCGTCCGATTTCAAGGGTCAATTTAGCCAACTCCACGGCGAAGTGGTTGACATCCAACCCAAAAAACTGCTTGGAAGTCACGCTACTGTGGGTGTACGCCTCTTCAGGCGTGGGGGTGCTTGCCGTGTACGCTTCAATCAAGGCTTTTTCAAGGCGTTTTAGTTCAATAAACGCCATGTACAAAAAGTTTCCGCTTCCGCAAGCAGGGTCTAAAATGCGGTAGGCTCTTATTTCATCCAACAAGGCTTTATACGCTTGGCTTTGTTCGGCTGGGGGCGTTTCGTCCTGCACCACCAGCATTTTTTCTTGCCAGTATTGAATCACGGTGGGTTGTAGAATCTGCATAATATCGGCTTCACTGGTGTAATGTACTCCGCCTGCGTGGCGTTTGCCTTGGCAAATCATGCGTTCAAAAATGGTGCCAAAAATGCTCGGGCGAACAGGTCGCCAATCTTGCTTGGCAAGCAAATGGAGCCACCGCACTTGTTCTTCATTCAGTTCAATCGGGATGCGTTTGGCGAATAAGCCACCATTAAAATAGGGAATCTTCTCATAGCGACCACCTGTTGCACGAGCTTCTGAATCCATTTGATCAAAGAGGGCTTTCATGTAATCGTAGCTTTGTTTGGGTTTTTCAAGGCAATCACCGATTAGATTTGTAAAAAAATTGGGATCCATTAAGCCAATGTCTTCGGCAAACATACAGAGCATACATTGCAAAACAAAGTGTTGAAGGTCTTCGGTGCTTAGCCCTTCGCCTCGTTTTTGTTTGGGTTCATTTTGCTTGACCAACGAATCATAAAAGGCATACAAGTCTTCGACGGTTTTTTTGGTGATTTTTTCAAGGTTGACGTCCCAATCAATGTTTTGAGAGGCTTTCCCTTTTTCCATAAACACCCATTTTTCAGGGTGCTTAGGCAAATCAACCAAGTCTATTTTTTGGACAGGTTCTTCCATTTGGGTATGAAAGTCGTAGATCCAAAACTCCTTGAAATTACATAAAATGGCATATTTCGGCTTGGGGATGCTTTGCATCCAATACTGGCGTAATTGCGGGTAGTATTTGGACAAGGATTTGTCGATGCTTTTCATTTCAATCAGCACGACATCTTCAAACAAGCAGTCGAAAAAGCCTTTGTTGTCTAGCAGGGAAGCCCCTTTGACAGGGACTTCAAAGCGTCCGCCTGCTTCAAGCACGCCGTCGTAGCCGAAGCATTGAAAAAATCGGTTGAGGAAACTTTGGGCTTCGGCGCGTTCATCGCCTTTAATATGCGTGCCTACCCATGCCACAAACTCGTTTAATTTGTCGATGCGTCGTCGTTTTTCTTCGGGGATGTATAACGTCATGCAAAAAACCTTTCATCGGCGGATTTTCACATTATACACCAGCCCAACAAAAAAGGGATGCCCTGTGGCATCCCTTCAAAAACTTGAAAAACCAAGCCCCTATCGAACCACGGCGTTTTCAGGGCGTTTACGAGGCGTCAAGCCTAGCTTGTACAAGTAATCGTAACGATCCGCCTGTTGACGGGTAATGTAATAGTAACCCTTCGCACGTGGGGCGGGCATCATGGCGACATCGCCGTAAACGCTCACCACAGGCTTGCCTGCGGATTGAAATTCTTCGACCTTTTGACGATACGCATAATCAGGAAAGCTCGGGTAAGGGCGAACGCCATACGAGGAGTTTAAGCTTGGGTTGCCGAGTCCGTCATACTCTTGACGGTAGATTTGGTTGACTCGCTCGTAATCACGTTGTTGTCTAAACCATTGGGCATGCTGTTCTTGCTGGGAAAGGTTCGGGTTGGGGCGAGGCACTTGGCTTTGCACGGCGTAGTTGGGGTATCCGACGCTGTAGGGCTGACCGATGCAGCGTCCGTACAAGTTGCGTGTGCATTCTTGAATCACCGCAGGGGCTTGTGTATAGCTTTGTTGCACCACGTTACCATTGCCGTAAATCACGACGTTTTGGGCGGTTGCCATGCTTTGTGAAAACACAAAGGCGAGCAGTAGGGCGAGCATCCGCCAGAGTGGGAAGATTTGAAGCATTTGGAAGAATCGTAACGCAAGGGAAGTAAGGCATGAGTTCATCGTGTTTAATCCTTTTAGCCAGAATGAGAGAGGGTGTTGTAAAGCAGGCGTTTGAAAAACGTGCGTAAAAGCATAAAAACAAATCTCCCTTTTTTTGGAACCCTACGTTACAAAGGTATCAGCGTAATTTTCAGAAGTATCCGAAGTTTTATTGGGTCGTGCAGCATGAGGTGCTTTTCAATGCCAATACCATTAGTAAGGCAAACCGCCGAGGCTTTGGTCAGGCGTTGTCCTTCGTGGGGCTTGGGAAGCATATAACGCCTCCGATAATGGCGGAAGTCGGTTATATGGCGTTGTACCTGCATTCTTCAAAGGATGCCCTAGAGCATGTGTTGATGCTCAATGCCTTCTACTTCCCTTAAAAGAATGTAAAGACGGCTCCAAATTGTGCTATAATACTAACAATACTTTAAAAATTGAGGTTCTACGTTATGGGTCTTAAGTTTACCACCGTTTCAGAATTAAGATCTAAGCTAGAACCCTTAGAAGTCCTGCCTTCCGCTTTACCGCAAGTCGCTGAAGAAGCGACCAAGTGGTTTTTATATAACAGCAACCGTAGGCTAGAGCGTACCTTTATCAACACCACCTTAAAAGATATTCCCTTCACCACCGAAATGGGGAACGTGTTCACCACGCAAACCCCTGCTGTTTTGCAACGTACGCTGGATCGTTTTCTCTTTCGCTTGGATCTTGGCACACCTTTTTTTGGCTCAGAACTCGCTAAAACCTGGGTGTCCCAACGAGCCACGCTCGCCAATGGCAAGCCATGTCGATTACCTTTACTGTTAGAAATCCACAAGGTCGCCGGTATCGAAGGGCTCGACCTTTACAACACCCTCGACGTGTTTTCGCCTGAACTTAACGACCCCATTGCCGTGATTATGCCGGGGGCTGGCATGCGGATTGAAGGTACTTTAGAAGACGCTCGGGGTAGAGAGTTCGTATCGCAAATTCACGGCTTAGGCTTTGAACACTTTATTATGGTGAACCTTCCAGGGTTTAGCAATAATAAGGGTTCTGCGAATCAAGCAAGTTTGCAAACGGTTGCTAAAACCATAGAAGCCTTCTTGCGTGAAAAGGGTATCGCCCATCGCGTTGTTTTATTTGGCTATTCTACATCGAACTATGTGGCAAATGCGATTTTGGCTTACAATGAAACCTTTTGTAAGCAAAACCCTAAACACGCCCCTTTTTCCCAAATTAAAATATGCTTTGAATTTGCCGCCTTTACCACCTTACATAAAACCGTATTGCATCACGTCTTTTATGCTCCCAATCCCAATTATAGCTTAATGGAACAATGGCTCATTGGTCGATTTTTGCCGTTGCTGGAACGGAGTGGAAGTTTCAATAACCTACCCTTACTGGCACGAATCAATCCGCACACGGAACTACATTTCTTTGTGAATGAAAGTGATGAAGTGACACCCGCTTACATGAGTGAACGGCTCTTTAAAGCCAGTCGTGAAGAAGGTTTTGTTTCAAGCAGTTTGACGATTTTCCCCAAAGCCCCTGCGGAAATCGATGCTCATGCGGAAGGGGTGCTAGAAGGGGTGCTACACGCTCAATCCAAAATTACGCAGGTGGTTCAAGAACACTTTAAAACCTTTAAAGCCCACACGCTTATTCCTTATCAAGAAGGGGCGTATATTGGTGCTAAACCTTATGGCAAGGCTGCCAATTCAGCTCTTACGCAAAAAGCCTTGCCAAAGCCTTTTGAATCGTTGGTGGACGTGCCGTCCCTAGATTGATGAATTTGAAAGAGGTGTATACCCCTTCAACAGGTGTACCGATATTGAGCACAACCGTTTGAGAAGAAGCCGTTTCTCTGGAGGCTTGCCGAAGATTTAGAGCATCCAATAGAGACTTTCCGATATGAGGAAGCCACACAACCGTAAGAACGTCCCCATGATGCGTATTTAAAGCATTGCTAAGAGCGGACATATCGGTTTCGTCATAAGCGTAAACCGTAGCACCTTCAGGAAGAAAACGCTGGGTTAAAGAACCCTTTTCATATTCCATAGCATAATGGGGGAGCAAAGACGCTAGTGGTTCTATGACAAGGGTATTTTCAAGGTTCAACACGCCCTTAGCATCAGCGAAAATGGCGTTTACAGTCGTTTCATGTAAGGCCTCAATCGTTTGATGCCAAATGCTTTCTAGTGTGCTTACGTCTGGTTGCTGAAGGGGACTCGACAACACCGTGCGTGCTTCGGCAAGACGTGCGAGACTCGCTTCATGCAGATCAAGATCCAAGCGACCATCCACCAAGGCATGAGCCAACGCCTCGACAATCTCTAATTCCCGTTTCCCTGCTTCACGAAAAAGCAAGACATCTACCCCTGCATTAAGCGCCGTTAGAGAGGCTTGGATTTGATCGCCGTGAAAGGCATCTAAAAGCCCTTGCATATTAAGATCATCCGTTATCGTAATGCCTTTAAAGCCCCAGTGCTGACGTAAACGTTCGGTGACAATACCCTTGTCACAACTAGCAGGTAGGTTTGTTTGAGTACCCTGCAAGCGGGGGTAGACGCCATGAGCCAGCATCAGCCAAGTCGTTGGAGATACCTGCATCAAGTCCACAAAGCTGGATTCTTCCGCTTCGCTAAAGGTCAAGGTCGGCAACGCCAAATGACTGTCCACCGTGCCGTTACCATGCCCCGGATAGTGCTTCAGGACGCTTTGAATCCCGTAAGTGGATTGAGCATCAATTGCGAGCCTGCCCAACCGCTTTATTTCAGTCGGATCGGAAGAAAAGGCACGGTTGCCGATAATTGGATTTTGTGGATTCAAGTGAGCATCCAACGTCGGGAAAAAGTTCAGATTAAAACCCAAGCTCGCCAAGCCTTTAGACTGCCAATCGTAATAACGTTTAGCCAGTTCCGTTTCAGGGGTTAGACGTTCCACTTCACCCACCGTAAACGGTGAAATCCCCCCGTGAAACAAGTGTGAAGGTAAGCGTTCCACCTGTCCGCCTTCTTGATCCAGTCCCAAAAACAGCGGATGCGGATGCCGTGCCTTCACTCTGTCGAGCAAGCTCTCCAGGTCGTCTAAACTGGTACACTCGTCAAAATGATGCCGAAAAAAGATATAGCCCAAAGGATTCAGATTCGCCAGCTGAAACGCTTCTGTATCTTCCGCAAACATCGCCGCATCAAACCCAAACATACAGCGTGCTACAATCGATTCCAAGCTGGTTTGAAAGTCGTGAGCGTTCATTAGCGAGCCTGCAACGTGCCTTGCACCTCAAACACATCTTGCACCGTGTGGATGGGGCGACCAGCCTCTCGCATTTTTTGTACTAAAGCAAACAAAATCGCCGCAGACATTCGCACATCGGCTTCCGCTCGGTGGGGATTAGGGTTATGGTATCCGCATTGGGTGGCGACCAAAATACCTTCATAACTCGGCAAGTTCGGCAATACTTTTTGAGCCAAAACTTTGGTACATAAAGCATTTTCAGGGGAAAAGCGATCTTCTAGCCCGTGGAAGCCACATTCTTGACTCTTGGCTTGCAAGAAACCCAAGTCAAAGATGACATTATGCCCCACGATAAAGGGCGTACTGCCCAAAAACTGCATCAAATCGTTCATCACCATAAGCAAGGGAGGAGCCTGTGCCACCAACTCATTGCTGATCCCTGTAAGGCTTTCCACCTCTTGAGGAATGGCTTCGTGGGGTTTCACCAGCGTGCTGAACATCCCCACATCACGACCATTGACGTATTTAATGGCAGTAATTTCAGTAATGCTGTTTTTTTTAGCACTTAAGCCTGTGGTTTCTAAATCCAGCACGAAGAAGGAGGTTTCATCAAAAGCTTGGGCTTTGAGGCTTTCATAGCTGGGGGTATCGGTTTCTTCTTGAAACAATGAAGCAAATAGAGACGTTTGTGCCATGAGTGGGGATCTTCCTTTATAGTGAATATCTCCCTAGTTTAACAGCTTTCAAGAAAGCCTACAAGCCCTTTTCCGCAAAGCGAGCTTTGATTTCTGCTTCCGCCTTGCCTGCTTTTTCTTGACCCTTCGCATTCTTTTGAGACAAGTACAAGGCTTTCGCTTTGTCTAAGTCACCAAAGGTGCCTGCCTTGTCCTGTTTGGCGGATTTCACCAAGGCTCTTAAGTAATAGGCATCCGCGTATTGGGCGTCTAAGCTCAAGGCTTTTTGAGCATCGGCTAAAGCTTTCTCATTTTCGCCTTTGGCATAATACGCCAAGCCACGACTACTAAAGGCATCCGCAAAACGGGCGTTGAGTTCAATCGATTGACTAAAGTCAGCGATCGCCGTATCGTAATCTTTCAAATTATAATGAGCCAAACCACGATTTTGATAAATATCGGCTTTGTCGTCTTTAGAAAATTGGGCTTTTTGAGCATCCACCCTTAAGGCATTGTTAAAATCTTGAACCGCTCGAAAATCTTCCCCTAAATCATAGTAGGTATTGGCTCGATTGTAGTACGCACTGGCGTATTGATCATCAATGAGCAACGCCGCATCAAAATCATTCAAGGCTTCGTCGTTTCTGCCTAAATCGGAATAGAGCAGCCCACGATTGTCGTACGCTTCTAGGTAGTCAGGATCCAACTCAATCGTTTTGGTATAGTCCGCTAAAGCCGCATCGTTATTTTTCAAGACGCCTTGCACCATGGCTCGTTCATAATACAGGCTCGCATCATTCGGGATTAAGGCAATCGCTTCATTAAAGTCCTTCAAAGCGAAAGCGGGTTGCCCTGCTGCTGAATACGCATAAGCCCTTAGCACATGAAGTTCTTGCGGATTGGCCCCTAGTTTTTGAGCCACATTAAAGGTATCAATCGCCGCTTTATAATCTTTCGCATCTGCCTGTATTTCAGCAATAAACAAATAGGTATTCGGATCGTTATTACCTAATTTCAGAGCTTGATTGGCATCATTCATGGCTTGAGAAAAATTACTAAGCTGGTAATAAGCAGTAGCTCTCAACAAGTAAGTGCCTGAGTCATTCGGTTTAAGCTTAAGGGCTTGATCATAGGCTTCAATGGCTTGAATAAAATGCCCAGCTTTATAGGCATTGTCCGCTTTTTGTAGGAAAATTTCCACCGATTGAGCAGAAGCAAATTGAGGCACGACAAGTGAAAGGGCTAGCGCCCAGAGTAAAAACTGTTGTGTAGGTTTCATCATAAGCGGGCATCCTTTTCATGATTCAATAAAGGGGGACTTAGAAGAGCGTTTTGGTTAACGGGGCTTTTTTTGTTGCTGAGCCTTCGCTTTAGCGGTCGCCAATCGTTTTACAATCAATCCTTGAGTATAACTTACCCGTTTAAAACTATCCTCATCTTTGACTTTTTTAAACCATTTTTGGGCGAGATTCAAATCCCCTTGCGCTTCTTTGAAACGTCCCAAGCGGTAATATAAGTACCCTCGTAATTCATAGCTATTGGCGTAATGAGGTTCTACCCTTACCGCATTGGCATAATCTTGAAACGCAGCAGTATTATTATTTAAGGCCTCATACGCCCCTGCTCGACAGAGATAGGCTCGGGTGAATTTGGGATCTTTTTCAATGGCTTGACTGAAGTAGGAAATGGCTTCTTTGGGTTTTTGCCCCGCCATGACATCGACTCCTGTTTTAAAGAGTTCTGAGGCGGTGAATGCCCAAGCCGAAGCCAAGCATCCGAAAGACAACAAGGCACTTAAAAAAATTGTTTTTTGCAGATTGAACATTTTTTCCCTCACACTTAATAAGTAATATTATTATAGCATTCTTAGAAAAAAAGGGCTTGCCCTATATCAAAAAGCCCCTTACCACACAGTAAGAGGCTTTTTAGAAGTATCAAAAAAATTCTTCTAGCGTTTACGCTTACGGGCGGCTTGTTGTTTACGTTTCCGCTTCACCGAAGGAGGCTCGTAACGTTCACGACGCTTGACTTCAGAAAGGATGCCTGCTTTTTGGATTTTTTTCTTAAAGCGTTTCAAGGCACCTTCAATTGATTCACCGGGGTGAACTTCAATTTCAGCCATCATCATCATTTAAAAACACCCCCTTTCAAACGTGTTTAAGTACTATGGGTACACCTTAGCACAGGCATAATCGTGACGCAAGCCCTACATTTATGAACGCTTTTCACACTGAAATTTAGGTCGTCTCACTTAAGTCCATCCAGCCATTTCGTGATAAAATAAACTAAAATGGTTACAATTCTTTTTCTTGAAGAGAGATGCTTATGTCCACTACTCCCAACGGCTTGCCTACGGCACTCGCCCATGTTCCGCTTGATGTTGTTGAAAAAGCAAAAAAGATCAAGCTCCTTGCTATGGATGTCGACGGGGTATTGACGCCGTCTTCCATTATTTGGGACGCCAAAGGCATCGAACAAAAAGTCTTTAACGTTAAAGACGGCTGGGCATTACGCAAAATGAAAGCCTTGGGCTTTCACACGGCGATTATTACAGGACGAAAAAGTGCGATCGTCGAAAAACGAGGCCATGAACTCGATTTTAGCGTTATTTTTCAAGCCGTGCCCAAGAAAAGTAGCGTCTTGGATGAATTACTTGAGATTTACAAGGTTCGTGAAGACGAAGTGGCGTACATGGGCGATGACATCCCCGATATAGAGGTGCTAGAACGTGTGGGGCTAGCCGTCTGCCCCAAGGATGCCAGCTTTGAAGTGCTAGATGTGTGTGATTATGTGACGAGTCGCAACGGAGGCGATGCCGCCGTGCGCGAATGGCTCGATATTATTCGTTATGCACAGGGCCTTGCTTAGAGGAAAACCGTTATGAAAAAAATGTTTTTTACGTTGATTTTAACCGTATTGCTTATGCTTCAAGGGAACTCTGCACAGGCAGGTGAAGCCGGCTGTTCAAGCTACCCTATTGATGCGGTGAATCCTACGGCGATAAGCAATCCAGCAGGAGCCGCCTTCCCTGGATTTAGAGGCATCAATCAACTGGTCATTTACGATGCTAAAAATGCGAGCAAACACACAGGCACGAATGAATATGGCGTGGAAGTGGTCGTAAAAAAGTCCTTTTCTAGCAAGCAAGGTGAGATTGTCAAAATCACAGGGGCGAATACCCCACTCAAGACAGGAGAAACCGTGATTTCCGCCCACGGCAGTGCAAGCCGATGGTTGTTGGCTCATGGCAAGCTCGGGAGCTTGGTCAAAATAGAAACGTTTAGGATTGAGGATGATAGTTTGCGTCAGCCCCCTATAGAAAAAAAACAAATGTTGAGTATTTGTGAAAACCCCAAGGCGGATGCCCTCGCTGTTAAAAGTCTAAAGCAATACGCCAAAGCCCAAGGAGGTAAACTTAAAGAGTGGGCAGACTATTACGAAGATATGACTAAATGGGCAAAGGGCAACCCTGATTTTAAGGGTGTTACGAGTCAGAACTTAGAAAAAGATTTGTGGACAGGGACGGCTCCCTTTTATGAGGATCAGATTCAAGGTGTGTGGCATCGACCAACGCTTGCACAGTCGTCGGAAGCGGAAATCAAGAAAACGCTCGTACGTTTTAAAGACATGGGCATCAACACGGTTTTTCTTGAAACCTTTGTGCATGGCTTTACGATGTACCCCAGCAAAGTCTATCAAAAATACGGTATTACGCCGAATGCTTATCCCAAGCTAGGCGTTATGGGCAATGAAGCCTTGTTGGCTCGATGGTTGCGGTTGGCTCATGCCGAAGGCATGCAAGTCCATGCGTGGATGCAAGTCTTTTATGTGGGTAATAGTAATTTGAACCTACCGACGCCGATTTTAGCCAAGTTCCCCCAATGGCGAAACCGTCAACGCCAATACGCCGATGACCCCACGCCACACCCTAGCCCGATTGAGCAAGGGCATTGGTTTATGGATCCTGCGAATCCGCAAGTGCGTCAATTCCTCACTGATGTCGTTGATGAACTGACGACGACTTACCCTGTGGATGGCATTCAAGTCGACTATATTCGCTACCCCGCGAGTTTAGAGTCTGCCGATGCCAACTTTGTGGCATCCACATGGGGCTACACCCCGATGGCTCGAACCACGTTTAAAGCCAAATTCAAGGTAGATCCCTTGACCTTAACGCCAGCGGATACCCTGTTGTGGCAGGAATGGGAACGCTTTAAAGCATCGCAAGTGACGCAATGGGTACGAGATCTTCGCACGCATCAAACACTCAAATGGAATGCCTTCCGAGCCACTAAACAGTTCCCCGAACTTCAGCTTTCGGCGGCGGTGTTTCCTGACCCCAAAGGCTCGCATGGCATTAAGCATCAAGATTGGCCCTTGTGGATGCGTGAAGGGGTCGTGGATTTTATGGCTCCCATGATTTTGAGTGCGAATGAAGCCCCTGTCTGTAAAGCGTTGAAGCTCATGCACGAGATTAACCCCAGCATTCCTGTCGTACCAGGATTGTTTGCCCCGTTTTATAAAAGTCCCACCTTGTCGAGCTTGAAGCAAATGCAAGCCAGTTATCAATGTGAAGGCGCCGGCTTTATTTGGTTTCAATCAGATTACTTGCAAGGCGACTTAGAAGAACGCTTGAAGTATCGTAAGGCAAACATGGTGGTGGAAGGTTGTTAGTGCCTTACTTGATTTCAAGTAAAAGCATCGTCATATCATCCCCAAGGGGTTGCCCTTCGGTGAAGTCACTTAATACGGCAAGCATGGCATCTAAAATATCTCCACCTGTGTTGCCTTCATTGATGATGCCTTTAAACAAAATATCCAAGCGATCTTCGCCAAACATTTCATCTTCCGTATTTTGAAGTTCGCTAATACCATCGGTAAACAATAAGACTTTGTCGCCGACTTCAAGCGTCAATTCCTGCATGGCATAAGGCATATTAGGCACCCATACGAGGGGTGTGCCATTTTCTTCTAAACGCGACACTTCACCCGTTTTAGCATGATAATGATACGGGTAAGGATGCCCCGCTCCAGCAAACTGAAGCGTGCGAGTCGATTCATCCAAATGCAAGTAAATGGCGGTTGAATACTCGCCTGTTTTAACAACATCCGCCAATTGGTTGTTTAAGTGAAACAAGACTTGATCAGGCGATTGGTGGTGGTGGGTAATACGATAAAAGCTCGATTTCACCATCGCCGTAACAAACGCCGCAGGAATCCCGTGACCCGAAACATCGTTCATTAAAATACCGAGACTACCGTCTTGAAAGGTAATCATATCGTACAAATCACCGCCAATGGCTTCACAGGGCAAGTACAAACCATGAATCTGCGAGGTTTCACTGGTATAGTGCAATTTGCTGTAAGAATAGGGGTTATAATCACCAGTGCTTTCTGAATGAACTTCCGCTGGCAACAAGCTTAATTGAAGAATGCGTGTTTTTTCAAGTTCTTTTTCCATACTCAAGCTACGGTTACGCAGTTCTTCGGACAAATTAAACATTTCATCATTATGCCATTGCAGTTCTTGACGTTGTCTATAATGGTGTAAAATATGCAACAAGTCATTTTGAACAGCTAAAAAGACATCTTGCTGATAAATAACACCATTCACACCCAAGCGTAACCACTGAGACATTTCTTTGTCCGTAGGGTGAATGTCTAGCAACAAGATCAATTGCAAGTCTTTTGCCCATGTCTGGTTTTTAAGTTTCTTTATACTTTGTTCAAGATTTACCACTTTGGCTTTTGGCTTGACTTGAGTCAGTAGAACCCCTTCAGCATGAGCTTCACTGCTCGCTTTTTGCGGAGCAGAAACCGTTTCTTCCTCTTCATCCAATACAGAAGCGACCGCTTCAAGTTGCTCTAACGAAATCACCAACCATTTGGGTGCTTGGGACTTCCACTGCCCCACCCATTTTTCAGGTTGACTGGTTTCTAGGGAAAATTTCCAGCCCTGTTCTTCTAAAAAACTACGGACTTGTCCTGCGTATGAAGGAGCTTCATTGCTTAACCAAAAGAAAAGTTCACTTGTCATTGTGTTAAAAGCTCCTGCCTTGTAATGCCGAATTAAAGGGGAATTCGACGAGAATAACTACTTTCCTTTCGGCGGGGAAAATGTAATTCTTGAATGAATCTTTACAATTCCTTCATTTGGTTGGTTGCAGAAGAGGCAAGCCGTTATACACTAATACCAATGAAACGACTAAATCTTGTATGGCACCTGTTTGTCGCTAAGATTTTCTCGTTTAAATGATATAAGTTTCACGAATTAAAGAATGAACGTAGCACATGCGTGGGTGTCAACCACCCTGCAACCCCCCTCTATTAGAAGGGGATTCTTGGTGTGCGTGTAAAACACTAAATGTCTTTTACTTGACTACTCCCACTGTTTGAAATCATGAATCTATAAAAAAGGAAATACATTATGATGAGCTTACCTGCTGAATCCGCCCTTTTGGAATCCCCTAGCGAAGCACTTGAACAAAACGAAACCCCCACCAAAGGGAAGCGCCCTCGTGCTCAAACAGCTAGTAAATCAGGGGTAAGCCGTCCTGAAATACCCAGTAGCGTTGAAAAACAAGTTGAACGTACAACGCCTGTCGTTAAAACCCAAGACAGCACAAAGCGGGCTTCAAAAGCCTTTGAAGTCCCAACACAAGCTGTTGAAAGCATGGCGGTTTTAGTTGAAGAAATCCCCGTGCAAGACGTTACTTTAGTAGAAAGTGCCGACCCTAGCTTTGCTGAAGTCGCCACGCCCCCTTCCAGCAATCCCTATTTACGCCCCATTCATCTACTAAATGCAGGCTTGACCTTTGCCCCTTATGAAAAGGAATGGCAATTAAGCCCTGAAGAACGTGAATTGGTCTCGTCTTCCATTAGCCAAACATGGACTGATCAAGCTATGAAGTGCTATATGTGTGCCGCCGATTGCGAAAGTTGCGATATTCCTAAAGGGCAGTATTCCTTTGTGTGTCAAATGAACAAGGTCGTGCCTGTTTTGTTGGAAAACATTGGGCAACCTGATCCGCATCGTTTAAAGCGTATCTTCCCACAGGGCTATCCGCATACGGCGTATTAAATCGCTGGCCAAGGGAGCGTAGGAACAAAGCCTAAGACGGTGGACACCACGGCACCACCTGGCACGGTGGCAAACTTCACTTGCCCTTGAACCACCATTTGAGTGGACGTACCACCATCTAAATTCATCGCATCCACCGCGCCAAAAACTTGTAAGATTTCCGCCGTGTCTTGTAGCGTAGCACCTAATGGCAAGGCATCCACGACGACTAAATGCACCCTATTATTAGGTAAAATGGCAATGGCTGTTCGTGGACGGCGCTGATTCGGTGGCAAAGCACCAAAACGCTGGGCTTCTAAATCAATATACACCTGACCTTTTTTAAGAAGCGTTGGCCCGCCTGCTAAAATCATGCTTTTTTCACTCCAGTCAGGCAAAGTGGCCAGTAACACTTCAACAGAAGTACCGATGTCCGCACTTAAAAACTTGTCCAAACGACTCGCAGAACCATAAATCACCCAATCATTCGCCCCTTCAATGGCAAGGGAACCTGTTTGAGAAATGGCATCAAATCGACCGTTTCTTAAGCGAACCGCCACGTTACCTCCACCAGCAGGGGGGCTTTGCTTACCCCATAAGCGAGAATACAATGCCACTTGTTCCCCGTTGTTTCGAGGCATATTCACAATTTCAATGGCTTGGCTCCAACGCCCCACACGGATCAACCCTGTCAATTCGACTTGTTCCATACTCGCACGGTTTTGCATATCCAAACTAAATGCAATGCGATTAAACAAGGTACCGTTTAAAACTTCACCATCTTTTAAAACCATGCCCAACGGAATACGCAAGTTAGCGTTAAAAAAAGACGCATTAATCCCCGCTAAGCCGTTGTATTGAACCAACGTCGATTTAGCCGTTTTTAGCCCTCGTAAAGAACTGGGATCAGGCATCAGCGGCGTCAGTTTTGCGGAAGAGTTATAGGGATCCCATTCTAAATGATGCGTCCGAAACAAGGCACCTGCGTGAGGCGCCACCGAGTAACGCACATATTTCAAACCCTTGGCAATCGTTTCACTATATTCAACCGCTTTATAGCGTTCTAAGACTTCAATCACCATGTCGGATCCACGGCATTTCATGTTCACCGTAGAAGGCACTTTATGTTTCACAAAAAGCTGTAAGCGTCCGTTGGGACTCATCTCAAAATAAAAGGCGTTCATGTTACGACTGGGGTGGCTGGAACTACTTTTAATGACTTGCGAACTAAAGGGGCGAGCCGTAAATTGCAAAATGCTTTGACGCTCTAGCGGACGCTCTTGCACATCCACCAAACGGCAAGGAGAGTCATTCGTTAAGGGTAGCGTGATGCGGGTCACATTGGGAGTCAGTTCTAAGGTTGGAGCAGATTTCACGCCTAGCGTACCGTTAGCAAAGGCGGGCATGCTTCCTAAAAGCAGTCCCATTAGGGTGATAAGAGATGAAATAACACCAAAGAATCGCATAAAAAACTTTCTCAAACTCAAACAACCATGCCTTATTTTCAAAGCTCTATTGTTATTTTAACCTTAAAGTACTAAAATGGATACATCTATCTTATAAAAGGATGCTATCTATGTTGTCGGCAAAAGGATTATTTATTTCAATCGGCGTTTTTTTAGTGACCCTTCTTTACATAGTCATAGTATTCGCCTCCCCCGAACATCGCCCCATGCTGGTGGACGCTTATAGCCCGCCGCATTTATCCATTCCCAAAGGCGACGTGGACTTGGGCATTGTGGTGATGGACAGCGTCAGTGACCACCGTATTGCGATTCAAAATACAGATAGGAAATTTGATTTTTTCAACGCCGTCTATTTCTAGGCGCTAGGTGTTTTTTCTGCTTCTAATTGTAATGCGTCAAGTAAACGAGCAAAAACTTCTAATTTGTCTCCGTCTGATGCCGAATCTCCTGTCAATTTTACAGAGACGGTAGGTGTCTTGGAATTTGGATTCTCAATATGGATAACCCCTGAGTCTATGAATTCCTGTAACCATTGAACTTTGGCTGTATCCAACGAGGCCTTTTCTAAATTCATACTCAATCTAGGGTCGGAGCTCGTACCAAACGAGATGATATTATGAGTTAGAGTGATATGACTTTTTGGATCAATGATCCTGGCAACGTCAGTCCAAAAATAACCTAATTTTTCGTAATTGGTATTGTTAAAATGTTCAGATACCAATTTAGCCCATCTGTGATAGGGGTCTGGACTAAATTTAGGAAAAGGAACTTCGCTTGGAGGTTTTAAAAACTGAAACAATTGTTCTAAGTATTCAGTGGTTAACTGAGCACCTGTGCGTTGCGAAGGAGCTTGCACATTTTTTTCTATACTTTTGTTATTTGTGGGGGTAAATGAAGCTTGGGTGTTTGGGTTAAACGATTGTGTGTAGGTTGAAGTCGGCGTTAGTCGCATGGGAATGTCCTTTACGTATTGAGAGTGGGAAGCTAGAGAAAAGCGCTCACGCTTTTGAAAGAATAGTAACGTAAAGAAACGCCCCTGTCAACCGTGAAACCACCTTCTGTTTCCCTCTCCCAAGCCTTGAAGGGGCAAGACCTCTTCGCGGTCATAGCCACACCCTATAAGTTTTTTGTATGAATTTTATTGAACCCTTGTGCTTGTTCACTTGTTATTTTAATTCTAAAGTACTAAGATGAGAAGGTATCTATTAAAGGGAGGCTACCTATGCGGTCAGCCAAAACACTTCTTATTCTCATCGGCCTGATTCTTTCAGTACTGGCCTATTTGGGCGTGGTTTTTGCCTTTCCTGAACATCGCCCCATGCTGGTGGACGCTTATAGCCCGCCGCATTTATCCATTCCAAAAGGCGACGTAGACTTAGGCATCGTAGTGATGGACACGGTTAGCGATCATCGTATTGCGATTCAAAACACAGGTGGGGGCATCTTGCATATTAAATCAGTCGTGCCGTCTTGCGGATGCACCGCCGTGATTCCGCAAGAAAAAGTCTTGCATCCTGGTAAAACGACGTATCTGCATGTGGGATTGGATGCCAGCCTAAAACTCGGTAAAATCAGCAAGACCGTTGATATTTATAGTGATGATCCGAAAGCCCCGCATCAAGTCTTAACGATGAAGGCTACGTCGATTGCCCCTAAGCACGCCAAAACGCATGACGGCATGGTAAAAGTGAAGGATCCGCTCGTTTTATTCAAGGGTGATTGTGCAAGTTGCCATGTGCAAAAGGGCATTGGTAAAATGGGCGAAGAGTTATTCATCGCCGATTGTGGCATGTGCCACGGCTTGCAAGCCGAAGGCGGTGTGGCGCCTCGCTTGAACAATGTGGACATGCAAAACCCGATGACTCGTCAATATGTGAAAGACGTCATTCGCAATGGTTCGAAACTCAACCCATCAATGCCGCCTTACGCCAAAGCCAAAGGCGGCCCTTTGGACGATGCTCAAATCGAGTCCTTGTTGACCTATTTGACGTATCTGTCAGCGAAGACCAAGGCGGTGGGGGGTTAGTTATCGTATTGTAATATACGCTTCCTAACCAAAATGCGGAGCTACTTTAAAACAGACGTCAACGCACTAAATGCGAGACTTCCGAGACATTTTGCGGACGTCGTGCAAAGGAATGATGCGACGAGGTGGGGATTCAGGGGGGATTTTTAAGGGGGGACGAAGGAGAGGAGAAACGCAATGCGTCCTCCCTTCCCCCTCCTTGAACCGCCTTTGGGGGTTACGAGAGAGTCCCCCATTTATAGACAAGCTAACATGTAGACCGCCATTATGGCGGTTTGGCGGAGCAAAGGTCTCTGACAAACGACCAGCTCAAAAAGGGAACTAGAAATCCAAAAAAACAGAGACTCTAAAACAGAAAAAAAATGATTATTTGTCGTTTTTACGAAAACCTGTAGTCAGTAGATCCTGCATATCTCGTAGGCGTGAAATATGTTCTAAATCTTGACGCACCTGCCTAAAATGACGCTGATACGCCAATTGCTCTTCTTCCACATCACTGGCATAGGCACGATACTCAATATCGGGACGCCCCTGTTGCTTAAGAATGTAAGCCAATTCTTCCAAATGAGCCATTAACGATTCCAAAGCACGAAAGCTTTCAAAGGCTTTAAACGCCTTGGGCGTGGCGTCAAAGTGCTTGTGATAGAGCAAATCAAGCGTCGCAATACGAGCCGACAAATACTGTACGCTAATGGAATCTTTCCCTGCATCGGCTTGCGTGAATAGGGTATTGAAGCTGTCTAGCGAAGTCCATAAGGGCTTCCAATGCGTCCAATACTGCTGATATTGTTTTTGAGAAATGGTGGTAACACCTTTAAACTCGGGGGGATGCCCTTCCAGCGGAAACGGCGGATTCAACTTCGATTGAATCCCCACATGAAAGGCGTAAGGCACTAAGGCTTCTTGAGCAGGCGGTACTTTCATCGTCAAGGCAGGCTCGGCTCCATAGGCGAGGGGGTGGAGCATCGCTAATGCGAGTGTAAAAATAAGTGAGATGCTTAAAAGACGCATTAATGAAGCCTCCTGTGTTTAGGAGCTTCGGTATGTTAAGCGAAAACTAGAGAGTCCTCCGTAAAATGAAGGGTTTTACAAAGTACACGTATTTTCGATTAAGGAGGCTTTGCGTCCCACGGAATAGTAATTAAAGCCTTGTTCCTGCATGCGCGCAGGATTGAACAAGTTACGGCCGTCCACAATCAAGCGACAGGTTGTGGCTTCGCGTAACTGGTTGAAGTTGACTTGCGAAAACTCAGGCCATTCCGTCAAAATGGCAATGGCATCCGCCCCTTTAGCACAGTCGTAAAGGTCTTCACAAAACTCGACGCGACGAACCTTCTGCTCCGCTGCAGGCATGGCAATGGGGTCAAAGGCTTTGACGGTGGCGCCTCTATTTTGCAAGCCCCAAATGATTTGCGTCGACGGGCATTCACGCATGTCATCCGTATTCGGACGGTAGGACAAGCCCCACACCGCAATGGTTTTGCCTGCGAGTTGACCGCCACAGGCTTTTTCAACCCGTTCAATAAAGCTAATACGCTGGTAACGATTCACCGTTTCAGTGGCTTTTAGCAAGTCCAAGTTCAGGTGATACTGACTGGCTAAATACGTGAGCGATTGCACATCTCTTGGTAGGAAGATACCCCCATAGCCAATGCCTGCGTGTAGAAAGTGAGGCGAAATGCGTTTGTCCATACCCAAGCCTTTGGCGACCATTTCAACATCTGCACCGCATTTTTCAGCCAATTGCCCAATCGAGTTCATAAAGGAGATTTTCATCGCCAAAAAGGCATTGGTGCTATGTTTAATCAATTCCGCTGTGGTGACGTCTGTCATCAAAATCGGAGCAGGTAAATCTTGATACAGTTCCATAAGCAATTCTTTGGAATGATGGGTTTCTGCGCCGATAATGAGCCTATCAGGGTGATAAAAATCGTTAACGGCATGCCCTTCTCTTAAAAATTGAGGGACACTCGCAATATCAACCGTACAAGTACTGTCTTTCGGTAAGTGACGTTGGACTTCAGACTTCAACCAATCGCCTGTTTTGACTGGCAAGTTGTTACGTTCAACGATCAAACGATACCCTTCGGTGAAATCTTGCGAAATATCTTCTAGAATTTTGGCGATGTGTTTGGTGTCCATGCGACCGTCGGCAAGGGGTTGGCCAGAAATACATAAGAAGATAATTTCAGCATCCTTACAGGCTTCACGAATGTCTAAGGTGTATCGCAGGTGACGATTAGCGAGTTCTGTTTTAACAATGGATTCTAGGCCTTCTTCATAAAACGGTACAATGCCTTCTTGCAAGCGTTCAATACGTTCTTTGTCTAAGCCTCCAACAACGACATTGTGACCCATGGCGGCAAAACACGCTCCTGTGACGTTGGCAACGTATCCTGATCCAATGACGGCAAGTTTCATGCGAAAGGCTCCTTTAAATCAATTCATTTAAGCGATTGAAGATCGTATAGGTGGATTCTAGGAGCCTAGATTTTTTTGTGCGGGCGTGTACACAGACGTACACAACCAAGCAAAAAAACCTGTGCGACAACGAAGACACCATACGACATTTAATCGTTATTGATTTATTGTAACCCTTTAATCAAAAGGTGCAAGGTGTGTGATTGACACACTTAGTTTAAATCAAGGGTTTCCGCCCTTTGAAATCCCTTACATGGAGTAGTCTTCAATCAAACCTAAGGACTAAAATGAAATGTCCCCACCACTTTGAGCTTGTTGCATTACTCTTTGGGTGACAGCACTTGGTTTAGGTGCTGTTTGGGGAGCGGCCATCACAACGGGCGTCATGGCTGCTTTAATGTCTAGGATCGTCATTTGTGGGGGTGCTTGCTGTGGTGCGAATTGCTGTTGTGAAGCAAATCCCTGTTGAGGCATCATTTGTTGTTGAGGCATTTGCATGGTATTTTGAGTAGGTGTAGCCGATTGGGCGAACATCATTTGCATCATTTGCATCATTTGTTTAATGGCAACAGAGCTTTCTGAAGCGCTTGTATTTTGAGCAGGTGTAGAAACCTTTCCAGAATCGAAAAAGGGATTCACTGATGGAGTCTTAGAAGACTTTGAACCAGTGGGATTTCCCCAAAAATCTACAGCGCTATCATCACTACTGTTGACGGACGTTTTGCTTGGTGCAGGTGCCATTGATGCTTTGTCTATCTGGGCTTGCATTTGTTCAAGCTGTTGCATCATCGCCATCGCAAATTGTTGCTGGTTTGACTGTTGTGGGGCAAAGGATTGTTGCGGATTTGGCTGTTGTGGAACGAAGGATCTTTGCTGGTTTACCTGCTGTGGAGCGAAGGACTGTTGCATACCAAATTGTTGTTGAGGGGGTGCTGCTCCAATAATGGTATTACCAAAAGAATCCGTTAGCTCTAAACCTGCAGAAACCAACATAGCAGGGGTCATTTTTGAAAAGATTCTAGCATCTGATTTAATGTCGTTTATATTGATTTTCAGCCCTTTTGATTGCTTGCTGACATCGGCCAATTTTGAATTCATATCGGCAGTCATCGCTTTACCAATCATATCAGACAAGCCAGCATATTGAGCCGAGGCATAATTCGAAGTGGCGATACCATTCATGACTTGAACCGTATTACCAGAAGGGGCCGTAGGCAGATATTGTGCACTTTGAATGTTCATCATATTCATCATAAATCAAATAGATCCTATGTATTAGTATGCTTAAAGAAGGTGTGGCCATCACACAATTCTTAAATGCTGTTACTCTCTCTCTATTGACGTATCGGCAGACGGGGGGTCAAACTTTAAGTTTTGTTACATCTTGTTACTGTTTGGGTTTAAGGCCGTTTTTTTGGCACAATTTTTTATTTAGCCCCTTTTTATACTAGTACGATAAGTTTATTAAACGTGTGTGCATAAAGGTTTTTCATGGCAGCTGCATCTTCAATCCAAAACTTACCTTATGCTTATTTCGCCACGAATACGGCTAAAGCGTCTTCAGGCCAAGTGTTAAATCGTCAAACGGCAAAAGACTTGCGTCATCAGAATAAAGTCACCGATACCTTCGACGCGCCTAAAGTCGCTATGCCCATTCAAGTCTTACCACTTTTACCCAAAGAATTGGGTGAACTCGCCAAGAATCCCTTAAAACAAGCTCAACTCCTGCAAGTTTTGAGTACATCTCCTTCTGTAGATGAAAAGGGTCAGATGCTTGAAACGCCTCAGTCTCGCTTGGCGATGTTTCACCGAATTACCCAACAACTGCCGAAAGCAGAACAAGCTCAACTCGAAGGGCTGTTGAGCAATCCTAAAAATCCGTTGCTTCAAACCCAAGGCGACAATGCCCATAGTACGCTGTATTACTTGTATGCTATGGCCTTTGCCCCCAAAGCCCACGGATGGCACGCTCCGACCTTGCTGAAAGATGCCGTCACCATTTTGTCGCATCCACAAGATATTGAGCAAGACAATACGGCGTTGACGCCTCCTTTTCAAGAAGCTTTGTTGGCGACGGTGAATAAACCAAGTGGAGACAAGCATAACGCCCAAGTCTTACCCGTGCAACGTGGTGCGGAAGAACTCAATGTGATTCGTACCTTTAATTGTAGTGAAGCGTCTGAAATGTCACGCATGGCAAGCTTGCATCCGAAAGAACTGATGCGTCATTTGGTGGAATTGACGAGTCCTGTAGAAAGTTTTTATGAGAAAGCCACGGCTCAAGAACTATCGCCTGATGATCCGAGCCAAGTTTACGCGGAACTCGCCAAACGTAATATGGTGTATCAAAAAACGCCTGATGGCAACGTTTTAGTCGAAGTCCCTGCGTCTCGTGCCGCGGTCTTACGGGCTCAAAATACGCAAGCCAAGCTCCTGCGAGGTGAAACTTTAGGGCAGAAGGAGGCGTCACCTTTGCAAGTCTTGTATCAAGAAACCTTGCTTTACAACGGCGGACGCAAAGCCTATGACGTCGCTACCGACAAACGAGACATGCTCGATATTGCTCAAACAGGGGTCTGGGCATCGAGTGTTTTAAGCGATGCGGAAAAAGAAGCCTTGTGTAAGCCTTTGCAAATTCCTCAAGCGGATGAAGCCCGAAAGGCGTTTGAAGAAGCCTTTGCTCCTTACAAGGCGAAGATGCCTCCTGAAGAAGTGGCAGGCATTTTAGAATCCGTTTGGGGTGAAAATAGTGGCTTAACGGGTGATGAAAAGCTCTTTAACGAACGCTTGATTAACGACGGTAAAGCCTATAAATTGGTGCAGTATCAAGCCTTGAATGCTCCGCCCGATCCGAACGATCCGAATTATGGGGATTTGTATTTGTACGGCTATTACCGTCAATTTAAGGACACGGAAAACGATTTAGTCACCGCCTTAGCCCAAGGCGAAGAGCCGATTTTGAATGAATCCATTTCCCTGAAAAAAGGCTATACCGTTCCGGGGCATGAAGTGAAGCTCCAAAGCACAGGCATTGACCCCAAAACAGGCGAACGTTACTTTGATTTGGTGAATACCGATGATGAGGCGAAGGGGCTTGAGCGTGTGTCGGCTCGGGATTTCATTCCGAAGGTGGGTCATGTGAGCTTGCCTCAAACGATTAGTAATCCGATTCAAAAGCAAATGGATGGCTTAGAAGGCGTTTTGATTCCTGATGAAAGCGATGCCTTGCATTACAATTTGCAAGAAACCGTGCCGTTAGAGCAACAAAATGCGTTGAATGCTTCAGATCGTCAAAATCAATTGTTGATGTATCTTGCCCTTGCTCAATCCACTCAGAATCCTGGAAAGTAATTTTTAAGATTGTCTGCTTTTTTGGATTTTTATCTTCGTTTATAGCTGGTCGTCATCAGAGACCTTTGCTCCGCCAAAGGTCTCCGATACCTCTAAAGGCGGTTTGGGGAGTCTTTGGCGGCACAAAGACCCCCAAGCACCAGCTATAAACGGAAAATAGAAAGCCCAAAAAACGGGACTCTTCTAAAGTTTACTAGACCCAATACTATAATATGAAAATAGAGTTAAACGTCTTGTGTTCTAACAGGGATGCTTTGTAAGGTGTGAATGGGTTCTTGTTGCAAGCGAATCGTCATTAACGCCAAATTATTGAGCCCTTGCATGACCATGTCCGACATCAACATTTCACGGGCTTCTAAGTTATGACTGCTTTGGTTGAAAATACCAAAACCGCCTGCATTTTGACGCTGCCGTAGCTCTTCGGCGTAACGCATACCTAAAGATGTATCAAAATTTTTGTCTGTGGGTGGCACAGGTTTCTTTTTTTGCGGATTCATTTTTGGATGCCTTGTCGTTCTTCTTTTCCCATGATGTGGAGATGGACTCCACCCTATGTATCAGCATAAAACCCACGACGCCCCTGTTTTGTGCTAGATCGATTGAGTCATTTTAAGCACGGTGGCATAAAGCTTCATTTGCTTCAACATCGACGCTAAACCATTGCGACGGGTCATCGACAAGTGATCCGCCATGCCAATGGCTTCCATGAACGTCGGTTCGGTTTGAAGAATGGTGTCGGGGCTTTGGTGATTGTAAAGCTTCATCAACAAGGCAATCAGCCCCTTGACGATGAGGGCATCGCTGGCGACTTGAAAGTGAACGAGTCCGTCGCTTTGAAGGCTGGCGTGCATCCACACTTGGCTTTGGCAACCTGTCACTCGATACGTTTCGATTTTCAGTGCTTCATCCATGGAAGGCAAATCTTTACCCAGCTTCATAATAAACTGATAGCGATCTTCCCAATCGCTAAAGGCTTCAAAGTCTTTCACGATTTGAGCTTGTATGGCGTGAATATCTTCAGGCATTTAAGACACCTCTCAAATTTTAAGCGTCAAACATTTGGCGGCTCCGCCTGCTTTCATGTATTCGCTTAAGTCGGTTTGAATGTGATCAAAACCCTTCGACTTCAACAACGCCGTAAAGCGAGGCGTCGTCAAGTTCGTGACCACCGTTTTACCAATGTTCACCGCATTACACGTAAAGTAAGACGCTTCTTCGGCATTCGCCACAATCCGCTTTTCTTCAGGCACATTGCTTTCAATGACTTGATTCGCATAGGCATCAAAGGCTTCAGGATGATAAATCAAGTAGCCATCCGTCAAGGGGCAGAAGCAAGTATCCACATGATAAAAGCTTTTGTTGACCAATTCCATTGAAATCACAGGGATTTTCAACAGTTCAGAAATATAGGTATGCGACGCAATATCCGTACGAGGCACATAGCCTGCGTACAAAACGCCGTCGAGGTACAAGGCATCGCCTGCCCCTTCAAACGCCATGTCATCAGGCAAAGTGACGACATCGTAGCCGTTGGCGGTAAACCATTCCGCGAAATAGGCTTCTTCAGGTTGACGCTGAGGGTACTTAAAGCGACTAATCACGGCTGTTTTGCCGTACATGACCGCAGCATTGGCGGTAAACACCATGTCTGGCACATCTTCACGGGGTTCCACCAAGCGGACGTCTACTTTGAGGTCGTCCTTTAATATGTGATATAACGCCTGCCATTGTTGCATGGCTTTTTCGTGGTTGGCTTGAATGCTGATGTCCATCCACGGATTGATTTCATATTTAATGCCGTAGTGTTCAGGCGAACACATTAATATAGTGTCGGTCATTAGACTTCAGTGGCTCCCTGTTTTTTGGCAAGTTCAAGGGCTTGGGCGATTTTGGCTTCATCGTCGGATTCAATCACAAAAACCGCTTCAGACAAATCTTGGCGTTTTGGTCCGATTTTGACTTCTTTGGTGTAGCAGTCCACTTCGAGGGCTTCAATTTGATCCAGCAATTTGGAAAGTACGAGTGAATCGAGGATGTGGCCTCTGAGTTTGAGTTCGATAATCATGGGGACGTCCTTTTTTATACTATATATATGTATGTTATTTTGAAACCAAGGCTTGCTTATATTATGCCTATTCAAGATATTAAGGCAATGTTTTCTTTATATGGCTTGTAAAAGGGGCGTTTTTTTGAGAGGATACACGCATATCAGATTTCACAATAACAATAAGGGGCTTCCCCATGACACAAGCTGAAAAAATCGTCAATCATCCACCACAAACCGCCGAAGACTTTATCGCTCTTGAAAAGCAGTACGGTGCCAATAACTATAAACCGTTGGATGTCGTGGTCGAACGTGCCGAAGGCGTGTGGCTCTATGATGTCGCAGGGACTCGTTATTTGGATTGCCTAAGTGCCTATTCCGCCGTCAATCAAGGGCATTGCCACCCACGCATCTTGAAAACCATGATCGAACAAGCCCACAAAGTCACGCTGACCTCTCGAGCCTTTCGTAACGATCAACTCCCCTTGTTTTATGAAAAATTGAGCCAACTCACAGGTTTTGACAAGGTTTTGCCCATGAACACGGGAGCGGAAGCGGTAGAAACCGCCATTAAAGCCGTCCGTAAATGGGGGTACACCGTCAAAAACGTGCCTGCCAATCAGGCGGAAATTATCGTTTGTACGGAAAACTTTCAAGGTCGTACGACCACGATCGTCAGTTTTTCCACCGATGAAACCGCTCGTGGGGGCTTTGGGCCCTTTACACCTGGTTTTGTCATTGCTGAATACGGCAACATCGAATCCATTAAAAACGCCATTACCCCGAATACGGTCGCCATTATGCTTGAGCCGATTCAAGGCGAAGCAGGCATTAAATTTCCACCCAAAGGGCATTTAAAAGCCTTGCGTGACTTATGCGATGCTGAAAATATTTTGCTTGTATTGGACGAAGTCCAAACAGGCTTGGGTCGCACAGGCAAGCTTTTTGCCTTTAATCATGAAAACATTCAGCCTGATGTGGTGACGATCGGCAAAGCCCTTTCAGGTGGATTCTACCCTGTTTCCGCCGTTTTGGCGACCAAAGAAGTGTTAGGGGTTTTTAATCCCGGTGAGCATGGATCGACCTTTGGCGGCAACCCACTCGCCTGTGCGGTTGCGATGACGGCGTTGGACGTCTTGGTGGATGAAAAACTCATTGAGCGTTCGGCGGAATTGGGGGCGTATTTCTTGGCGAAGCTACAGACCCTGACGCATCCTGTGATTAAGGAAGTGCGTGGCTTGGGCTTGTTTTTGGCGATTGAATTGCATAGCAAGGCTCGTCCCTATTGTGAAACCTTGTTTAGGGAGCATCGGATTTTGGTGAAAGAAACGCATGAAAACATCATTCGTATCGCACCGCCTTTGGTGATTACAAAAGATGAAATTGATCAAGCCTTTGAAGCCATTGCCACTGTCTTTAAAGCTTAACGCTTTCTTAGATCCAAGCGAAGCCTGTATTTAGCACCTAGCTTGGTGTTGACTTTGAAAAGCGTTTTATCATCCATATGCCATTTGGAAAAAGTCTCGTTGAGACTGCCAATAATGTGTTCCATCTGTTCAATATAAAGGTGTGGATGGTAACGCATAATCGTTTTCATTAACTCCAGCGGGTCCTGTTGGCTTCGCTGGCTCATGCTATTTTCGGCTTGACGGTAATAAAACAAGGTTTCAGGGATTCTGTAAACGCCTGCCCCCGCTTCAATGAGTGAAAGCCAAAACTCCCAGTCTTCCCAGCCTGTTTTCATGTCTTCTTTATAACCGCCGACCTTTTCCCAATCGCTTTTACGAAACAAGGCGGTGCAAAAAATACAATTGCCCACCAAGATATTAGGGAACTCATAGGGGGGGAGCTTCCATGGGCCTGTTTTTCCGCCAAAGAATTCAGCTTCACAGTAAACAATCCCCACATCAGAACGAGATTCTAGTATTTGTAGTGCTTTTTCAATATAGGTCGGGGCTATTTTATCATCGCCGTCCAACGGTAAAATATAGGTGCCAGACGCTTCTTGAATGCCTAAGTTGCGTGCGTGTGAAACGCCCTTGTTTTCCGAATACAAAATGCGTGTTTTCGGTGGGGCATAATTGTCTAAAAATCGACGTGTTTCCCCATCGGTCGATCCATCATCCACAATAATGATTTCTAAATCGTCGTAGCTTTGAGCCAGCACCGAATCGACTGCTTCTTCAATGTATTTCCCTTGATTGTAGCAAGGTATGACGACAGAAACATGCGGAGACATAGGCAACCTTTTATAATAAACAAAACTACTTGGTTTTGTTTTGCGGATTCGGCAAAATCGTGTTACGTAAAACCATGCCTGATTCGGTGAGCGAATCTAAGGAATGGCGTAAGTTGGCGTCTAATTGCTTGCCTGACTGCTTCAAGGCGTTTTGACGCTGATTTAAGGATTCAAGCAAGGCGGTGCGTTCTTTGGCGAGGTCTTCTCGTTTTTTAAGCAAGCTTTGAATATAGGCGTCGCTTTCTTTACTGCCTTGTGTGAGTACGTTTTCAATTTCCGTATTTAAGTCGATCAATGCGGTGTTTAAGGCATCGGCTTTTTCGTTCAAGGCTTGGGCATATGTGGTGCTAATGGGGTCGCCATTTTGGAACTTGTTGGCTTCTTCTTGAGAGCATCCTGCGAGGGTGACGCTCAATACGATCAATACCAGTACGAGAGATTGTGAGGTTTTGTTAAACATGAGGAAAATCCTTTGGAATTAGGGGGAGCATAAAGTGAGGGTATCTGTATAGTATACCCAAAAAAGAAAAAAACGTCATTCCTTAAGACTATCGTTAGAAATAAGCAAGCCCTTGTTATTTTACATGGATAAGTTAAAATAAAGTCTACTGGTACGGATGAGGTCCGGGTGGTTAGGGTGCCGTCTCGAAAGCGGTCGCCCCGTGAGGGGTTGCAGGTTCGAATCCTGTCTCATCCGTTTTTTACAGTGTTCGATAGATGAAACAGGCTGTGAGGCTATTCTAGGAGCCTAATGTTTTTTTGTGCGGGCATGTAGAGCGACCTACATAAGCAAACAAAAAAATATTAGCGACAACGAAGAGACCATAGACCGTTTTATATAGCGGATACTGTAGGTTTAGACTCTAATGCTACCGTAGCTCTGCACTTGCGTGAGCGGGCCAATCTCGTTGTAGCTCAAGACCGCCACTTGAGGTAACATACGCTCAATCAATTTACGCACATGCCCACGTAGCTTCCCGTTACACAGCAAAACAGGTTGCACGCCTTGCGTCGTCAAGACCTCTTCAATCTGCTGGTTGATGGTAGACAGCAAGTTCTGCGTATACTGCGGATTCAACGCCAGCATGAAGGTTTGTTGACCGTCCTTATTCGTGGCGGTATTCACCAAGTGATTCGCCATATTTTCTTCCACATCAGGCGACAAGGTCAAAACAGGCAGTTTACCGCTGGTTTCATCCACATGTTGCTTGCACAAGTGACGGCTCAAGGCGACTCGGCATTGTTCCACCAAGTAATCAGGCGACTTTGAAATTCGGCAATGGTAGGCAATGCTTTCTAAAACGGAGGTTAAATCCCGAATAGAGACATTTTCCATCAACAACAATTGTAAAATGTAGTGAAGTTCTGAAATACTGAGTTGAGACGGCACCAAGTCGTCCACCAACGAGGTATGGGCTTCGCTCGTTTTTTTGAGATTATCAAGGAGTTGCTTGACATCTTGACGGGTGACGATCTGTGATTGGTTACGTTTCATCAGCTCGGTGAGATGCGTTGCCAAAACTGCGGCAGGATGAATCACCGTAAAGCCGTTCATTTCCGCTTCTTCACGATCGTCTTTGTCGATCCATAACGCAGGCAAGCCAAAGGCAGGCTCAATGGTGGCGATGCCTTCGACTTCGTCCGCCAAATCAGGATCGGTGGACATCGCCAAAAGCATATCGGCATTGATTTTACCCTGCCCCAGCTCGATGCCTCTAAGCTTAAGCGTGTAAGCATCCGCTTCGATGTGCAGGTTGTCTCGCACCCGAATAGAAGGCAGTACCACGCCAAAATCCTGAGCCATTTGCTTGCGAATGTTAGCGATGCGTTCAAGTAAATCGCCCCCTGTTTCCGCTTCGATCAACGGCACCAAACGGTAGCCCAATTCCAGTTCCATGGGTTCAATGTGTAGCATTTCCAAGACTTCTTCGGTGCTGGTTTTCGCAGGATTATCTTTCTTGTCTTGAGCAAGGGCATCGGCGTCTTTTTTATCGGAATCGGCTTTTGCTTTGGTTTTGCTGTTTTTGAAGGTATAGAAGGCGCCAACCCCAGTAATGGCACCAATGAATAAGAACGGGGCATTCGGCATACCGGGAATAAAACCGATCAACAATAAAAGCCCTGACAAAATAGCCAACACTTTATAGTTCGACAATAACTGCTTTCCGAGTTCATCGCCCAAACTAGCGTCATCATCTTCACTGACACGGGTCACCAAAATACCTGTGGCGGAAGAGATCAACAAGGCTGGCAAGGACGACACCAAGCCATCCCCCACCGTGAGGGTCGTAAACGTCGCCGCCGCTGTTGCGGGATCCATACCCAATTGCACCACGCCGATAATCAAACCAAAGACGATGTTAATCACGGTGATGATAATCCCTGCAATGGCGTCGCCTTTGACGAACTTGGACGCACCATCCATCGTACCGTAAAAGTCCGCTTCTTTTTGGACGTTCACCCGTCTTTTTTTGGCGACGGCTTCGGTAATCATGCCAGCGTTTAGGTCGGCATCGATCGACAATTGCTTACCCGGTAAGGCATCCAAGGTGAAGCGAGCGGACACTTCTGAAACACGCCCCGCACCGTTGGTGATAACCATGAAGTTAATAATCATCAGAATAATGAAAATCAACAAACCCACGACGTAATTTCCGCCGACAACGAAGTTCCCGAAGGATTCAATAACTTCACCCGCTTCCCCTGTGAGCAAAAGCAAGCGAGACGAACTCACGTTTAAGCCCAAGCGAAACAAGGTAGACACCAACAACAAGGTCGGAAACGTGGAATATTGCAAGGGTTCTTTGGTGTAAAGCGTCACCAAGAGGATGATGATGCTAAGCGAAAGGTTGAGCGTGAGCAGAATATCCAGCAAAAAGGGAGGCAGGGGCAGGATCATCATCAGCACGATGAGGATCATCCCAACCGCGAGGAAGACGTCATTATGTTGCAGGATTTTGGCGAAAAATCCTTGTATGCCGATGCGAGTCGTGGGTATGGCGGTGTTAGACATGAGCTGCAGTGTTCTCTCTATAATTCTCTCTACCTTATAGTATAACGACTTGAGTTTAGGTTTACGTTCATCTAAAGGCTAGTTTTAACAAAGATTTGACCCTACGATGTGTTTCATCGATAATAAAAAGCAGACAAAACATCGCACGCTTAATTTTGCAAAGGAAACGCCTTATGTCTAACACCTCTCGCTATTTCTTTACGTCTGAATCCGTCACCGAAGGTCACCCCGACAAAATCTGTGATCAAATTTCCGACGCCGTCTTGGACGCCTGCCTAACGCAAGATCCCTTGGCTCGTGTGGCGTGTGAAACCGTTGTGAATACAGGGCTTGTTCTTGTTACGGGTGAAATCACCTCGTCCTGCTATGTGGATATTGCCAGTGTGGCTCGTAAAGTGATTGTCGATATTGGCTATGTGGGTGCGGAAGCGGGTGGCTTTGACGGTCAAACTTGTGGCGTTTTAGTGAGCATCGACGAGCAGTCTCGAGACATCGCAGGCGGTGTGGACAACGCCCTTGAAGTGCGTAACAAAACGCTAAGCGATCAAGAAATCGACCGCATTGGGGCAGGCGATCAAGGCATTATGTTCGGTTATGCCAGCAACGAAACGCAAAATTTGATGCCTGTAGCAATTGATATTGCTCACGCTTTAGTAAAACAACTCGCTAAAGTCCGTAAAGACGGCACGCTCCCTTATTTGCGCCCTGATGGCAAATCGCAAGTGACCATTGAATATGAAAACGGCGTCGCCAAACGTGTGGAAACGGTGGTTATTTCCACCCAGCACGCAGCGGAAATCGAAGGCGTTTCAGACAATACCGCCCTTCAACGTCGCATTTTCGACGATGTGCGTCGTTATGTAATTTTCCCCGTCTTTGAAGGCTTTAGCATTAAGCCCGATGCTGAGACCAAATACTTCATCAACCCAAGCGGACGCTTCGTGATTGGCGGACCTCAAGGCGATTCAGGCTTGACAGGTCGTAAAATCATCGTCGACACCTACGGCGGAGCCTCTCGTCACGGTGGTGGTGCCTTTTCAGGAAAAGACCCCACGAAGGTGGATCGCTCCGCAGCCTATGCGGCTCGTTATGTGGCGAAAAACTTGGTCGCTGCTGGTCTGGCGGATCGTGCTGAAGTCCAGTTAAGTTATGCCATTGGTGTGGCTCGTCCCACCTCTGTTTTTGTGGACAGCTTCGGCACCGTGAAAAACGGCTTGACGGACGGTGACTTGTCTAGCTTGGTCAACCAAGCCTTTGACTTGCGACCCGCAGCCATTATTCAAAAGTTTAATTTAACAGGCTTGCCTGCTCAACGTGGCGGACGCTTCTATCAAGACTTAGCCGCTTACGGTCACATTGGGCGTAGCGATTTAGACGTGCCTTGGGAAGCCTTAGATGCCGTTTCTTCGCTTCAAAATCTCGCCAAATCCCTAGTCAAAGAAGTGGTGACAAACTAATTTTTAATGGTTTACTTAGTGTAGCCTATTCTTTATTTTTGTCTAAAATCCTTTGCTTGGTGTATGCTTAGAATAAGCTCTTATTGTAAGCACCTTATGAAAGATGCTTCAGGTAAAGCAAAGCTTGCTTGTGATTGCTAGCGTGTCCGCAACGTCTGAAGACCGTGTCGTTTGGAAAATGAATATGCCTCTTCGTCCTGTGTCTGAAATAGCTGAATCGCCTTTATATGGTGAATACCTAATGCTGGGTGTTCATTACACAACGGCAACGTTGGATATTCGGGAATCCTTCAATTTTCAAGAACACGAAGTCGCCCATGTTATTCGTCAATTGACGCATGATGCTCAAGAATCGGGCATTCGTTCGCTGGCGGTTTTAACGACTTGTAATCGGGTGGAATTGTATGCGGTTTGTTCGAATCTTTCGCATGCTCAATTGTCGTTAAAGCATTATTTGATCGAAGAAAAGGGCGTGGATCCCAGCCTGTTTAAAAGCGATGCCGTCCAAGTGTTGCAAGGTAAAGCCGTGGCTCGTCATTTGTACCGAGTCGCTTGTGGCTTAGATAGCCTCATTCTAGGGGAAGGGCAGATTTTAAGCCAAGTGAAAACGGCGGTTGAAGTCGCTCAAGCCGTGCATACGGCTGAAAATCCCATGGAAAAAAACTTGCGAGTGCTGTTTTATGAAGCGGCTCAAGTGGGGAAAAAAGTCCGTACGAAAACGGGCATCGCCAGCCGAGACGCCAGCGTGAGTAAAGCGACGCTGGATTTAGCCTTGACGCATCACCCTGATTTGTTTGAAAAAAACATGGTCGTCGTCGGCGGAGGTAAAATGGCATGCCTGATTTTAGAGCGTCTAAATGAAGCGTTGCCTCTAGAAGCACGACACCATGTGCGTTTGCTGAACCGTAGTCAAGAACGGCTCACGGAGCTGGAAGAACGCTTTTCTTTTGCTGGGGAAACATGGGAAAAAACCCCTGAACTCCTCGCTCAAGCGGATGTCATTTTTGTCGCCACAGGAGCCCCACACCTACTCTTTTTTGCGGAACAATTTAAAGATCATACGGCTCCTTTAAGCATTTACGATATTTCGGTGCCTCGCAATGTTTGCCCTGATGTCGCTGAAACGCACTCGCATATTCACGTTTACGACACCGATGCCTTGGTGGGCATGTCGAGTTTTGATCCGCAGAAGGAAGCTCGTCTGCGTCGCACGGCGGAAGAACTCATCGAAAAAGCGTTGGAACATTTGCCGAATTGTTTGAATAAAGTCGCCTGTGAAGCGGAACTCAAACGCTTGCGGGACTTTGTGGAAAGCCTTCATTTGGATTACATGGAACAGCATCCGCTTGATTTAAGTGAGCTTTCAGCTGAAGAGCAGCAAGAAGCCCTATTTGAGTGGAGTCAAGGCTTAATGCAACGGCTCTTACATAGCCCGAGTACGGTCATTAATCAAGGGCGGTTTCAAGCCGAAGACTTGCTGGTTTTGCGGGATTTATTTCAGCCCCTGCCGTATTCTCGGGAACCACTGGTTTTGCGTTCTTTACCTGAAGCGTCGCAACCGTTTAGCCTTGAAATTCCGTCTCGTTACAGCGAAGACATTAAGTCTTCCACACCTTTGAGTTCATAAAAAATCTAGCGAGAGTTAGAGGGGGAGCCAATGGGGACACAACGCATTCTAAAAGTCGGCACTCGAGACAGCCCGCTTGCCATGCAACAAACCCATCATGTCATCGCACTACTTTCGCAAGAAAAAGCGTTTGACAGCGTTCGCTTTGAAATTGTGGCGTTAAAGGCGTTGGGTGATTTAAATTTAACGGATTCGCTTTCAAGCTTGGGGACTCAATCAGGGACTTACGGCGTTTTCGTCAAAGAGCTGGAACAAGGCCTATTGCGTGGAGACATTGACTGTGCCGTGCATAGCCTCAAAGATATGCCTTCGCTTTTGCCTGTAGGCTTGAAGGTCATTCCCTTTGGCGAGCGTGAAGACGTGCGTGATGCCTTCATTTCAGCCGATGGCGTGACGCCGTTTCACGACTTACCAGCAGGTAGCGTCATCGGTACGAGTGCGGTGCGTCGAGTGGCTCAACTAAAGAAGATGCGTCCTGATTTGGTGTATCAAAACATTCGAGGCAACGTGCAGACCCGTTTTCGCAAGCTTGCGGAAGAGCCTTATGATGCAACCATTTTAGCGATCGCTGGCTTGAATCGTCTGAGTTTGAGCGACAAAATCACGCACACCTTCTGCCCTGAAAGTGAACTCATCCCTGCGGTGGGGCAGGGGGTTGTGGGCGTGGAGTTTCATGTGGAAAACGACTTTGCCAC
The DNA here is from genome assembly GCA_046341215.1 of Vampirovibrionales bacterium. Classification (GTDB taxonomy): domain Bacteria; phylum Cyanobacteriota; class Vampirovibrionia; order Vampirovibrionales; family JAJTHC01; genus JAJTHC01. The sequence continues at coordinate 21,659 of JBKDRU010000001.1, read as the reverse complement.
GCTGATTTCAAGCGTTGCGGTGGATGAAGCCCTGAATGCTTGCGTTTTCGCCGAACGTGAACTCATGCGTCTGCTAGAAGGCGGATGCCAACTGCCTTTGGGCGCCTATGCCAAGCCTTACACGAATGAAATCGGCTTCACGTTTTTTGTACAGCTCTTGCAGGCGGATGCCGCTTTAGAAGTGAGCCGTCGGCTAGAATTAGGGACGTTTGATCAAGCCGATATCCAAAAGGCGGTGGAAGATTTGGTCGAAGATATTCTCGCTAGTGGTGGGCAAGCAATTCGGGATAGTCTATAGAAAACAGCCGATCTAAGCGAATGCCTACACCGACTGGCATTTATTTATGAGTGTTTATTTTAAAACGCTCGTGTTAAAATAAAACTATGATTACCTCACTATTATCTTTTTTCATGCCTTCACATTCCTTTCGTGTGAAAGATATTCACCGCATCGCCCTCATTTGTTACGGCGGGTTGGGGGATGTGCTTTTATTTAGCCCCGTGATTCGTGAAATCCGTCAGTGGATGCCTAATATCCACATCACCCTTTACGCTGAAGACCGCAGTGCCAACGTGGGTACCGTGCTTGAAGGCATCGATGCCGTGCTTTCCATGCCAGTGGGGAGCCTTTCTAAGTTTCAGTTTTTCAAATACCTTGTCGGCGATTTACGTCTGCGTCACTATGACGCCGTGCTTTCAACAGGACGCAACCCCTTTATCGCACTAGCCATGGCTTTTTCAGGCGTGCCGTATCGGGTGGGCTACGCCAGTAAAGCGTGGGCGAAAGGCTTTTTGAGCCATGTGACCACCGTTAAATCCACGAGCTATGCCAGTGTCATGCACCTTGAACTAGCTCGAAGCTTTTTGAAACCCTTGTTTGGGTCAGACTATCAATTCGGAAAAACGCCTGCTTACCCTCACGCCAAGACGCTCGACACCAAAACCCTTGAAAGCATGGAGGCTCTGAAAATAGAGCGTTTGCCGTCGCACAAGAAGCATATTTTGATTCATCCAGGGGTGAGTGCGATGTCTCAAGCCAAAGGCATTTACAAGGGCTGGTCAGCGATCAAATGGGCGGATTTCATCTTGCAATTGTCACGCAATCATGCGGTTTATCTCGTTGGTGCCAAAGACGACGAAGCGATTATCACGGATATTTTAGCGATTTTACCAGCATCCTTAGGCACGTTTAAAAACCTGTTTGGGCAGACCAAATCTTTCGCCGATTTGGCTGGGCTGATGTCTTGCATGGATGTGGTTTGTGCCGTGGATTCGGCTCCCATGCACCTCGCCATTGCTTTACGGCGTCCGACGCTTGCCTTTTTCGGCCCGACGGATCCGCAATTGCTCGTTCCGCCTGCTGAAAATGCCGAAGGGCTGATTAAAACCGTGTATCGTAGCGATTTAGTATGTCGTCCTTGCTTATGGCAACATCGCCAAGTCAATTGCGAGACATCGGACTGCTTAAATGTATCGGTGGAATCGATGCTGACAGCGGTTTGTGATTTAATAGAACAGGCGTATCCTCAAGAAACGCCTCATTAAAAATAGAAATACTTGGAAAGGGCTTCAAAACATGAGCATTATTAAAAAAGTAGCGGTACTCGCAGGCGACGGCATTGGACCCGAAGTCATCGCTGAAGGGTTGAAAGTCTTGCGTGTTTTGGCGGATGCCCTTGACATCACGCTAGAAACCCACGATGCCCTCATCGGGGGCGTTGCCTATGAATCCACAGGCACGCCCTTGCCTGAAGCAACGGTGCGTATCGCCAAAGATTGCGAAGTCGTGCTTTTAGGAGCCGTCGGGGACTTTAAATACGACACCTTGCCTCCGCATTTGCGACCTGAACAAGGCTTGCTCGGTATTCGTAAAGCGTTGAATCTGTACGCCAACACACGTCCTGTTAAAGCTTACGACGCCTTGTTGGACGCTTCCACTTTAAAGCCTGAGGTCATTACAGGCGTGGATTTGCTCGTGGTGCGAGAACTCACAGGGGGGCTTTATTTTGGTCAGCCCAAGGTTCAAAACGAGAACGATGCGGTGGATACCTTGACGTATACGCGTGCGGAAATTGAACGCATCGCCAAGACCGCCTTTGAACTCGCTCAACAGCGACGCAAACAGCTTTGCTCTGTTGATAAAGCCAATGTGCTAGCCACCTCTCGCTTGTGGCGTGACGTGGTGGATACGATGGCGCCGCAGTACCCAGATGTTGCCGTGTCTCACATGTATGTGGACAATGCGGCGATGCAACTGATTTTGAACCCTCGTCAATTTGATGTCATGCTCACCGAAAATACTTTTGGGGATATATTGTCGGATGAAGCGTCGATGTTGACAGGCTCTTTGGGGATGTTGAGTTCGGCGAGTTTCGGCACAGGGTCGTATGCCTTGTACGAGCCTAGTCACGGATCGGCTCCGACGATTGCGGGGCAGAATATCGCTAACCCCATCGCCACGATTTTGTCGGTAAAAGAACTCGTCGCTGTTTCGTGGGAGGCTCCTGATTTGGCGAACTTGGTGGATGTCGCCATTGAAAGCGTGCTGGCTCAAGGCTTACGCACGAAAGATATTGCCCAAGCAGGCAATACCGTCATCGGCACTCGTGAAATGGGCGATGCCATTGCCTCGGCGTTGAAAAGCTTGACGCAAGCCTATTCGTCTGTTGCTTAAATCTAATAAGGAAACTGAAGATGTCTCGATTTGCTAAACGATTCGCTGAACTCAAGGCTCAAGAGAAAAAAGCATTTATCCCCTTTACACTCTTGGGATTCCCCAACGTTGAAGCGAGCAAAGGCATCCTTAAAACGTTGATTGATGCCAAACCAGCGGCTTTAGAATTGGGCTTCCCCTTTAGCGATCCTGTTGCGGATGGCCCTGTGATTCAAGCGGCGGTGACAGAAACGCTGGCTAATGGCTATAAATTGCCTCATGCCTTTGAAAGCATTGCCTATGCTCGATCTTTAGATGCCGACATCCCGATTGGGGTCTTGGTCTATTACAACACGATCTTGTCTGAAGGGGCGGAAAACTTCTTTCAACAGCTTAAAAATGCAGGGGCGGATGCGTGCCTCATCGCCGATTTACCCCCTGAAGAAGCGGAAGAAGTCAAGCCTTCGGCGGATCTGGCAGGCATTGAGCTGATTTTCATCGTGTCGCCTCTTACCAGTGCAGATCGCTTTACGTCTTTTTCGCAATACGCAGGAGCATTCTTATATGTGGTGTCTCGTTTGGGGATTACAGGCACGGAAGAGCGTTACGACAGTCGCTTGCAGGAACTGATTGGCACGATTCGTCAGCATAGCGACTTGCCGTTATGCGTGGGCTTTGGGATTTCAACGCCTGAACACATCCAGCAGATGAAAGCCGTGGGTTTTGACGGCATGATTACAGGCAGTCGTATTATTCAAGTCATTCAAGCGGAAGCCAAGGGAGACGGGACTTTGGCGGAGTATTTGGCAACGATGACCCAAGCCGTCTAAATCCTTCTACTTGAACTTTGAAGTCCTCACGATATAATAGAAAACAACGAACAAAATGTTAAAGGATGCCCCAATTCTCTCATGAATTTGATCTTGAATCCTCCACCTCAAATGCCCATTCAAACAGATATAAGTACCCTTATTCCGTTTCCTGTTTTACCCTTGGCATTGAAAAAACGACGCATACTTATTTTGTCGTCCTTAACAGGTTGGGGGCATAAGCGAGTGGCCGAAGCCTTAGCCGAAGCCTTTCAGGCGTTTTCGAATGAGTCTTGCACGTTTGAAGTACATATTGAAAATGTGCTTGAAAAATCAAATGTCGTCAATCAAGGACTTGCGGGCTTGTATAACTGGTTTTTACGATACGCCCAATCATGGATGTTTCTTTACTACCATTTTATTAATCTTTTTCAACTGTCGCATCAACCCGTTTTTCTAGAGCCTATGACCCCTTATGCCCAAAGGTTGTATAACGAGCATCAGCCTGATATGTTGATTTCAGTGCACCCGATGATGCAGTATTTCGGGGGAATTTTACAACGCATTCACGCCAAAACACACGACAGCCCCCTCCCCCTCTTCACTGTTGTGAGTGATCCGTGTTATGGGTTTTGGAAAGATTGGGTGCGTGCTAATGTGACCCATTATTTCACCGCCACAGCAGGTGCGACAAAGCAACTTTACGACTATGGCGTTAAAGCCTCTGACATTAGCGAGCTGGGTTTGCCGACGATGCCTCATGCGAAGACATGGACACCTGCTGAAAAGCAGACGATGCGTCGTTCGGTTTGGGGTGAAAATGCTTCACGATTAACGCTTTTTTTTAATGCAGGTTGGGCAGGTGGCGGTACGATTGAACGGCTGTTTAAGGCGTTTTTAGCGTCTGATGTGGCGAGTGACATCAACATTGTGTTTCAAGCAGGGGCGAATAAGCCCCTTCAAAGGCGTGTCAAAGCTTTGGTGAATCAACACCCTGATGCGTCGGTACTTTTAGCCACCGCCGAAGACGATATGCTGAACTTGTATGCCCTTGCTGATGCCATCGTCACCAAACCGGGAGCCGCCACCGTTTTTGAGTCTTTGCATCACGGGGTGCCGTTGTTGATTGACCAGCAAGAACGCTTGATGCCTCAAGAAGAGGGGACGGCGGAATGGTTGTTGGCTCAAGGGGCAGGGTCGTGCATCGCCAATGCGGATGCCTTGATTCAGACGATTCAACACTGGTTAAGCGTCCCCACGGAACGCCATGCCATGAGCTTAGAAGCGAAACGACTTTCTCGTCAAAGCTCTGCCGAAGCCCTTTGTGCCTCGATTTTGAATAAGGTGTCGACAATTTAGAGCTAAGCCTATCATTTTTTGGATGTTTAGCTTCATTTATAGCTGGTGCTTGGGGGTCTTCTGCTTCCTAGTTTTGGCTAGTTCCCTTCTTGAGCTGGTGCTTGGGGGTCTTTGTGCCGCCAAAGACTCCCCAAACCCCCAAAGGCGGTTCAAGGAGGGGGAAAAAGAAGGAAATTGTTGCGGCTCTCCTTCTCTTTCCCCCTCCTTAAAAATCCACCCCCTTTCTCATCCTTTTCGCTTGCATCACTTGCTACACGCTGGACGTCCGCAAAATCGCTCGGGGATTCGCAGTTCGCTCACCCGCTCGGATTTAGTGCTTGGACGTCGGCTTCTGCAACGAGTCAAAAATCAACACGCAATGACGAGACGAGATAAAAAGCTTGCCGACAACGCAAAAACGCGAGGCTTCCTAGCGGACGGCAGGAACGAAGGGAAAGCGAGAGGGGTGGGATAACTCATTCACGAAGTGAATCTTCACCTTTAGGATGGAGAGGTTGGGAGAGGAAACCAACGGTTTTCTTTCCCAAGAGAAAAAGTCAGAGACTTTTTCGACGGAAGGGGGGCGACCAAGACCCTCCCTCCCTTAAGCCGCCTTTAGAGGTGATGAGTAATCCCCCCCATTTATAGACAAGCTAACATGTAGACCGCCATTATGGCGGTTTGGCGGAGCAAAGGTCTCTGACGACCGACCAACTATAAACAGGAGCTAGAAACCCAAAAAACAGGAAATCTCAGCAAAGTACATAATTATCTAAAAACAGATATAACCTAAAAACGACCATCTTTTGCATCGAGGACATCAATCAAATAACGCAAACGATCCGTTTTTTCAGGCAGGTTGGCTTGCTTGAGCAATTTTTCGATATGGGCTTGAGACGCAGGCGCTAAATCCGCCAAACGCTTGGACTTCCACTCATTGTTAAACACGGCAATGGATTCAGCATCGGTTTTTTCACCATTTGCAAGAACCCACTCACCAATTTCGGCATCACTGGCACCTGTGGCGATGAACGCCTCAAGGGCTTGGGCATCAAGCGAAAACTGCTTAAACAGGCTTCGATCCGCAGGGGCACCGTATTCGTAAATATCTTTATTGGGGATGAGTCCCACCAATTGGGCACGGGCTTTGTCCACCACACGAGCGAGCAAAATAATGCCAGCAATTTCACTGGAATAAGGGCTTCTGGGAACTTCTTTGCCTAAGTCTTTGGCAAGGGTTTTGACTTTAGCTAAATCTTGGGTGGCAGTACTCATTATAAACATTTCCTTCTGGATTACGAATATATAGCCTATAAAAGGCTTTTTAAAAGATAACATGAGAATCGTATTTGAAGTCCGTAAGTTTAGGAAGGCTTAAGAATTGCCTTAAGCGTTGTAGCTTTCAGAAAAATGGTTTTCTTTTGCGTTTTCTTGCTATAATGAAGGGGTCTGTTATAGTGTCTGAAGCCCTATTGCTCTAATATAGAGGGCTAACTCCTAGAGAAGGAAAGTCTAAAATGGAAAACAAGCAAGAAACCCTTAAACGCATTCGTTCGCATTATGAAGCCGCTCGTCAAAAAATTGCCAAAGCCAAGCAACAATTGGGGCGTAACACCCTCACCACCGCAGAAAAAATCTTGATTGCTCACGTCGATGACATCAATACGCTAGAAGGCATCGATCGTGGTGTTTCCATGCTCGCCTTGCGTCCTGCACGAGTAGCCATGCAAGATGCCACCGCTCAAATGGCGATTTTACAATTCATGCAAGCAGGTCGTGACACCGTTGCGGTACCGTCTACCGTGCATTGTGATCACCTCATTCGCTCGAAAGTTGGGGCCGATATTGATATGGTGCAAGCCAACGAAGAAAACAAAGAAGTCTATGCCTTCTTAGAATCTGCGGCGAAAAAATACGGCATGGGCTTCTGGGGTCCTGGTAGTGGAATCATCCACCAAGTCGTGCTTGAAAAGCATGCTTACCCCGGTGGCATGATGCTCGGAACCGACAGCCATACGCCGAATGCAGGCGGGCTTGGCATGGTTGCGATTGGCGTGGGTGGTGCTGATGCCGCCGATGTCATGGCGGGTTTGACATGGGATGTTCGCGCACCGAAAATGGTGGGTGTTCACCTCAAAGGAAAGCTCAACGGTTGGACGTCGCCTAAAGATATTATCCTTAAAGTGCTTGAAATCTTGACGACCAAAGGTGGAACCAACAAAATCGTCGAATACTTCGGCGAAGGGGCGACCGCCATGAGTTGCACAGGCAAAGGCACCATCACCAATATGGGAGCGGAATTGGGGGCGACGACGTCTTTATTTGCGTATGATGCGAGCATGGAACGCTACTTGCGTGCCACCGAACGAGCAGACATTGCTGATTTAGCCAACGAATACGCCGAAGATTTGCGTGGCGATGCGGACGTTTACGCCAATCCGTCGCAATACTTTGACGAAGTGATTGAAATTGATCTCAACGCCCTTGAGCCTTACTTGGTAGGCCCTCACAGCCCTGATCGTGCGAGACCGATTTCCAAGTTTTCCGCCGAAGTGACGGAAAATGCGTGGCCTGAAGTCTTTAGTGCAACCTTGATCGGCTCTTGCACCAACTCCAGCTACGAAGATTTAGAACGTGCTGCGGTGATTGCTCGTGCTGCGATTAAGCGTGGCATTAAATTGAAGGCGCCTTTGTTCATTACCCCAGGATCGATTCAAGTCTATGAAACGATTAAATCCACAGGGATTTTGGCGGTTTTTGAAGAACTCGGAGCCGTTGTACTCGCCAATGCGTGTGGACCTTGTATCGGTAACTGGGACAGAACCAGCATGCCTGCTGGGCAGAACGCCATTATCACGTCCTTCAACCGTAATTTCCCCAAGCGTAATGACGGCAATGCGGAAACGCTTTCCTTCATCGGCAGCCCTGATCTCGTGATTGCCTATGCTTTGGCTGGATCGACTCACTTTAATCCTGTCACCGATGAACTCGAAGGCGAAAAATTGCCTGTGCCTACCGCTTTGGATATTCCTGAACAAGGCTTTACCATTAGCTGGGAAGGCTATACGGCTCCCCTTGAAAAGCGGGATCACCTCACGGTTGTGGTGGATCCACAAAGTCATCGTTTGGAAATTTTACAGCCATTTAAGGCGTTCAACACCCAAAGCGACTTTAGCGATGTCCCTGTACTCGTTAAAACGCAAGGGCAAACGACGACCGATCACATCTCACCAGCAGGTCGTTTTTGGTTGCCGTTGCGCGGGCATTTAACAGGTATTAGCCACAATATGCTCCTCACCGCTGTGGATGCATCCACTGGTAAGCAGGCAGAACCTGTGAACATGGTGATTAACGGCAGTGAGCGTCCTGTTTCAGCGTGGGCGTTGAAGGCGAAAGAACTCAAAAATCAAAACGGATCGATCATCGTGGGGGATGAAAACTACGGTGAAGGCTCTAGTCGTGAACATGCTGCGATGTCGCCTCGTTTGTTTGGCGTAAAAGCAGTCATTGCAAGGAGTTTCGCCCGAATCCATGAAACGAACTTGAAAAAGCAAGGCGTTTTGGCGTTGACCTTCAAAAACAAAGCCGATTATGACTTGGTTTCCATCGACGACCTCATCAGCTTAGACGGTCAATCGTCTTTAGCCCCTAATTCTGAGATTATCGCCACGGTTAAAAAAGCCAATGGTGAAACGCTTCAGATACCCTTGGTGCATAGCTATGCTCAAGAGCAAGTGGCGTGGTTCAAGGCAGGATCCGCCATGAATGCGGCGAATCAAAAAACCAAAGCGACCGTTTAGTTTTTTAATTTTGAAAAGAGGGGGAGGTTTTTATGACCTCCCCTCTTTTTTATAAATTGAGCAAATGCCTCTTAATTTTCGACGCACAAAAGTCGACTTTTCGACCCACGAAAGTCCGTTTTCTGGCCACGAAAGTCCGATTTTTGGCCACGAAAGTCTGATTTTTGGCCACGAAAGTCCGTTTTCTGGCCACGAAAGTCTGATTTTTGGCCACGAAAGTCGAAGAGAGGATGAGGTATTTAGACGATGTTATGCCTTTTTCAAAGAACTACTCTTCTTTAGAATGACACCTTTTCAAGCCGTTTCCTAGTGCATAAACCCCACTATATTTTGATAAAATCTGCTGTAGATTAATTGCACATCAAGCTCCAGAAGACTGGAATGGGTAAGTCGTTGTAGCGAGTGTAATGCCCTTATCAGCCAAAACGCTCAAAAGCCTCTGCAAATACGCTTGATGCACATCTCGATACACCGTGTAGTCGGCATCTTCCACAAAGTAAACGACCTCAAACTGTAAGGCAAAATCCGTGCAATTGGCGAGATGCACACGCTCCAACGTGGCTTTGTCCAAGCCTTCAAACCCTTCGCTCACCCATGCAGGGATGGCATTCACCACGTCTAAGGGTGTGTCATACGGCACGTTGAAATGATGTTCCACTCGACGGCGTTGCATACGGGTATAGTTACGAATACGGCTTTTCATCAAGTCATTATTGGGAATCACCAAAAATTCGCCGTCTAGCCCTTCTAGGCGTGTGGAACGTAAGCCAATATGCGTCACCGTGCCTTTAAAGTCTTGTGTGACAATGAACTCACCAATGAGGAAGGGCTTGTCCAACGCAATGGACAAGGAGGCGATTAAATCGCCTAAAACGTTTTGCATGGCAAGGCCAAGGGCAATCCCCCCCACGCCTAAAGAGGTGACCAAGGCTGTGACGTTGACCCCTTTAAAATTGAGTCCCACCAGTAAAACGAGGCTCCAGCCCACCAAGACCACGAGAAATGTCACTGGCCCCAAGAGCGTTTGCAAGGAAAGGCGTTGCTTTTCATCGGCTTTAGCTTCCACATAATGCGTGAGGGCGACATTGGTGAGGGGTTTTATCCACAAGGCGACTTGCAAAAGTAGGGCATAAATAGGGAAGGGTTCAAAAAAGGCATCAATGGGTTTGCTGAACTTGAGCGGTATTTCGGCGACATAGACCGCCAAAATAAACAGCACCACAGGGCTGATATAGGCAATGGCTTTTAAGATGAACTTTTTCAGAAAACTTAGGCTCGCTGGGGTATGCACGGAACTTATTTTTGTGAGGGGTTTGCTAATGCCTAGGCATAATAGGCGGATGCCCCAAAACACCAAAAGCCCCAACGCCAGCGAAAACAGCCAGGCACTCAGTGGATTGCCCAGCCATTCCACCGTGTCTAAAAAAGTGCCTTGCACGGATTGATTCACCACGTTGGAGGTCGTTTGAATCGTTTGCGTGGCTTTTTCAACGGTGCTTTGAACGTCTTTGGCAATCATAGCATTATCCCTTTTGCCCTTTTTAAAGCTGTGTTCTATGATTATAAAGTGATTGTCTACTTAATGTCAAAGGATTTACACATGAATCAATTCGATCCTTCCCCCCTCCCTCGTTTTGTGGTTTCGGTGCAAGCTGAAGATCACGAGCCACTCGCCCCCACAATGGTTATGTTCGCCCTGTGTGAAAGCGTCCTTGCAGGCGGGGCGGAAGGCTTGCGTTTGGCGAATGTGGATCTCATTCGACAGGTGAAGCAGGCACATCCGACCTTGCCTGTCATTGGCTTGCATAAGCCGTACCCCTTGCCGAATGCTCCCAAAGAAGTGGTCTATATCACCCGACGCCTTGAAGATGCCTTAGCCTTAGCAGAAGCAGGGGCGGACGTCATCGCCCTAGATGCCACGCCTCGCCCGCGAGAAGCTTCGCTGGCGGAAATCATCACCGCCGTGAAAGACGCTTTCCCACACGTCAAAATCATGGGGGATGTGGATTCGATCGATTCGGCTCATTTTGCGGTGGATGCTGGCGTGGATATATTGAGCAGCACTTTAAATGGTTATACGCTTGAAACGCAGGACGCTCCTACGGATTCGCCTAATTTTGCCTTTTTAGAAGAGCTGGTGAAAACATTCCCCACGCGACCTGTTTACTTGGAAGGGCGTGTGTGGGATGTAGAAGACGTGGATCGGGGGCTTGCTTTGGGGGCGTATGGTGTGGTCATTGGTTCGGCGATTACACGCCCGCATCAAATTACGGCTCGTTTTAAAACGGCTTTTTAAAAGTTCATAGAATTAGTTGAAGATTTTTTGCTTTTTAGCATACGCATTGGCTCGTATGTTATTTTAACTATATCGCCACATGGATGGCAAGCAATAACGAATTAAGATTTTAACGAAGAAAAGATACTGAATAAGGAAGCCCCCTCATGATGAGTCAGCACTTTGAACGTGGCACTGTACCTAATTTACGTCGCCGTGTCAGTTTAGAAATATCCTACACCCATTCCGTTAATTATGAAGAACCCATCATTGATGAGCAAGACGCTCAAGGCTCTTTATTTCAAGTCGACAACGACACCTATATCATCGCCTTTGATTCAGAACTCAACGGCAAACGTCAAACCAACACCCTTAAATTGCATGATGGTGTTATGTCTTGGGTGATTATTGGGGATGCTCATACGAGACAAACGTTTAAACAAGGCGAATGGTATTCTAACCAGTTTTTTGTGGATGGGGCATCGTTTACCTGCCGTAATCGTACCCGTCGTTTGGACTATCACTTTAATGAAGAAGGTGGTTTCATCGATATTTTCTACGAATTGTATTCTGGCGAAACGCATTTAGGCTATTATAGCTTGGAAGTTTACATTCATTAGTAATGTAACGCATTTAAAGTTTAGCTTTCGGTTTTATGCTAAAAAGGATTACAAATCAAGTGTGTTGGTGTATAATAATTCCATGTTCGGAATGATTTTATAATAACACCCTTAACATTTCCTGAAAGCATATTTCAATGGCCTCTGGTTTTCTTCCAAAAAATGTACCTGCTTTTTCTGCACCGCAAAATGGTGTTGCGATTGCTTCGTCTAAGCAGCCTTTGTACTGGTCAACTACGCCGTTTAACTACCCTACGTTGAGTAAGGTCATTCAAGCTAAAACAGCGGATGAGTCCCAAAATTCGCAGACTTCTGAAGAACTTAACCCACAAAATCCGACCACCTTTACCCCTGAAGAAGCCAAACGTTTAAACGTATTGGTGCAAACCGATGCCTTGTTGGACAATCCTAAATTTGAACCTGCTCATGCCAGCTTAATCGGGTTGAAAGAAGGGGCGAAAATCGGTGCCTTGATTGGCTTGCCTTTAGCGACTCTAATGATGAGCTTACGTGCTTTTCAAGCTCAACAGCAAAACAAGAAGATCAATTCATTTCTTACCAGAATATCCAAACACTATTTTGCGGTATTTGGTTTTGAATCCTTTGAACATTTAACACATGACGGAAAAAAGTGGGAAGACGTGGCTTTAAAACGTACCGCTAAAGTCATTTACGGTACAGGGCTTTCCGCCTTAATTGGAGGCTTATTTTTTGGTCCTGCGGTGGCTTTTTTAATTGTGTCTAACGCACGCAGTAAGCTACAAAACATCAAACGTTCCATTAAAAATGATTATAAAGACTATAAGCCTGATTTTATCGACAAGCACTTTAGCCATATTGACAAGGTGGAAGATCCGCAAAGTGAATACAATAAGGTGCGTCAAGAACTCACCAATAAACGAGATGCGGCGGCAAATGGATTCCATACCGCTGTGTTTGTTAAGGTGCTTACATTGGGATCTAAACTGGCGGCAGCAGGTGTACTGGGTGGGTTGTTTGAAGTGGGACGACATAGTTGGGGCTATTGGGACAAGGTGAAGGATCGTCCGAAAAATGAGGGCGTTGATTATAAAACAGAAGAAGGCAGTAAGAAGTTAGAACTCAATAATTATGCTCGTGTCAAGAAAGATTTATTGTATGGCTGGCATACACAAGGACATGAACCTAACGTTGAATTAGGCTTATTCTATAAACAGAATGAGTTGTCTGGTCAAGAAATGGCAGAATTAGAAAAATCAGCCAATACCTTAATCGACGCCTTAGAAGAAACCAGCGTCAAAAATTGGATGAGCTATATCAGCGTGCGTTTGAAACATTCGCCGATTACCCATTTATTGAAGGAAACAGGCACGCATCTCATCAATCCCCTCATGTTGGGGAACTTTTTAATTACCCCTGCGGTCGTGGCATTGAGCATGATTCCCTTCTTCGTAAACGAAGTAGGGGTTGAGCCTTTCCATCCGAATAACCCTGAAGGCCGTCGTTGGGAAAAGCTTATGAAGGGTGTTCGCTTGAGTCCTCGAAAAACAGAGGTGAAGCCTAGTCCAACGAAGGGTTAAATAGCTGGTGATGCGCTTTTTTAATGTGTTGCCGAGACACGTGCGTGTAAATCTGCGTGGTAGAAATATCTGCATGCCCTAACAATTCTTGCACGACTCGTAAATCTGCCCCATTTTCAAGTAAGTGCGTGGCAAAGCTATGTCGAAACGTATGCGGTGAAAAATCCTTGCCAATCAAGGCCCCCCAACGTTGCGTCCAATTATAAATCTCTTTCCGCAAATACGGACGAGCCTTCCCGTTAGGTGGATCTTCATTCCACAAGACGTATCCTTGTGTCGTTTCAGCAGGCTTTATCATCAAGGCTCGTTCAAGTACGTCTAAACTCGCTTGCGCTAACGGCACAAGGCGTTCCTTATTGCCTTTGCCGATGCATCTTAAAAACCCTGCACGGCGTTCCACATGCTTCCACTGTAAGTTAATGAGTTCAGTGACCCTTAGCCCACAGGCGTAAAGTAGTTCAAGTGCTAGGCATTCATCAGGATCGTGGATGTGCGCGTAAAGCTTTTGGATATCCGACGCTTTTAAGACGGTGGGTAGGGTGTGAATCTGCTTAGGGAGTTCAAGCCATTCAAAGATGTTGACATCAAGCCAGCCTTTTGCCATAAGCCATAAGAAGAAGCCCCGAACGCTAGAGGTTTTACGCATCATGGTACGGCTTTTACGACCCGCTTTACGTAAGTGAGACAGGTAAAAGTTTACATGTTTGCGTTTCATTAAACTTAGGGCAAGGGGGGCATCGTCTTCATTAAGCAAAGGTGTTTCAGCAAGTGTGTACAAATCGCTTTCACTCAAGATCTGCAGAAACTCTTGAATGTCTCGTTCATAGGCTTCTAGCGTATGGTTAGAATACTGGCGTTCTTCACGCAAGTGTTCAGTGTAATCGGCGAGGGCTTGAAAGCAACGAGCATAAGACATTGTGACGTTTTTCCTTCTATAGAAGCATTATACCTCATATCAAAAAGAGGGATACCTTTTGGGGCATCCCTCTTTTAGTTGAATAGTTCTATAACAGTCCGTAACCCGTCGGTTTTTGGAAGGTGTAAACAAAGTTTCTCGGGTTTGCAGGGTTATTATTATTCTGAGTAATAATATGAAACAAGCCTCGTTGCTCGTCAATACGTAAGCCACATCGGCGTCCACTATAGTGAGTGTTTTCGTTGAAGGCATTTTCCACCGTCCAAGATTCCATTGGGATTAGAACGTTTCCATTATGCATTCCCTGCGAGTTTACAGTAGCCACAAGGAGTCCTCGTCTATCGGCTCCGCCTCGAATATTCCAATCACCAGCACGTAATGGTTGCCCTTCACCACAACGAACAATAAAAATTGTACCTGTTTTACTAGAATGTGCAATGCCCGCACCCATTTGAGCAAACCCTGTATACCAAGGGGTTAAAACGCTATTGGGGGCAACTCCGACCATGTTGCGATCGGGAATACGATAGACGTTAGAATCCACTAAAAGAAAGGCTTCCGTCGCATCTGGCGATTGATTGACGGTTATATCCATACTGGCTGTATTAGGAAAGGCAGCAGGCAAGTTTAATTCACTCATTCTGTAACAGAAAGATGAATTGTTTTTAGCCCCTTCTTTGAGTCGAGCATCGCATTTAAAGCGAACTAGGCGAGTGGGTTTGGTGATCCCATTTCGCGTAGAAGCTCTAAGCAATACATAAGCGTTACTATTATCTTCCGCAATACTCGTGGCATCTTGCACGAACTCAAGCCCCAGGCTTTCTAGGCGAAGGTGGCGCCCTGGTTCAGCTTGTCGGGTTAAGAAGTGACCATTTCGAGCCACCGCATTATTCTGCCGACCGCCACCAAATTTCCACAGTACTACATCACCGCTGGCATTGGTAACCATCAATTCCATACGGTTATAGTTAATGCCGATAATATCTTTTTCTTTAGCGGCTTGCATAAAACTAGCGGGAACCGTAGGACGTGTCGCGTCTGCCCCCGCTGTAAAAGCGTTGGTGCTCCCTGTAAAGACATCCAAGCGATAGGTAGAATTGACACTGTCCCAATAGGTGAAGGCCACTTTGTCGGTTTGGTGAACAGGGATCATCCAAGGATCTTGTCCATTCATATCCCGAAAGAAATACTGGATATTTTGATAAGGATTCGTTCCACCTGTCTTGGTATTTCGTTGAATCATCACGCCTTTTTGGTTGCGGTTGTAACCTCCTACCTCAGGTAACGCGACTTGTTTTTTGCAGTCATTGTCGCCCACAATAGGTTGATACATGGTCGAAGTGCCTGTATACACAGCACTATAGGCACGTACTGTTTCATTGTTTGTCATGACTTGAGAACCATTAACCCCCATATCGTGAAAGCAGTGCCCTGTGCCAGGATAAGCGACAACGTAAGTACTAAATATAATTCGTGAAATAAGATTCCCGAAGGTAAAGTTGGGGAAGGATCCTGCCGTGACGTTCATCGTCATGGTGGATCTTACCCCACCAAAGTAGGGGTCATCATTATTGAATTTGTTCACCCATAAGGCACCTTCACCATCCCCCCAGCGAGGAACGAAGCCACTATCGGCAATACCGATATAAAAATTATTATGGAACCATTGCTTCATTTGGCTAGGTTGCTGGGATGCATTTGCATTAAACGGCGGATCAATGGGAGGTATCGGACTACCTGTGAGTAGAGGAGACAATTCCAATGTATTCATAGTAGCAGCACTGTAATATAAATCACGAGTACCACTCGCTAAAGTTCGTGTCAAAAAGCCTGCTGCTCTTAGATTATCATTCGCAACAAGGCGATTAGGGCTTAGCCTATTATTGGAACGTGCCCCTGAATCAGGTGTGGCGGGGGTAGCAGGAGCGGAGTTTATCACTGAATTGGTCATGGCTCTTGACGTAATCGAAACAGTGTTTCCATTACGATTGGCTTTTAGGTAAATCATTCCCATTTTATTATTAAATCTATTCAACGCTGCTAAGAAGAGATCACCAGACACATTGGCACCTTCTCCATTGGTGATGTCCCAACTATTGATGTAATCAAACTGAGTAGCTCCTGCAATGGTTTCTAAATCCTGATTAAACACGGTAGCTATGGAATTGGTATCTATCGCCACAATTTGTGTTTGAGCGGTGATGCCTGTTAATCCGTTGTCTTGCAATGCCCAAAGCGTCCCATTTTGATGATCGGGAATCAGGGTATAGGCGATGGTATTTAAGTTAGTACTTCTTGAATCCACTAAAAAGACACCTAAGGTGGCTTGGTAAGGATCCCACCCCAGAAGGTGCATTCTGTTAGCTCCTGTCCCACCGTCTGGTTTGCCGTAAGGGTTCACGGCAGTGCCTTTGTTGTCCGATGTCCAAAAGACTTTACCTGTAAACTCGTCAATCACCAAGGGATAGTCACCAACAGGGAAATCGGCATTAGGTCTACCTGAAGGACTGACATTACTGGTTACATTGGTCAATTCATTTTTAACCGCATTATAAAAATATAGGTTGATATTGGCTCCTTGTTGCCCCACAAAGGCATAATTGCCTCTGATTTGATCCACTGCCACACGTAAAATAGTCGTATTATTGAGTAGGGTTTGTGGGGCAGTAAGGTTAACAGGTGCGATTTGGGACGCCGAAGGAAGCACTAAGCTGGTATTGCTTTGTTTGTTGAAAGATGCTGAAAGGGCATTGATTTCATTTTGATTGGCAACCCCATAAAAATCTGTTAAAGACGTGACCCTAACGGCAGAAGCTGTGTTCAAATCTCCTGCGGCTTGGGACGCATATTTTTTTCCCATAAAAAATTGCTTATTGCCTGTCATCACCCGACCTTCACTTTGCTTGATTCCCGGTGCGGTGACTTGAACGCCTTGCATTTGAAGGGTAATTGAATCCAAATCTCCTAGAAAGGCAGGCGTTAATACTGCAGGATTATTGGTACAAGTGCCAGACGTATTACAATAGTTAAACATTGGACCATTCGCCCCAAGAGGAAGGAGTTCTACTTGATCGGACGCCAACGTCGCATAAGGAGAAGACGTTTCATTACCAGTACCATTACCAGCCGTCTGCCCGTTGTCTAATAGTTTCTGAAGGTACCACTTCCCGCCTGTCGTGACGGAAGTCACCCCTACTCCCGTGACGGTTCCCCCCACATTAACGAGGCGGTAACCCACTTTTTCTGCCACGCCACGGTTGACGTTGTAATACGTCATTTGAAATTCGCGACGAGGATCCCACGTGGCGAAATTGTCAGGACGAGCCATTGTAGAACTTGAATCAAAGACCAAGCCCATTTGGTTAAACATTTCGCTTAATTGAAAGTTTGATTTCGTGTGAGAAGCTGAATCTACCAAGCCTTTGGTAATAATGGTGGTTGACGTCAACAATAGAGGCAAAATCACCAAGCCCACCACGCCAATAGAGACCACCAATTCAATTAGGGTAAAGCCCGCTGCTTTGTAACGACGAAACGCTTTATTTGAAAACATGAACCTGATACCTCTACACTTGCTAAAACGGCTTTGGTGAAGTATCGTCTATTTTCTAAAAAAGTTTAAGGGGTATCAAATAGATGTATTAAATGTAACACTAGCTACATTTTTTAGAAGCTCTGTATTTTGAGATGGCTGAATCTACCTTTGTTTCTAAATTAGCCCCTGAAACACTACCAATCGGCAGGGATTCGATCGTTTTTTGATTGCCCCCAAATAAGAAAAAGGCTGGCACCGCATTGACTTTAAAGGTTTGGGCGAGTTCCATATTATTACCTTCATAAATGTTAATGCGTTTGACTTTCAAGCCTTTGGATTTCAAGTTCGTTTCGACTTGATCCACAAAGGGAGCAATGTTACGGCAGGCACTACATTTTTCCCAATAAAACTCAAGCAACACTGTATCACACAACGAATCACTTTTGTATTGAGTGGGCAATTTTTGTTGGGCATAACTGGGAATAATCACCGCTCCTAACGCCGTTATAACAAGTAATGCTAAGGTAATATAAAAAGATTTGGACATGCGTTTTCCCTCTTTGACTGCACAGATACTTATTAGTATAGTCTGTTTTTGCAGATTAAGCAAATAAGGTTTGCAAGGAACGCACCTTGTAAGACTGCGTTTTAAGGGCTTCAATCGCTTCTGCCATTGCCATAGCCCCTGTGAGCGTGGTCGTCATGGGCGTGTTGTGAATGACGGCGGATTTGCGGATGTAGCTATCATCCAACAAGCCTTCATCGCCTGAAGGGGTGTTAATCACCAGCTGAATATCGCCCGATTCAATCAAGGTTTGAGCATTGGGTGATCCTTCATGGCGTTTACGCACAGGGAAACAGGGAATACCCTGCTCACTCAAAAAGCGAGCCGTGCCTTGTGTGGAAATCAAATTAAAGCCCAAGGACTGAAAACGACGAGCCACTTCCACCGCATAGGGCTTGTCGTGATTGTTCACACTTAAGAAGATTTGCCCATCTAAGGGTAGTTTGATACCCGCACCCTGTAAGGCTTTGGCGTAGGCAAGTGCAAAGTTATCATCCACACCCATGACTTCGCCTGTCGAACGCATTTCAGGCCCAAGCATAGGGTCACTTTCACGAAACTTAATAAACGGGAAAACAGGGGCTTTCACCGCAATATGCGTCGGTAAGCTCGCTGGCAGAGAATCCGCCAGCACATCGGCAAGCCTTTCACCGAGCATCACACGTACCGCCATTTGAATGACTGGCACGCCTGTACATTTGGCGACAAACGGCACCGTACGACTGGCACGAGGGTTCACTTCAATAATATAGAGTTCATTATTTTGTACCGCAAACTGAATGTTGAGCAATCCCTTCACATTCAAGGCTTTCGCCAAATTAGCCGTGGCGACCTCAATTTGCGATTTCATTTCCGCACTAATATGTTGCGTGGGCCAAACACAGGCACTGTCTCCACTATGGATGCCCGCTTGTTCGATATGCTCTAAAATCGCCGCGACATAGCAATCTTCACCGTCGGACAAGGCATCCACATCAAGCTCCCGAGCATTTTCAAGGAAGCGATCAATCAACACAGGCGAATCAGGCTCAACGGCGAGGATTTCTTCTAAGTAATGTAGCAAGCTCGCTTCCGTATACACAATCCGCATCGCACGACCGCCTAAGACATAGCTCGGACGAATCATCAGCGGATAGCCCATTTGCCTCGCTACAGCAACCGCTTCCGCTTCATTACGAGCGATCCCACTTTCGGGGGCTTTAAGATTTAGTTCGTTCAAAATGGCTCGAAACTTTTCACGATCTTCAGCATCATCAATGGCATTGACACTGGTTCCTAGCGGTTTAAAATAGGGGTCGTCCTTCAACGCACGAGCCAACTTCAAGGGCGTTTGTCCGCCGAGTTGGGCAATCACGCCCAAGGGCTGTTCTTGACGCAAGACATTATGCACATCTTCCGCCGTCAACGGCTCAAAATAAAGCCTATCCGACATATCGTAATCAGTCGAAACCGTTTCAGGATTAGAATTGACCATAATCGGTTCATAGCCGAGCTTTCGCAACGCCATGGCGGCATGAACGCAACAGTAATCAAACTCAATGCCTTGCCCAATGCGGTTGGGGCCTCCGCCTAAAATCACGACTCGTTTATTATCGGCATCTAGCTGAAGCCCTTGGGGGGCTTCGTTTTCACCAGCGTCATAGGTGGAATAGAAATAGGGCGTTTGAGCTTCAAACTCGCCTGCACAGGTATCTACCGATTTATAAACAGGGAAAATGCCTTTGTGTTCACGCACTTGGCGAATGGTGTGTTCATCCTGCCCCAAGTGTTGAGCCAATTCCGCATCGCTCAAGCCGTCTTGCTTATAACGACGCAGGTCGCTCGCTGAAATCGCTTCAACCCTTGCATGAGACGTCATCGCCAACTCATCCTTTAAAATCTCTTCGATATTCGCCAAAAACCACGGATCAATCTTCGTCCACGCGTGAATGTTGTCCATCGGCACGCCTTGGCGAAAGGCTTGCAAGAGCCAGTAAATGCGATCCGCCGTTGCGGTTTTGAGCTGTGTTTCAAGCTCTTCTTTAGAGACAAAGCCTTGGCTTAAATCAAAGTACAAGGGCTTAATTTCAAGGGAGCGTAAGGCTTTTTTAAAGGATTCCTTAAAGGTTCTGCCCATTGCCATGACTTCGCCGACGCTTTTCATTTGTGGCGAAAGCTGGTTGCCGCCTTCAGGGAACTTGTCAAAACTAAAGCGTGGGATTTTGGTGACCACATAATCAATCGCAGGTTCAAAGCTCGCTGGCGTTGATTGCGTAATATCGTTGCGGATTTCATCTAAAGAATAGCCCACCGCTAAACGAGCCGAGATTTTGGCGATCGGCACGCCTGTGGCTTTCGACACCAACGCCGAACTACGAGACACCCGAGGGTTCATTTCAATAATGACGATGCGTCCCGTGCTGGGGTGAATGGCAAACTGGATATTACATCCGCCGGCTTCAACACCGACGGCTCGAATGATTTGCATGGACGCATTCCGCAGCTGCTGATACTCTTTGTCTGTCAAGGTTTGAGCAGGGGCAACCGTGATGCTGTCGCCCGTATGCACCCCCATAGGGTCCACATTTTCAACGGAACAGACAATCACGACATTATCCGCCTTGTCTCGCATGACTTCAAACTCGTATTCCTTCCACCCCAAGGCGGATTCTTCCAACAAAACTTGGCTAATCGGCGATAAATGCAAGCCGTATTCCACTTTCGCTTCAAACTCTTCAGGCGTGTAAACCACGCTTCCGCCACTGCCACCAAGCGTAAACGCAGGTCGTACAATCATGGGAAATCCCAAGTCTTTGGCGGCGAGATGCGCTTCGGCAAGGTTGGTGACGGTATGACTTTTAAAAGAGTTTAGCCCAATTTGCGTCATCAGTTGCTTAAAGCGTTCACGATCTTCGGCGACATCTATGGCATTAAAATTCGCTCCAATGAGTTCCACTTGATACTTTTCAAGCACGCCATTGTGATGCAAGTCATACGCCAGATTCAACGCTGTTTGACCGCCCATCGTGGGGAGCAGGGCATCGGGGCGTTCTTGTTCGATGATGGTTTCCAAGACGGCCGGGGTGAGCGGTTCGATATAGGTCTTGGTCGCAAGGTTGGGATCGGTCATAATCGTGGCAGGATTCGAATTCACCAAAATGACTTCGTAGCCTTCTTCCATTAAGGCACGACAGGCTTGCGTGCCTGAATAGTCGAACTCGCAGGCTTGCCCAATGACAATAGGTCCCGCCCCGATAATTAAAATACGTTTCAGATCGTTTCGTTTTGGCATGAGGCATCCTTTTAGGACTGGTCTATAACAGCAATTCAGAGAAACACAGATGCCTTTCCAAATTGTCTTATTCTACCTTGCTAAAGATTACCCTGCAACGTATCATCTCTAAAATTGGCGCATTATAACAGTTTAAAATAACTTTGTTACAAAAGGATAGAAAAGCACATAAAAAACCCTCCCCCGACTTTTTAGGTCGGGGGAGGCTTGTTAAAAGGAAGTTAGGCGAAGGGCTATCTTTCCGGAGGGTCACCCCTCGAGTATTGTCGCTGCCTGCAGTCTTTACGGCCGTGTTCGGGATGGGAACGGGTGGGATCC